>NZ_JAPENL010000003.1:601251-1202503 GCF_026342015.1 Micromonospora lupini
AGATGGTGTCCTCGTTGAGCTGGAGCCGTTCGGTGTCGATGTTGCCGAACACCATCGCGCCCAGCCGGCCGTTGCCGATCGGCAGCGCCCGCAGCCAGTCGGTGCCGGCGGGTTCGTCGTACCACAGGGCCAGGTCGTCGGCGGCGAGCACCTGCGGCGGCGCCACCGAGCCGGCGCGGGCGACGGCGGACCACGCGACCGGCAGCAGCGCGGCTCCGGCACCCGCCGCACCGGCCCTCAGCACGTTCCTTCGTGTCACGTCAGGCATGGTCTCTCCAATCAGCGCAGCTCAGAGGCGCAGGCAGGTGAGGGACGGTGCCGTTGCCGGGCCACCGCCCCGAGAAGTCGAATGTCGTGGACGCGCGCCGTTCGCGGTCTCGTGCGAGACGCGCGGCTGCCGCCGTCGGACGTGGAGTGGGCACCCCGCGCTGTTAGCGTTAACAGTGCCGCCCGTTCGCACCCCGCAGCAACGTGTCACAGCCGGAGACCGGCGCACCGAGCTCCCGGCGGCGCGTCATCTCACCCTCTATAGACCTTCGTAGATGGCGATGCCGCTCGTCAATAGATGTCGGCCATGTTTCCCGCCGGGGGTCGCGGGCCTGTCGCCCCGGCCCGGCGCCCGGAGAGGGTTGCCATCCCGACGGGCATCTTCGTAGCATCCGGGGCACACGATGTTATCGCCAACATTTCATGGCATCCTGGCATCCACCGCCCGGGAGGTGACACCAGTGCTCGCAGGCGCACCCGCCGTCCCGGGTTATCACAACCCGGTCGTGCCCGGCTTCTATCCCGATCCGAGTGTCTGCCGGGTCGGCGACGACTACTACCTGGTCTGCTCCAGCTTCGAGTACTTTCCGGGAGTACCGCTGCTGCACAGTCGGGACCTGGTCAACTGGCGACAGATCGGCAACATCCTCGACCGGCCCAGCCAGCTGGAGATCCCGCCGGACGCCGACGCGTCCCGAGGCGTCTTCGCGCCGACCATCCGCCACCACGACGGCCGGTTCTGGATGATCACCACAAACGTCAGCCTGGGCCGACACCTCATCGTCACCGCGGAGGACCCCACCGGCACATGGTCCGAGCCGGTCTACCTCGACCTCCCACACGTCGATCCGTCCCTGGCGTGGGACGACGACGGCACCTGCTGGCTGACGACCTCCGGAGTGGACGCCTACCGGATCGACCCGGACAAGGGGCGGGTGCTGGAGGGGCCGATCCCGCTCTGGTCCGGCACCGGCGGCCAGTACCCGGAGGCTCCGCACCTCTACCGGATCGGCGACTGGTGGTACCTGCTGCTCTCCGAGGGCGGCACGCACACCGGCCACGCCGTCTCGGTCGCCCGTTCCCGCAGCCCACGGGGGCCCTTCGAGCCCGCCCCGACAAACCCCGTCCTCACGCACCGCGGCACCGACCTGCCCGTACAGGCCGCCGGGCACGCCGATCTGGTGCGGGCCGCGGACGGCGGCTGGTGGATGGTGCTCCTCGGCATCCGGGCGAAGGGCCAGTGGCCGCCCTTCCACGTGCTCGGCCGCGAGACGTTCCTCGCACCGGTCCGCTGGGTCGACGGGTGGCCCGTCGTGGACCCTGTCCGGGAGGTCACCGCCGCACCCGCCGGGAGCGCGCCGGCCCTCGCGGCCCCGCCCGACCCCGGCGCCCACCACGACGACTTCGACGCGAGCGCCCTCGCACCCGGCTGGATCTCGCCCCGCTCCCGCCCCGACACGGCCTGGTCGCTTACCGAACGGCCGGGATGGCTCACCCTGCACGCCGCCGGCACGACGCTTGATCGCGCCGGCGCGACGATCGTGGCCACGCGCCAGCGCCACCATGACTGCCGCGCCGGCACGCGTGTGGATCCGGGCAGCGGCACGGCCGGGCTCACCATCCGCATCGACGAGGCGCACCACTACGACCTGGAGGTTCGGGCCGGCACGGTCCGCGTCGTCGGCCGGGTCGGCCCGTTCCGGCAGGTCTTCGCGTCCCTCGACGTACCCGCTGGCCCGCTGGTCCTGACGATCGCCACCCGGACCCACGACCTCTACCCGCCGACCGTGACCTCCGCGGCGGACCTGGCGTCCGCGGCCGAACCCTTCGGCGTACGCCCCGCCACCTCCGACATGATCGCGTTCGAGGTGGAGACCGCCGAGGGGCGCGTCCTGCTTGCCGAACTCGACGGGCGCTACCTGTCCACCGAGGTCGCCGGTGGCTTCACCGGCCGGGTCGTCGGCATGTACGTGACCGAGGGCAGCGCCGCCTTCGACTGGTTCGACTACCGCCCGGCAGCGCGACCGACCGACTGAGCGCGGGCCGGCTCGCCCCGGTGCGCCGGCGCCTCCCTCCGCCCGGCACCAAGATTTCTCTACGGCCATGTCGAGAAACGGCGCGCGGCTCCGTCCCCGAGGTGAAGGTGACCGGAACGGGTCACACGAGCGAGGAGGAACACGACGATGGCGAAGTACCTGCTGCTGAAGCACTACCGCGGCGCTCCGGCCGCGGTCAACGACGTACCGATGGACAAGTGGACGCCGGAGGAGATCTCGGCGCACATGCAGTACATGAGGGACTTCGCGTCCCGGTTGGAGGAGACCGGCGAGTTCATCGAGGGACAGGCGCTCGCCCCCGAGGGAGCGTGGGTCCGCTATGACGGCCCGGGACGGCCGCCGGTCACCGACGGCCCGTTCGCCGAGACCAAGGACCTCATCGCCGGTTGGATGGTGATCGACGTCGACAGCTACCAGCGCGCCGTCGAGCTGGCCGGGGAACTGTCCGCCGCTCCGGGGGCGGGCGGGAAGCCGATCCACGAGTGGCTCGAGGTGCGCCCCTTCCTGACCGAGCCGCCCACCATCTCGGAGTGACCTGGGCGATGAACGAGGCACTGCTCCGGAGTCTCACGCCGGCTGTGCTCGGGATCCTCGTCCGCCGCGGAGCTGACTTCGCGGCGGCCGAGGATGCCGTGCAGGACGCGCTTGTCGAGGCCGTCCGCGTCTGGCCGGCCGACCCGCCACGGGACCCCAAGGGCTGGCTGATCACCGTGGCCTGGCGGCGGTTCCTGGACACCACCAGGGCCGACGCCGCCCGTCGCCGTCGGGAGGACCTCGTCGACTCCGAGCCGGCGCCGGGACCCACGCCTGCGGTGGACGACAACCTCCAGCTCTACTTCCTCTGCGCCCACCCGTCGCTGACGCCGTCGTCCGCCGTCGCGCTCACGCTCCGCGCCGTCGGCGGGCTGACCACCCGCCAGATCGCCCACGCCTACCTGGTGCCCGAGGCGAGCATGGCGCAACGCATCAGCCGGGCCAAACGCATCGTCTCGACTGTGCGGTTCGACCAACCCGGCGACGTCGCCACCGTGCTGCGCGTCCTCTATCTGGTCTTCAACGAGGGCTACACGGGCGACGTCGACCTCGCCGCCGAGGCCATCCGGCTCACCCGGCAGCTCGCCGCCGCGATCGACCACCCCGAGGTGGCGGGGCTGCTTGCCCTCATGCTGCTGCACCACGCCCGCCGTGCCAGCCGGACCGCGCCCGACGGCAGCCTGGTGCCCCTCGCCGAGCAGGACCGCGGCCGGTGGGACACCGGGATCATCGCCGAGGGAGTGGACATCCTCCAGACCGCCCTGGCCCGCGACCGCCTGGGTGAGTTCCAGGCCCAGGCCGCCATCGCCGCGCTCCACGCCGACGCGCCCACCGCCGAGGAGACCGACTGGGTGCAGATCGTCGAGTGGTACGACGAGCTGGCGCGCCTGACCGACAGCCCGGTCGTCCGACTCAACCGGGCGGTGGCCGTCGGCGAGGCCGACGGCGCCCGCGCCGGACTGGCGGCGCTCGCGGCGCTCGACGACGCGCTGCCTCGTCACACGGCGGTGGCGGCCTACCTGCACGAGCGCGACGGCGACCTCGCGACGGCGGCACGCCTGTACGTGGAGGCGGCCCACCGGGCACCCAACCTCGCCGAGCGCGACCACCTGACACGCCAGGCCGCCCGGCTCAAGCATCGGCAGCGGTGAGGGCTCGCGCCGACGCCGTACCACTGCGTGACCTGCCGGCCCCGCCGTCGTCGCGCGACGGGGCCGGCCCGAACGTGTTCGGTCAGCTGTTCAGGGTGGCGAGCAGCGCGCTGCCCATGCCCTGCTCACCGCGCGCGTTCGGGTGGAAGGGCGCGGCCGAGTTCTGCGGCACCAGCCCCTCGATCCACCTGGTGCCGCTGCTCTTGCACGCGTCGCGACCGATCGACGGCGTGTAGACGTCGGCGTAGGTGGCGCCGTTCGCCGCCGCGGCGCCGGCCAGCATGGCGTTGAGCGACTTCTCGATGGTCCGCAGGTACGGCACGTCCTGGTAGGCGATCGGGACCACGGGCCAGCAGCCGTACCCGCTGTCGGGGAGGATCGCCGGATACCCGAGCACCACGACCCGCGCGCCCGGTGCGGCCCGGCGGATCGCCTGCAGCACTGTGGTCACCTTGGGCACGGTGCCCGCGATCCGGGCCTGCAACTGGTCGGTGCCGCCGGCGGTGTACCGGTTCTTGCACGGCGATCCGAGGGGACTGCTGAGGCTCGCCTCCGCGCATTCGCTGATGATTCCGGAGAAGCCGATGTCGTTGCCGCCGATCTGCACCGTCACCAGCGCCGTGCTCGACGTGACGGCGTTGAGCTGCGGTGGCACCGTGATGCCCAGCTGGCCGCTGCCGCCATAGAGGATGTCGTCGGTAGTGGCGCCGGAGCAGCTCACGTCGGCGAACGACGCCGAGCCGGCGGCCGCGGCCACCAGCGAGGGATAGTTGCGGTTGGACCGGAGGCAGTTCAGGTCGACCTGGCTGGGGATCAGCGGACCGGCGGTGTACGAGTCGCCAAGCGCGACGTAGCGGCCGGTGGGGACCGCGGCGCTGGCGGGTGTGGCGACGGCGAGCAGCACACCGGCGGTGGCCGCGGCGAGCGCGGCGAGTCGGGTGGCTGCCCGCAGGAGCGGCAGGCGGGGACGGGGCATGACGCCTCCCAGGGGAGATCGCGGCGGTGGTGGTGCCGAGATCCTGTCGCCGTCGCCGAGCGACGTCAATATAGACAGCCCTCACTAAACACTGTCCCACGGTGTGGGCCGGAAGGGCTGCGCGGCGAACTCCGGCGACCCTCGACCAGCGCCGCATGCCGGGGACGTTGACGTCATATGTCATACGGGTTAAATTGTCGATGGTCTATGCAATTGGCTCCTGCGGGCCGGCCGGGGGCCCTCGCCGCCAACCACCCGCAAGGAGTGCACATGCTCAGACGAAGAATCGCCCTACTGCTTCCCGCGTTCCTCGCGGCCGCCCTCGGCACCGCCGTGGTCAGTGGCGCGCTGGTGCTCACCACCACCGAACCCGCGCAGGCGTTGGAGAACGGGCTGGCCCGGACACCGCAGATGGGTTGGAACGACTGGAACTCGTTCGGATGCAGCGTCAACGAGACGCTCATCCGGCAGACGGCCGACACGCTGGTCTCCAGCGGCATGGCAGCGGCCGGATACCGCTACGTCAACATCGACGACTGCTGGTCCACCAAGCAGCGCAACGGCAGCGGTGACCTGGTCGCCGATCCGCAGAAGTTCCCGAGCGGCATGAAGGCCCTCGCCGACTACGTCCACGACAAGGGCCTCAAGCTGGGCATCTACTCCTCGGCCGGGACCCTCACCTGCGCCGGGTACCCGGCCAGCATCAACTACGAGCAACGCGACGCCAACCTCTGGGCGTCCTGGGGGATCGACTACCTCAAGTACGACAACTGCGGCGACCATCTCGGTCGGAGCGCGCAGCAGCGCTACACCGCGATGCGGGACGCGCTCGCCGCCACCAACCGGCCGATCCTCTACAGCCTGTGCAGCTGGGGGCAGGACAGCGTCTGGACCTGGGGCGCGGGGGTGGGCAACTCCTGGCGTACCACGGGCGACATCGGTGGAAACTGGAACTCCATCATGGGCATCCTCGACCAGCAGGTCGGCAAGGAGTCGTACGCCCGGCCCGGCGCGTGGAACGACCCGGACATGCTGGAGGTCGGCAACGGACCCACGGACACCGAGTCCCGGGCCCACTTCAGCCTGTGGGCGCTGTTGAACGCCCCACTGCTTGCCGGCAACGACATCCGCACCATGTCGGCGGCCACCCGCACGATCCTGACCAACACCGACGTGATCGCCGTCAACCAGGACTGGGGCGGTCAGCAGGGCCGCAAGATCAGTGACACCGGTGACCTGGAGGTCTGGCGCAAGCCGATGTCCACCGGCGGGGTGGCCACCGTCCTGCTCAACCGGGGCAGCGGCACCACCACGATCTCCACCACGGCCAGCGCGCTCGGGCTCGGCAGCGCCGGCTCGTACGCCGTACGTGACCTGTGGTCCCACACCACCTCGACGTCGACAGGCACGATCAGCGCGTCGGTGCCGGCACATGGCGCCGCCATGTTCCTGGTCACCGGCGGCGGCACTCCCCCGCCGACCACTCCTCCGCCGACCACTCCCCCGCCGACCACTCCCCCGCCGAGCACGACGTCGGCGATCCGCAGCACCTCCGCCGGCCGGTGCCTGGACGTCAACGGCGCGTCCCAGACCAACGGCGCCACGGCCATCATCTGGGACTGCCACGGTCAGGCCAACCAGTCCTGGACCTCGACCAGCTCTCAGGAGCTGCGGGTCTACGGCAACAAGTGCCTCGACGTCTTCAACGCCGCTACCGCCAACGGGACGTCGGTGATCATCTGGGACTGTCACGGCCAGGCGAACCAACAGTGGCGGTTCAACGCCGACGGCTCGATCACGGCTGTCGCCTCAGGCCGCTGCCTGGATCTGGTGGGCAACGGCACGGCGAATGGCACACGCGCCCAGATCTGGGACTGCAACGGCGCAGCCAGCCAGCGGTGGAGCCGCAGCTGAGCGGCCGACCCCGGTAGCCGGGGGCAGGGCATGGCCGGCCGGGCGCGGTCGCGGGCACCGACCCGCGCGTCGCCCGGCCGGCACACGCCGCGCTCACCCCTGCGGCACCCGAGGATCGTCAGGCGCATAGCATTGCCACGGTTCGGGACGGCTCTGCTGAAACGAGGCGACATGCGTTGGCTCCAGCGGTTGCTGGGCGGCGGGCGGGTGCAACTCGACCCGGAGCGGCAGCAGGCGTTGCTGCGGGACCTCCAGCACGGATACGGCAACCACGCGCGGGTTCCGTTCCCCGCGCAGGTCGACGCGGCGACCGGAGTGCTGGACGGCGACGACGGCCTGGTGGTGGCGGCCCGGGTTCTGCACCAGGTCGCCGACGAGGCGCACATGGATCTGCGGGCGCAGGCGCAGGACATCCACCGGCGGACGGGCCGGCGGCTCCTGGTGCACAGGCGGAACTACCGGCCGCTGTGGATGGAGGCCGGTCCCGGCCTGCGGTGGCCGCTGTTCGCGTTGCCGTGCGGCTTCCACCCGTACGCCCAGGTGGCCGCCGCCGTCGCGGTGGTCGGCGGCCGGGCGGCCCGCCTCGATCGGGTGACCGACCCGAACCCGCTGGTGACCCACGTGTTCGAGGTGCTCGACCTCACCACCGCCGGCTGGGAGTACGGCCGGGTGCGGGTGGACACCGACGCCGCCGCCCTCGTCGATCGACTGATCACCAGCGCCGCGCAGATCCTCGCCGCGATGGACGATCCGCCCCGGTTGCCACCGCCGGTCCGTGCGCTGATGCGCCGCAACAACACGGTGGACGTGCACGATCCGGCCGGCCCGCGCGCGGTGGGACGGATCAACCTGGGCGCGCGGATGCGGGAGCAACTGCTGGCCTGACCGCGGCGTCGACGGCGCGCTCCGGAGGCGGGGCGAGCCCTAGGCGCGGGCGTGCGTGCCCAGGAAGGCGAGCAGCAGGGTCACGGTCTCGTCGGGGTACTGCACGTGCGGGTAGTGACCCGCGCCCTCGATGACCTCGAGCTGACCCAGCCCGGCGGGCAGCGCGGCCACGATCGCCTCCCCCTCGGCCCTCGGGTCGGCCCAGTCCGGGTCGAGCGTGCCCTCGACGATCAGGGCCGGGCAGCGGACGTTAGCCAGTTGGGCCCCCGCGTCGACGGGCGCCGACTGGCCCATCTTGCGCATCGCCGCCATTCGACCGGGCTCGCGCATCATGGCGTCGATCCGGGCCGTACGGGCGGTCCAGTCGGCAGGTTTTCGCCCGGGGTAGGCGATGTCGAGGTAGCTGCGCCAGAGCGGCACGCTGCCCAGCAGGCCGGTGCCGAGCAGACGGGCCATGCCCTTGCGGTAACGGGCGACCCGCAGATCGCTCAGCTTGATCGACTGCTTGCGGGTGAAGGGTGCCAGCTCGACGATGCCGGTGATCATCTCGGGCGCCCGGGCGGCGGCGATGGTGGCTGCCCCGCCGGAGATCGAGTGACCGACGAGCACGGCCGGACCGCCGAGGTGGCGGATCACCGCGAGCAGATCCCCGGCGATGTCGGTGCGGCTGTAGGAGGACCACTGCGCGCTCGACTCGCCGCAACCCCGCAGGTCGACCGCTGCCACCCGGTACCCGGCGGCCACCAGGCGCGGCACGACGAAGCGGTACGCCGCACGGCTGTCACCCATGCCGTGAGCGAGGACGACGAGCGGCCCGGAGGCGCCTGTCACCTCGTACGCGAGGGTGCCGCCTTCGACGGTCAGGTACTCGGTCATCGGAACCTCCACGGTTGGCTAATTGCGTTAGCTTCAAGCTAATACGATTAGCCGACCGTGTCAAGTGACGTCGGACGCACCCCTGACGCCCCCGGCCAGCAAGCAGGCGGGGTCAGCGCGGCGGTGACGTGCCGGCGTCGTCTCCGAGCCTGATCACCGCGGCCACCTCACCGAGGTCGTCGTTCAGTTGGTGGTCGCGCCCCGGCAGCCGGTACACCCGCGCCTGCGGAATGACGCCCTCGTACAGGTCCGCGTGCGACGGCGGGGCCGTCTCGTCCCCGAGCCCGTGGAACACCCGCACCGGTACGCCCCGCGGCAGCCGGGCGCCGAGGTCGTGCGGCAACTCGAACTCGTCACCGGGCCAGCCGCCCGCGCCGACGAACGGGACGGCGACCAGCACGATCATCGCGAGGTCCCGCTCGGGTGGCCGCTCGGCGAGCGCGTGGACGAGGATCGCCCCGCCCATCGAATGGCCCACGACGACGGCGCCGTCGTCAAGTGCCGCGATCTCCCGCCGGAGGGCGGCGCTCCAGGCGACGTAGCTCGGGTCGTCCTCGTCGGGCATCCGTGGGTAACGAACCTCGTACGAGTCCCCGAGCGCGTGCCGCAGGCTGTCGAACAACCTGTTGTCCCACTCGTCGTGCGTGCCGGCGCCAATACCCTGAACGAACAGGATCTGCGCTGTCGCTGCCATCACGGTCCCCTCTCGCGTACTCACCCGATCGGGTTCCGATACCCGGTGCGCGCCGCGTCGACGCGGCAACGTGCGCCGACGGCGGTGTGAGCGGCGTTGCCGCATTGCGCTTCGACGGGGATCGCGCAGTGCGTGGAGGCCGGAGGGGACGTGCGAGACGGCCTGCCGCAAGGGCGGGGACCAGGGGGAAAACACCACTGGTATCCGTTCCCACTTCAACGTATATCGCAACGGGGGCCTTGCCGCAAGACCCGGGTCTTGCCGCAGAATCGTCCGCCGGACACCGGAACGGACGACGAAACGGGGCACGATGATCGACCAGTATGTGCGAGGTCTCGACGAGGTCGACGAGACGCATGTCGCGACCGTCGGCGGCAAGGGCGCCCGGCTGGGGGCGCTGTCGCGGCTCGACGGCATCCGCGTACCTGCTGGCTTCTGCGTGACGACCGACGCCTTCCGACGGGTCCTGGCCGACGTGCCCTCGATCGAGGATCAGCTCGACCACCTGTCGCGGCTGAAGCCGGACGACCGGGAGGCGATCCGCGACCGCAGCGCGGAGATCCGGCGGATCATCGAAGGGGCCGCCCTGCCCGACGACGTGGAGGCGGCCATCACTCGGGCACTCGGTCAGCACGGCGAGGAAGACGCCTACGCCGTGCGATCCAGCGCCACGGCGGAGGACCTGGCGACGGCCTCCTTCGCGGGCCAGCAGGACACGTACCTGAACGTGCGGGGCCCGGCGGCAGTCCGAACGGCCGTCAGCCGGTGCTGGGCGTCGCTCTTCACCGAGCGCGCGGTCACCTACCGTCAGCGCAACGGCATCGACCACCGGACGGTCCACCTGGCCGTCGTCGTGCAGAAGATGGCATGTGCGCAGGCGGCGGGCGTCCTCTTCACGGCCGACCCCGTGACGTCCAACCGGAAGGTCGCCTCCGTGGAGGCCAGCTTCGGCCTCGGCGAGGCCCTGGTCTCCGGTCTGGTGAACCCGGATGCCTACCGGGTGCGCGACGGCGCGATCGTCGACAGGACGATCGCCGCCAAGCGTCTCGCCATTCGGGCGCTGCCGACCGGCGGGACCACGAAGGAGGCGGTCAGCCCGGAACGACAGGAGCAGCCGGCGCTGACTGACGCGCAGGTCCTGCGGCTGGTGGAGGTGGGGCGGCGGATCGAGGCGCACTTCGGCGACCCGCAGGACGTCGAATGGTGCCTGGTCGACGGTGAGATCGAGATCGTGCAGAGTCGGCCGATCACGACGCTGTTCCCCATCCCGGCGACGGCCGGGGACGGGGAGAACCACGTTTACCTCTCCGTCGGCCACCAGCAGATGATGACCGACGCCATGAAGCCGTTGGGGCTCTCCATGTGGCAACTGACTGCCATGGCGCCGATGCACGAGGCCGGCGGGAGGTTGTTCGTCGACGCCACCCGGCTCCTGGCATCGCCCGCGAGCCGCGCCGGCTTCCTCCGGATGGCGGAGACGTCAGATCCGTTGACCAAGGATGCGCTGGAGACCGTCCTCGCCCGCCCCGACTTCGTACCGACGCTTGCGGAGGACGGCCCCGGTCTCCCGCGGCTCAGCGACGCGCCCGCCACGATCGAGAACGACCCGGCGATCGTCGCCGAGCTGGTCGAGCGCAGCGAGGCGTCGCTCGCGGCCCTGCGGCGTGACATCGCGACGGTGACGGGACCGGCGTTGTTCGACTTCCTGCTGGACGCGTTCGAGGAGCACAAGCGACTCCTCAGTGATCCCCTGAGCATGCAGGCGATCATGGCGGGGATGCAGGCCACCTGGTGGCTCAACGAGAAGCTTGGGGAATGGCTGGGCGAGAGGAACGCCGCCGACACCCTCACGCTTTCCGCCCCGGGCAACATCACGTCGGAGATGGGGCTGGCGCTGCTCGACGTCGCTGACGTGATCCGCCCGTACCCGGAGGTGGTGGCCTTCCTCAAGGAGGTCGACGACGACGGCTTCCTCGACGCGCTGCCGAGGCTCGCGGGCGGGACGCGGGCGCGCGACGCCATCCGGGCCTACCTCGACAGGTACGGCATGCGCTGCGTCGCCGAGATCGACATCACGAGACCACGCTGGAGCGAACGCCCCACCACGCTCGTGCCCCTGATCCTCGACAACATCAGGCTCGTCGAGCCGGGCGCCGCCGGACGGCGCTTCGCGCAGGGGCGTCAGGAGGCGCAGCAGAAGCGCGAGGAACTGCTGCGACGGCTGCGCGCCCTGCCGGACGGGGACCGGAAGGCCGAGGAGACCGCGCGGATGATCGACCGGGTCCGCACCTTCATCGGGTACCGGGAGTATCCGAAGTACGCCATCATCAGCCGCTACTTCGGATACAAGCAGGCCCTGCTGGCCGAGGCGGAGCGTCTCGTGCGGGCCGGCGTGCTGCGCCACAACTACGACATCGCCTATCTCACCTTCTCGGAGTTGCACGACGTCGTGCGGACGCACCAGGTCGACCACCACCTCGTCGCGCGGCGGAGGGACGCGTTCCGGTGGCACCAGACGCTCACGCCGCCACGGGTGCTCACCTCGGAGGGTGAGGCCATCGCCGGGGCGTACCGGCGCGACGATGTGCCGACCGGCGCGCTTGTCGGTCTCGGAGTCTCCGGTGGGGTCGTCGAGGGCCGGGCCCGCGTCCTGCCTGACATCGCCGAGGCGGAGCTGGAACCCGGCGACATCCTGGTCACCTCCTACACCGACCCGAGCTGGTCACCGCTGTTCGTCGCGGTCGAGGGCCTGGTGACGGAGGTGGGCGGCCTCATGACCCACGGGGCGGTCATCGCCCGGGAGTACGGGCTGCCCGCAGTGGTCGGGGTGGCGGACGCGACCAGGCTGATCCGCGACGGGCAGCGGATCCGCGTGCACGGCACCGACGGGTACGTCGAGATCCTGCCATCGCCTAACGAGGCCGACGGCAGCGCTCAGTTGTAGGGCATCGTCGGGAACCAGCCGTAGCCGAACATCGCCGGAACCCGGATGGTCCAGTAGACGAGTGTGAAGACGCCAAGCGCGAGCAGCAACGAGCCGGTGACCGCGAGGGTGCGTGCCGGTCGCGCGGACAGCCAGCGGATCAGCCCGCCGCGGGTGACGAGGACGACGAGTGCGAACAGGATGCCCACGATCGCTATGTTGCCAAGCGACTGGAGCACGAAGGCCGCGGCACCGTAGAGGGGGTTGCCGTTGTCGGCTGCCCACTTGAAGAGCTTGTGGAACAACGGGTACGGCCGGCCGATCAGGAAGGCGCCGACAAGCATGCCGAGCACGAAGACGCGGGCGAACGGGCGGCGGGCGAAGGGGTCCGGGACCTTGTCGAGAGCTGCGAGACCGAGATAGATGAACGCGAGACCGATCAGGCCGAACACCACCACGGACTGCACGAGTCGCACGGGCATGCCGCCGGCGGTCGTCGCCGTCGACAACTGCGGCAGCGAGTCGCCGAGCAGGACTCCGACGAACCCGTACGTGGCGGAGACGACGACCATGCCCAGCGCCAGCAGGCCCACCGGCCGGAGCATGAAGCGCAGCCCCGCCGCCGGTGAGCCGCCCGCGCCGGCGTGTGTCATCGGCCCGACCGAGGCGGCCATGGCGATGTTGCAGGCCGTGAACGTGCCCGCCAATCCCGAGACGAACGCGAACAGCAGGCCCGCCGCGGTGCCGCCGATCGCTGTCGCCTTCGCGTCGTGGCCCAGCAGGGTGTTGGCGACGTTGTCGCCGATCGTCTGGTCGACGAACTGGTACGACCAGAGCAGGGCCAGCGCGATTCCCGCGAGCACACTGCCCACGATCAGCGCGCCGCGCCGGCCGGCGCGTGTCGGGGTCGGGGAGATCGGGGTCTGCACGGCCGGTCTCTGTGTGGCGGTCATGGCAGCCTCTTTCCGAAATCTGTGACGGCGGGATGCAGTGACTGATTCTCCGCGCCGCGAACCGGCCGGTCGTCTTCCTGCTTGCGGTATCCCGCGCGGGGAGGACGACCGGCCGGTTCGGTCGATCGGCGGGGTCAGCGGGCGATCGGCAGCTCCACCGCCGCCGGCGGCGGCACCGGCTGCACCGCGGTGCGGGCGCCGCGCCGCTCGGTGAGCCACCTGCTCCACCAGAACAGACCCCGTGCCAGGCAGACGATCGTGACCGCGAAGAACAGGGTGTAGACGACGTTGAACAGCATCAGGACGCCGTACACCATGGCCACCGAGGCGCCGAACATGAACTGGAAGCGGGGCTTGGAGGGCGTGGTGCCCGGATCGGTGACCATGTAGTTGGTGAAGAGCACGAACGCCACCCCGGTCATGATGCTCAGCGCCGACCAGAGCTGTACGTCCCAGACGTAGTGCCGGATCAGGGCCTGGATGACGAAGCCGCCGACCCAGCCCACGATCAGCGCGACCTTCTTCGTGAGCATCGCGTTGAGGATCGTGCCCGCGGTGAGCACGACCATCGGGATGAACATCCGGAAGACGTCCGGCACGTTCTCCGTGAAGTGGTACGGCGGCGCCACGTTGACCCAGGAGAACGCGAGCAGCGTGATGGTGATGCCGAAGTTCGACGGGTTCATGAAGTGCCGCATACGTCCGGCGATCGGGGCCTGGAGCACGGCCTTCTGCCCGACGGCCACGACCACGGCGAAGGCGATCGGCCAGAACATGTCGTTGGCGTACAGCAGCATGTTGGCCGCGAGCGCGGTGATGTGGGTCGGCAGGAGGAACGTGTAGACGCCCCACGCGCCGTTGCCGCTGTAGGCCGGCCGGCGGCCCAGGGAGCGGGCGGCGACCGCCTCGATCGCCAACTCGACCGTGTACCCGATCGCCAGGGCGAACAGCGGCCAGGTCCAGGGCTGCTCGAACCCGAGCACCGTGTAGCCGAGCACGTTGAGGATGGACATGGAGATGGCGAAGTTCCGCAGGGCCAGGTAGCGGGGGTCGCGCTTGTCCACCCGGGGTACGGGCGGTCGCGTGTCGACGCCTGCAAGTGCCCGGTCCGGCCTGCTGCCGTTGCGGGTCGCGTCGGCGACCTCGGCCGTGGTGGTCACGCCCACCGGGGCGCGTTTGACGTCCGTCATGGTGTGGTCAGCTCCTGGGCTCGGTCGGTGAGCGTGAGGTCGTGCCATCCGGCGGAGAGGGGCAGGGTCTGCTGATGCTGGACGCCGTCGAGGTCGCGCCAGCTCAGTTCGACGGTGACGGGCGTGCCGCCCTGGTCACCGAGTCCGAAGAACAGGTCGAAGCTGCGCTTGCCCGAGTGCCCGCCGCCGCCGTCGAGCTGGGCGAGCTGGGTGCGGCCGTCGGCCGTGGTCACCCGGGCCTGCGCGCCGTACGCCGGGGTGCGGGCGTCGTTGCCCGTGGCGGCGCCGAGAGTGGGCCGGTGCAGCCGCAGCCCGAGGAACTCGCCTACCTGCGCCTTGGTGTTGTGGTAGTAGGCGGGCGGTCCCCACTGGCGTGCCACCGCGAAGTCCTGGCGGCCGTCGCCGTCGGTGTCACCCACCGCGATACCGCGGGTCGGGGTTCGGTCGTCCAGTCCGAGCTGCGGACTCAGATCGACGTAGCGGCCGTTGTCCTCCGGCGCCCAGAACGCCAGCGCGTTCGAGCCGGCGATGTCGTCGCCCGGCTGCGCGTTGGGCCACATGTCCGGCTCCCGCAGCATCAGGTCGTTGCTGGCGGCCAGTTCCTGAAGCCAGTTGAACCGGTTGACGGTGCCCTTGACGAAGCCGCAGGACTGCACGACGACGAGCCGTCCGCTGTTGTCGAAGTCGGCCATCTTGACGTCCCAGCCCCAGCCGACCCAGGCGAGGTTCTTCGCCGACGCCCTGTTCTCGAAGGGAGCGATGCCCTTCGAGAGCCGATCCCGCGCCTCCTGCGGGTTCGCCGCGGTGTTCTGCCAGACGAAGTTGCTCTCCTCCAGCCCCCACGACTCGGTGATGTTGCTGACGAAGGCGTCGAACCGGCCGCTGCCGCGCAGATCGGCGAAGTCGACGGCCATCCCCTTGAACGAGTCGTGACCCACGACAAGCGACTTGGGGTCCAACGGGCCACGGCGGCCCTCCGCCAGGGCGAAACTGATCTGGCCGGGGGTCGACACGTTGTGGAAGAAGCGGTCGTTGCCGAAGTCGTTGGCGAGGTACAGCTCGGGTAGCAGATCCCCGTCGAGGTCGGCGGAGGCCGAGGCGAGCGTCCAGCCGGTGGCGTACCGGGGGTCGATCGCGCTCTGCTGCTCGTAGGTGACACTCGGCTCGGCGCCGGTGGTGGCCGCCGTCCACCGCAGGATGTGCGCTCCGCCCGCGTTCTGCGCGCGGGACATGGAGTGGTTCATCTGCACGTTCGGCAGGCCCCGCGCGTCGAGCACCTGGGAGTCCGGGAAGTAGTTGAAGATTCCGATGTCGGGCCGGCCGTCGCCGTCGAAGTCGGCGACCGCTGTCGCGTTGGTGTTCCACAGCGGCCCCCGGTAGCGGCCGTCGGTGGTCTGCTGCTGCGGGATCAGCTCGACCGGGTGGTACGACGCGAGGCTCAGGCTCGCCGCGTCGCCGGCTTGCAGGAACACGACAGGTGTCCGTCCCCAGTAGACGACGAGCAGATCCGTACGGCCGTCGACGTTGAAGTCGCCGGGCGTGCAGCCCATCGGGGCGATCGCCGATCCCATCGGCAACGGCGCCGGATCCAGTACGAACGGCGCGTAGCGGGCGCCACCGCCGGGCGCCGGAGTCACGATGACGCTGTCGCTGCGGGGGTCGACGAGGCAGAGGTCGTTGGCGCCGCCCTGCCCGTCGAGGTCGTTGACCGCCACTCCGGCGCCGACCGACGAGATCCAGGACCGGATGTGCTCGTATTTCGGGTTCACCGTCCGGATCGTGCGCTGCGGCAGACCCGGCGGCAGGGCGATTGGCAGTTCGGTGAACGCGAACTGCGACGCCATCGCGCGTCGGTCCGCCGCTGATGCGGACGGCAGCCGCGAGATCGTGAACAGCCCCGCGACGAGTACCAGGACGAAGACGACGGGAATGAGTCTGCGCAGCGGACCCACTGGTTTCGGTGGCAACGATCCCCCTCGGGTTGCGCCCGACCCGGCCGGGTCGGGCTGTCGGGTGGTGCGGTCGTGGGTGACAGCGGTCCGCGGTCACCCGGTGATGTCCTCAGTCCGCCGGACGCACGGTCATCGGCAGGCCGCCGCGTATGCGCAGCGACAACATCGGCTCGGGTACGACGTCGTGCGTGGCGACAGTCGTGAGCGTCAGGTCCCGGGCCAGTACGGCGAGAACGAACGCGGCCTCCATCAGGCCGAGGTGGTTCCCCACGCAGAACCGCGGTCCCGCCCCGAACGGGATGTAGGCGTACCGCGGACGGTCGGTGGTGCGGGCCGGGTCGAAGCGCTCCGGATCGAAGCGCTCCGGCTGGTCCCAGAAGTCCGGGTGCCGGTGCAGCGTGTAGGGGCAGATCAGCACGTCGGCGCCCGCCGGCACCGGGTAGCCGCCCACCACGTCGGCGGCGAGCGCCTTGCGGGGCAGGATCCACACCGGCGGGTACATCCGCACCACCTCGTCGATGACCATCGCGGTGTACCGCAGTCGGCCCAGGTCCTCGAAGGTCGGCAGCCGGTCGCCAAGCACCGCGATCGCCTCCTCCCGCAGCCGGTGGCGCACCTCGGGATGCCTGTCGATCAGGTGCAGCGCCCAGCTCAGCGTGCTGGCCGTGGTCTCGTGCCCGGCCAGCAGCAGGGTCACCAGCTCGTCGCGCAGCCGTTGCCGTCCGACCCGTGGGTCGGCCTCGGCCCGGGCCGACACGATGAGCCGCGACAGCACGTCGTCGCGGTCACCGGTGTGGGTCCCCCGCTCGGCGACGAGCTGGTCGACGATCGTCTGCAGGCGGCGGCGGGCCCGTCGGAACCGCACCTGACGCGGCAGCGGCACCCAGGGCGGTACGGCGCTCAGCGACGCCAGCTCGAACATGGCCTGGTCCTGCACCACTGCGAAGTCGCGGCCGATCGACGGGAACCGCCCGAGGTCGGTGTCGAGCAGGGTGCGCCCGAGCACGCCGAGGGTCAGCCCCGTCATCTCCTGGAGCACGTCCACCGGGCCGCTGCGACCGAGCGTCCGCAGCCTGTCGACGAGGGCCACCGCCTCCTCCGCGACGATGCCGGCCTGCGCGGCGATGCGCCGGCTCTGGAACGCCGGCTGCGCCACCCTGCGCTGCTTGCGCCACAGCTCACCCTCGCTGGTGAGCAACCCGTCGCCGAGCGCGCGGCGGGCGTGCACCAGGCCGATGCCCTTGTGGTAGTTGGCCGCGTTGTCGGCGAGCACGTGCTTGGCGTGGTCCGGGTGGTTGAAGAAGTAGAGCTCCTTCGGACCGACAGGCAGCAGCGCGACGTCGCCGTAGCGGGCTGCCGCCGACGTCATCATGCCGAGGCGGTCACGGCCCATCGTGATGAGCATGCTGACCGCCGACGCGCGCGACGGCCCGGGCAGGGACGGGGTCGGACGGGTGACGGCGGTCATGACGTCACCACTGCCGACGGCACCCTCTCCAGCCGGCGGAACCGGCCACCGAGGAACACCAGGGCCTCGCCGTCGCCGTCGTCGTACCGGCGCATCCCGCACGGACGGCCCAGGAAGATCGTGTGGTCACCCCCGTCGTACGACCGCCACAGCTCGCACTCGATGTGGGCGGCGGCCCCGCCGAGCAGCGGCGCGGCCGTCCGCGCGCCCGGCCGCCACTCGGTGAACTCGAACTGTTCCTGCCCGAGTGGGCGGCGCCGGTCGGCGTAGTAACGCGCCACCGCCTCCTGGTCGGCGGCCAGCACGGAGACGCCGAACGCGCCGGCCCGGCCGAGCGCCTGGTGCATGAGGGCGTCCCTGCCGACACACACCAGGATCAGCGGTGGGTCGAGGGACACCGCGCTGAACGAGTTCGCGGTCATGGCGTGCGGCTCGTCCCCGCCGACACTGACCACCGTGACACCTGTGGCGAAGGTCCCGCAGACGCGGCGCATCAGCACCGGGTCGGCCAACTCGTCCGTACCGAATGTCGTCATCGTCGGACCCCGGCGGCGGCGTAGGGTTCGAGAGCGCGTTCGAGCGCTTCCGGGACCCGGGTGGGAACGGTCCGGTTGTTCGGGCCGCGCATGCAGGCGACGCGCTGGGCGCCGCGGGCGACGAGCGTCTCGCCGGCCGGGCCGGTACGCACGTAGTCGAAGCCGAACTCGAGCTGCGTCTGGGCCAGTTCGAGCAGCCGCATCCGGACGACGATCTCGTCGAACGCGGTGATCTCGGCGAAGAACTCACACTCGACCTTGAGCGTGAACAGCTTGAGGTCGTCCTGCAGGTCGGCGAGGACACTCGGCGCCCGGTCCTTCAGGAACATCTCCCGGCAGCGGCCCTGCCACCGCAGGTAGTTGACGTAGTAGACGTTGCCGACGATGTTCGTCTCCTCGAACCCGACGGTGTGCCGCAGCTCGTAGTAGCTCTCCATGCTCATCCCTCCGCACCGGCCAGAACAGTGATGACGACGCGTCCGTCGAAGCCGCGCAGGCTCGTGACGAACGAGGCGGCCCGGGCGCCCCCGGCGGCGAAGAGCACCCAGCCGGGACGGGCCGTACCGCCCAGGACGAGTGGACCGCGCATCGGCAGGCCGGCCTTCTGCATCGCCTCGACGGCGGTCCAGACCCGGGTCGCGGCGGTGTCGGCGTCCTCGCCCGAGTCGCCGGCGAGCTGCTCGGCGAGCCCGGCATGGGGGCCGAGCAGGCCCTTCCACTCCTGCGGGCTGCGCCGCGCCACGCTCTCCAGGTCGCAGCCGAGGACGCCCACTCCGGCGACCGCGAGGGTCACGCCGGCGCCGTGCGCGATCGAGACGGTGTGCTCCCCGGCGACCTCGGGCCGACCGTCCGGCCGGTAGGTGATCTCGACCGGCCGTCCGAGCGCCTGCCCGACGGCGCGGGCGCTGTCGCGTCGGCGCGTGGCGGAGCGCTCGCCCGGCTCCGGTGCCGGGTCGGCGGGCTCGATGGCGACGGCGACGTCGGTGAGCCCGAGGTCTCCCAGCCCGCGCTCCAGGTAGGGGCCGAGCAGCGGCGCCACCCAGGGGCCGGCGCCGTCCTGCTTGCGGACCGCGCGCAGCCGCAGCCCCTCCCAACGCTCGACTGTCATCCCGGACTCCGTGCGCAGGGCGATGTCGTAGACGTACGTGTCGCCGTCGCGCTCGCGTTCGGTGGCGCAGTACCGCAGCTCGCGGGCGGACGACAGCTTCTCCCCGCCGGGGTGGATGCGCTCCACGCCGACGGGCAGCAGCGTGGCGTCCGGCACGCACACCTGGTTGCCGTGCATCAGCGCGTCGCGGACGCCGGGGTCGCCCAGCAGCAGCGTCGCGGAGACGTACGGGGCGAACCACGCCGTCGAGTCGTCGGCCTCCACGACCGCGTCGACATGGCGGGCGGCGGCCCGGTGGTACTGCCGGATCCGCTGGAACCGGGGGCCCTGGAACAGGGTGCCGCCGTACAGGTCGTCGAGCGGGGCGATGGAGACCGGTGCCAGACCGTCCGGCACCTGGTCCGGAGGGCCGTCGGGCACGGCGTCCGCGCCGAGGCGCAGCCGGGCGGTGAAGTGGTCGGCGGTGAAGCCGGTCTCCTCGCTGCGGATCGCGACCTCGACGACGTCGTCGTCGGTGACGAGGGCCGCCACCCGGATCCTCGTGTGACCGTGCGGCGCGACGATGATGGGCCGCAGGAACTCCGCCCGCTCGATGACCGGCAGGACGTCGGCGCCGGAGAGGGCCGCGGCCACCTGTGCCATGGCCTCCATCCCGAACACGGCGGGGAACAGCAGGTTGCCGTCCAGGTCGTGGTCTTCGAGGTAGCGGTCGGTGCCGACGTTGAGTTCCGTCTCCACCACGAGTTCGACCTGGTGGTAGCGGACCAACGCGCGGTCGACGAAGCGCAGCAACGGCAGCGCCGGCTGGTGGTACCGGACGGTGTGGATGCCCTCGGTGCGCCCGCTGATCACCACCACGACAGGCGCCGTGGTGTCCGCGACCAGACGCCGCAGGATCGCGATGCCCTGGTCCGGGGTGATGGGCGTGACGCCCTCGCGGCTGAGCGACTCGACGACCGACAGCCGTTCACCCATGCCGACGCCCGACCAGACCGACCATTCCAGGCACCGGGTGCGGCAGCCGGGGTACGCCCAGGAGAAGGCCGTGGTCTCCTCGGCCAACCAGTCGTTGGCGGTGGCGTAGTGCGCCTCGCCGCGCAGCCCCGCCCGGCCGATGATGCTGCCGAGCGTCACGAGCAACCGGAGCCGGGACTTGTCGACCGCGTCGAGCACGGCCCGCAGGCCGTCGACCTTCGGTGCCAGCGTGCTGCGGAACGCGGCCGGGTCCAGGCTGGCCAGTCCGGCGGGTTCGTTGCGGCCGGCGCCGTGCAGGACCCCGGTGACCGGTCCGAGTTCGGCGGAGAGGTCCCGCACCGCCTGCCGGACGGCTGCCGCGTCGGTGACGTCGGCGCGGGCGTACCGCACGGTGACGCCTGCGGCGGCGATCCGGGCCAGGTTCGCGGCCAGCTCGGCGTCCTCGGCCGGGTCGGAACGGCCCAGCACCGCCAGGCTGGCGCCACTGTCGGTGGCCAGGGCGAGGGCGCACTCGGCAGTGATGCCCTTGCCCCCACCGGTCACCAGCAGCACGTCGTCCGCGCCGAGCGGGGCCTCCGTCGTCGCGGGGCGTACCGGCAGCGCGCGGAGCGTCGGTACGCGCCGTACCCCATCCTCGTGGTGCACCTCGGTGAAGCTGGTGGTCGCGGCGACCTCCCGCACCACCAGCTCCACCGCCCCGTCGCCGTCGGCGGCCAGGTGCACGACCGTGACAAGCACGGACGGCGCCTCGAGGTGCAACGTCCTGGCGATTGCCGCCGCGCCCCGGCCGTGCCCGACCAGGACGAAGCGGGTGCTGCCGGCGGCGAGGGCCTGCTGCGCTCCCCGCAGGGCCGGCTCCAGTTGTTCCTCGGTGCAGTCCGGCGGCAGGCAGACCAGGACGCCGCCGCCGAGCCCGGCCTGTTCGAGCGACGCGGCGAGGGTCGCGGCGAACGGGTGGTCGGAGGCCGCGTGCACGTGCCACCGACCGTTCGCGGCGGTGGCGTCGCCGGGAACCGGCGGCAACGGCACCTCGTCGAGGTCGAGCCGCCAGGGCCGCGCCCAGCCGGCCACACCCGCGACCACAGGCGTGGCGGTGGCGTCGCTGTCCCTGGCCGTACGCGCCAGGGTCTCCATCGTCTCCGCGAGCTCCCGGACGGTGGCGGTCGCGAAGTTGATCGGCATCTGCGCCGGTGGCAGCTCCAGACGCTGAGCGAGCTGGTTGGCCACCTGGCCGATCGTGATCGAGCTCAGGTGCAGGTCGTCGAGCAGGCGGCTGTCCGGCCTGACGAGTTCGATCGGCAGCTCGGCGCGTTCGGCGGTGAGCCGCCGCATCAGGTCCTCGGTGGACTCCTCACCCACCCCGACCGGGTCGGTGGTGGTGGACGGGGACGCCACGGCGGGCCCGCGCTCGATCGCCGCGCCGAGCTCCGGCGCCTGCTCGCAGGGGCTGGTCAGGAAGGAGAACTCGGTGCCGACCTCCAACGGCCGCACGAACCGCCCGTCGAAGAGCGCCGCCGGGGCGGGCGACGCGCCGACGACGTACGCGGCGCCGGCGACCTGCAGCAGACTCGCGAGCGAGTCGTTGTCGGTGTCCACGGCGACCGCCGGGACGTCCGTGACAGTCGTGGCGAGTCCCGTGAGCACCCGACCGGGTCCGACCTCGACGAACAGGTCGGTGTTCTTCGCGGCGAACGCGACGGCCTGGTGGAACAGGACCGGGTCGGTGATCTGGCGGCGCAGGAGGCCGCGCACGTCGGTGCCGGCGGGCAGCACCTCACCTGTGACTGTGGAGACGACGCGGGCGCCGACCTGGTGGAAGGTCTCGCCCGCGAGGGCGTCGGCGAACGTGTCCGCGGCCGGGGCGACCAGCGGGGAGTGGAAGGCGTGCGAGACCCGCAGCCGCGTCGCGCTCAGACCGGCGGACCGCGCCTTGTGGCAGACCGCCTCGATCGCGTCGACAGACCCCGAGACGACCGTGTGCTCGGGCCCGTTGTAGGCGGCCACGACCACCGGAAGCCCCGCGATGATCCCGTCGACAGTCTCGGGGGGCGCCCCGATGTCGGCCATCGTGCCGGCCTGGCTGTGCCCGGCCATGGTCCGGCCCCGGACGCCCGCGACACGCAGGAGCGTGTCGGAGTCCATGACGCCTGCCCACTGCAGGGCCACGATCTCGCCGAGGCTGTGCCCGATCGCCGTGGACGCCTCGATGCCGAGCAGCGACAGGGCGTGCTGCCCGGCAAGTGATCCGGTGACGATGCGCGGCTGGGCGACCTCGGTCGCGACGACGTCGCTGCCGGTGGGCAGCGCGGCGCGCAGGTAGACGTCCTCGACCTCGGCGAACCGTCGCCGCAGCGCGCCACCGCTGACGCCGCGTCCGGAACCCTGCCCCGGGAAGAGGAAGCTGATCCGGGCCGGGCCGCTGACGTGCCCGAGCAGGAACCGGCCGTCCGGGCGGATCAGTGTCGTCTCGCCGGACTCGACTGCCTCGCGGGCCGCGGTCAGCAGCCGCTGCGCCTCCTCGGGTGACGAGGCCACGACCGCGGCCCGGAACGGCCGGTCCTGCAGGTCGCGGTGGAGCGTCGCCGCCAGGTCGCTCAGCTCCGCGTACGAGATCGTGGACACGAAGGTGCCCAGCTCGGCGAGCCGGACGGCGAGCTCCTGCGCGGAGGCCGCGTCCACCAGCAGCAGCTCCGCGTCCTGGGCGGAGGCGGCCAGGGTACGGACGCGACGATCCGGCACTTGTCGGCGCGGGCCGTGGCGTTCGAGCACGACGTGCGTGTTGATGCCGCCGAAGCCCATGGCGGTGATGCCGGCCCGCACCGGGACCGCGCTCGGCCACGCTTCGGCCTTGCGCAGGGTGCGCAGCCGGGCGCCGTCGGCGGTGAGAAGCTCGTGGGGGTCGACGGAGCCGACGCTCGGGGGAAGCACCTCGTGGTGCACGGCCATGGCGGCGCGGATGAAACCGGCCACGCCGGCCGCGGCCTTGGTGTGACCGATCATCCCCTTGACCGAGCCGATGACCGCCGGCGGCGCGTCGGGATTCGCCGTCTCGCGCGCGCTGGACAGCGCCGTGAGCTCGGTGGTGTCCCCGACCTTCGTGCCGGTGCCGTGCCCCTCGAACAGCCCGACGGTGTCGATGCCGAAACCGGCCCGGTCGTACGCGCGGTGCAGGGCGAGCTGGTAGCCCTCGACCTCGGGTCGGGTGATGCCACCACGGCCGTCGGAGGAGACGCCCCACCCGGCCACCGAGGCGTAGATCCGGTGGCCTGCCTCGGCGGCCTGGTCGGCGCGCATCAGGACCAACATGCCGCAGCCCTCACCGGGCCAGAACCCGTTGGAGCCGCGGTCGTAGACCCGCATCTCACCGGTGGCCAGGGCGCCGGTCTTCGCGAAGCCGATGACCTCGAACGGGTCGATGGACAGGTCGACGCCGCCGGCGATAGCGACGTCCAGGTCCCCGTCGAGCAGTGCCCGGCACGCGGTCACCACGGACAGCAGTGACGACGAGCAGGCGCCGTCGACTGTGTAGCCGCCACCCTTGAGGTCGAAGTGGTTGCAGATGCGTCCGGCGATCGTGTTCGACAGGGCGCCGGCGAGCGTGTCCTCGTTCACCGGCGGGAACGGGCTCTTGTACGCCTCCTCGTAGGTGGCGAGGAAGGCGGACAGCTTCTCGTCGTCCCAGCCCTCCGCCCGCAGAGCCGCCGCCACGGTCCGCCGCACGTACGGCCAGCGCAGCCGCATCTGGTTGGCGCGGGAGAACTCACCTGTGAGCGTGTTGCCCACGATGACGCCCGTGCGCTCCTGGGGCAGCCCCTCCCCGGCCGGGAAACCCGCGTCGGCAAGTGCCGTCGCGGCGGTCTCCAGGGCCAGCCAGTGGGCCAGGTCGGTCGACCGGTACGTGCTCCCGGCGACCTTGTAGCCGACCCGGTCGAACTCGTAGCCCTCGATGACTGCGGCGTTGCGCGCGTAGAAGCGGTCCGGGGCCGCCGGGTCGGCGTCGAAGTAGTCGTCGGCGTTCATGCGGACGTCGGGGAGCCGCCGGAACGCCCGGCGACCTGCGACCGCGTTCTCCCACAGCTCCTGCGGTGAACGGGCGTCGGGGTAGCGGCACGCCATCCCCACCACGGCGATACTTGTCATTGCTCACTCAGCTTTCGTGTCGCTGGCGACGGGTCGAAGGCATTCCTGATGCGCTGGCGCCACACCTCGTAGGCGGGCAGGACGTCGTCCTGGGGCAGCCCGACCCGCACCTCGTCAGTCACCCGCGTCGCGTCGCTCACAGTCATTCCACAGAGGACACGGGTCGCCAGTTCGTTGTGCGGCAGCACCAGACCGGCCCGCTGCCGGGCCGCGGCGCCGAACGACGCGCCCTGCGCGAGGTCCGGCCGGTACGTCCCCGCGCACTCGGCGAGCCAGTTCAGTTCCCGCTCACTCGCGCCGCCCGCGTAGCAGACGGCGAGGCCGGCACCGGCGTACAGGTCGCGGCGGCGGTCGACGGGGAACGCGTCGAGGAGGCGGACGAGTTGCTCGGGGTCCGTTCCGGCCACGAACCAGCAGGCCCGACCGATGCCCTGGTCGATGGCGCGCACCGAGTAGTCCCGGGGGCCGTCGGCCGGCCACGCGAAGGTGGACGGCCGGCGCCGCTGGCGCACGTACCTGTCGGTCTTGAAGTACGCCTCGTGGAACCCGTACCCGTCGAGGACGAGCCAGCGCAGCAGCGGGTCCGGGGCGTACAGGCGGTGCCACAGCAGACGCGGCAGGCGGGCCATCGCCCAGCCCACTCCGACGTACGCCATGTAGACGTGCTCGTCGTGGTCGGCGAGGAACCGCGCGACGTGCCGCGGACGCCCGGGCAGGGCGTCGCGGATGGCGAATGCCATCGCCGCGCCCTCGTACGCGAAGCCCCGGTACGCGGCAGGCGTGGCCTCGACCGAGGGCGCCGCTCCTGCCGGGCTGTTCGCCTCCGCGGCTGCCCCGTATCCGTGCAGGAACGAGCTACCGACTGTTTCGAGGCGCTCGCGTGCCTGCTCGTCCTTGAAGTGGAATCCGCGCGTGCTGATTTTGGTCTGCCCCACGTCGGGGGTCAGAATACGGCGTCGAAGTCTGGTCAATGAACTCATCGTATGCTCCGGCCTTCCCGCTGAGACCTCATTGTTACGCGACTATCCGCGGTGGAACTTCTCCTGCATTGCGGCGGTTGCCTGCGGCGCGTGAAGGACAGCCGGTTTCCGCAGCTCATCGGCCTTTGCCAACGATCGGGTGGATAGTGGACAGCGGGAATGACCATTACGGTTCGGTTACCGCAACACAGGAGATGGACTCGGGGGGTGGCCCGATACCACGATGACTGGCATCCGAACGACACCTCCGGAATTGACATCCGGACTTCCTCGAAGGAGCGTGCCGTGGAATCCGACGAAGCGGCCGAACACCGGGTGCGTACGATGGTTTTGGAGGCATTCGCCGACACCATCATCCCGGGTGAGAAACGCGGTCCTGACGATGCGGCGATCGCCGGCGTCGACGTCGGCGGCGGCGCCGTCGCGGGCGGCGCGATCGAACTGCTCGAAGACCCCGCCGGTGGGCTGGCGCCGGCGCTCGACACGATCTGCGTGGAACTCGACGAGTACGCCCGGGAGCACGCCGCCGCCACGGGCCTCGACCTGGACCCGGACCTGCCGCCCTTCGTGGGCCTGCCGTTCGAGGCCCGGACCGCGCTTGTCGAGAAGCTGACCAGCCCCGATCACCCGGACAAGCAGATGTGGGTCGGGCTGGCGCTCTTCTGCAACATGGCCTTCGACAGCGCGCCGCACATGCACACCGTGGACGCGTTGGCATCCGGGCATCCGGGCCTGCTGGCGATGGGGTACGAGTCGCCCGAGCCGGACGGGCTCTGGCGGTTCCCCACCTTCTCGTACGGCCGGCAGCTCGCCGACCCACACCCGTCCACCACCGCCACGGGGAGCCCGGCATGACGACCACCGAGTCCACAGACGTCCTGGTCATCGGCAGCGGCTTCGGCGGCGCCATCGCCGCGTACCACCTCGCCGCGGGAGGGGCCCAGGTCAAGGTCTTCGAGCGTGGCCCGTGGCTGAAGGCCGACGACTTCGAGCACGACTTCAAGCTGGGCGCGTCGTACACCCGGGTCTTCGACTTCGTCATCGGTGACGGCATGAGCGTGCTGGGCGGCAACTGCGTGGGCGGCGGCAGCGTGGTCTACTTCGCCACGATGCCGCGGGCGCCACGGTTCGTCTTCGAACGCCACGGCAGCATCGGGCGACGCATGTGGCCCGCCGCAATCAGCCGGGACACCCTCGAGCCCTGGTACGACCGGGTGGCCGAGGCGCTGCCGGTGACCCAGCAGACCTGGGACCGGGTCCCGTACGCCGGTGGCCTGTTCGCCGCCGCCTGCCACCACGCCGGTCGTACCGCCAACCCGGCGCCGTCGGCAATCGACGTGGACATGTGTACGAACTGCAACTGGATGATGGCCGGGTGCCGCTTCGACGCCAAGCGGTCGCTGCTGCTCAACTACCTGCCGGCCGCCCTGGCGCACGGCGCCGAGATCCGGCCGCTGCACGAGGTGCAGCACCTGGTCCGTAACGCCGACGGCAGCTACCGGGTCCACTATCGGGTGGTCGACGAGGAGGACTACCGGATCCTGCACGGCGAGGGGACGATCGACGCGAAGATCGTCGTACTCGCCGCGGGCGCGGGCGCCACACCTGTGATCCTGCAACGGTCGGAGCCCCATCTGGGCCGGATGCCGCACGCGGTCGGGCGGTACTTCTCCGGCAACGGCGAGCGCCTCAACACGGCAGTGTTCGACGAGGATCGGGTCCGCGAGGTGCTGAAGCTGTCCCGGCCCGACGGGCGGGCCTACGAGGCGTACCAGATCGGGCGGGGCCCGACGGTCGCCAGCTGGGACCGGCTCGACGGCGCCCTGCCCGAGTTCGAGCGCTACTCGCTCGAACAGCTCTACTTCCCGCCCGCGCTGGGCACGATCCTGGCGCAGGTGCCCGACGCGAGCCCCAGCTGGTTCGGCCGGGAGAAGAAGGAGATGCTGCGCCGCTGGCAGTCGTGGCTGACGATCTTCACCATGTCGGAGGACGACAACGAGGGCGTCTTCGGGCCGCCGCCGGAGACCGGCAACGCCCACCGCTTCTCCCAGCAGATGCTGGGCCACGGCCCGCTGCGGTACCGGCCCACGGAGAACACCCGGCGCGGTTGGTCGCTTGCCGACGCCGACGTCAAGGACATCCTTGAGCGCGACGGGCTGTCCCGCGTGATGCCGTGGACGAATGACCTGGTGGGCGCCTACACCGTGCATCCCCTCGCCTCGTGCCGCATCGGCGACGACCCGGCGACCTCGGCCCTGGACGACCGCCACGAGCTGCGCGGGCACCCGGGCATCTTCGTGACCGACGGATCGGCGGTGCCCGGCGCGTTGACCGTCAACCCGGCCTCGACGATCGCCGCCCTCGCCGAACGGGCCATGCCGGGCATCGTGCGGGCCGCGCGGGACCGGGGCGTCGCGGTGACCTACGGGGCGCCGTCGCCGGACGGCGAGACCGCGGGACGGCGTGCGGTCGCCCACCTACGGTCATGAGTCTCACGGTCGCCGGGCTCACCCGGCGGGCCACCTTCGCGCACCTGCGGCACGTCTCCCCGGTGCCTCCGGAGACCGCGCCGGTCCAGGTCCGCCAGGTGTACGAGCAGGTCGAACGCGACTTCGGCCTGCTCGCACCGCCCATCGCCCTGCACGCCGCCGCGCCGGAACTGCTCGCCGCGGCCTGGTGCATCCTGCGCGAGACCCTGCTCGTCTCGGGCACGACGAGCCGTCGCGAGCGCGAGGTGGTGGCGGCAGCGGTGTCGGCCGCCAACGACTGTCCCTACTGCGTGGACGTCCACCAGGCGGCCGTACGCGGGCTCGGGGGCCGACGTGCCTCGCCGCCGCCGCTACCGGCGGTCCTGTCGCCGGAGCTGATCGGCGTGGCAGTCGACTTCCACTACCTCAACCGCATGGTGAACGTCTTCCTGCGGGACTCGCCGCTGGCGGCGGTTCCCGCTCCCCTGCTCGGTGGCGCCCGCAGCGCCGCGGCGCGGGTGATGGGTCGGCTGGCCGGCCGGGAGGCGGTGGCCGGGCAGTCCCTGCCACTGCTGCCCGGAACGGCCGGCACGGTGCGGCGCCTGCCGGACGACCTCCGGTGGGCGGCGGAGCTGCCCCACGTGGCGGCGGCCATGACGGGAGCGGCGGCGGTGGTCGAGGACGCCGGGCAGCGGTCGGTGCCGCCCGCCGTGCGGCAGCTCGTGCGCGAGAGCCTGGTCGACGGCACCGTCGCCCCGGGCGACCTCGCGGGGGCCACGGACTGGCTCGACTCGCGGCTTGTCGGTCTGTCCTCGGCGGACCTGGCGACCGGGCGACTGGCGATGCTTGTCGCCTTCACCTCGTACCGGGTGCCCGACTCGGCGGTGGCCGCCGTCCGTGCCGAGGGCCACGACGACGCGGCGCTGCTCGGCCTGGCGGCCTGGGCCGCCCTGACGGCGGCGCGCCGGCACGGCGACGCGCTCGCCACGGCGTACGAAGCGAACTGTTGACCGACGAACGTCGGCCGGCCCCGACCGGAAACGGTCGGGGCCGGCCTCGCTGCGCGGTCAGACCTTCGGCACGTCGAACAGGGAGGGGAACTTCGCGATAAGCGCGAGGTCGCCCCGGGTACGCAGCCGGCCCTTCATCGTGAGCACGACCGGATGCGCGTTGCCGGTCACCACCAGCAGGAAATCGGCGCCGCCGATCGTCAACGTCAGATTCGGCTCCCGATCGGCGACGGGCGACACCCGGCACACCCCGTCCGCGATCTCCAGTTGGTAGCGGTCGACACCGCCGTCGGGCCGGTCACCGATCACCCAGTGGATGACCGCGTCGAGACCGGCCGCCCGGTCGGCCCGGAACACGTCCGGCATCCGCCGGAAGACCTCCCGCAGCAGGGCGTCCCGGCGTTCCCCACTCATCAGCGCGCGGACCTCCGGCAGCGGGGTGCGCTTGACGAGGATGGCGAGATCACGGGGCGCCAGCGCCGCCGGATCGGCGTTGTCTGTGGTCATCTCCAGGCTCCTTCGGTCGTCGTCTGTACGCGGGTCGGGACCTAGCTGTCGCTGATGCCGGCGGGCTGGGCGATCCGCTCGCGGATCACCCGCCGCCACTGCTCGTAGGCCGGCCCGTCGCCGTGCCCGTCGACCGCCGCGGCGTCGGCCAGTTCGGCGGCGGCCTCCGACGACAGGCCGGTCAGCGCCCGCACCGCCGTCTCGGTGTGCTCCGGGCAGTAGCCCGCCCACGTCCGCGCCTTGGCCGCGAAGACCGCGCCCTGGGCGAGGTGCCGGCCGTGCTCGCCGGCCAGCGCCCGCAACGACTCGAAGCCCGCGGTGTCGCACCCGCCGGCGAACGTCGCAGCCAGCCCCACACCGCTCCACAGGTCCGCGCGGCGCGGGGCCGCGAAGCCGTCGACGGTCGCCGCCACCGCCGCCGGGTCCGCCGCGTGCCGGAACCACAGCGCCCGGCCGACTCCCTGGTCGAACGCCCGCGGGAAGTAGTCGGCGTGCCCCTGCCAGGGGTACGACTGCGGCCTCCGCTGCCCGACGATCCAGGTCTTCTGGTCGAAGTACGCCTTGTCGAAGCCGTAGCCGTCGACGGCCAGCCAGCTCATCGTCGGGTGGTACGGGATCCCGGTGAGGTCCGGCAGCACCTTGCGCCACAACACGCGCGGCAGCCGGGCCATCGCGAAGCCGATGCCGATGCAGGCGAGGAAGTAGTGCGGGCGCCCCGGCCCTTCCAGCAGCTCACGGGTACGGGAGCCGCCTGCCGTGGCATCGAGCACCGTGTAGGCCATCGTCGCGCCCTCGTACGCGAAGCCACGGCGTTCCGGGTCCACGAGAGCGAGCCGGCGTTCCAGCTCGGCGACGCGCGGACCCTCGATCGCCCACTCGAAGCCGCAGACCACCGCCTGCGGAATCGCCTCCAGGTGCACAGTGGTCGCGGACGCCGTGACCGGGAATCCGAGCGCGGCGAAGGAGACCTGCTCCAGCGAAGGCGCGAGAACCATGCGGCGCATCGACCCGAACACTCTCGACATACCGGCCACCCTTCGTTCGGTGCCGCGGAGGCGGTCACCGCGGCGATTTCATCCTCGCCGGGTTCGGGGAGCCGCGCGTCTCCGAGCGTGCCCGGTCGGATCCCGGCCCTGCGCTGGGCTTTCGACGTGGAAGCGGACGGTCGGAGAGGGCACTTCGCAGTGGTGGCCGCAGGCGTGAAATCCCGCTCCGCGTCGACAGTGCGATCGGCGCGGAGCGGGATCATCGGCACCTGACGGGTGTCGCCGCCGGGTGGGGTCCACCCGGCGACGACACCCGGATCAGTTGGCCCGATCCGCGAACTGACCCGACTCCCGGCCGGGGCCGGCGGGGCCCCGATATGCCTGGGCGATCTCCAACCAGTGCGTGGCGATCTCCCCCTGGGCACGGACCGCGAGATCGTCGCGGTGTCGGCGGCGGGTGACCAGGAGACAGAAGTCCTCCGCGGGCCCGGTGACGCGCTCCGGCGAGTCTTCGGGGCCGAACTCCCACAGCGCGCCCGACGGGGCGGTGATCTCGAAGCGGAACTCGACGTCCGGGGTTTCGAGGCCGCGCGCCTGGTAACCGAAGTCCCAGGTTCGGACCGCGAAACCCACGATCTGGCCGATCCGGTCGGTGAACGTGCGCCGGACGCCGAGGGCGTCGGCGATGTCCTGGCCATGGGCGAAGAGTTCCATCATCCCGGCCATGGCCAGCACCGCCGCCGGCAGCGGGCGTACCAACCATGGGACGAGCTGGTTCATCGGCAGGGCGCCCAGCGATTTCTCGGCCCACGCCCGCTCGTCACGCCAGCGCCGCAACAACTCGGCGGGCTCCTCGGCGAGGTAGCCGGACAGTGCCGCGGTGACGTTGGCGTTGAAGTCGGCGCCCAGCCGTCCCGTCATGGCGACGAACTGTTCGGGGTCGGCTGCCGCCAGCCCGGCCATCCGGAAGGTGGCCGCCAGGTGGGCGATCTGGTGGGCGACGGTCCAGCCGGGCGCGGGGGTCGGCAACGCCCACGCGGCCACGTCGAGGTCGCCGACCAGACGGTCGAGATCGTCGCCGTCGGCGGCCAGATCGGCGATCACCCTGGGATGCTGTTGTTCGGTCACGGTTCTGCCTCTCAGTTCGATGGCGTCCGGACGGCTCGGTCAGTGCCGAGGGACGGTCGCGAGATCGACGGGAGCCGCCTGCCGGCGTCCGCCCAGCAGGGCGATGGCGATGACGAGCCCGACGGCTGTGAAGATCGCGCAGGTGATGAACGCGGGGCGGAAGCCCGCCGCCGGCGCGGCGTCGGTCGAGAAGGAGACGAGCACCGTCGACACGATGGCGATCCCCAGACCGCCGCCGATCTGCTGGGAGGCGGTGTTCATCCCCGACGCGAGGCCGAGATCGGTTTCGGCGACACCGGCGAGAGCGGCCGCCGAGGCCGCGACCGTGCCGAGTCCCAGGCCGGTGCCGAAGACGAACAGGCCAATGAACAGCCCGACGGACGACCCACCGGACGCCACGGCCTGCGCCAGCAGCAGGCTGCCGGCCCCGAGCAGGACGAGGCAGATCGCCGCCACCGGCCGGAAGCCGTACCGCGTGATGAACGACTGCCCGGCGTACGAGCCGACCAACGCCATCAGTGGCATGATCGACTGCCGGATGCCGGATTCCAGAGCGGTGTCCCCGAGCGGGCCCTGGGTGTACTGGGCGATGGTCACCGACATCCCGAAGGCACACATGATCATGGTGACCATGACCAGGTTGCCGCCGACAAGCGTCGGCGAGCGCAGCAGCCGCAGCGGCAGCAGGGGCTCGCTGGACCGCGCCTCGATGGCGACGAACACTCCGGCCAGCACGATCGCCGCGGCGGCGGTGCCCAGGGTCTGGACGCTGAGCCAGCCCTCCGACGGCGCGCTCACGAGGGCGTAGATCACGAGAACCAGCGCCGCGGTGCTCGTCACGGCGCCCGCGACATCGTACGTGCGCCTGGCGTTCAGGTCCCGGCTCTCGCGCAGCAGAACCGGGATGAGGGCCAGCATCAGAAGCGCCACCGGCACGTTGACGAAGAAGACGGCGGGCCAGCCGAAGCTGCTGGTGAGCCAGCCGCCGATGAGCAGACCCACTGTCGCGCCGACACCGGCGATGCCGGCCCAGCCGGCCAGGGCGAGATGCCGCTCGCGGCCCTCGGGGAACATGCTGGTGAGGATCGAGAGCGCGGTCGGCGCCATCAGGGCCGCCGAGAGGCCGTGCACGGCCCGGGCGGTGATTAGCACCTCACCGTTCCACGCGAAGCCCGAGGCCAGCGAGACCAGCAGGAACAGCACCGTGCCGACGAAGAACATCCGGCGACGCCCGAGCAGGTCGGCGGCTCGGCCACCGAGCAGCAGCAGGCCACCGAAGGTGACGAGGTTGGCGCTGAGCACCCACTGGGCCGCGCTGGGGGTCAACTGGAGCTCGGTGCCGATCGTCGGCAGCGCCAGGATGACGATCTGCGTGTCGAGAATGACCATGAAGTTCGCGGTGCACAGCAGGACGAGCGCCCACCATCGGCGCGAGTCCGGCGGCGCTACGGTGCCGGCGAGCTGAGCTGTGTCCATGTCGCTGTCCTTCGTCTCGATAGCTGGAGGGGTCAGCGCCGCGAGCGCAGCACGCGGGAGATGATTGCGGGGCGCATGAGCGCCTGCGGCGGATCGACCAGGCCCGCGGAGCGCAGGAAGGCAGTCGTCAGCACGCCGTCGTGGGCCGCTGCCGCCTGCAGGCGGGGGATGTAGACATTGCCCATCCGCACCTTCGCCGTCCGTCGGCCCACCACACCGGGGAAGCCGAGATCGGCTCCGGCTGACATGTCCCACGGCGCGTCGATGAGCCGAGACAGGTCGCGGAAGAAGGCCCGCGGCGTCGGCGGACCGGAACGCACGTGCTCGCCAAGCAATCGGGCGGACATCGCCGCCACCGTCATGCCCTGGCCGTAGACGGGATTGAAGACACACGCGGCGTCACCGAGGACGATCAGCCCATCCGGCGTCCGCGCCAGCCGATCGTAGCGCCGACGGATGCTCGCCGGGAACCGGAAAGAAGCCGCCTTCCCCATCGGCTCGGCGTCGCGGACCGCCTTGTAGATCTCCGGTACGGGCAGGGACTGCACGTACGCCAGGAATCCATCGTGGTCGGTCGGCGGCCGGTCGCCCAGGATGCCGGTAAGCGAGACGGCGTACCGGTCGGGCATCCGGGCGAAGATGGCGCCGCGCGGCTGCGCCGGGGTGGCGACCGGGAGCAGCGCGATGTCCTCGCCGATCGGGTCGAACGACAGCGGACCGTGAAAGTCCATAGTGGTGTACGTCAGGTCCATCTTGACCCGCTCCTCGGGCACCCGCTGGTAGCCCAGCTCCTCCAGCCAGAGCGGGGTCCGCGAGCCACGCCCTGTGGTGTCGACGACCAGATCGGCGTCGAGGACCTCCTCGGGTGCGCCCGGCGCACGCCCCTGCACGCGGACACCGGCTATCCGCTGCCGGTCCGGCGACGCGACCAGGCCCACGATGTCGGTGCGCTCCCGATAGGTGACGTTGCCGAGAGCCCGAACGCGGGCGCGTACACGCGATTCGAGCAGCGGGCGTCCACTGGCGACACACACCAATCCGGTCTCGGCCTTACGGATCATCTGGCCGTTGAAGTACCAACTGAGGCTGGTGCCGAAGTCGCCGATCGGCACCCCGCCGGCCACCAGCTCGTCGGTGAAACCCGGGAACAGCTCCTCCAGGATCTGCTGGCCGCGGGCGAGCAGAGCGTGGATGTGGTGACCCTGCGGTGCCGCCTGGCGGGGCTCGACCGGCCCGAAGAGGTCGTCGCGATCGACGACGGTGACCCTCTCGCAGGCCGGAGACAAGACCCGGGCCGCCAGTGATCCGGCGACGCTGCCGCCGAGGACCACCGCATGCTCAATCAGCGGAACGCCCATTATCGTCAGCCTCCTGGATTGGGACAAGAAATCAATTGTTGCCAGTTATGGTATCGACCGGAAGAGTCAATTCTTCTTCCAGAATGCTCTGTGCGAAAAGGGATTCCGCAAGTCTTTCCGGCCCATCTCCGCATCGCTAGCATGGTCTGCGGACGCCGCCGCGATGTCCCCTGTCGCGAGGAATAGCGTTCCGTTCCCTCATCGAGTGAGGATTGCCGCATGAAACCGTTCCGGATCGACATTCCGCAGGCCGACGTGGACGATCTGCGCCGCCGTCTCGCCGACACGCGCTGGCCTGCCGACTCGCCCACTGAGGACTGGAGCCGGGGCGTGCCGGCGAGCTACCTGCGCGAGCTGGTGGAGTACTGGCGAACCGGTTACGACTGGCGTGCCGCCGAGCGCCGGCTCAACTCCTTCTCGCAGTTCACCACCGAGGTCGGCGGCACCAACGTGCACTTCCTGCACGTCCGCTCCCCCGAGCCGGACGCCACCCCCGTGATCATCACGCACGGCTGGCCCGGTTCCTTCGCCGAGTTCGTCGACATCATCGGCCCGCTCACCGACCCGCGCGCACACGGTGGCGACCCGGCGACGGCCTGCCACCTGGTCATCCCCACCATTCCCGGCTTCGGGTTCTCCGGGGCGCCAAGCGGTCCGGGCTGGACCATGCCGCGGGTCGCCGCCGCCTGGGCGGAGCTGATGGCCGGCCTGGGCTACCAGCGGTACGTCGTCCAGGGCGGCGACTTCGGCGCCTGGATCAGCCTGGTGCTGGCGGGCCTCGACCACGAGCACGTCATCGGCGCGCACGTGAACTTCCTGCCGACGCCGCCCTCCGGCGACCCCGCCGACCTGGCCGGACTGACCGAGGTCGAGGGAGGCCGACTGGGACTGCTGATGAACTACGTCGACGACCAGTCCGGGTACATGAAGATCCAGGCCACCCGGCCGCAGACCCTGGCGTACGCCCTGAACGACTCGCCAGTGGGTCAGCTCGCCTGGATCGTCGAGAAGCTGCACGAGTGGAGCGACTCGACAAAGGTCCCCGAGGAGGCGATCGACCGTGACCGGATCCTCACCAACGTGATGCTGTACTGGCTGACCGGCGCCGGCGCGTCGTCGGCCCACTTCTACTACGACAACGCCGAGCTGCTACCCATCGCCAAGACTCCCCCACCGCCCCCGCCGCCCCTGCCGGTGCCCCTGGGCGTGGCGATCTTCCCCCGCGACCCCGGGCAGCCGGTCCGGCGCTTCGCCGAGCGCGGCTTCCCGAACATCGTGCAGTGGACCGAGTTCGAGCGGGGTGGCCACTTCGCCGCCATGGAGCAGCCCGACCTACTGGTCGGTGACCTGCGCTCGTTCATCGCGACCCTGCGGAGCTGAACCGCACGACGAGGGCCCCGGATGTCTCGGCATCCGGGGCCCTCGTCGTGCGGCTTGTCGGCAGGCGCTAGCGCGGAGGTGCGCGGCGGGGCGCTGGTCGGCGGACAAGCAGGATCGCCAGGACGACCACCGTGACGAGATTGATCAGGAGCAGTACCGCGCTGAGCCCGTCGACGCCGTGCTCGTGCTCGTGCCCGGCGTCCACGTCCGCGGCGCCGGACGCCCGCGTGCCGACGGCGAAGCGGATGACGCCGCTGGTCTGCCCGCCGGAGACGCCGATGACGTGGTAGACGACCGTGTACGTGCCGGTGGCGTCGATGCGCACGGGCACGCGCAGGATGTCGCCAGGCCCGGCGGTCACGGCACCGGAGTCCACCCGCCGCCCCGCGCTGTCGACGACCGAGAGGTGCGACAGCGCGGGGTCGGCGGCCGCCGACAGGGTCAGTCGTGCCTCGCCAGGTGCGGTCGTCAGGCTCTGCGCGTCGGCGGGCGAGCTGCCCATGAGGCGTACCGCCGGCGCGCGGCCGGTGACCGCGACGAGCCAACCCAGCGGCAGCAGGACCAGCACGGCGGCGATGAGCAGGCGGGTCCGACGAGACACGGTCAGGCCGGTACGACGCTGGGATGCGACTGCGTCTGCACGCAGTTGCAGTGCGTCTGCTCCAGCTCCCGATCGTTCGGGCGCAGGTGCAGATACATCCCGATGATCATCGGCAGGAACACCACCGAGTTGTAGAACAGGTGCAGTTCGACTCGCGGATAGATCAGTTGCAGGACGCTTGTCGGCACCGCCGCGCCGAAGAAGTTGCTGTGCAGTTGCGCCTGCAACAGCAGCAGGAAGTGCTCGATGTGGTGCCAGAACTGGATCACCAGGGCGACCGTCCACCAGGTCCGGGCCCGGCCGACGAAGCCGGGGCGGAGCAGGAACAGACCGACCAACATGACCAGGGCGTACCCGTAGTGCATCCATTCCGAGGTCACCAGCCACGGAAAGAACTGCCCGAGCACGCCCCGCGCCTGCGGGCGGGCCCAGCCGAGCACCCAGATCTGGTACGCCTGGACCAGGTGTTCGGCCCAGTGCGCGAGCGTGATTGCCAGGAAGCCACCGAGCGCTGCCCGGTGATAGGCGTGGTTGAGGGTGCGAACCGGTGCGACCACCATTCGGTTCTCCTATTCCGCGGGGTTCGATTCACGCGCCACATCGCCGCAGCACGGGGCCGACGAGAAACGACACTGGTTCCCACCGACGTTGGCACCTCGCTCGCGCCTTCAGGACTCGCGAGGCACGACAGCGCCATTGTCACGCCAGAGACGTCCGTCGTTCTTCTCCTCGTGTGCGCTCTGCCGGACACCGACCCGACGGGCCGCGGCGAAGCTGGCCCAGGCGGCCACGTCGACAAGCGTGGCGTCCGCCGGGTGGTGGCGGCGGAAATCCTCGACGACCTCGGGGCCGACCCGATAGGAGGCGAACGCGGTGAGCAGCGCGAGGCGTGCCGCCACCCGCTGCGGTGCGGGCAGCGGCTCGATCAGCTCCTCGCACCAGCGGGTGCTGAGACCGGCGTCCTCCCCGGCCCACCCGTCGAGCCGGGTCAGTACGAGGCGGCGGACCGCGGGGTCGAGCGAGCGCTGCCCGGCAGCCTCGAAGACGCGGTAGGAGCGTGCCATCGCGTCCGCGATCCGTGGGCTGCCCGAGGCCCAGCTGACGTCCGAGGTCGGTGGCGCGGCGTCGAGGAGGCGGGTGGCCCGGCCGGCGACGTGCTGGCCTCGTAGGGTGGGCCGGAGCACCCGGCCCAGCCCTTGATTGAGCCGGCGCCGCGCGCGCGGGCCAACGCCCTGCGGCAGCAGCGAGCTGGCGAGGAAGACGTTGACCACGCGGCTCAGGTAATGGAAGCCCACCACGACCCCGACCAGCTCCGCGCGTTCCACTTCGGACACCTCGGGTGGCAGCGGCGGCCCGTCGGCACGGTGTGCGCCGCGGGCCCACTCCACGAAGCGGCGCGTTCGGACGTCGGCGATCTCGTCAGGCCGGTCCGCGGCGATCGCCTCCGCGTCGCGCTCACCGGAGAGTTCGAAGAGGCCCGCCACGTGCAGATCGGCGCAGTAGGGACAGGTGTTGGCCACCGACACCGTTGCCGCGACCGCTTCCTTCACGGCGCGGTCCACCGCACCGGCCGGCAACAGCGGCTCCCGGGTGATGGCCCAGTACGCGGCCAGGACGTCGTCGGACGGCGAGTGCAACAACGCAGGAGGCACCACGATCTGATATTCCTCGGCGACCTGGCGATACACCGCCGCCACGAGTCCACGCGCCGTCGTGGCAGGCACGACGGTCAGAAAATTCACGTGCTTCCGAGCGACCGAGGAAGCAACCCTTCTCGCGACCATCAGAACCCTCCCGCGTCAGATTCGCCGACTGCTCTCGCTGTGTCCGGGCTGCGGGCCGGGGCGACTCACTCAGGCGGCCGCGGCCACCCGGTCCCGCACCGCGGTCCCTCCGTGCTGGTCCCGGCTCAGCGCGTACTTTCGGGCGTCGAGCAGGGCGAGCAGCACCGGCGGATCCAGTGCGCTGCTGCGCCGCAGCACCATGTCCGCGGTGACCTTCGAGTCGGCGCGGACGGTGAGCGGGCCGTACGTCGCCACCGACACGGCGCGATCGGCAACGTCGGCACCGTCCGACTCGGCCGACACCGACTGGGCCAACAGGTACCAGGAGCCCAGGGGAACCGCGTCGAAATGGACCCAGCCCGGTTGCTGCAGAACTGCGCACCGCGCCGGGCGTCCCTCCGGGATGCGACCGCTGAACAGACCGACGAAAATAAGCTGATGGTCGTCGTCTTCGGCGAGACGAACCTGGCACGACACCTGGCCGCTCGGCGATCGCCCGGGACGCCACTCGAAGTGCGGATGGATAGACTGTGTGTAGCCGGCGTGTCGACGGAACGCGGTCGGTGACATGCCGACGCTGCGACTGAACCGCCAACTGAACGTACCGACGCTGTTGTAGCCCACGCGGACGCTGATGTCCGCGACGTTCATCGACGTGGTGATGAGCAGGTCCTTCGCCCGCTGCAGGCGCAGCGCCGAAAGGAAGCGGGCTGGTGACACACCTGTCACCCGTCGAAAGATCCGAGTGAAGTGAAATTTGCTGAACATTGCGGCACGGGCCATGTCATCGACAGTCAACTGCTCGCCCATGCGGTCGTGCATCGCTGCGACTGCGCGCAGCACCGCTTGCTCGGAAACGTCTTTCATGACACTCCCCCAGGTGCTGTTCCGCTGAATTATCCAACTCGTGGCAGTCAGATACGCGCACCCATCTGACAAATGGATATATAAGCCGGAACAGTGCGGTTATTTACGTCGGATGATCTCCCGACTTATGGCAACACTATCGGACGGCCCGTCGGCAATCAACCCTGCGTGAGCGCGCGACGCAATCGTGGAGAAGCAGCGGGTATTGGCGCTACTGGATATGGATAGCGTGTATCACCGGTATATGCACACCTTGTGGTCGACGGGTCCAGGCCCGCCAGGGCGGCCTCAAACCGTCGGCACGCACCTAGAATTGATCATCGTTCGCGCTGTTCGGAGCGTACGGATCCAGTTCCGCGAGAGTTGCCGGCGACGAACGTCGGTGACCTGCCAGCAGGTCGGCCGGGCCCCTTGGCCGTCATCGATCCCCCCCGGCGTTACCCGTCGACGACGCCGGCCAGATACGTGATCAGCATGGCGTCGCGGTCCCCGATACGTGTCTCAGCCAGGGCTTTCGCGGCGGACACTTCTATTTGTGCGATCAACCGCGACAACGGCGGCGGCTCGCGGGCGAGGTCACCGTCATCCGTTCACCGGCCACTGACGGACGTGATTGGGTGACCAGCTCTGGTTACTAACAGTGCTTGTGTGGTAATTGAGGGTTGCCGAAGTATGTCCGAGTCTCCTAGTCTCCTATCGGACGGCGCAACCATCAGCCCCTCGATTGCGCATCCGGCACCACGCTCGGAAGGAGCCGATCACCCGTGCTTCTCGATCCACACCAGCCCAGGGCAGCCACGACGACCTCCGCCGGCAGCGACGCCGCAACCACCGCGTCATTTCCGCGGCGCAGCCGCAGCTAGCACGAGCGGTCGCGATCCATGGGCCTGAAACGTTGATCACGGGGAGCCACGATGCGAATATCTGACCTGAGCCGGCAATCCGGTGTGCCGGTCGGGACGATCAAGTTCTACCTGCGCGAACGACTACTCCCACCCGGCGAACCCACAGGACGCAACCAGGCGCTTTACAATAAAAATCACCTGCGACGTCTTCGGCTGATCAAGATATTCACCTCCATCGGCGAACTCGATCTCACGTCGGTACGGCGGCTCCTGATCGCCGCCGAGGAGGAACACCTGTCGTCGATCGAGCTGTTCGAGGTGCTCAACGAGGTGTCCATGGCGAGCAAGGACACCCCCGTCGAGGAGGACGAGAGCCTTGAGCTGGCCCGTGCCGACGCGAACCGCATCATCGATGCGTCCGGCTGGGAGGTCAATCCTGACGCCGCCGCCCGGTCACACCTGACCCTCGCACTCGCCGCGATGCGGCGTCTGGGCTGCGACTGCGATCCGGACTTCCTCGACGTCTACCGGGAGGCGGCCGACCGGCTCGCCCGGCACGAGGTCAGTCGGATCGCGAACGACCGCACCGCGCGCATCGAGGCACTCGCACGCAACGTCCTGCTACACCAGGCCTTCGCGGCGATGCGCCAGCTTGGGCAGCAGCATCACCTGTCCCGCCGATTCGGCCTCGTGCCAGCGAGCCAGGGGACGGCGGACGACAGCGACCGCTCCTGACACCGCCGGAGCCGAGGCGCCGCCCGCCTGCCCGCTCGCCGCAAGCCCCAAGCCGCAAGCCCCGAGCCGCAAGCCCCGAGCCGTAAGCCCCAAGCCCCAAGCCCCAAGCCGCAAGCCCCAAGCCGCAAGCCCTGAGCCGCAAGCCCTGAGCCGCGAGCCGCGAGGCCCGAGGCCCGAGGCGCGAGGCGCGAGGCGCGAGGCGCGAGGCGCGAGGCGCGAGGCGCGAGGCGCGAGGCGCGAGCATGGGCCCTGAACCGGTCGCCGCGGGCCACGAGCGCTGGTCCGGGCGCCACGCGCGCTGGCTGCGGCCACCGCAGTGGACATTCAGCCATGAGCCGGGAGGCGCCCGCGAGCCACAGGCCCCGGGCCGGTCGCCGGGCCCACGGGTCGCAGGACACGAGCCGCACCCGCGAACCACCAAACGCGAGCCCGGAGCCGGTCACCGCGAGCGTGGAGGCGCGCACGAGGTTTCGGTGTGGTCGTCCCTGGCAGTGCGCGGTGACCGCGGCGCCGGTGACGCTGACGCGTGAGGGCCGGCCACCTGGCCGGCCCTCAGAACTGACTACTGCTCAGGCTGGGTCACGCGGGCAGTTCTGGTAGACCGCGAGCACCCAGGCGTCGTCCCGCTTCACGAGGATCCAGGAGGCCCGGATGGCGTCCGCGGAGGCCAGCTCGCTGCTCCCGGCGGCGATCACGCCGCCGACAGTCAACAACGCGACCGCACCGGACCCGAGGGGCTTGACGTCGATCGGCTTCCCGGTGACGGTCGTGCCTGCGTAGACGCCCTGGTAGGCGTCCGCCATGTAGTCGCGAATGGCCGTACGGCCCTTCACGTACACGCCCGGCAGGATGAGCGTGCCGTCCTCGGCGAACAGGTCGGCGAAGGCGTCCGCGTCGTGTGCCGCCCAGGCCTTCACCATCCGGGCGGACACCCCGCCGATCGCGGCCTGGTCCGATCCGTCCAGGACCGGAGCTTCGGTGTTGGTGGTCATCTGCTACCCACTTCCGTCGGTCGTCAATCGATGGCAACTGATGACAATCGTGGCCGGATCCGCCCTGTCCTGGCGTCTTCCAGCGTGCGCCGGGTCGGTGGGGCGCAACGTCCGAGAAGTGCCGGCGGCCCGGACCGGGCCGCCGGGAACATCCGTGCACGTACGCGCGGATGCCCACCGGACCTCGGTGGACATCCGCGCGCGGGTGGACCGTTCAGATGAAGAACGTGTTGGGCTCCAAGCCGCACAGCACCCGGCCGTAGAGCTCCATCGTGGTCGTCGGCAGGTGCAGGGCGTGCAGGGTGACCGCGCGGACGTCGCGCCGGATCCGCTGGATCGGCTCCCGCGTGTAGATCGACGACGCGCCACAGGCGCCGGCCAGGATGTCGACCGCCTCGGCGGTCAACTGCGGCACACGACCGGCCACAGCCCTGGCGTACGCCCGATCGCGGATCGTCCACGGCTCCCGTGTCAGTCCGCGCTCGTCCACGAGCGTGGCGAGCCTGCGCGCGTGCCCCTCGGCCTCGTCGATCTTGAGGGCGGCGTCGGCCGCCTGCAGGTGCGTGATCGGCGCGTCCGCCTGGCGCTCGTAGTTGGTGTTGGAGATGGGCCGTTCGTTGATGCGGGCGTAGAACTGCTCCTCGGCGGCACGCGCCATGCCGATCATCTTGCCGGAAGTCGACGCCGCGACAGCCGCGACAAGTGGCGACTGGAAGATCGGCAGATCGGCGTTGCGCACGGACGCGTACTCACCGGCGGTGAACGCGGCGATCCGCATGACGTTGGCCCCGGGCACGAAGACGTCCTCCGCGACGGCCGTGACGCTGCCGGTGCCGGAGAGCGCGGACACGTGCCAGTCGTCCACGATGCGCAGCGCGCTCATCGGCACCACGGCCATCACCGGCTCGGGCTCGCCGTCGGACGGGATGAGCAGGGTGGAGAGCAGCTTCCACCCGCTGTGCGCGGCGCCGCTGTTGAACGCCCACTGACCGTTGACGACGATGCCGCCGTCCTTGGGGACTCCGGTGCCGTTGAGCGCCAGCGTCCCACTGATGCGGGCGTCCGGATCGGCGAAGATCTCGTCCTGCACCTCGTCCGGGAACAGGCCGACGTTCCACGAGGTGATCCACCAGGCGGCGACGTCGAACGCCGCGGCGCCGTCGCCGCGCCCCAGCTCGATCCCGACGTCCAGCAGTGTGTGGGCGTCCGCCTCGTACCCGCCGAAGCGCGCCGCTGTGCGCATGCGGAAGATTCCGGCAGCCGTCATCGCCTCGACACTCTCGTCGGCGAGCCGGCGGTTCTCCTCCTGCCACAACGAGTTCTTCCGGAGCACCGGGACAATGTCGGCGGCCCTCTTCGTCAGATCGGTTCGGTGTGACGTCTCGGTTGTCTGCACGGGGTCTCCTCCTGGTACGGCCCCATCGTGCCCCCGCCGGGAAGCGGATGGCGCAAACGGGCGGCTGCATGAAGCGCTGAAGGTCGTTGCCGGGAATTCAGGAAGTCACGTTAACCCCTGGGCGTCGGCCGGAAAAGGCATTCCGGGGCGACGCACACAACCGCGCATTCTGAAAGAAGATCGGGCTCGGCCGGGATCGTAACTTTACGGAGACCAATTGACCAACGGCATCATGAATGGTGGACGACATGAGTTTCTGGTCCGATCGGAAGGTACTCGTCGTCGGCGCGAGCCGTGGCCTCGGCCGAGGGGTGACCGAGGCGTTCCTGGGGGCCGGCGCGACGGTGACGGCGCTGTCGCGGGACACCGCGCCGCTGACCGCCCTGGCCGAGGGGCACGGCACCCTGAATCTGGTCGACGCGGACGCCACCGACCCGGCCAGCCTCGACGTGCTCCGTCGGAACCCCCCTGACGTCCTCGCCCTGGTGGCCGGCGCGTCACCCGAGCTGCGTCCGCTGAGCGAGCAGACCTGGGAGACGTTCTCCACCCCCTGGAACACCGACGTGCGCATCGCGTTCCTCTGGCTGCGCGAGGTGCTGCGGCAGCCCCTGGCACCCGGCAGCCGGGTCATCGTGACAAGCAGCGGCGCCGCGCTGAAGGGGTCCGTGCTCAGCGGCGGCTACGCCGGAGGCAAGGCGACCGTACGCTTCCTCGCCGACTACGCGGCACAGGAGGCCGCGCGTGCCGGGCTGGGCATCACGTTCCACACGGTGCTGCCGCAGCTCACACCGGAAACCGGCCTCGGCCGGGCGGCGGTCGACGCGTACGCCGAGCGCGCCGGCGTCACGCCCGAGACGTTCGTCGAGCCCATGCGCCCGGTGCTGACGCCGGAGGCGGCGGGCGCGGCCTTCCTGCGGCTCGGCGGCGAAGCGAATCCGCCCGGCGCCGTGCACCTGCTGTCCGGCGCCGGCCTGACGCGCCTGCCCTGAGCCCGCGCAGAGGAGAAGCTCCGCCGGCCGCCGGACCGGTCGTCGCCAGCGGAGCAGCACGACGTACGCATGGCGGTGGCCCCCATCGTGGTGGCCACCGCCATGACTGTCGGCACGGGGCTCAGGCGACCGCGGGGACCGCTGCGGTGAGGTACATCGGCACCCGGTCGTAGCCGTTCATGATGAACGAGCCCTGCGGGGGCAGCTCCTCGCGCGGCACGGCCAGGGTCAGGTCGGGGAAGCGCTCGAAGAGGGCCGGCAGGGCCACCATCGACTGCATCGTGGCCAGCGGCCGGCCGAGGCAGTAGTGCTCGCCGTGGCCGAACGACAGGTTGGTCTTGTCCGGGCGGGTGATGTCGAAGTCGTTGGCGGTGTCGCCGTGCAGCGCCGGGTCCCGGCCGATCCCGGCGTACGCGATCAGGACCAGGTCGCCCTTGGTGATGTGGACGCCGGCGATGTCGATGTCCTCCTTCGCGTAGCGGAAGGGCAGTTGGGCGACAGCGGCGTCCTTGCGGACCGCCTCGTCGAAGGCGTCCATCCAGGTGTACTGCCCGGAGCGGATCAGCTCCAACTGGTCCCGGTGGGTGCTCAGGTCGATGATGCAGTGGGCCAACACGTTGCTCAACGTCTCCGAGCCCGCGCCGAGCAGGACGTGCAGGCTGCCGATCAGCTCCTCGTTGGAGAGCGTCTCGCCGTCCTCGTTCGCGGCGATCAGGACGCTTGTGAGGTCGTCTCCCGGGTCCTGACGGCGGCGCGCGGCGAGCTTGGACATGGCGTCGTGCCACTGGTCGAGGTTCGCCGCCGCCATCTCGCCTGTGTGGTTGGTCAGGCTGTTCTGCTTGGTGCCCTTGAGGGCCTCCTCTCGCACCTCCTCCGGCACACCGAAGAGGTCGCAGATGAGCGTGGCGGTGAGCGCGTACGTGAACTGGCCCTTGATGTCGACCGTCTCGCCCGGCCGGGTGTTGGCCTCCATGTCGTCCAGCAGCCGCTGCACGATCGACGCGACGCGCGGGCGGGCCTGCTCGACCTCGCGCGGCGCGAAGGCGTGCGACACGAGCCTGCGTAGGCGGTCGTGGTCGGTGCCGTCGCGGACGGTCAGGTTGTCCATCGCCACCCAGGTGATCAGCTCCCAGTCGTGTGGCACCTCGCCACGGACGAACGGGGGCCAGTCCTCCTTGGCGTTCTTGGAGAGCTGGTCGCCGGACAGGAGCTTCTTGCCAACGTCGTACGTCGTGACGCACCAGGCGCGGTAGCCACCGGGAACCTCGACGAGGGTGACCGGACCCTCGGCGCGGATCCGAGCGGCTTCGGCATGAATGTCACGTCCCTCAGGGTCGAGCATGATCGGGCATTTACCCATCGCGGGCCTCCATGGTTCGGTGCACGGCACCGGGCAGGGATCCGGTGGTGCGAAGAGCGGTATCTGCCGCTGAACCTAATGACCTCTCGGGTTCCATTTTTCTTCTCGATTGCCGAGCGCGTAAATCCACTCCACACGTGCCTTTCTGGCAGCGGAACAGCAATTCTGAAGAGGTTTTGCGGAGCTGTCCCGGGCATCCTCGACTCGATAACGCGTAAACCCAGAGGAGACGGTCATGGCTCGATTCAAGGTCGGGGTGCTCTTCAAGCCGCAGCACTGTGAGATGGCCCAGCTACGCGAGAGTTGGCGTGCGGCGGACGAGCTCGGTGTGGACACCGTCTGGACCTGGGACCACTTCTATCCGCTGTACGGCGACCCGGACGGCGCGCACTACGAGTGCTGGACCACCCTGGCGGCGCTCGCCGCCGACACCCGCCGCGCCCGGTTCGGCTCGCTCGTGACGTGCAACAGCTACCGCAACCCCAACCTGCTCGCGGCCATGGCGGGCACTGTCGACCAGATCAGCGACGGTCGGCTGATCCTGGGGCTTGGCGCCGGTTGGTTCGAGCGGGACTACACCGAGTTCGGCTACCGGTTCGACAGCGCCCCGGAGCGGCTGCGGGCGCTTGAGGACGGCGTGCGGACCGTACGCTCCCGCCTGGCCGCGCTGGTCCCGTCGGCATCGCGGGTGCCCCTGCTGGTCGGCGGCGGCGGCGAGAAGGTGACCCTGCGCATCGTCGCCCGGTACGCGGACATGTGGAACGACTTCGGTTCGGCGGAGCGCTTCGCCCACAAGAGCGCCGTCCTCGACCGCTGGTGCGCCGAGCAGGGCCGTGATCCCGCCGAGATCGAGCGCACCACGATGATCGAGACGGCGGAGGTGGACGATGTCGACGCCTACCTCAAGGCCGGTGCCACCCACATCATCCTGGGCCTGGACACCCCGTTCGACCTGGAACCCCTTGACCGCCTGCTCGCACACGCCAGCGACTGAACCGGTCAGCCGGCAGGTCGCCGAAGGACACGTGCCGAGCCGCCCGGGCCCAGATTTTCGTCGCCGCTGTCGATCTACCGCCCGCGCGACCCGTCGTAATGTAGAGGCCACCACCCAGGGGGCCGGCACACGACAGGACATGAGACATGGCCAAGTACATGATCCTCATCTACGGCGACGCCCAGCAGTGGGACGCGATGACCGACGAGCAGTGGAAGGCGCACGACGCGGCACACGAGTCGTTCGTCGCCAAGGCCGGCACGCAGATCATCGACGGCCAGCAGCTGGAGATGGCGCCCACGGCCACCACGCTGCGCTCGGACTCGGCCGGCCAGATCCAGACGACCGACGGCCCGTTCCTGGAGACCAAGGAGGCGCTCGGCGGCTACTACCTGATCGAGGCGACCGACCTGGACGAGGTCCTGTCGATGGCGACGCTGCTTCCCGAGGTGCACGCTTCGCACAGCGGTGTGGAGATCCGCCCGGTGGTCGACCACGGCTGACGTGGCCGACCCACGGATGAAGGACGAGGTGGTCGCGGCGGTCGCCCAGGCGCACCGCCGCGACTGGGCCCAGGTGTTCAGCACCACGGCCCATCTGACCCGGGACCTCGACCTCGCCGAGGAGTGCACGCAGGACGCGTTCGCACAGGCCCTGGAGACCTGGACGGAGACCGGCGTCCCCGATCGACCGGGTGCCTGGTTGACCACCATCGCCCGCAACCGGGCCCGCGACGTCCTGCGCCGCGAGTCGGTGTTCCGTCGCAAGATGCCGCTGCTCGTCGCCGACGAGACCACGCCAGGGCCCGAGGACGGCCTGGTCGACGACCGACTGCGCCTCATCTTCACCTGCTCGCACCCCGCACTGGCCCGGGAGGCGCAGGTCGCCCTGACGCTGCGCCTGGTCTGCGGGCTGTCCACGCCCGAGGTGGCCCGCGCGTTCCTCGTGCAGCCGGCCACCATGGCGGCCCGGATCACCCGGGCCAAGAAGAAGATCGCCGCGGCCCGCATCCCGTATCGGGTGCCGGGCCCGGACCAGCTCGAGGAGCGGGTGAGCGCCGTCCTGGAGGTCGTCCATCTGATCTTCACCACCGGCCACACGGCGCCGCTCGGCGCGCAGTTGGTCCGCCAGGATCTGGTGGACAGCGCGATCAGCCTGGCCCGCATGCTGCATCTGCTCATGCCGACGAACGCCGAGATCAGCGCGCTTCTCGCGCTGCTGCTGCTCAACGCCTCGCGCCAGGACACCCGCAGGTCCGCCGATGGACGCCTGGTGCTGCTGTCCGAGCAGGATCGCTCGCGCTGGGACCGGCAGCTCATCGCCGAGGGCCGGTCGTTGGTGACCGACGCGCTGCGCCGGCGGCCACCGACGCGGTACGCCCTGGAGGCCGCGATAGCCGCCCTGCACGCCGAGGCGCCGAGCTGGCGGGACACCGACTGGGCCCAGATCGTCGCCCTCTACGACGCCCTGTTCCGGCTCTGGCCCTCGCCCGTGGTGGATCTCAACCGGGCCGTCGCGATCGGGCTCCGCGACGGCCCTCGGGCCGGCCTCGACGCGCTGAATCCCCTGCTCGCCGATCCGGCCCTGGCCACCTACGGATACCTCAGTGCCGCCCGGGCCGACTTCCTGCGCCAGTTGGGGCAGTGGTCGCAGGCCCGGACGGCCTACGAGGAGGCGCTGACCCTGACCGACAACGACGTCGAGCGCGCGTTCCTCAGCGAGCGCTTGACCGAAGTGGAGCGGAATCTGTGAGTGTCAGCACCGCACGGACGGTCTCGTAGAAACCGTCGACGCCGTGGTGGCCGCGGCGGTTCGCGCAGTCGTCGGCGTACTGCTCGCTCATGGTCTGGCCACCACTCTCCAGCATCGCGATCTGGCTGGCGTATGCGCCGACCGCGCGAAGTTTGCGGGCCCAGTCGCTGTCACTCATGGCGACGGCCACCGGCTCCGACACGCGTACGCCCGGCGGCAGCGCCGGCATGACGTTGACTCCGGGCCACGCGAGGTAGGGGAAGTCGTCCCAGAGTGACAGCGGCGAATCGGTCCTGGCGACCGCGGCGAGGACTGCGTCACGGGTGCGGCGGTGGTCGACGTGATTGCCGACCGCCGCGCACGTGACGACCCGGTCGGCGGAGAACTCACCGATCACCCGCTCGATGTCGGCGGCTATGGTCGCGACCAGATCGTCCTCGTCGTCGGCGTGGTGGTCCATCGGGTTCTCGTCGTCGATCACCCAGCCGCCCTGCGCGTACCTGCGGTAGATCGCGTCGAGGAACGGACCGCACAGGTACGGCGGGTCGATGCCGAGCGCGGCGAGGGCCGCGACGTTCTCCTCGCGTCGCGCCACCACGGGATCACCGACGATCGCCCACTGGTCGTGGAAGGTGGTCGCGATCGGCGAGTACGGCGGCTCGGGGCTCCCGGCGAACACCGTGTAGACGACGACGTGTTCGCCAGCGTCGACCAACTGGACGAGGTGGCCGCCGTAAGACAGCACCGCGTCATCGAGATGCGGCGACACCACAAGGGTTGTCATGCGGCTCTCCCTTCGAATGGGGTTTCCTGCGAATGTGCGGTAGGCACCACCGGGTCGGCGTACGAGATCGTCCGGCGGCCGACCCGGCTGGCCTCCGCGAGGATCTGCATCCCCCAGGTGTCCCAGATGCCTGCCATCCGGGAGGTGACGACTACCGTGCCGGCACTGTCGTCGCTCAGCGGCGTGTACAGCCCGAGGGCGTGGTAGCCGCTGTGGTCCCCCGAACGCACGGCACGGTCGAGGAGTTCGTGATCGAAGTCGACGAGTGTCGCGCCGGTCACCGACGCGGGCAGCTCACCGCCGCACCCGATGATGGTGACCGCCTCGTCGTCGGGAACGTCCACCAGGGCGCGGGCGATCTCGTCTGCGACGCTCAGGCCCCGCGCCCGCTGCTGCCAGTCGAGGAGCTCCACGTACATCGGCTCCCACTGCCAGAACTCCCCCTTGTCCACCATCACGGCCAGACCCATCTCGACCGCGGGCTCGGGGTACTTGTCGAGGAACACCCGCATGTTCGCGAACAGCTCGTCGAAATTGGCCTTGTGGTCACGGTCGTGCGGCGCGACGACAGCCCACGCCTGGGCCGCGAGTTCGATCGTCAGGCCGGCGCGGTGCAGCCGGAACCCCAGCTCCATGTCCTCGCCACCCCAGCCCTGGAACCGCTCCTCGAAGGCGCCGACCAGGCGGAAGTCGTCCATCCGGATCGAACAGTTTCCGGTCCAGAACGCCTTCCAGGGGATCGACCGCCTCGTCAGATCCATCCCGCAGCCGACGAAGTAGGGCTGACGCACGTCCTGGAACTCCGGCAGGTGGCGGTAGCGCTGCACCACCAACTCGGGAGGTAGCTGCGCGAGGAGCTCGTCGACCCCCGCCATCGGCACGTCGGGGTTGTACCCGTAGCTGGGCCCCACCACCGCCCGCCGCGACTCGCCGCCCTCGTGGGCGGCCAGGTGCGCGGCGAGGAAATCCGGACCGACCATCGACCCGGTGTCGAGAATGACAAGCAGCGCGCCGACCGCCAACCGGGCCGCGCCGTTGCGCGCGGACGCGACCCGGAACCCGCGGTCCTCCTGACGGAAGTACGTGATGTGCAACAGGTCGGCGTAGGAGCCCACGACGTCGGCGGTGTGGTCGGTCGATCCGTCGTCGCCGACGACCACCTCGAAGTCATCGGTGGGAATCGTCTGACGGGTGAGCTGCCGAAGGGTCTCCGACAGCAGGTCGGCCTGGTTGTAGGTCGCGATGATGACGGATGCCCGCCGCCGGTGGCGCATGGTTCTCCTTCGCATGGTCGGTTCAGCCCTCCGAACTGGCCTACGGGTTCACGAGGCGGCCGGGCCGGCGTACGAGATGGTCCGACGGCCGATCCGGTCGGCCTCGGCCAGGACCTCCGCGCTCCAGGTGCCCCACAGGCCGGCCATCCGGGAGGTGATGACCACCGTGTCGACACTGTCGTCGGCCAGCAGCGTGTGCACCCCGACGGCGTGGTAGCCGCTGTGGTCGCCAGAGCGCACGGCACGGTCGAGGAGCTGGTCGTCGAAGTCGACGAGGATCGCGCCGGTCACCGACTCGGGCAGCTCGGCGCCGCATCCGATGACGGCGACCGACTCGTCGGCCGGCACGTCCGCCAGGGCCTTGGCGATCTCGTCGGAGACGCTCAGGTCGCCGGCCTGCTTCCGCCAGTCGAGAAGCTCCCGGTACGACTGCTCCCAGGCCCAGAACTCCCCCTTGTCGAGCATCACGCCCAGCCCCAGCTCGACCACCGGTTCCGGGAACTTGCTCAGGAACATCCGCATGTTCACGAAGAGCGCGTCGAAGTTGGCCTTGTGGTCGCGCTCGTGCGGCGCCACCAGAACCCATGCGTCCGGGGCGACCTCGATCGTCAGGCCGGCGCGCTGTAGCCGAAGCGCCAGCTCCATGTCCTCGCCGCCCCAGCCCTCGAACTTCTCCTCGAAGCCGCCGACCCGGCGAAAGTCGTCGGTCCGCACCGACGCGTTGAGCGTCCAGAATGCCTGCCAGGCCACCAACCTCCTGCTCAGGTCCATCTCGCAGTCGGCGAAGTAGGACTGGCGGACGTCCTGGAATTCGGGCAGGTCGCGGAACCGCTGCACCGCGGTCTCCGGGAGCATCTGCGCGAGCAGCTCGTCCACCCGCGCCGTCGGCACCTCGGGGTTGTAGCCGTAACTGAGGCCGATCACCGCCCGTCGGGACTCGCCGCTCTCGTGGGCGGCCAGGTGCGCGGCGAGGAAGTCCGGACCGACCATCGACCCGGTGTCGAGAGTGATCAGCAGCGCGCCGGCGGCGAGCCGGGCCGCGGCGTTGCGCGCGGCGGCGGCGCGGAACCCCCTGTCCTCCTGGAAGACGTACTTGACCTGGAGGGTGTCGGCGAAGGACCGCGCCACCTCGGCGGTGTGATCGGTCGACCCGTCATCGCCGACGATCACCTCGAACTCGGTGGTGGGAATCGTCTGCCGGACGAGGTAGCGCAGTGTGTCGGCCAGCAGGTCGGCCTGGTTGTAGGTCGCGATGATGACGGACACGCGGATCCGGTGGCCCATGTCTCTCTCCCTCGTGTGGTCGGTCAGCTGTACGCCTTGGCCTGGATGGCGAACATCTCGGCGTAGGAGCCGCCGGCGCGCATCAGGGTGTCGTGGTCGCCGACCTCGAGCAGTTGCCCGTCGCCGACCACGATGATCTTGTCTGCCATCCGTGCCGTGGAGAAGCGATGCGAGATCAACACCGTGACCGCCCCGGTCTGCGCGCTGGTGCGTCTCGCGTGTTCGGCGTAGCGCTCGAACAGCTCGTGTTCGGCCTGCGGATCGAGGGCCGACGTGGGTTCGTCGAGCAGCAGCAGCATCGGGTCGTCGCGCATGAGCGCCCGCCCCAGGGCGAGCTTCTGCCACTGCCCGCCGGACAACTCGGCGCCATCGGCGTACGACGTGCCGAGCTGGGTGGACAAGCCGTCCGGCAGGGCACGCAGAACGTCTGTGGAGTGCGCCTTCACCAACGCCTCGTGGACCGCGGCCTCGTCCGACACCCGCGCCACGTCACCGACACCTACGGCTTCGAGCGCCCGGATCTCGTACCGCACGAAGTCCTGGAAGCCGGCGGCCATCCGCTCGCGCCACCGCTCGACGGGCAGCCGTCGCAGGTCGACACCGTCGACGAGGATCCGGCCGGCAGTGGGCTGGTAGAAGCCGCACAGCAGCTTGACCAGTGTCGTCTTGCCGGCGCCGTTCTCACCGACGATCGCCACCGTGCTGCCCGCGGCCAGGTTCAGGTTGACATCGCGCAGCGTCGGCCGATCGGCGCTCGGGTAGTTGAAGCTCACGTTCTCGAAGGTGATCCCGGTGACCAGCCGGTCCGGGACGGGCTGGTCGGCGGAGGACCCGGCACCGGCGACCGCGTCGCGCAGCCGCCCCAGCCGCAGATAGGTGTTGGCGAGGCGTTGCAGTTGCTGCAACTGTGTCACGGCGCCGGTCACCTGCTGGTTGACCTGGGTGGCCAGCACGATGACCAGGACCACCTCGCCGACGCTCTGCTGCCCGGCTATCGCGTTGCGCACGACGAGCAACACCGCTCCGACGTACGCGAGACCGAAGACGACCTGACCCGCCGCACGGAGCGCCATCGCCTTGAGGTGCGCGCCGTAGAGGCCACGGGTGGCGCTCCGCCACAGGCTCGCGTACCGCTGCCGTAGCTCCTTCTCCACGCCGAACACCCGCAGCTCGCCGGCGTAGCGGGCGGTGGTCGTGGCCTGGAAGAGGTTGAGCGCCACGCGGGTCGGCTCGGCGACAGCCGTCTTGGCCCGCTCCAGGGCGCTCTCCGCCAGCCTGCCGGTGAACAACGGCACGGCCGCCGCCACCGGGAGCAACAACAGCAACGGGCTCTGCCACGCCAGGATCGCCGCGCCCAGGACGACCGCCAGCACCATCGTCGCCGCCTGGAACAGCGACTCCATGCTGCTGCGGAACTGCCCGCTGTCCTGGACCAGGACGGTGAGCTCGTCGGCCTGCTCGGGGCGCTCGTGGTGGCCGATCCCCTCCGAGCCGTTGGAGACTGCCAGCAGCTCCCGGTGCAGGTCCAGTTCGATCAGTTCGGACAGCTCGAAGTACGCGACCATGGCGAACTGGCCGGAGGACTGCGCCAGGATGGCGAGCAGGGCCACCACCGCGCCCAGCACACCGGCCTCCGTCGCGCGCCCGCCGATGACCGCGTCAGTCATCATTCCGAGCGCGACGGCGAGCAGGGCTGCCGACGCGGCCAGGGCCAGCATGAGGAAGGTGGCGACCACAGTCTTGCGCGCGTCGATCCGCCATGCCGCGGACAGCAGCTTTCCGACGCCGGAGAACATGACCCTCACAGCAGCACCTCGTCCCGGTCCGAATCGGTGTTGTCGGCGAAACGGTTGGCCTGCAACCTGAACAGCTCGGCGTAGCGCCCGTTGCGCGCCAGCAGCTCGTCGTGGGAGCCCTCCTCGCTGACCCGGCCGTCGTGTAGCACCACGATCTTGTCGGCGTGGCGGACCGTCGAGAAACGGTGGGAGATGAGCAACGTGGTCGCGCCCTGCGTGAGCGCCGCGAACTGGTCGAAGAACTGCGCCTCGGCGCGTACGTCGAGGCTCGCTGTCGGTTCGTCGAGCACGACGACCGACGCGCCGTGCCGCAGCGCGAACAGGGCCCGCGCCAGCGCCAACCGCTGCCACTGGCCGCCGGACAGCTCGGCGCCGCCGGTGACGTGCGCGGCCAGCGGCGTGTCCAGGCCGCGGGGCAGCGAGGTCAGCACCTCGGTCAGGCCCATGGCGGCCACGGCCTCGCGGACCCCGTCCCGATCGTCCGCCGAGCCCACCGCCCCGAATGCCACGTTGTCCGCGGCGGAGAACTCGTAACGCAGGTAGTCCTGAAAGATCACGGCGAGCCGGGCCCGCCACTCCGACAGCTCGAAGGTGCGGATGTCGACGCCGTCGAGACGTACGGCGCCGCTGTCCGGCTCGTAGAGCCGCGCGAGCAGCTTCACCACTGTCGTCTTGCCCGCGCCGTTGAGCCCGACGATCGCTGTGCAACTGCCCACCGGGATTCGCAGGTCCAGGCCGTCGAGCACCGGCCGATCCTGACCGGGGTAGTGGAACGACACGTCATCGAAGTGGATCTCACTGACCGGCGCCGGCGCCGGGTCGCCGGAGCCGGCCGGCTCCAACACGGTGTACCTGTCGATGTGCTCGGAGAACCGTCGAACCGCCCGGTGGGTCTCGGTGCCGATCGCGGTCTCCAGGTCGGCCTCCGGGTAGAACACCGACAGCCGGATGGCGCCCAACGCCGCCTGCATGATCAGGACGAACTCGGTGAGCGTCAGCGTGCTGATCGCGGTGGCCCCGATCGTCGCGAAGATCGCCCCGCAGGCGATCAGGCTGAACCCGGTTGACCACACACCGGGCCACAGGTAGACGCGCCGCCGCGCCGCCCACAGCGGCGCGAACCACGAGCGGTAGGACGACTGCATCTCGCCGTCCATCCAGTTCGCCAGACCGAAGACCCGGATCTCCTTGCCGGCCGGCGCCTGCACGGCAAGGTTGCGGACGTACTCCACCTTGTTCTGCTGAGGCATGAGGCTGAACCGGGCGTGGGCGTAGCGACGCAGACCGCCGCGCTGCACGTTACGGAACCACAGCACGGTCACGGCCACCGCCAGGGCCGCCCACCAGGAGTAGACGACACCGATGATGGCCGTGAAGCCGACCAGTTGGCCGTACCGCGCGATCAGCGCCAGGGTGCCGGCGCAGGCGCTGCCCGGCCCCCACATCTGGAGGCCGTGCTCCAGCTCGCGGGCGGCGTAGCGCAGGTCGGCGAGGACTGCCTGGTCCTCCATCGGGGCGACGCCGGTGCTGCGCGTCGACGCCCGCATCACGTCGTCCACCACTGTGCCGTCGATCCGCCGCGCCAGCAGCTCACCCAGCGAGAGCTGGGCCGGGGCCAACACCTGCTGCAACACGAAGATGCCGGCCGCCACCGCGAAGACAGGCACCAGCTCCTGCCACGCCGTCGAGCCGAGGCCACCGTCGACGGCCCCCGGCACCTTGCCCAGCACCAGGCTGGACGTGATGACGAACGCGATGGGCAGCGCGGCGAGGAGCAGGTTGAGCAGCAGGAGCGCGCCGAGGAGGCCGAAACCCCCTCGGGGCATCAGGCGGAGGATGCTCGCACGCGCGGATATCAGTCCCCACAGCCTGCTGCGCATGGTCATCGATCTCCCTACTCGACCGCCGGTGCTGTCACCTCTCCGACGAACGTCGAGCGGTCGAGATCGACACGAGGGCCGAAATCAATCGAGGAACATGGTGCGAGCGGACGCGCGGCGGAGCAACGCCGCACGGTGGAAGAAGGCAGCTCAGACGTCTGCCTCGACGGCGAAGGTGTTGCCGTCGGGGTCCTGGAACCACGCGATACGACCACCGCCGGCCCGTTCGGTGATCCCCTTCGGGTCGTGGTCGATCTGCTCGTAGCGGACGAACTCGATGCCGGCCGAGGACAACTCGTCGACGATCGCGTCGATGTCGTCGACGTACCACGTCGCAAGCGTCGCCGGGGTCTTCCCGGCGGTGACCGACTGGTACACGTTGAGGGCCGGGCCTCCACCTGAGGCGTAGATGCGGCTGCCGTCGGCGATGGTGGCGCTCGGCGCGGTCCGCAGCGCCACCAGGCCCAGCCTGCCCTCGTAGAAGGCGACGGCCCGCGCGATGTCGGACACGGCGACGGATGGTCTCAGGCGGTGCGCGTTCAATGGCATCACCCACCCTGGCACAGAACGGGCGGCCCCGGTACGTGACGCGGGGCGGGTTCGGCGTGGTGCCGAGCCCGCCCCGGGTCGTGGGGTGGTGGAGCGTCAGCGTTGCAGGGTGAGCAGGCCGGGGCGGTACGGCAGCAGGCCGTAGTCGACGCCGTTGGAGGAGGGGGATCGGCCCTGGTAGAGCAGTTGCAGGTTGCAGGGGTCGACGGTGAAGGTCTGGTCGGCGCTGGTGCGGATCAGCTCGCCGTGGCTGATGTCGTTGGTCCAGGTGGCGCCGCTGTTGGCCTTGCCGGCGAAGGGGTTGCTCTCGGTGGCGGCCTGGGGGGTCCAGGTGCCGCCGAGGCTGGTGGCGGTGAAGGAGCGGAAGTAGCGGCCCTGGGAGCCGATGGCCTCGACGAGCATGAGGTAGCGGTTCTGGTTCTGGAGCTTGTAGACCTGCACGGCTTCGAACAGGTTGTTCGTGGAGTCGCTCATGACCGTGGTGTAGCTGCTGCCGAAGTTGCCGGGGAAGTTCCCGATCGGCATGCTGGCGCGGTAGATCTTGCCGTTGTCGCCGGCGAAGAAGAGGTACATGGTGGTGCTGTCGGCGATGAGGGTCTGGTCGATGGGGCCGGTGCCGGAGCCGGAGATGCTGCCGGTGAACAGGGTCTGCGCGGCGGACCAGCCGTTGGGGTTGGTGGGGTCGGTGGAGGTGCGGTAGGAGAACGCCGCGCCGCCCCACTGGTAGGCCAGGACCCAGATGTTGCGGGGGGCGAAGTAGAACAGGGTGGGTGCGACGGTGCCGCTGTTCATCGTGTTCTGGCTGGCCGAGGCCATGTCCGACCAGTTGGTGAACAGGCCGAAGTTCATCGAGCCCCACGACGAGCCGAAGTCGTGGGTGGTGGCGTAGACCAGCTGCCGGCCGTTGTACGGCGCGACTGTGAAGTCCTTCAGCGACACCCAACCGGACTTCGGCTGCGCCAACGCGCCTGTCGACGACCACCGGTACGACGACGGCAGATCACACGTGCCGCCCGGGGGTGGCGTGGTGGGCGGTGGCGTGGTGGGGTTGCCCCCGCCGTCGACGCGGACGAGTTGCCACTGCTGGTTGGTGCCGTTCCAGTCGTCGTACTGCACGATGTTGCCACCATCGGCGGTCGAGGCGCCCTGCACCTCCATCGCCTTGTTGCTGTTGCGGTTGATCAACCGCACGTACCCGCTGTCCGAGTCGGTCAACCGGAACTGCTGGTTCGTGCCGTTGTTGTCCGACCACTGCACGATCGCCCCGCCGTTGGCCGTCGAACGGCCGGACACATCCAGCACCTTGCCCGACAACCTCGACTTGATCCGGTAGTAACCGCTCCCGGAGTCCACGAACTGCCACTGCTGCTGGTTACCGTTGTTACGCGTCCACTGCGTGATCCGCGCACCGTCGTTCGTGGCCAGGTTGTACACGTCCACGGCCTTGCCACTGTTGCGGTTCACCAACACGTACCAGGCACTCGTGTCGACTGTCGCCGCGGCCGCGGGTGACGACACCGCCATCGCGGCGGCGCCGGCGACCACCACCGCTGCCACGCCCGCGGAGACCGCTCGCACCAACCACGCTCGCCGCCGCGCGGGCGGTGCTGTCGACGGAGACCTACCAAAGGCAGACATGATCCTCCTCAATCACCAAAAGCCGAACGGTCACCCGAAGCTGGGCGCACCGCGACACGCGACCGGGTGCATGCGTCGGGAATGTTCGCGCTAACAAGATCCCCTGCATGCTGTGGACGCACGTCTGAATCAAGGTCGGCGGAGCAGGCCCGCCCCGTAAGCCGTAGCCGCCGCCGTCCTTGACCATCGACTGTGAGCGATAACATGCTGTTCGTCAAGTCGTAACATCGTCGGCACATGGGGCCGTCTGCTCGCGCCCGAGCACGACGCGACGGATCGACACCGGTCATGCCCAGTCACCACGCCGTACACGATCATCGACCCGGAGAACGCCCACCCGGCGATCGGAAATGGTCGACGCTAACATCGACGCCCGCACATGACCTGGTGGTGACCCCTCGGGCACCGACGCCCGACGTCGGGCAGGCGCGGCGCGGAAGACCGGGTCACCCGGCGTACGGCCTCCCGGTGCGGGCGCTGCAGGCCGCCGTGGCGGTCACCGCGGTGCGGAATCCCGAGCCGGGGCCCGGAGCTGGTGGCTCCGGACCCGGGCTCCGATGGTCAGGGACTCGTGCAGGTGAGGTTGCCGGGTGGGGTGTCACCGTTGCCGGTGGCGGTGAACCCGAAGGTGGTCGAGGCGTTCGGCCCCAGCGTGCCGTTGTACGCGGCGTTGCGGACGGTGACGTTGCCTGTGGTGCCCGTGTTGGTGCCACTCCAGAGGCTGCTGATGGCCTGGCCGCTGCCCAGGGTCAGACGTACGGTCCAACCGCTGATCGTGGTGGCGGTGTTGTTGGCGACGGTGACCTCACCCTGGAAGCCGCCCGGCCAGCTGTTGACCGCCCGGTAGGTGGCGACGCAGCTGCCCGGCTCACCTGTCGGCGGCGGCGTCGTGGGCGGGGCGGTCGTGGGCGGCGCCGTGGTCGGTGGGGCCGTCGTCGGCGGGGCCGTCGTGGGTGGGGCCGTCGTGGGTGGGGCCGTCGTCGGAGGCGTGGTGGACTGGAACTGGGTGAAGAATCGCCAGATCTCCGCCGAGGTCCACGTCCTGGAGTCGTTGGGGCTGGACGACCCGTCGACCGGGCTCGGGGTGTGGTCGCCGTCGAACGCGGCCCACTGCACGGGGTAATCCGAGCGGCAGCCGGAGTAGGTGGTGGTGATGTGGGTGAGGCTGCCCCGGCTGGGCTCGCGCGGGCTCTGCGCGGTGCAGCCGTTGTTCCTGACGAACGTGTCGCGCAGCGCCCGGCCCTGGGAGATGTTCAGCACGCTGTCGTAGATGCCGTGGATGCCGAAGTACGCCACGGGCTGGGTACCGCCGTTGCAACCGCTGAGGTTGGCGCCGGAGAGCACGGTGACCGCGCGGATGACTGTCGGTCGGGCGCAGGCCACCGCGTAGCTCATGGCCCCGCCGTAGCTCCAGCCCAGGGCGAAACGCTGGGTCGTGTCGACGCAGAGGTCGTTCTCGACCTGCCGGGAGATGTCGTCGAACAGGGTCAGGTCCCGACCGTTCGTGTTGGCCCAACCGGCGTCGATGCCCTGGGGCGCGACGAAGATCGTGCTGTTGTTCGACAGCGGGGCCAGCCCGTAGTAGCCGGCCGAGGCGACGTTGTTGGCCGAGCCGTTCAGCCAGTGGAAGCCGAAGACCAGTCGGTACGGCCGGTTCCTGTCGTAACCGCCCGGGATCTGGAGGATGTAGGTGCGATTCTGGCCGCTGCTGGAAATCGTGCGCGTGCCGCTGGTGAGGGTGGGCGCCTTGCCGCAGCCCGCCGTCGCCGCGAGGGTGCCGTTGGTGGCGGCCGCCGCCTCGGCGCCGAAACCGACGCGCAGCGCACCGCCTGTCGCCGCGACGAGAACCGCCGCGGCCGCGAGGTACGAGAGGAATTGTCTCCGTTCAACCATTGCTCGACTCCTTGCCGTTGATCGTCGATACGACAGGCACCTCGACGTCAACGAGTCGGTTCGCGCCGACATGCGGGCCGGCGCGCCGTACGCGGGTGGCATACGGGCCGTACCGTCGCTGCCGGGTTGTCCGTGACGGGGCAGGGAGAGCGGGGCATGCAGCCGGACCAGGGTCGTCCGACGACCGCCTGCGGTCGCCTGGCAGTGGCGGAGCGGCCCGGACTGATCACCGACCGGCGAGGCGGCGGGAGGGACGAGCCCTCGGCGTGCCTGCGCCGATTGACTGAGGTGACGGGGAGCGTGCCCTTCGCTCCCGCGCCGAAAGATAGCATGTTATCGATATCACGCTCAACCGGCCGAGTGCCGCGGAACGGGCCACAGCGGACGGACCGACCCGGCACCGAGCGCGCCGGTCAGGCCGCGGGCCCGCCGACCGGAGTCCGCTTGCCTTGCGGCACGCGACCAGGGCGAACGCCACCGGGAACGAGGCTCACCTCTGCCTGTCCCGCGACCGCGGCGCGAACTCGGTGACCTGGGTCAGCCTGTCCCCCAGGTCGCAGACCTCGTCCCGCATGGCCCGGGTCCCTCCGTTCTGCATGGCGTGCATGGCGTCACACGCGTGCCGCCACGCCCGGCAGGCGGCAGGCACGTCATCAAGGTCCAGGAACGCCGCGCAGAGCAGGGCCGACGCCTCGAAGACGCCGATCCGGCTCTGCGACTCGACGGCCGCGTCGACCGCCAGCTCAAGCTGATCCCGCGCCTGGCGCTGGCGGCCCAGCGCAGCGAGGCACTCGGCGATCACGATGCGGACGGCGGGCTCGTCCGTCCTCCGTTCGGACTTCTCGCTGCGAGCGAGCGCCTCCGTGAGGCACGACATGGCCTCGTCGAGGGCGCCCAACCGGACGAGTGACCGCCCCCGGGTCACGGCCGCCCGGATCTCGCCGTGCTCCATGCCGACGGCACGGTACAGGGACAGCGCTCTCTCGTACTCCTCAAGGGCACGCTCGTGCCGACCGAGCTGGCTGTGGACCCGTTGCAGGGCTGCGTGGACGGTGCCCAGCTCGGGGATCATGCCGTGCTCCGCGAAGGTCTTCCGCGCACGCGACAGCAGGTCGATCGCCTCGTCGTAGGTGGCGAAGTGGTAGCAGCAGTCCGCGAGGCCCCGCATGGCGTGTGCCGCGCCGACCTCGTCCCCCGTGTCCCGGGCGGACCTCAGCGCCACACGCATCATGTCCTGCCAGTCGTGGAACCGCCCGGTGAGCTGCAACCACGGCTCGACGGTGAGGGCCAGTTGCCACGGCGCGACGCCGAAGGCGCCCTCAGCCGCGCGCCGCACCGCCTCGGGCAGGACCTCCCGGTGATCATCGAACCAGCGCATCGCCTCGTCGTACGTACGGGGCCGCTCGGCAACCACGCCGTCGGGCGCGGGGGCCGGCACGGCCGTCGGGCTCATCGGCGCCAACACGGTCGCGGCGTGGTGGCTGCTCTGCAGATAGTGCTGCAACAGCCGGCGGACCGCCGCGTCCCGATCCGGCTCCTCGGCCAGGAACAGCTCCTGCGCGTACGCCTTGATCAGGACGTGCGACGTGAACCGACCCCTGTCGTCCTCGTCGAGCATCGCCGCGTCGGCGAGCTCCCGCAGCATCGCCCGCGCGAACCGCGGCGACGTCCCGGACATGCTGGCGAGGGCCTCGGCCGAGATGCCGGGCGCCATGGCGGCGGAGGACAGCCGGAAGAGGCGGGCAGCCTCCGGGCTGAGCTGACGATACGACCAGGCGAACGCGGCGCGGGGGTCGCCCACGCCGTGGCTGCTGGCGAACGCGGCGAGCCGGCGTGTGCCGTCACGGAGTTCGGCGGCGACGTCCGCCAGAGCGAGTCGCGGACGAGCACTCAGCCGTCCCGCCAGGATCGCCAACGCCAGCGGTAGGCGGCCGCACAACTCGATGATCTCGTCGAGAACGTCGTCCGACGACGCACCGGCCCCCACGGACCGGTTCGGCGCGTGCTGAAGACGGCGCAGGACCAGCTCCCGGGCGCTCGGCATGTCCGGAGGGTCGAGATGCAACAGATGGGCGCCGTCGAGCGCGGCAAGCTCGACGAGCGGCTTACGGCTCGTCACGAGAACCAGGCACGCCGGGGAGTTCGGCAGCAACGCGCGCACCTGCGCGGAGTCCCGCGCGTTGTCGAGGAGCACCAGGATGCGCCTGCCGGCGGTGAGGCTCCGGTAGATGCCGACGCGCGCGGCGAGCGTCTCCGGAACGCTTGCCATGTGGAAGCCCTGCGACGACAGCAGGGAACCCAGCGCGTCGGTGGCGGACACGCCGTCGGTCTCGGCCTGGTCTCCCCGCAGGTCGAGGTAGAGCTGGCCGTCGGTGAACTCCGGCGCGACCAGGTGGGCGAAGTGCGCGGCCAGGCTGGACTTCCCCACCCCGCCCATGCCGTCGAGCGCGACGATCAGCGGGCCGGTCCGTTCCGCGTCGGCCAGGGCACCCCGTAGACCGGCGAGAGTCGCCAGCTCAGCGGTGCGGCCGACGAACGCGGGCAGGTCGGGTGGCAGCTGCGCCGGTCGTACCAGCGGCACCGGCGACGGACGCGCGCTCGGCCGCGGCCCGCCGCCGCCCCCGCCGTTTCCGGTAACCGTCGGCGTCGTCTGGGTCAGCACCCGCCGGTGCGCGGCCTCCAGCGCACTGCCGGGATCGATGCCCAGGTCGTCGGCGAGGCGGGAGCGCACCGTCCGGAACGTCTCCAGCGCCTCCGCCTGATGGCCGGCCGCGCCCAGGGTGGCGATGAGACTCGCCTGCACGGGTTCGTTCAACGGCGCCATCGAGGCGGCCAGTCGCAGATGGTGCAGGACCACCGCCGGACGGCTGAGCGACACCGCGACTTCGGCTGCGGAGACGCACGCGGCGAGGAACTCACGGTCCAGCGCGGCGAAGATCGGCGTTGCGGACGTCCCGGAGGCGTACGAATCACCCGCCGGCCCGCGCCACAGCTCCAGCGCCTCGACGTAACTGTCGAGCGCCTCATCGCGGTCGCGAACGGCGAGACTCGCCCGGGCGGCGGCGGTCAGCTCACGGAAGGTGACCAGGTCAAGCGTGCCCGGGCCCGGCGCGAACAGGTAACCGTCACCGTGCCGCCGCAGGTACGAGCCAGTCGCCCGCAGTGGGAGTGAGGGTTCCATCAGCCGCCGCAGGGTGCCGACGTACTTGTGGATGACGTTTGTGGCGCTTGCGGGCGCGTCCTCGCCCCAGAGGAGCCCGATCAGGTTGCTCACACTTATCGGTCGTCCCGCTCGCGCCAGGAGCAGGGCCAGCAGGGAGCACTGCTGCCGGGGGCCGGGGTTCACCTCCACACCGTCGCGCCAGAACCGCAGGGGACCGAGGATCTGGAAGTGCACGCTGCCGCTGACCGGCAGTGCTCCGTCGTCGGCGCGACGGACACCGGCCGATTTCGACAATGCGATCTCCTGTTTCACTTGACGGATCGTGAACATCTCGACGAGCTGACAAGTCTACGACCGGTTCGAGAAAACAAGCCCACGGTCAGAGTGAAACGGACACGAGAGGAAACGGCGCCGGTTCGGCTGTGGAAACCGGTACCCGTTGTCCGTTCCGGCGCTCGCCCTCCCTTTCGCTCCAGCAACAGGAGTCAGAAGTTGTCAACTGCCCGTCGTCAGGATGTGGGCGGAAGGTCTCCCGCAACGAGGACAGGCAAGGCACCATGACCGCGTCAGAACGCACCGTCCGGCCCGGCCCGGCTCACCCCACCACGGCGTACGAATCTCCGCCGGCCGCCGCAGGGCCGGGCAGCCGGAAAGGGCCGACGCTGTTCGCACTGGCCCTGGGCACGTTCGCCATCGGTACCGGCGAGTTCGGCAGCAACGGGATCATCCAACTCTTCGCCGCGGACCTGGGGACGTCCATCCCGGTCGCCACCTACGCGATCAGCGCGTACGCGTTCGGGGTCATGATCGGTTCGCCGGCGATCACGCTCCTCGCGGCCCGGGCCAACCGCCGTACCCTCCTGCTGGGCCTGATCGCGCTCTTCCTGGTCGGCAACGTCCTCTCGGCCCTGGCCCCGAACATCGCGACCCTCGTCGTCTTCCGCTTCATCACCGGAAGCGTGCAGGGCGCCTATTTCGGCGCCGGAGCGGTCGTGGCCGCCTACGTCTACGGCCCCGGCAAGGGTGGGCGGGCCTTCGCGACGGTGATGGGCGGCCTGACCGTGGCCACCATCCTCGGGTCACCGCTCGGCACCCTCGTCGGACAGCACGCCGGGTGGCGTGCCACCTACTGGACGGTGATCGGTCTGGGCCTGCTGGCCGGCGCGGCGCTTTTGGCGTGGCTGCCCCGCACCGACGACCTGCACGGCGGCTCCGTCGCACACGAGCTCGGCGCGCTCCGACGACTCGACGTCTGGCTCATGGTCGCGGTCGCGGCGCTCGGCATCTCCAGCATCTTCGCCGTCTACACCTTCATCGGGCCGTTCGTCACCGACGCGGCGCGGGAGAGCCCGTCGCTCATCCCCGTCGCCCTCGCCGTCTTCGGGCTCGGCATGGCGTTCGGCAACTCCTTCGGCGGCCGGGCCGCCGATCGCCACGGCAACCGCCCGCTGATCTACGGCTTCGGCTACGTCCTGGTGCTGCTGGTGGCCATCGGCCTTTTCGGCGCCGACATCCTGATCCTCCTGCCCGCGCTGTTCGGCGTCGGAGCGACAATGATGTTCGCCATTCCCACCATTCAGGTACGACTGACCGAATTCGCGCCCGAGGCGCCCACCCTCATGGGCGCCCTCAACCTGGCCGCCCTCAACCTCGCCAATTCGCTCGGCGCGATCGGCGGCGCCGTCGCCCTCGGCGCCGGCTGGGGAACCCTCTCCACGGTGTGGGCGGGATTCGTTCTCACCACCGCGGGCCTGGTTCTCTTCCTCACCACCGTGGGCCGGAAGAAGGCAGGTGTCACGCCCGCACACGCACCGGCCTGATCGGTGCCCGCGTCGCCGCCGGCACAGCCTTCGATATCGCAGCGAGGTCGTCTTTTCGAGTCCTAGACTGCGAGCGTGCACGGCGGGGCCGCCCCTGCCAAACGGGGGAGGTGCGGGTGCCATGAATTCTCGGCCGACGCAACAGCAGAATCAGGCTCACGGCGGCGCCAACCGCGACATGCCCCCGGAACTGGGTTCGGACTCCATCGGCATATTCGAGAGCCGGACCTTCATGTTGTCCAATTCGGTCGGTGATGTTCCGGCGGATTCCATCGCCGGCTTGGTGCACGACGACACCCGCTATCTCAGCCGTTGGCAGTTGACTCTCGACGGGCTTGCCCCGCTCGTGCTCAGCTCCGGCACTGTCGACGCCTACTCCGCGGCGTTCTTCCTCGCCAATCCGGAGGTGCGGGGCCTGCGGGCGAACAGTATCGGCGTGCGCCGGGAGCGGTTCGTCGGAGACGGCATGTACGAGCGGATCGCCGTGCAGTACTTCGGCACCGAACCCGTCCGCGTACGCCTGCGGTTGGACGTCGGTGTGGACTTCGCCGACCTCTTCGAGATCAAGAAGGCGGGGCGGAGCAGGCTTGCAGACATCCGGCGAACCCACCTGTCGGACGGCTCGGCCCTGCGCTTCTCCTACCAGAACTCGCACTGGTCGGCCGGCACGACGGTCGAGGCCAACCCGCCTGCCGACCAGGTCGAGGGCGACGGGCTCATCTGGGACGTGCACCTGGGGCGAGGTGACACCTGGGGCTGCGAGCTGCGCGTGCTGCTGAACTGTCAGGGTGCGGACTACCAACCGGCCAGCCGCACCTTCGGCGAGGCACACGACACCGGCGGCGACGACGTGACGTCGCGGTGGGCGGCGAACAAGCCGGACCTCAGCGCGGATTCGGAACTGTTGCGCAACGTCTATCACAAGTCCGCCACCGACCTGATGTCGATGCACATCGTCAAGGAGATCAACGGCCAGAAGGTCGTCCTGCTGGCCGCCGGCATGCCCTGGTTCCTGACCGTGTTCGGGCGGGACACGCTCGTCACCGCCTACCAGAGCATCAGCTGTGGACCGGACGTGGCGCGGGGTGCGCTGGTGACGCTCGCCGCGCACCAGGGCGACGCCGTGGACGACTTCAGCGACGAGGAGCCTGGGAAGATCCTGCACGAGTTCCGCTCCGGTGAGCTGACTCAGCTCGGCGTCGTGCCGTACGGTCCCTGCTTCGGCTCGGCCGACACCACCCAGCTGTGGCTCATCCTGCTCTCGGAGTACTGGCGGTGGACGGGCGACGACGCGTTGGTGCGGCAGTTGCGGCCCAACGCCGAGGCCGCTCTCCGGTGGATCGACGAATTCGGGGACCGCGACGGCGACGGTTACGTCGAGTACGCCACGCGCTCCCCGGGCGGCATGCGCAGCCAGTGTTGGCGCGACTCACCGGACGGTGTGCAGTTCGCCGACAGCACGCTCCCCGACCTGCCGGTCGCCACCTGCGAGATCCAGGGCTACACCTACGACGCCAAGCTCCGCGCCGCGGAACTCGCCGACGGGCCGTGGGCCGACGCCGCGTTGGCCCGACGCCTGCGTGGCGAAGCCGCCGATCTGCGCGAGCGGTTCAACAGTGACTACTGGCTGCCGACGCGCGGCGGTTACTACGCGATCGGCCTCGACGCCCACAAACGACCCATCGATTCGATGACCTCGAACATGGGCCACCTGTTGTGGAGCGGAATCGTCCCGCCGGAGCGTGCGGCGGTGGTGGCGCGGCAGTTGATGTCCGACGCCATGTTCTCCGGCTGGGGTGTCCGGACGCTGTCCACCGAGGACGTCGGGTACAACCCCATCGGCTACCACCTCGGCACCGTGTGGCCGCACGACAATTCGATAATCGCCGCCGGGCTCGCCCGGTACGGCCACCGGGACGCGGCCAACCGCATCGCGATGGCGATGCTCGAAGCGGCAGCCCACTTCGACTACCGGCTGCCCGAGGCGTTCTCCGGGTACGACCGCTCGCTCGGACGCCGGCCCGTGCCGTACCCCACCGCCTGCAATCCCCAGGCCTGGGCCAGCGGCGCCCCGCTGTTGCTGCTGCGGGCGATGCTCGGCCTCGACGTCCGAGGCGGCGATCTCCGCACCGATCCGCACCTCCCCGAGTCGTTGGGGAGCATCCGGCTCACCGGCGTCACCGTGCACGGCGCCCGGCGAACCCTCGACGCCTCCGGCTCGCGCCTGCGCTCCTCGGCCTGAGCCGCGGACGGCACGGGTCAGGGTCTTGCGCCGCTCGTCCGCAGGGTGGACAGCGCGTCGTGGTGCCGGGACCGGACGGTACGGACCGGGACCCCGAGCACCCGCGCCGTCTGGTACGTCGTCCGTCCCGCCAGGTAGGTGTGCAGGAGCACGGCCCGATGCTCGTCGGGCAGCCGCCGCAGCAGCGTGATCGCCTCGGCCGTGGCGACGGCGGCGTCCGCGTGATCCGGCTGGGCGACGTCGACCTCCGGCTCGGTCGTCTCCCGCCCGACGGCGACCTCCCGCAGTGACGTGACGGCCAGGCCACGCGCCGCCGTCATCAACCAGTCACGAATCGCAATCGTGCCGAAGGGCAGGCGGTTGCCGCTCTGCCACGCCTGGATGAAGGTCTCCTGCACGATGTCCTCGGCGAGGTGGTGATCCGTCACGAGCGTCCGGACGAAGGTGAGCAGCGGTCCGGCGTGCTCGGACATCAACTGGTCAAGTGCGGGACGCCTACCGGTCGCCGCACAGGTGTGGTCGGCGGTCGTCATTGCTGGTGCCTGGTCCTCCGCGAGAGGGGGTGGGCGAGTGGCCCCGCCACCGACACCGTTCGGGATCGGCACTGGCGATCGGCCCGAGTCCTGACGCTACGGCCCGCCACTTACCAGCCTCGTGACGAACTCTTACCGGCACGCGCCAGGCCCCGGGCGTACGCGGAGTCCCCCGGCGGACTACCTCGGGCGTGCGATGTCGAGTTGCCCGCTCGCCCGGACCGTCACCCAGGTCGTGACAGTCGTCCCGTCGACCTCGGCCGTGCAGGTGAACCGGTGTCCGTCGATGACGGGCTGGTCGACGGGACAGGCAACGGTGTCCGCAGCGAGCCGGTAGTCGTCCCGAAGCACTGTGAGCACCTGCCGTTGCAGGACTGTGGTGTCGAGGACCTTCCGTTGCGGGAGGTCGGGCCGGGTCACGGCCAGGACCGTCCCCGCGGTGATCAGGAGGACGACCGGGACCGCGATGGCGACCACGAGTTTCCGGGAGGGACGCCGCCATCGGCTCGCCGTCGACCCGGCCGTGGCCGGCCCCCACTGTGGCGGAGGCGCCGGCGTCCAGCGGGGCACCAGCAGGGCCGCCCCGCCGGCGCCGACGAGCGCGGAACTGTCGGGCGTGCCGTCTGGGTTCATCGTCGGCTCCTTCGGCTCAGCGGGTGGTGGGGGTCGGCACGGTGACCACCTCGGGTAGCGGCTTGGTGCGGTCACCTGTCGGGGTGACCGCGAACCAGGTACCACCGACTCCCTGGCCCCGGATGTCGCCGGGCGCGGTGTCCTTGGCGAACCGGTAGACCGGCCAGCCCCCGATGGTCACCTGGCAGGTGCCGTCGGGCCGCTCGAGGTACCCGACGAGTTGCGGGTCGACGCCGTCCGGGTAGATCTGGCCGGGCGACGAGATGAGCACCGGGGGCCAGGTCTTGGCGCAGTCGCCCGCGCAGGTCGCCTTCGACGGCTTCGCCGAGTCCTTGTCGAACCGGTAGAGCGTCATGCCCCGGCCGTCCGCGACGTACGTCCCGATGTCGGCCTGGTTCGTGGCCCGCAACTGCACCACCGAGACACCGCGGCCGCGGTCCGGAGCACTCGGAACGGGAACGTCGGGCGGCCCGCTGAAGATCTGGACCCGCCGTTGCGTCTTCGCCACCGTCGGCGCCGGAACGGGGCTGACCTCGATCACCTGCGGGGTCGGGTCGCTGCTCGCGGAGGCCGATGTCGCCGGCGTGGGCCCCGGGGACGGTGCTGTCGCGGTGGCGCCCGCGCCCGTGGTGTCCCCGCACGCCGCCAACGCCACCAGGCCGATCGCCGCTATCGCGATCCGCGCTCTCTCCACCATGTTCGCTCCACCTCGTGCTCGGTGCGGACCGGGCTGCTGCACAGGTCCGGCACCCACACGGACGACCCAGCGAAACGGTTCACCGCCGCCACCGCAGCGGGCCCGCGACCGAATCCACCGCGCCCTGAACCGGATGGCGCGCGCATCCGTGTGGGTGGCGGCATCGGCGCAAGACGGTCCACGAGGGGAACGGCTCGCCGGGCCACCGACCAGGGGAAGGAAGGGCGACATGGCCACGTACCACATCGTCAGCGAGGACATCCAGGAGTCGGCGAGCTGGCTGCAGCAGAACATGCAGACGCTGCTGGACGGGATGACCCAGGCCAAGAGCAAGATCGACACTCTGATCCAGGGTGGCTACAACACCCCGGGCGCGCAGCAGCAGTTCGGGCCGTACTTCGAGGAGTACAAGGGCAGCGTCGACCAGACCCTGCACGGCATGGAGGGCATCAGCCAGTACCTCACGCAGGTCAGTGACGCCTTCTCCGAGACCGACACGCAGACCGCCGCCAGCCTCAGCCGCTGACGAACGAATGGTCGGGGCCGCGTGGTGCGCACTCACCACGCGGCCCCAGCCGTGTTCCCGACGGATCATCCGACCAGGAGATACCCGTGCGCCTGTTGCTCACCGTGACGGACCAGTCCACCCCCGCCACCGACTACCAGGTCGAGGCCGCCCTCGACTCCACAGTCGCCGAGCTCGCCGAGGTGCTGGCGGAGCGACGCCCGGAACCCGGCGGCCGACCGCCGACGCTCTTCGTCGCCGGCGCTCCGCTGGATCCCGGGCTCACCCTCGCCGACGCGCCGCTGTGGCAGGGCAGCGTGCTCGAACTGGACCGCCCGGCACCCGTGTCGCCCCCACGGCCGCCGGGCCCACTGGAGATCCGGGTCGTCAGCGGCCTGGGCGCCGGCAGCCTGTTCCCGCTCGACGTGGGCGAGCACGCCATCGGCGTCGCCGACGACGACCACGTACGCCTCAACGACGACCCGCTCGCTCCCGCGCTCGCGCGGCTCCGGGTGGACGAGGACGGCGAGTGCTTGCTGCACCCGGTCGAGCCCGGGTTGCTGCTCGACCGGGTGGAGGTCGACGACGAGCGGGTCTGGTCGCCCGGCGCGCAACTCGCCGCGGGTTCGTCCCTGCTGGAGCTACGTCGCCCGGTCCGGGAGGAGGCCGCGCTCCAGATCTCGGAGGACCGCACAGGCCTCGACTACAACCGACCGCCACGGCTGCTGCCCGCGGCGCGGACCACCCAGTTCACCCTTCCCGGGCCGCCTGCGCCGCCGGAGCGGCGACCGCTCACGTTGATCACCGTGCTGGCGCCTGTCGTGCTCTCCGGTGCCGCGTTCGTCATCACCCGCAACCCACTCACGCTGCTGTTCGCCATTCTGTCGCCGCTGGTGCTGATCGCGGGCCAGATCGGCGCCCGCCGGCAGGGCCGGGCCACGTACCGCTCGCGGCTCGCCGAGTACGAGAAGAAGAAGGCGCGCATCAGCGGCGAGGCGCAGGAGGCGCTGACCACCGAACGACTGGCCCGCCGGGACAACTTCCCCGATCCGGCGGCGATGGCGCTGATCGCAGTCGGGCCGCAACGGCGGCTCTGGGAGCGACGCCGCACCGACCCCGACTTCCTCGAACTGCGGGTCGGCAGCGCGGACCTGCCGTCCGAGGTGGTGCTGCGGGACCTGAGCCAGGAAGAGAACCGGCGCGAGGTCCGGTGGAGCGCCCTCGACGTGCCGGCGACCGTGCCGGTACGCAAGCACGGCGTCGTGGGGGTGGCCGGTGGCGTCATCGCGCGGACGACGGCCCGCTGGATGACGACCCAGGCCAGCGCCCTGCACAGCCCTGAGGACCTGCAGATCTACCTGCTCTGCGGCGCCGACGACGAGCAGGGCTGGGCCTGGGCCCGCTGGCTGCCCCACCTGCGCCCCCGCGACGGCCAGGACACCCTCGCCACCGTCGGCACCGACACCCAGACACTGGCCCGCCGGGTCGGCGAGCTGGTGACGATCATCTCGGCCCGCTCCGGCGAGCGGGCCGACGGGGCGTTTCGCGACATCCTCGTGGTGCTCGACGGGGCACGGAAGCTGCGATCCCTGCCCGGTGTCACGCAGATCCTGCGGGAGGGACCGTCGGTCGGCGTGTACGCCATCTGCGTGGACGCCGAGGAGCGGCTGCTGCCCGAGGAGTGCCAGGCGGTCATCGCCCAGCAGCCCGACGGATCGCTGCTGGTGACCCAGACCCTCGCCGCCCCGATCGACGACATCCACCCGGACGTCGTCTCGCCGGAGTGGCTGAGCCGGGTGGCGCGGGCGCTCGCTCCGTTGCGGGACATCGGTGGCGCCGACGAGGAGAGCGCCCTCCCGGGCGCGAGCCGGCTGCTCGACGTACTCGGAATGGAGCCGCCGGAGCCGGACGCGGTGACCGCCCGGTGGACGTCCGGAGGTCGGACCACCGAGGCCGTGCTGGGGGTGTCGCTGGACGGGCCGTTCGCCCTCGACCTGAAGCGGGACGGGCCGCACGGCCTCGTCGCCGGCACCACCGGCTCCGGCAAGTCGGAGCTGCTGCAGACTCTGGTCGCCTCGCTCGCCGTGGCCAACCGGCCGGACGCGATGACGTTCGTGCTTGTCGACTACAAGGGCGGTAGCGCCTTCAAGGACTGCGTCCTCCTGCCGCACACGGTCGGCATGGTCACCGACCTGGACACCCACCTGGTGAGCCGGGCGCTGACGTCCCTCTCGGCGGAGCTGCGGCGACGCGAGCACATCCTCGCCGAGGCCGGGGCGAAGGACATCGACGACTACGTCGAGTTGCTGCGCCGTGAGCCGTCCCGTGTCCCGATGCCGCGGCTGCTCATCGTGATCGACGAGTTCGCGTCGATGGTGCGTGATCTGCCCGACTTCGTGACCGGTCTGGTCAACATCGCGCAGCGGGGCCGGTCGCTCGGCATCCACCTGGTGCTCGCGACCCAGCGGCCGGGCGGCGTGGTCTCGCCGGAGATCCGGGCCAACACCAACCTGCGCATCGCCCTGCGGGTCACCGACAGCAGCGAGAGCCAGGACGTGTTGAACGCCCCGGACGCGGCCTCGATCTCGAAGTCGACGCCGGGCCGGGCCTTCGTCCGTCTCGCCCAGTCGTCGCTGGTGCCGTTCCAGGCGGGACGGGTCGGCGGGTTCCGCCCCGGCGCGCGCACCACCGCCCGGCCCGCACCGTGGCTGGCGCCGCTCTCCTGGCCGGATCTCGGCCGCCCGGCGCCGCGCCGTCGCAGCGGAGAGGCCGAGCCGTCGGCCGAACTGACCGACCTCGCGGTGCTCGTGGCGGCGATCCGCGACGCCAGTGAACGGCTCGCCATCCCTGCGCAGCACAGCCCCTGGCTGCCCGCGCTGCCGGCGAAGCTGTCCGTGGACGCGCTGCCGCCGGCCCGCGCCAGCGGCTACCACCTCCCGGCGGTGGCGTACGGGCTTGTGGATCTTCCTGCCCAGCAGGACCAGGTGCCGTTGGCGCTGGACCTCGGGACGCTCGGGCACCTGCACATCATCGGCTCCTCGCGTAGCGGGCGATCGCAGACGCTGCGGACCATCGGCGGGGCGCTCGCCCGCGTCCACTCGACGGCGGACGTCCACCTCTACGGGGTGGACTGCGGCAACGGCGCGTTGCTCGCCCTCGGTGGCCTGCCGCACTGCGGTGCCGTGGTGCAGCGCACCGAGGCGGAACGGCTCGGCCGGCTGTTCGCCCGCCTCGTCGCGGAGCTGGGCCGGCGGCAGCAACTTCTCGCCGCCAGTGGCTCGGCGAGCATGGTGGAGTACCGGGCCGGTGTGGCCGCGGGTGAGCGACCGCCCCACCTCCTGCTGTTGCTGGACCGGTTCGAGGTCTTCGACAAGACCTTCGCCGACTACGACAACGGCACGATCATGGCCGGTCTGCTGACGCTGCTGCGCGAGGGCGCCGGGGCGGGCATCCACGTGGTGCTCGCGGGTGACCGGGCGATGTTCTCCAGCCGGATCTCGTCGACCACCGACGACAAGCTGGTGCTGCGGCTGACCGAACGCGGTGACTACAGCATGGTCGGCATCAACCACCGGCAACTGCCGGACGAGATCGAGGCGGGCCGCGCGATCCGGGCCTCCGACGGCGCCGAGGCGCAGATCGCGCTGCTCGGCGACGACGTGTCCGGTCAGGGTCAGGCGCGCGTACTCGTCGAGATCGCCGAGGCGGCCCGGCAGCGCGACGCGGACCTCGCGGCCTCCAGTCGCCCGTTCCGGATCGACGTGCTGCCGGATGAGCTGACCCTGGCGGACACCGAGGCGCTCGCCCGACCCGTCGAGCCACTGTGGACGATGCTGGGCGTCGGCGGCGACGAACTGACCGCACTCGGGCCGGATCTGACGATCATTCCGAGCCTGGTGCTGGCCGGGCCGCCGCGCTCGGGTCGGAGCACCGCGCTGCTGACGATGGTCGCGGACCTGCTGCGCAGGGGGACGCCCGTGGTCGTGGCGGCGCCCCGCAGATCACCCCTGCGCGAGCTGGCCGGTCTGCCGGGGGTGCTCGACCTCGTCGCGAGCGAGAACCTCACCTCCGCCGGACTGACGACGGCGCTCGCGGGCAGGAACGGACCGGCAGTCGTCGTGCTGGACGACGCCGAGCTGCTGCTCAAGTGCGATGCGGGAAGCGACCTCGGGGAGATCGCGCGGGCCGGCACGGAACGGGGCCTCGGACTCATCATGGCCGGCACCATCGACGGCCTGTCCGGCGGTTTCGGCGGCTGGCACGTCGACGCCCGACGCAACCGGCAGGGCGCGTTGCTCAGTCCCCAGGGCCTCGGCGACGGAGAGCTCATCGGCGCAAAACTGACGCGCGGCCAGCTCGGCGTGGGACGCCTGGGCCGGGCGTTGCTGCACCTGGGCGACGGCACCGTCCGCCTGGTGCAGGTGCCCCGGACCGATCCGGCAGCGCTGCGGGCGTTGGTGACGCCCGGTGGGGCCGAGCCCCAGGCTGCGGCGGCGGAGGGGTGAGGTAGGCGAGCCGTAGCGGAAACGGTCAGGGGGACACCGGATCGCGGTGTCCCCCTGACCTGTCTCGCGGGATCACGCGTCGTCGGCGGTCTCCCCCGTGGATTCCGGCCGGGCGGTCAGCGCCGGACGATCGTCGTCCCAGGTGAACGTCAGCGTCTCGGTGATCGTGCCGAAGAGTTCGAAGATCTCCTCGGCCTCCGCGAGGTTCGGGCTCGAACCGGTGACCACCACGACGTCCGCCGAGCCGGGCATCGGCACGACCGTGTGCATCACCGCGCACCGCATCGTCGCGCCGTCCTGGGCGACGTTCTGGATGCCGTACACCCGGCCCACAGTGCCGATCCCGGGGATCTCCGCCGTGGTCACCCGCCGCCAGGTCCCGTCGGCCCGGGCGGGCTGCCCCACCGCCGTCAGCGCGCCGAGGATGTCGCCGTTGGCCGGCGGCGCCGCCACCGCGACCAGCACCGTCGCGGTCAGCGGGCCGTCCTCGTACAGCTGGAAGACGCCCGCCGCGTGGACCGCGCCGGAGCGCCGGGCCTGGCGTACCGACCGGCGCACCTGCTCGGCGTACCGGCCCGCCTGATCCGCGGTGAAGCCGCCGGCCAGGGCGTGCCCCCGTGCCTCGTCGCCCAGCCGGTTCTCACTGGCCTCGTCGGCAGTCGAGAAGTCGACCCACGCCTGCGGCGTACGCAGCTCGAAACCGGTCGGGGTCGGAGCGGGAGCATGCGTGTCCGTCGCGCTCACGGCGCCGCCCCCTCGGCCGGCGCCGTCAACGCGTTCACCGTCTGCGTGTCGGTCTCCCGGAAGGCGTCGGCGACGGCCTTCGCGGCGTCGCGTACCCCTTCGAGGTCCTTGGCCACGACGTGCCGGCCGTCGCCCCAGCGCTTCTCGAACTGGTGGGCGGCATCCTCCAGATTGCGCTGCCCGAGCGTGTCGACAACCGAGCCCATCGACCGGACCGCCGTGCCGTCCATCAGCTCCTTCGTGCGCCGCAGCAACTCGTGTACGCGCTCCAGCTCCGCGCCGGGAACGTGGATCACGCTCATCGCGCCCACTCCCCCGCCGGCCTGCCATTCCGTTCGCTCATCTCCGCACCCTCCACACCGTCACGGCACCTTCGCCGTACACGGATCGGCGGCCGGTGCGGTTCAGCGGGTGAACCGATCTCCGGCGAGCTACGTGTGCGAGTCGGCTCCCGGCGGATGGCTCGGGCGCCGGCCTGACGATGCGATGGGGAGGTTCGTCATGACGCGTCCGGGCGACGCCGAGTGGTCCGTGTTGCAGCTCGACTCAGATCCCGTGCCGGGTGATCCCGAGTCCTTCGAGGAGATCACAAGGGCATACCAGGAGCTGGCCAGAACCACCCAGGAGGCGCACGACCTGCTCGCGTCCGGAAGTCAGATCGACGTCGGCCAGGGCAGGGCGATGGACGCCTTCCGGGATCTGATCGGCAAGCTGCCGGGCCGACTGGACGGGATGGCGAACTCCTACGCCGCGGCGGCCGACGCGTACGTCCGCTATCTGCCGTCGTTGGAGGAGGCGCAGACGATGTCGCTGCGCGCCCTCGACCAGGCGCGGCAGGCGGCCGGGGACCAGAGCGCCGCCCAGGCGGCGGTCGCCTCCGCGGTGTCCGCTCTCGTCGCGCTGAGCGCCGACACCGCGACCACCCCGGACGCGAAGGACCAGGTCACCGACGACGCCGACGCCGCCCGGAGCCGGGCGTCCGACGCCCAACAGGCGTTGGACGGGGCGAAGGCGTTGCTCGGCCAGGCGACCGCCCTGCGCGACCAGGCCGCGCGGACCGCCGCGGAGTCGCTGCGCCAGTTGGCGAAGGATGCGCCACAACGATCCCTCTGGGACAAGATCGCCGAGGCGTTCCAGGCGTTCGTCGACTTCCTGCGAAGCACGGTGATCGAGTGGATCACCACGATCCTCGATGTCCTCTCGGTGGTCGCGTCCTTCATCTTCCCGCCCCTGGGTTCGGCGATCGGCTTCCTGTCCGGCGCCATCGACCTCGCCTCGGCCGCGCTCGGCGGTGACCCGGCCGAGATCGCGCTCGCCGCCGGCGGGCTGGCGCTCGGCCTGGTCCCCGGTGGTCGACTCGTCAGCCGGGTCATCAAGATCGCCAGCAAGCTGGGCAAGGTCCTGCCGGGCAGTGTCGCGACAGGCATCAAGAACAGCACCAAGGAGGTCGCCGGAGGTGCCGGAGGCCGGGGCGTGGCGGACGTCGTTGGCAACGCCCCGGTCGGGCGGGGGATCGACGCGAAGGTCACCGAGGTCGGCATCGGCAAGACCATCAAGGGCGTGTTCAACAGGGTCGACCAGAAGCTGTTCGACATGCGGTTCGCCCGGGATCTCAAGAACGCCCGGAAGAAGCAGGCGAACGATCCGACAGTCATCCTCGGCCAGAACAGCAAGGGCCACCTGAAGACGTTCCACGCCTCGGACGTCGAATCCACCCCGCTTGTGGACAACAACGGCAGGCAGATCGGTGTGCTCTTCCCGAGCAGGGCCACCGACAACGAGAGCTTCACCAGTTGGGCCCGGACCGACGCCAACCTCGCCTTCGGCCGGAACATCGGCGGGACGATCGCCGAACCCGGGACCAAGGCGATCCGACGCCTGCCCGGGACGGAGCCCGGCTTCGCGGGCAACGAGTTCCAACTCGCGCCCTGGGCGCGGCTCAAGAGCGACCCGACCCTGGTCATCGCGCACGGCAACCCGGACGGCGCCGCGGTGCGGCTGAAGAACGGCACGGTGCTGCACGTTCCGGGCGGGCAGTTCGCGAAGGTCGTGCATCACAACGAGATCTTCCGGGCCTCCAACTCCGCCTCGGATCCCGGGAAGTCGATCGCCCTGATCTCCTGCAACTTCGGCAACACCGCGGGCACCGGGGGGCAGGACTTCGCCAACGCCATGCGCGACCTCGGTAGCCAGCGACGGATCTTCGCGGCGAACGAGACGGTGGTGACCACCGAGGGCGTGGACGTGGACGGGCTGTTGACCGACGCGGGCCGAGACATCGCGACGTTGGCGGTGGAGAACGGCGGCAAGTTCAAGCGCATCATTCCGAGCACCGAGGGGGCGAGTTCATGAGCGAGCAGGACGAGGGCGTACGCCAGCGGAACTGGATGCTGTTGACGGACGCGGGGTGGACCGAGCCCGCCGACGAGGACGCGGCGCAGGTGCCACCGGTGGAGGCCATCGTCGGTGGCTGGCTGGTGGAGCCGGACGGCGCCGTCGGCCGGTTCACGCCCAACCCCCTGTATCGGCCGGAGGATCCGGAGGCGCCCACGAGTCCGGTGGACGCCACGGCGAGGCTTGTCGCCACCGGTCGCGCGGGTGTCGACGCGGTGCTGCTGGCGCTGCGGGACAGCCTTGTGGACGTCGCGCTGGACAGCGCGGGTGACGTCATCGTGGCGGCGGCGCCCGACGACGCCCCCTGTGTGCTCGTCACCAGCGGCGCTGCGGACCAGGCCCGGGTGGATGCGGCCGGCTGGCGGCAGGTCGACCTGGACGAGTTGCTGACGCTGCTTCCGGACGGCGTCGACGTGCTGCTGAATCCGGGCGGTGACCGTGCCATGCGCCTGTTCGCCGACGCGCTGCGGGAGGTCGTCGTCGAGGGCGACCCGCAGGGCGGCGAAGCGTGGCCGTCGACCCGGTAGCGCTGCCCTGCGCTGGGCTCGGACGTGTCGTCCGAGCCCAGCGGCGACCGGCCGTAGAGCGCGCAGTGGCAGCCGTCAACGTCTCGATTCGGCCTCGACGTGGGTCAACAGACAAATCCTCTGTAGATCAACAAGCGCGGAGAACGGCGCGTGCATCCTGAGAACCCGTGGGCAGTCGGCGACAACGCCGGCGACGCAAGGGTCAGCAAAGGGTGGTAGTTATGGCGGGATCGGGACCTGTTCGTCGGCGCGAGGTGGCGGGCGAGGCACTGGTCCGGTCCATATTCGAGGAGCACGGACGCGCGATGCTCGCTTACGCGACACAGTTGACCCGCGACCGCGCGGCTGCGGAGGACGTCGTCCAGGAGGCGCTGGTGCGCGCGTGGCGTCACCCCGACAGCCTGGTCAACGGAAAGGGCTCGGTGCGCGGCTGGCTGTTGACAGTCGTCCGCAACATCGTGACCGACACCGTACGCGCCCGGAACGCGCGGCCACCCGAGGTGCCGGAGAGCCCGACCGAGACGGCTGTCGAACGTGACCACGCCGACCAGGTGGTGAACTCGATCGTGGTGACGGACGCGCTCAGTCGCCTGTCCTCGGAACACCGTCAGGTGCTTGAGCAGGTGTACCAGCGCGGGAGTACAGTCGCGGAAGCCGCCCAGGCACTCGGAATCCCACCTGGCACCGTGAAGTCACGCTCCTACTACGCACTCCGGGCACTCCGCGATCTCGCCGAGCGTCCCGCCGGGGTGGAACGGCCTGCCTCATGACATCCGACAGCTCATCGCCGCACGCCGACCAGCTCGACATCGGCGGCTACCTGCTGGGGGCACTCGACCCGGAGGCAACCCGCCGAGCCGAGGAGCACCTCGCGGGTTGTGCCAAGTGCCGGGCCGAGGTCGAGTCGCTGCGGACGTGGGCGGACGCGATCGAGAACGTACCCGACGTGATGCTGCTCGACGGCCCGCCGGAAGACGGCGATCTCCTGTGGCAGCGCACCCTGCGACAGATCCGCGGCGAGGCCGCCGACCAGCGACGCCGCCGACACGCGCTGACAGGCGTGGCGGCGGCGGTGGTCGCCTCCGCCGTCCTCGGCGGTGTCGTCCTCGGTCCCGCGAACGACCCCGCTAAGGACGCGACCGCGCAGCCCGAGCCGGCGTCCCCGAGCGTCGCGGCCGACCGTCCGGCCCGTTCCGCGAGCGCCTCCGACCCGGTCACCGGTGCCCGCCTGGCCGTGGCCGTGCAGCCGGCCACCGGCTGGGTACGCGTCCGCGCCACGGTCTCCGGCATCCCGCAGGGCCGTCGCTGCCGCCTCCTCGTCGTCGGCAGGGACGGCGGCACGGTGCTGGCGGGCGGCTGGGAGGTGTCGGAGCGGGGGGCCGCCGAGGGCGTCACCCTCGACGGCAGCGCCCTGCTCGACGTGGCCGAGATCGACAGTGTCCGGGTGGAGACCACCGACGGCGTGGCGTACGTCAGCGCGAAGCTCTAGGGAGGCCCGCGACGCCGGCCCGACCGGCGAGCGGGACAGCCGAACGCCGACGAACGCGGCCCCCGGGCCGCGTTCTCGTTCGGCTGGGCGGCGAGCGGACAGCCGAGCGCCGGCTCAGCCAGTGGCCGAGCCGGCGCGAGGTTCGTACCGTCCGGGGTCAGCCCAGGCGCACCGAGACGACCGCGTTGTCGAAGCCGACAGTCCCCAGGTCGGCGACATCCCCGTTGATCACTTTCGAGCGGCCGGTGCAGTCCGGGCCGGCCCAGAGCTTCAGCGAGCCGGGTGCCGCCACGGAGGAGGAGACGCCCGGCCGGCTCAGGTTGCGGCAGCCGGCGCCGGCGACGCCCTGCGAGCCGGCGCCGTCACCGAAGTTGGGGTCGTCGAACAAGACCGCGCTCGTGGCCGGCGGCGCCGGCGAGGCGTCCGACGCGGGCTGCTCGCCACCGGACGCGCCGGCCTTCCCGCCGGCCGGGGTCACGCCGAACCAGGTGGTGCCGACACCCTGACCGTTCGTGTCACCCGGCTTGGTGTCCTTGGCGAACCGGTAGACCGGCCAGCCGCCGATGGTGACCTGCCGGCTGCCGTCCGGGCGCGGGATCGTGCCGACGTCCGCGGCCTTGACTCCCGCGACGAAGACCTTGCCGGCGGGAGCGACGGTGACCGGCGGCCAGGTGGCGGCGCAGTCGCCGTCACAGTTCGAGACCGGCGGCTTGTTGCTGTCCTTGTCGAAGCGGTAAAGGGTCAGCCCGGCGCCGTTGACCACGACCGGGTCGAGCTTGCCCGCCTTGCCCGCCGTCACCTGGACCCACCGCTCTGCGGATTCGCGCGTCTCCGCGGTGGCGACCCCGCCGTTTGGCGTCGCCCAGTCGCCGGTGCCGGCCGCCGCGTTGTTGGACTTCGCGGTGCCGGGCAGGAGGGCGACGCCGGCCCCGCCCGTCGGCGACGCGGCCGGGCTGCCGCTCAGGTCAGCGGCCCGAGCCGGACCTGGCGGCACCTGGTTCGAGCCGCACGCCGTAAGGGTCGCGCCGACGGCCAGCACGGCGATGAGGGGAGTCACGTGGTTGCGCATCATCGGGTTTCTCCAGCGATCACCCGGCTTCCAGGAGGTCCGGAAGCCGTTCGCCACTCACACGGAGCAGGTCCGCGATCGGTTCAGGCCCGGTGTCGCCGCCGTCGTCGCACACGGGCTCAGGTGGCCTGGAGAGCGACCTTCAGCCAGCCGGGGCTGCGCATGTCGAATTCGCGGTACGCCCCGATCGCGTCCGTGAGCGGCTCGTGCTCGGTCACGACGTCCTCCGGACGGACCTGACCGGACGCGACCATGTCCAGCAGCTTCGGGATGTACCTGGGGTGGTTGCCGTTGCCGGCGCGGACAGTCAGGTTGCGGGCCATGGTGGTGCCGATCGGGAAGAACCTGTCGGTCGGCGGATAGACCCCGACGATCCCGAGCGTGCCCACCTTCGCGAGGCTCTCGGCCGCCCAGGTCTGTGCCTGGCTCGGCGCGTCACCCGGCTTCCAGTGTCCATCCTGGCCCTGGCTGTCGAGATTCGGGGAGATCGTGCGCTGGTCCTGGGCGTTGCGCTCGTCGTCCCGACCGGCGGCGGGCCCCGACTTCGGGCTCTCACCGTCCACTCCGACGGCGTCGATCGCGCAGTCGGCCCCGATACCGTCAGTCAACTCCATGATCGCGACGACCGGATCGACCTCGTTGAAGTTGATCACCTCTGCCCCCCGCCGACGGGCGTGTTCCAGCCGGTCCGCGTGCCCGTCGATCGCGATCACCCGGGACGCGCCGCGCTGGTACGCGGAGAGGACGGCGAACTGGCCCACCGGGCCACAACCCCAGACGGTGACGATCTTGCCGTCGCTGGCGTCGGCGAGCACCGCGCCGAAGTAGCCGGTGGGGTAGATGTCGGACAGGGTGATGGCCTGCGCCTCGGTGACGTTCTCCGGGAGTCGGACCAGGTTGGTGTGCGCGAAGGGGACCCGGGCGTACTCGGCCTGCAAGCCGTGGAACGGGCCCTGCGCCTCGGGTGAACCGAACGAGGCGGTGCCGGAACGCGGCCCGTACGGGTTGGCGTTGTCGCACTGCGCGAAGAGGCCCCGGCGGCAGTAGCCGCAGGATCCGCAGCCCAGCACCGCCGAGATCACCACACGGTCGCCCGGCTTGAAGCTGTGGATCTGCGCGCCCACCTCCTCGACCACCCCGACGCCCTCATGGCCGAGCACCTTCCCCGGCTTCATCCCGGACATCGTGCCGCGTACGAAGTGCAGGTCGGTGCCGCAGATCGCCGCCGTGGTGATCCGCACGATCGCGTCCGTCGGCTGTTCGATGCGGGGCTCCGGCACGTCGTCGACACGAATGTCGCCGATGCCGTGATAGACGACAGCCTTCATGCGCACTCCTCATCCGCACTGGTGTCGGGCCGCTGGGGGCCCGCGAACGGGAATTCGGCTTCCCCGCGCCCGGCACGGCAAACCCGGACGTAGAAGAGCGAACAGCTTCGGTCACGCCAACTTCGCGGCGAGGCGGGTGACCGAGGCGCGCATGCCGTCGGTGCCGCCGTCCTGCAACTCCCGCAGAACCGCTCCCGCACGCTCGAACGCCCGCTGCGCCCCCGGCTCGTCACCGGCGGTGATGAGAGCGTCGGCCATCTGCCGCAGCGCGTCGAACTGCGCGGGGCGGTCCCCGACACGTCGGGCCGCGTTCGCCGCCAACTCCAGTTGCTCGACCGCCTCGTCGACGCGTCCGGTCACGACCAGGTTGTCCGCGATGGCGGTCCGGATGTCGCTCTCCTCGTGGGCGCGTCCGATCCGCTGGTTGAGATCGAGGGCCTCCCGCAGCGCCTGGGCCGACCTGTCGACCTGGCCCAGGGCGGTGAACGACTTTCCGCTGAACAACAGGCTGGACACCTCGCCCCGACGATTGTCGAGGAGGCGGAACAGGGACAGCGCCCGGATGCTGTGGTCGAGGGCACGGTCGTGCTGGTTCAGCGCGCTGAACGCCTGATGGCAGTTGTTGTGCACCAACGCCTGTTCCAGTCGCAGGTCCCGGTCCTGGTAGATCCGCGCGGCCTCGCCGAGCAGGCCGAGCGCCTCGTCGTGGGCGCCGAAGAAGTGCCGCGCGCCGGCCAGGCTGCGCAGCACATGCGCCTCCCCGACGGCGTCGTGGCGCTCGCGTGCCGCGCGCAGCGCGACCCGCATGACGTCTTCCCAGTCCTGGAAGCGTCCGGCCCACTGGAGGTACTGCTGCATCGCGACGGCGAGCTGCCACGGCACGATGCCGTACCCGACGTCGGCGGCGAGACGCACCGCCTCCTTGAGCACCTCCCGCTGGCTGCCGAACCACGCGATGGCCTCGTCGTACGTGCCCGGCCGCTCCGCGACCACACCGGGCAGCGGCGCCGGTGGCGCGATCGGCGGCCGGTTCGGGTCCAGGACCACCTGCGCCTGGAAACTGCTGTGCAGGTAGTGCTGCAACAGGCGGCTGATCGCCGCCTGCCGCTCGGCCGCCGGCTCCTGCGCCTGGAACAGCTCGTGGGCGTACGCCTTGACGAGCACGTGCGACGTGAGTCGGCCGTCGTGGTGCTCGGTCACCAGGGCCGCCTCGATCAGCTCGGCAAGCTCGGCGTGCGTGTTGTCGGGGTCGCGGTCGGCGAGGCTCACGCAGGCCTCGGCCGTGACACCCGACGGCAGGGCCACCGACAGGAGCCGGAACAGCCGGGCCGCGCCGGGACTGAGCTGCCGGTAGGACCACGAGAAGGCGGTACGCGGGTCGGTGAGGCCCCGGCCACCCGGGAACGCCTCGAGCCGGCGGGCGCCGTCGCGCAGCTCGGCGGCCATGGTGGTGAGCGACAGCCGCGGGCGGGCGGCGATCCGGGCGGCCAGGATGGCCAGCGCCAGCGGGAGCCGTCCGCACAGCTCGATGATCTCGTCGGCGACCGCGGCACACGCCACGCCTCCGGTCGACCGACTCGACAGGCCGGTGAGACGACGTGCGAGCAGCCGCCGGGCCGTCGGCAGGTCGGGCAGGTCGACCCGGAGCAGGTGTGCGCCGTCGAACGCGGCGAGGCCGACGAGCGCCCGCCGGCCGGTGACGAGCACGAGACTCTGCGCCGAGTTCGGCAGCAGCGGGCGCACCTGGGCTGCGTCGCGGGCGTTGTCCAGCAGGAACAGGATGTGCTTGCCGGCCGTCATGCTGCGGTACATCCCAATCCGGGCGTCGAACGTGTCGGGCACGTCGGCGGCGGGCACGCCCACCATGTGCAGGAGCGAGCGCACGGCCTCGTCAGCCGACACACTCTCGCCCTCGCCGAGGTGGCCCTGAAGATCGAGGTAGAGCTGCCCGTCGACGAACTCGTCGGCCACCCGGTGCGCGAAGTGCGCGGCGAGCGTCGACTTGCCCACGCCACCCATGCCGTCCATCGCCACCACCAACGGGCTGGTCCGTCCGGGGATCCGCATTCCCCTGGCGAGGTCGCGAAGGATCAGCAGCTCCGATTCGCGACCCACGAACAGGGGTGGATCCGGCGGGAGCTGCGCCGGGCGTACCAGCGGCGCCGGCCGGGACACCGTGAGGGCCGCGTCCTCGGCGGGTGGCAGCACCACCTGCGTGAGGGCTCTCCGCTGGGCGTCCTGGAGTTGGTAGCCGGGATCGATGCCCAACTCCTCGTCGAGGCGTGAACGGATCGCGCCGTAGACAGTCAACGCCTCGGCCTGCTGGCCGGCCGCGGCGAGAGTCGTCACGAGGCTCGCGTGGACCGGTTCGTTGAGCCGGCTCATCCCCGCCGCGAGCCGCAGGGGGGTGAGCACCCGCGCGGGCTGGCGCAGACGTGCGGCCACCGCGGCGGCCGCGATTGCGGCGTCGAAGAACTCGCCGTCGATGCCCGCGAGAAGGGCCGCCGCCGCGGCGCTGTCGACCAGGCCGTCGCCGGACCGGCCGTGGCACCGCCGCAGGGCGGCAAGATAGTGCTCGAGCGCGTCGACCGGACGGTCCTGTCGCAGGCTGACCTTCGCCGCCGCGACGTCCCGGCGGAACGCGACGAGGTCGAGTGTCTCCGGCCCGGCCGCGAAGAGGTATCCGTTGCCGTGGCGGAGCAGATAGGACCCGGCGGCGCGCGCGGGCAGATCGGGTTCGAGCAGGCGGCGCAGCGCGGCGACGTACTTGTGGATGACGTTCACCGCGCTGGCCGGCGTCTCCGGGCCCCAGAGCAGATCCAGCAGATCGTCGGTGCTGGTCGGCCGCCCCTCCCTGGCCAGGAGGACCGCCAACAGGCGGCGTTGCTGACGCGGGCCCGCGACGGCCTCGTTCCCGCCGCGCCAGACCCGTAGCGGGCCCATGATCTCCAGGCGCGGTCCACCGTCGGAGGACGGGTCCTCCGCCCGAGCGGCGCAGACGTCGCCCCTCCCGACGATCATGCCGCCGCTCCGCGGAGAGCCCTCTGGTGAAGGCTCAGTTGACAGTGACTGAATCGACCGTCGCGTGGTGCCGCGAGGTTGAGCCGGGAACGCCGGGACCGACAAAACCGACGCCGAGGCTGAAGACGGCACGTTTCCACCGGCTCCGCGGCGCCACGGTCCTGCCCAGTCTCGATACGCATGCCAAGGAGACGCCGCCGGCGGGACGAAAGTTCGATCCGTCGAAGAAACTCTTCGGCAGGGTCGAGCTAGCGTTCCGGGATGCTCCTCTCGACCTCGGAATCCGTGTCCGCCGACGACACGGCGCAGTTGGTCCGGTGCGCCCAGCAGGGCGATCCGCGCAGCTTCGCGCTGCTCTTCGACTGTCACTACGCCGGCATGCTCGCTGTGGCACGCCGCCTTCTGGGCGGTGGGCCCGACGCCGAGGACGCCTGCCAGGACGCGGCGATCGCGGCGTTCAGCCGGATCGGTGAGCTGCGCGACCCCACCGCGGTGCGGCCGTGGCTGCATACCATCGTGCGCAACAACTGCCGGACGTTGCTGCGCGCACGCGTGCCCGTCCCGGTCGGGGTGGCCGGGGAGAACCTGCTCGCCTCGGGGCTCGACGACCCGGTCGCCCGCATCGAGCAGAGCGCCATGCGGGACTGGGTCTGGCACGGGCTGCAGCAGTTGTCTCCGGCCGCGCAGACGGTGGCGTTGCTGCGCTACTTCACCGAGAACAACTCGTACGAGCAGATCGCGGAGTTGTGTGGAACCCCGGTCGGCACCGTCCGCAGCCGCCTGAGCGAGGCCCGTCGGCAGTTGACCGAGATCCTCCCCCGCGTACGCGACGAGCGACACGACGGGACCGGGGCACTGCGGGCCGAGCGGCGTGCGGAGGCGGCGAGAATCCTGTCGGCGGTGGCCGATGGGGCGTCACCGACCAGGGCAGCCGCCCGCTGGGCCGAGGACATGGTCTTCTGGTGGCCGGACGGCACCCGGACGATCGGTCGTGAACCGCTCTTCGCGGTCATTCGGCAGGACAACGAATCAGGTGTCAGTCACAAGATCACCGGAGTGCTTGCCGGCGCCGGCATCACGATCTGGGAGAACGCCTTCATCAACCCGCCGGAGGATCCGTTCCACTGCCCACCCGGCGCGACCTGGCTGCTCCGGGAGAAAGATGGCCTGGTGCGCGAGGTGCGCCTTCTGCACACCCCACGGCCGCCCCGCCAGGAAGATTCTTTCGCGGCGGGTCGAACTTCCGGCTGCCCGGCGCTGTCCTGAGGGTATGACCACGTACTCCATCCACGACCTGGAACCGCAGCTCGCGGCCAACCGCCGGTACTGGTGCGGCTGGGCGGGCACCGACCCCGACACCGACCTGCCGATCTATCGCACCGACGTCCCCCACCCGCTGCTCAACGCGGTCCTCCGTGTCCGTGATCGGCCGCTGGACGAGGCGATCACGGAGGCGAGGAAGCACCTGACCGGCTCGCACTGGGGCTGGTGGGTGGGCGCGGACAGCGACGAGGGCACCGCCGAGGGCCTGCTCGCGCGCGGCGCGGAGCAGATCGCCGATATGCCGATCATGGCGGTGGACGTGACCACCGTGGCCGACGTCGAGGCGCCGACCGATCTGGAGATCGGGATCGCCGTCGAGCCGTCCGAGCTGCGGGAGTACGTCGAGGCGTACGCCGGGCCGCTGGGCATCCCCGGCGACCGTGGGCCCGTTGTCGACCGGGAGCTGAATTTCGCCTACCTGGACGTGGTCCGCCTCGCGGGCAGGATCGACGGCCGCATCGTCGGCACGTGCACCCTGTCGCTCGGCACCGACATCGGCGCCCTGTACTGCATCGCCACCGACCCCGACTTCCGTCGGCGCGGCATCGCGACGGCGCTCACGCGCGAGGCGCTGCGCCTCACCCGTGAGTCCGGACGGCGGATCGTCACGCTCCAGGCGAGCAGCGAGGGCGAGCCGGTGTACCGGAAGATCGGCTTCGAGACCGTCGCCCGCTACCGCCTCTACCAACTCCCGGAGTGAGGCCCCGACGCTGCCGCCCGATCCCACCACGGCCGGGCGGCAGCGCCGCGTTCCGCACCACCACCCCCGGCACGTAGTTGCCCGCATGGAAAGTGAGTGTTAACTTTCCACTAGAGCAAGTACTTTCCTCACCCCAAGGAGTTGCCCGATGAGCACCACCCCAACACCCGAGGAGGCACGAGAGGCCCTGCGGGACGTCGACCGACGCCGGGGCCAGACGGCAGCGGCCGCCAGCCACTCACGATGGACGTGGCTCGCCGCCGGTGTCCTCGTCGTGGCCTTCGGAGTCCTCGCCGACAGGTATCCGGACTTCGTGCGCACGTACGGCACCACAATCGTCATCTTCCTGCTGCTCCTCTCCATGGCGGGCAACACCCGGTGGGGAGCGGCCCTGCTGCGCCGGCCGGTGCGCCCCCGCATCGCCCCCACCCCGGCGGCCCTGCTGTGGTCGGCGCTGGCGCTGGCCCTGCTGATCGGTGGCACGGCGCTCGCCACCGCCCTGGACGTCCCGCACGTCTGGCTGTGGAGCGGCCTGTTCATCGGTGTCCTGCTGGCCGCCGCGGGGCCGTGGTGGCAGCGTCACGTGCTCACCCGCGCGGCCTGACCCGTGGCCGACCCGAAGCTGGACCCGGCCCTGCTCGATCCCACCCGGCTGGCCATACTGGCGCTGCTGGCGGGGACCGAGTGGGCCGAGTTCGCGTTCGTCCGCGACGCCGTGGAGCTCAGCGACTCCGCCCTGTCCAAGCGGATCTCGATGTTGAGCGACCGCGGGTACGTCGAGGTACGCAAGGGCTACGTGGGCAAGCGCCCGCGCACCTGGATCAACCTCTCCACCGCTGGTCGGACGGCCCTGAGCGCCCATGTCGCCGCCCTGCGCGACATCGCCGCCCGCGTGGACCGCTCCGACTGAAGGCCCGCACGGGCGACTGTCAGCGGGGGTCGTTGTCGCGGCGCTGGGCCATGTGGACCTGTTCGAGGTCGAGGCCGTCCTGGACCCGGCGGAGCACCTCGTCGTCGATCTCGCCCTCGTCGCGCAACCGGACGACTGTGTCGTGGCGGTGATCGATGACCGCCAGGTGGAGATCGGCGTACTGCTGCTCGTAGTCGGCCGCGGCCTCGTCCGGACCGGAGGTGGCGTCGCCGTCGCGCAGCACGCGGAGGCGACGGTCGTACTCCGTGCGCAACTGCTCGTGCACGGCACCGCTCGTGCCCAACCGGGCGGCCATCGTCGGCAGGGACGCCAGCGCCCGGTCCATCGACTGGATCTCCGCCTGCCGGCGTTCCCGCTCGGCCTCCCCGTCCGCGCCCAGGCCGGCCCACCGCGTCACCCGGGGCATCAGCGGCGCCTGGAGCAGCAGGGTCACGGCGATCACGATGGCCGTGACAAAGACGATGAGGTCCCGGCCGGGGAACTCCGCCCCGGACGGCAGGGTGTGCGGCACGGCAAGCGCCGCAGCCATCGACACCGCGCCTCGGAAACCGGCCGCCGACATGAGCGCCCTCGGCCGCCCGCTCAGCCGCCGTTCGCGCTGCTGCGGCCGGCGATCGATCGCCCGGATCAGGTACGGGCTGGTGAACAGCCAGCCGAACCGCACCGCGACGATGACCGCGCAGACCACGACCGCCACCAGCGTGCCGTGTGCCAGTCCGGTGGTGTCCAACCCGCGCACGGCCGACTGCGCCTCCAACCCCACCAGGACGAACAGCGCGGCGTTCGCCAGCATGGTCAGGAAGTCCATGACGGTCTGGACGTACCGGCGGGCGTTGCCCGGGAACAGGCGCGGCGAGGCGCGACCCACCCACAGGCCGCTGACCACGGCCGCGAGGACGCCGGACACCTCGGCCGCCTCGGCGATCAGGTAGCCGGTCAGGGGCGTCAGCAGCGCGAGGAGGTTGTGCTGGAACGGGTCGGTCAGCCGCCGACGGAGTTGCAGGACGAGGAACGTGACAGCCGCGCCACACGCGATGCCGCCGAGGTACGAGAGCGCGAACAGCCCGGCGACCCGACCCACGCTCAGGTGTTCCTCGCCGAGGGTGATCCCGACCGCCAGCGTGTAGATCACCAGCGCCGTTCCGTCGTTGACCAGGCTCTCCGCGCGCAGGGTGGTCGCGATGCGCCGGGGCAGCATCCGACCCAGCACGCCCACCGCCGTCGCGTCGGTGGGAGCGACGGCGGCGCCCAGCACCCACGCCGGCCCCCAGGCCAGCCCGAGCGCGTGCGCGGCCGCCGCCACACCTGCCGCCGTCGCGACCACGAGGAGGGTGCTCAGCAGCACGATGACCCGGAGGTTCCTCCGGATCTCGCGCAACGAGGAGGAGAACGCCTCCCAGTAGAGCAGGACCGGAAGGAACACCAGGAGGACGGCCTCGGGCGGCAGGTGCACCACGCGCAGCGCGGGCACGAACCCGAGGAGGACGCCGGCGATCAGCAGCAGTACCGGTGGGGCGATCCGGAGCCGACGGGCGGCACCCGTACCGACCAGGATGGCGATACCCACCACTACGACAAGTGCGAGGCTGGACATTCCCCTGTCCTTCGTTGCGGGTGGCGCGGATCCGACAAGGATCACCTGACGAAGTGGACAGCCAGTTGACGGTGCCTGCACCCCGTCACGGCGACGGGCTCGGTGGCCTGGCCTTCTGCGGGTTGATGGTCTCGTGACGGGCCAGCATGGCGACGAACTCGCCGATCTTCCGCTCGCGGGTCTCCGCCCGTTTGACGGCGTTGAGGCGGTGGATGAGCGCGAACCGGTTGGTCTTGGTGAGCACGTCGAACATGGCCTGGGCGGCCGGGTCGGCGGCGATGGCGGCGAGCAGGTCGGCAGGCACCTCGGCTTCCGACGACGGGGCGTACGCCGCCGCCCACCGGCCGTCGGCCTTCGCGGCCTCCACCGCGGCGCGGCCCGGGGGCAGCATCCGTCCCTGTGCCTCCAGTCGGGCCACGTGGGCGACGTTGCGTTGCGACCAGATACTGCGGGGCCGGCGAGGGGTGAACCGGATCCAGGAGGTCTGCTCGTCCCGCTTGCGTGCCTGCCCGTCGATCCAGCCGAAACACAGCCCCTCGTCGACGGCGTGCTGCCAGGTCAGCGTGGTGACCGTGCCGCCCTTCTTGGTCAGGGCGAGCCAGACGCCGGGCGACGTGGCGTGGTTCTCCGACAACCACGCGCGCAGCGCGTCGGAGTTCACGACGATCAACTCTTCCAGCTCGGCGCTCGCCATGGCAGCAGGCTATCGCTGGGCTCTGACGGAAACCTCTGCCGGTGGGACGTCCCGATCCGCCGGGCGGCCGGGACCGGGACCGATGGAGATCGGAGGTGGTCAGGGGTGTGACACGTGGGCGTGTCACACCCCTGACCAGAGCTACCGGAGCGCCCATTTCGCGGAGGGTCAGCAGCCGATCCGGCTGGCCCCGACCGCGACGTCGTCGTACCAGAGGGTGTCCGCCCCGTTGCCGTAACTCTCCCAGCCCAGCTTGAGGTCGGTGAGCTGCGGCCGCCAGGTGCGGTTGTACCACTGGCCGTCGATGTCGTGCGTCGGTACGCCGTCAGCGGTCAGCCCGGCGATGGCGGTGCCGTCCAGCCAGGTACGGAGCTGACCGGCCGAACCGTCCACCATGAACTCCAGGCAGGTCCACCTGTTGGTGGGTAGCGGCACGCTCTGTGCCACCCCGGCCGGGCTCTGCTCGGGCAGGGTCGCGTCGTCGGAGGCGCGGTTCCACTGCAGGGCGCCGTTCTGGCCGCCCATCCGCAGATCCTTGTTGCCGTCGGCGGCGTCGGTCATCGCCATCATCGTGGTGTGGTCGGTCGGCTGGGCTGTGGTGTGCCGTACCCAGATCCGGGCGTACCGCACACTGCCCACGCTGCTGAGGTTCCTGGTGGACCTGATGAAGACGTGGTTGCAGTACCCGGCGGCGCCGTTGATCCGGACCGCCCGGCTGCCGCTGTGCGTGGTGGCCGTGTCGATGGTGGCCGTGCCGGCGCCGGAACAGTCCGGGTTCACCACCGTCCAGTCCCCCGACGGTGTCGAACCGGTCTGGTTCTCGAAGCCGTCGCAGAGCACCGCGCCGGCGCAGCCGGCCGGCGGCGGGGTGGTGGGCGGAGGCGTCGTCGGCGGAGGCGTCGTCGGCGGAGGCGTCGTCGGCGGAGGCGTCGTCGGCGGAGGCGTCGTCGGCGGAGGCGTCGTCGGCGGAGGCGTCGTCGGCGGGGCTGTCGTCGGCACCGACGTGGTGGGCACGCCCGTCGGGGTCGGCCCGACGCCGTTGCACGGCACGCCGTTCAGGGTGAACCCGGTCGGCGTGCCGCCACTGGCGCCGTACGTGCCCTGCACTCCGAACTCGGTGGAGCCGCCGGCCGGGATGCTGCCGTTGTACGACATGCTGCGGGCGGTCACCGTCGCCCCGGACTGGCTGACCGTGGCGTTCCAGCCGCTCGTGACGCGCTCGTCCCCGGCGTACGTCCAGGTGACCGTCCAACTGGAGACGGCGCTGTCGCCGGGGGTGACCTTGATGGCGGCGGTGAAGCCGCCCGGCCACTGGTTGGGCGTGTAGTCGACCCGGCAGCCCTGGGCGGCCGCGGCGGGGACGACGAGCACTGCCGTTCCGGTCGCGGTCACGGCGGCGGCCAGCGCGGCGACGACCGCCAGGGTCGGGGCGGGGCGGGCGCGGAGAATCGTCATGAAAAGTCCTTCTGCCATCGAGCTGGGGAACCGACGCGGCAGCGCGCGTCCGGGACGAACGCGGCGCGGCAACGCGCCGGGTGCGGCGCGGCGATGCGCCACAGCGACTTGTCGATGCGTACGACCGACGTGCCCGGCTCGGGGTGGACCTGTCAGTCGCCGACGGCCCGGTTTCCCGGACCGCGGCGGCGCCCGCCCTCAATCTATTGACAGATTCCTATCGAATCAAGCGTCACGCTTCCGGGTGGGATCACGCCGGCGGCGCGTTATTCGGTGGCCGGGCCGGCACCGGCCGTGCCAGCCTGACCGGAAGACGGACCCGGCCGCCCGGGCTCCACCGACCCGCCGCCAGGACGGGCTGGACCCGACCGACGGGAGCACGGCAATGCGAGGACTCGAAACCTTCCCGCCCATCCGGACGCGAGCTTTCGAGGACCCGACAGCCCATGCAGACCGTCAACCTTGGCATCGTCGCCCACGTCGACGCCGGTAAGACAAGCCTCACCGAACGCCTGCTGTACTCCACAGGCGTCATCGACCGACTCGGCAGCGTCGACTCGGGCACCACCCAGACCGACACCGGCGAGATCGAGCGCCGCCGGGGCATCACCATCCGCAGCGCCGTCGCCGCGTTCACCGTCCGCGACCGCCAGGTCAACCTGCTCGACACCCCAGGGCACAGCGACTTCGTTGCCGAGGTCGAACGCGCGCTCGGGGTGCTCGACGCGGCTGTCCTGGTGCTGTCGGCCGTCGAGGGCGTCCAGCCGCACAGCCGTCGGCTCATGCGGATCCTCCGATCGCTCGGACTCCCCACGCTGATCTTCGTCAACAAGATCGACCGGATGGGTGCCCGCACCGACGGGCTGGTCGCGGACGTGCGCCGGCTGCTCACCCCGGCCGTCGTCCCGCTGGGCACGGTCCGCGCGCCCGGCACCCCCGAGGCCGCCTTCCGGCTCCACCATCCGCGGTACGACCACCGCGCCGCCCGCCGACTCGCCGAGGCCCTCGCGGAGCACGACGATCACCTCCTGGCCGCCCTGGTCGACGACCTGCCACCCGAGCCGGACCGGATCGACGAGGCGCTCCGGACGCAGGTCGCGGCCGGGCAGACCCACCCGCTGCTGTTCGGCTCGGCGCTGTCCGGGGCCGGCGTACCGGAACTGCTGGACACCATCGCGGCCCTGCTCCCGGCGTCGCCGCCGGCCGAACCCGAACCGCGGGCCCGGGTCTTCGCAATCGTTCGCGACCCCTCCGGCGAGCGGGTGGCGTACCTGCGGTCGTACGGCGGGCAGCTCCGGGCGCGGCAACGGATCGTCGCGTACCGCCGGGAGCCGGACGGCCGGACGACCGCGACGCGCGCCCGGATCACCCGGCTCGACGTGGTCGGCGCGACCACCGACCGGGCCGAGCCGACCGGGCAGGGAGACGAGCCGACCACGCTGTCCGCCGGCCACATCGCGCGGGTCGCCGGCCTGACCGGTGTACGCCTCGGCGACCAGCTCGGCAGCCCGGCCGGTCTCGACGGGCGGTCCTACTTTCCGGCGCCGACCCTGGAGGCGGTGGTGCGCCCCCGCGATCCGGCCCGGACACTGGCGCTGCACGCCGCGCTGTTGGACATCGCGGACACGGACCCGTTCATCCGGACCCGGGTGGCCCCGGACGGGGGCACGAGCGTGCTGCTCTACGGCGAGGTGCAGCGCGAGGTGCTGACGGCGACGCTCGCCGAGGCGTACGGGATCGAGGCGGAGTTCGGGCCGGGCCAGCTCGTGCACGTCGAGCGGCCCACCGGCACGGGCGCCGCCGTGGAGATCATCGGGCACGGCTTCTTCGGGACTGTCGGTTTCCGGGTCGAGCCCGGATCGGGCGTGGACTACCGGCTGGAGGTCGAACTCGGCTCGCTGCCGCTGGCGTTCCACAAGGCCATCGAGGTCGCCACCAGGGCTGCCCTCGACCAGGGCCGGTACGGCTGGCCGGTCACCGACATCCGGGTCACCCTCACCCACAGCGGCTACTGGTCGCCGATCACCACGGCCGGGCACTTCCGGGATCTGGCCCCGTACGTCCTCATGCAGGCGCTCGCCGAAGCCGGCACCCGGGTCTTCGAGCCGTGCCGCCTGTTCGAGGCGGAGGTGCCGGCCGACCGGCTCGGCCCGGTCACGTCGTACCTGAGCCGGCTCGGCGCCCGGATCGACGGCACCGACGACAGCGCGGCCGGCTGGCGCGTCAGCGGGGTGCTGCCGGCGCGGCTCGAACCCCGGGCGCAGCGCCTGCTGCCGGACCTGTCCGGCGGGGAGGGGCTGTGGTCGTCGGCGCCCGGCGGCGACCGTCAGGTGTCCGGCGACCCGCCGTGCCGGCCCCGCACCGACGGCAACCCGTTCGACCGGGTGGAGTACCTGCGCTTCCTCGCCCAGCCACGGAACCGCTCCTGAGAGGTCGAGTGCGTGTCCTCGGCGTCGCCGTGCCCCGCACCGCCGCGTCGGCGGCACACCGGGTCAGCGCGGTCGGAGCAGCCCCCGCTCGGCCATGAAGGCCCGTAGCGTCTCGGCGTCCCCGGCGGACATCAGCCACCGGGGGATCACTGTCGCCGGCATCCTGCCGACGTACACGATCCAGAACTCCGGGGTGTCCTTGACCTGGGCGACGCCGTCCCACGCGATGCCGCCGGACTCCGAGCCGCTGCGCATCATGATGTTGTCGTCGGTGATGTCGTACGCGCCCTCGACCGCGTAGCCGCCGGACCGGCGGCGCGCGCGCCACCGCACCCACGGCAGGTACAGCATCGACAACACACCGCCCACGAGCATCGCCATCCACAGCGGCGACGCCCGCTCGCCCCACGCGGACCCCCGCGAGACGACCAGACCGACAGCCCCCACCACGGCCAGCACCGCGCCGACATAGCTGTACCTGCGCAGCCGAACGCCACCGAGCGTGGCGGCGACGCGACCCGGGTAGGCGGGATCGGCGGGGACGTCGAAACGGATGTGCACCCCGAAACGATAGTGCCCCGACCGCCCCCGGACACCGACTGGACCCGCCGCGCAGGGAGAAGTCGACCGCGGCCCGTCGCACCGGACAGGTCTGCGGAGTTTCGCCGATGGTCGCTTCCGGGTAGCGCATGGCGCATGAATCGCGATCTCGTCAAGGCTCTCCAGGTCGCGTGGGAGCTGCCGGAATTCCGCAGCGGGGTGCGACACCTCATCGATCTCGACGAGGTGTCCGTGCTGCTGGCCACGCTGTCCGTCCCGGATCACGACGGCGAGGTCGAGCGCAGCCTGCTGAGCCTGCTGCGCTCCGGGCTGGAGACGACCGAGATCCGCGAGGCCGTGCTGCTGCTGTTGGAGCAGGACGAGGTGCGCCGGCCGCTCGTCGCGGCGGCGGTGGAGCCGCTCACGGACCGCCCGGGCCTCGCCGCCGCCGTCACCTCGGCGGCCGAGGATCCCGCGGTACGGCGTGAGGTGCGGGCGGCCCTGGACAGCGCGAAGGTGCGCGAGCTGATCTGGCAGGCGGTGGAGAACCAGGTGAGCGACAACCGGCTCGGCCTGATCCGCCGGGCGGCGGCGCTGTTCGTGCGGCACCCGAGCGTCAGACGCCTCGCGTGGGCCGTCCGTCGCCACGGCGTCCTGCGGGAACTACGCCGCAAGTCGTAGTCCACTACGTTGGCGGGGTGGCAGCGTCGGGCACGGCACCGCCGTCCGGGCTGAGTCGCCGGCTGACGTTCCTGCTCGCGGTGGCCGCGGGAGGGGCGATCGCCAACCTGTACTGGGCGCAGCCGCTGCTCAGCTTCATCGCCGACGACCTGCGCACCGCGACGGCGACGGCCGGCTGGCTCGTCACCGCGACGCAGATCGGGTACGCGGTAGGCGTCTCGCTGCTCGTGCCGCTCGGCGACGTCCTGGACCGCCGCCGGTTCATCCCGGTGCTGCTGGTGGCGTCGGCCGCCGCGCTGCTGCTGTGCGCGCTCGCGCCGTCGTTCGGCGTGCTCCTGCTCGCCCTGACAGTCCTCGGTGTCACGACGATCTCCGGTCAGCTCCTCACGCCGCTGGCCGGCGACCTGGCCGGCGACGCCCACCGCGGTCGGATCGTCGGCGTCGTCGGGTCCGGGACCCTCAGCGGCATCCTGGCCTCCCGCACGATAAGCGGGTTCGTCGCAGGTGCCGCCGGGTGGCGGACGACATTCGCCCTCGCCGCGGTCGTCGCCGTTCTGCTCGCGGTTCTGCTCCACCGCGCGATTCCACCGCTGGCGCCGCGTGCCCGCATGCCGTACCCGCAGCTCATCGCCTCGGTTGGCGCGGTGGTCCTGCGCGAGCGGGCGGCCCGCTGGACGCTGGTCCTGGCCGCCACCGGGTTCGCCGCGTTCTCGCTGTTCTGGACAGCCCTGACGTTCCTGCTCAGCGGCCCACCGTTCCACTTTCCGGTGGCGGTGATCGGGATGTTCGGACTGGCCGGCCTCGCCGGTGTCCTCTCCGGTCTGCGCGGCGGTCGTCTGCACGATCGCGGTCTGTCGCTTCCGGCCACCGGGGTGGCGTGGACGCTTGCCCTCGGCGCCTTCGCCGTCGCCGCCGTCGCCGGCCGGTCCGTCGCGCTGCTCATCATCGCGATCATCATGATCGATGTCGCCCTCCAGACGCAGGCTCTTCTTAACCGGGCGCGGCTGTTCGCCCTCTCCCAGGAGGCCCGCAGCCGGCTCAACACGGCACTGGCGACCGGCAACTTCATCGGCGCCGCCATCGGCTCCACCGCCGCGACCACGCTCTGGGCCGTGGGCGGCTGGACGGCGGTCACGTGCACGGGGATGGCGCTCTGCTGTTTCGCGCTCGCCGTGTGGGCGCTGGGACGTCGTGGCCCACTCCTGATCCGAGGTCGGGAACTCCAGATCGTGGACAGTTTCCGTCAGGTCCGGACGGAGAGTGTCCACGATCCGAGCGCCAGGTGGGATGCCGACTCAGAACAGGGCCGCTGGCAGGACGAGCGCCGCGAAACGGAGCACCCGCCCGAGAAGGCAGGCGACGGCGAACTCCCAGTGTCGGAGGCCCGCCGTGCCGGCGGCGAAGCTGACCACGGCCAGCGGTGGGACCCCGACCGCGGCGGAGACCAGCACGGTGGGCAGGGCGGTGCGGCGGCGGGACAGCCAGCGCCGGATCGGCTCGGTCCACCGGGCGGCCCGAGCAGCCGTACGACCTGACCGGCTCCGGTGCCCGAGCTTCCGGGCCAGCCACCCCGTTCCGCGACGCGCGGATTCGAACAGGAGCAGTTTGCCGGCGGTCTGCCCGAGCGCCAGGGCGACGACGGCGACGACGACGTGGCCACCACGATGCCCGGCCACCACCGCGTATGCCTCGGCGTTGACGACCGGAACGAGGGCCGACGCGAGACCGTAACCGAGGCCCGCCATCGCCTCGCCGAGGCTGCTCACGCGCGGCCGTCCCGGTCGAGCAGCCGGGCCACCGCCGCGACCGACCACAGCTTGACCACGACGACGGCGACGGCGACGGCCAGCGCGAGCCGGTACTGCCCGAACGCGATGGCGCCGATGACCCCGGCGGTGTTGGCGGCCTTGGCCAGAGGCGACCAGTTCCACGCCCACACCCGGCGGTCGACCAGGTGGAAGTGGTTCGGGCTGAGCACGGGCCAGCACAGGAACGACAGCGACAGCATGGTGTCCAGCACCAGGAACGACAGCAGGAACACCAGGGCCACGACCGCGACGTCGGGCACGAGGGAGACCAGGCCCACGCAGAGTACGGGTGTGCACGCGCGATCGCTCACGATGTCGAGCACGGCCCCGGCCCGGGTCTCCTGTCCGAGCCGCCGGGCAGCCCAGCCGTCGAGCATGTCGCCGATCCAGTAGATACCGTACGCTACCGCCATAAATGCCACTGATCCGGCGACGAGGGCGGCGATACCCACTGTGACAGCGGCGACCGTGCGGACGGCGGTGATGTAGTTGGGAACCGTACGGAGAGGGCCGACACTGATGGCGGCGCGGGAGTCGACGAGAGTCACCCCAGAAGCGTCGTGCGGTGCACGCCCCCACGGAACGTGCCGTGGTGCCGATCTGTGCACGGGGGCGGCACCGGGGTCCCGCCCGATCCGGTACCCAGGTACTGGCCGGTCGCCGAGCTGTTCGCGGAGACTGTCCAGGTGAGGACGGACATCCGGGAATTGTTGCGTGACCCCGAGCGGGTGCGCCGGCTGGCGTACGGTGCGGCGGGGTTGATCGTCGCCCTGGTGGTCACGACCACCGAGGGGGGCCTGTCCGTGCCGGTGGGCTGGATGTGGCTGGTGCTGCCTGTCGGCCTCGGCGTCACGGCAATGCGGCCCCGCTACCGCGCCCTGGTCCTCGCCATCTGCGCCGGGTTCCTGACGATCGTGAGCACCGGGGAGTCGGTGCAGATGGGCCTCGCGGCCACCTGCCTCGTGTTCGTGTCGACCTGCGAAGACCTGGCCCGACGTCCGTGGCTGGGGTGGCTCGCCGGCCTGCTCGGCGCGGCGGGCGCCCTCGCCGTCGCGCTGCTCGACGGGCGCGGGTTGTACGAGCAGCCGTTCGTCTTCGTGACTGTCGGTTACCTCCTGGCGATCCTGTTGCGCTCGTGGTCACGCGGCCACGCCCTCAGCCGGGAGACCGGCGAGCTGCGCGGGCAGGCGGCCTGGCTCGAACAGCGCACCAACCTGGCCCGCGAGCTGCATGACGTGGTCGGCCACCACGTCACCGCAATGGTGGTCCAGGCCGAGGCGGGCCAGCTCAGCGCCGACCCGGGGGCGGCGCTGCGGGCCATCGCGGACAGCGGACGTACCGCACTGAGCGAACTCGACACGCTCGTCGTACACCTGCGCGATCCGCTCGCCGCGATAGCGGTGAGCGCGCCGCCCCGCCTGTCCGACATCGACGAACTGCTCGCGCAGCCGCTGCGCCAGCAGGGTGTGACGGTGCAGGTACTTCTGGATCCCGAGCCGGGTCTGGACGAGATCGGCGTGTTGACCGCGTACCGCATCGCCCAGGAGGCCCTCACCAACATCGCCCGCCACGCGAAGGCCACGGCCGCCTGGGTCGAACTGGCCCGCGTCGGCGACAGCGCCCGTCTGCGGGTCAGCGACGACGGCGTCGGGCCGCCACACGAGCCCACGCGCGGCTCGGGCCTGCTCGGCATCGAGGAGCGCGTCCGCGCTCTCGGTGGGAGCTGGGAGCTGAGCAGGCGCTCCGGTGGCGGCACCGTGGTGCAGGCGAACCTGCCGGTGGTGAACTCGTGATCCGGGTCGCGATCGCCGACGACCAGCAGCTGATCCGCGACGGCTTCGGCCTGATCCTGCGGACCCAACCGGACATCCACGTCGCAGCCGAGGCCGCCGACGGCAGGCAGTTCCTCGACGCCGTACGTCGCGACCCCCGCATCGACGTCGCCCTCGTCGACATCCGCATGCCGGTCCTCGACGGCCTGCGGGCCACCCGCGAGCTGGCCGCGATCCCGCACGCCCCGGCGGTGATCGTCGTCACCACCTTCGACGACGACGCCTACGTCCTGGACGCCATCGCCTCCGGCGCGCGCGGGTTCCTGCTCAAGCGGTGCAGCGCCGCCGACCTGATCGCCGCGGTACGCACCGTCGCCGCCGGTGAGGCGATCCTCTCCGCCGAGGTCACCGGCGCGGTCCTCGACCGGGTCCGCGCGACCGGGCCGGCCACCCGCGTGGACCTGGCGGTCTACCAGCTGACCCCCCGGGAGACCGACGTGCTCGCCCTGATCGGCGCCGGTCTGAACAACACCGAGATCGCCGATCGCCTCTACCTCTCGATGAGCACCGTCAAGACCCACGTCACAAACGTGCTGGCCAAGACCGGCAGCCGCGACCGCGTGGGCGCGGCCATCCTGGCGATCCAGGCCGGCCTCACACCCTGAGGCGTCGTCCGACATCGATCGGTCGGGACGCGGCGATCGGCCCTAGGATTGCGCGCGACGTGAACCGCCGTACCTGAGGAGTCGGCCCTGATGCGCTCGACGACGGTCCTGCTGGAGCGCCTGCTCCGGCCCAGGATGCGCGACCTGGTCACAGTGGAACCGGTGACGGGCGGGATCGCGGCGCTCGCGGGCATCGCCACCCGTCGGGACGCGCCGCCGGTGTTCGTCAAGGCCTTCGCCGAGGCTCCGGCCGACGACGTCTTCGTCGCGGAGGCGGAAGGGCTTGCCGCCCTGCGCGAACTCGGCGGTGTGGCGACACCCGAGGTGATCCTGGCGGACCGGGAACTGCTGGTGTTGTCGATGCTGCAGCCGAGGCCGCACAGCGAGGTCTTCTGGGAGCGGTTCGCACACGTCCTCGCGCACATGCACCTGAGCACGACCCATCCTCGCTTCGGATGGCACCACGACAACTGGCTGGGCCGTCGCCGCCAGATCAATACCTGGAACGACGACGGCCACGCGTTCTTCGCCAAGCACCGGCTGCTTCGCTGGCTCGGGCAGCCTCGCGTCGACGCGGCACTGGACGCCTGCGACCGGGAGGCCCTGGAGCGCTTGTGCGACCGGCTGCCGGACCTGTTGCCGGACCGGCCGGCCTGCCTGACGCACGGCGACCTGTGGGCACAGAACATCCTGGCCACTCCGGACGGGCAGCCCGCGCTCATCGACCCGGCCGTGTCGTACATGTGGGCCGAGGTCGACCTCGCCCACGTGTGGTCCACCTCGCCCCCACCCGAGGCGCGACGGATGTTCGAGGTCTACGCGGACCTGACCTCGCTGGACAGCGGCTGGCAGGCCCGTATGCCGATCATCCAGCTACGGCAGCACCTCGCCGTGCTGGCCCAGTTCGACGACGACTGGGGCGCGGCCGACCAGGTCCGCGCGGTCCTCGCCCCGTTCCGCAAGCGTCCCTGACGACGGACCGGTGGCGACGAGCCTTCCCATCGCCTGCCGGTGCCGCGCCGGGGCGAACGGGACGCCGCACAGGGCGCGGCCGTCGACAGCGGACCGCTGCTCCGGCGACACCGAGCCGTCAGACGTCGCCGACCGACGTCGTCTGCGGGCCCCGGCCGTGAGCGGTGATGAGGGCGGCAGCGGCGCCGAGCAGTTCCCGCTCCCGGCCGGTGAGAGCCGGGTCGCTGCGCCGGATGGCCAGGGCGCGGTCCAGCACGGTCAGCGGATCACCCCCGACGCGGTCGAGGAACGCGGCCAACAGCGCTGCGGCCAGCGACGCCAGCTGATGGTTCTCCTCGACTGCCACCTGCGCGAGGATGACCGCGGAGAGCGCGACATCGAGGTCCGCCGGCCCCTCGGTGGAGTTGCGCCAGTCGATGACGACAGGCCCTCGTGACGTCAGCATGACGTTGTCCGGGTGCAGGTCGAGATGCAGGATCCGATCGCCGCCGCGTTCGCCGAGCCGGGGCGGCAACGCGTGGAGTCGGTGCTGCAGGTCCGCCAGAACGGTGGCCCCTTCCAGGGCGTCGACCTCACCGGCCAGGAGCGCCGACAGCATGGTGCGCCCGTCAAGTCGTTCCATGACGAGATCGACCCCACGTGCCTGATACACGGTGGGTACAGGGAACCCGAGACCCGCCACGTACGCCATCACCGCGGCCTCGGCGGCAACGTCACCACCGTGGCGGTAGCGGCGAAGCACACGTCGATCGTCGATGGCGAAGACGTCAGCGTCTCGGCCCGATGCCAGAGGGACGGCGTCCACCACGCTGCGAGAGTAACCGACGCAACCAGCCGGCAGCGCCCTTGATCGTGGGGCGCCGCGTCAGCGGGGAGTCATGACCCGCCCAGGTCATGTCGGAAGGCGTAGGCGACGGCCTGTGCCCGGTCGCGGGCGCCGATCTTCGCGAACAGGTGGTTGACGTGGCTCTTCACCGTCGCCTCACTCACCGTCAAGCGAGAGGCGATCTCCGCGTTGGACAGGCCCTGGGCCATCAGTGACAGCACCTCGGCCTCGCGCGGCGTGAGACCGTCGGGGAACCTCGGCGGTGTCGTCGACTCGGCCGCGATGGCGTCGACGAGGTGCCGCTGGACGGCCGGATCGATGACGGCGTGATCATCGAGCACCTGCCGCAGCGCCTCGTGGATCTGCTCGCCGCTGGCGTCCTTGGTCAGGTAGCCGCGGGCGCCGGCCCGTAACGCCTCCAGCACCGAGCGGTCGTCCGAGTAGGTGGTCAGCACCACCACCCTCACCTCGGGCGCCTCGACGCGTAGGCGGCGGGTGGCCTCGATCCCGTCGCACCGCGGCATCCGTAGGTCCATGAGCACCACATCCGGCCGCTCGGTCTGCACCAGCCTGACCGCCTCGGCACCGTCGGCGGCCCCACCCACCACCTCGACGTCCTTCATCAGAGAGAGCACCATGCCGAGCCCCTCGCGGACCACCCGCTGGTCGTCGGCGATGAGCACCCGGATCACGCCGGCACCGCCAATTCGACCCGGAACCCCTGGGCGGTCACGCCCGCGCTGAGAGTCCCCCCGAGCAGCTCGGCCCGCTCGCGCATCCCCGTCAACCCGTAACCGTCGGTCTCGTCGGGGACGACGGGCGGTCGAGCGGCGAAGTCCTCGACGATCAGGCGGGTGACAGTCGACTCGTAGGCGAGGCGCAGCGAGACCCGCACCGGAGACGCGTGCCTGGTCACGTTCGTCATCGCCTCCTGCGCCACGCGATAGAGCGCCAGCCGCGCCTCCGACTCCAGCGGGCGCGGCTCCCCCGACACCACGAAGTCGCACGGTACGGCCTGGTCGCGAGTGAACTGCTCGGCCAGCGCGGCCAGCCGGTCCGGGCCGGGCAGGTCGTCGTCACGCAGCATGCCGATGGCCCGTCGCGCCTCCTCAAGGCCGGTACGGGCGAGGTGGTGGGCACGGTCGACGACCCCCGGCAGGCGCGGGTCGGACGGATCCTCGGCGATCAGCATGCGCGCGCCCTCCAGTTGCAGGGACAGCCCCGACAGCGAGTGGGCGAGCACATCGTGCATCTCCCGGGCCAGCCGCTGGCGTTCGGCCAGCCCGGCCGCCTCGGCCAGCGCCACCTGACCGGCCTCCAACTCGGCGAGCAGCCGCTTGGTCTCGCGCTGCGACTCGGCCAGCCGGAACGCCAGGTAGAGTGCGCCGAACAGCACGGCGAACCCGGCCAGCACGGCCAGGAAGCCGAAGTCCTGCCCGGTGATCGAGGCCACCATCTCGAGCACCACGAACGCCACGATCAATGCCGGGACGGCCACCCGGACGGGCATCAACGCGGTCGCCGCGCACAGCACCGCCACCAGCACCGCCACCGAGCCCGGGCCGCTCGGCTGTACCGCGACGAGCGTCACGGAGCTGACCAGCATCGCCCCGACGAAGACGGCGTGCGCCGGCCGGATCGGCAGCTCGGCGGTCGCGTTGCGGCCGAACACCCCGGCCACGAACACGACGGTGGCCAGTACGACGACCAGCCGCGTCCCGGTCAGCCCGAATCGGGGCTCGGCGACGGCGGCGGCCCACACGAACCACGCCAGCATCAGCGGTGTCAGCAGTTGCATCCACCGCACAACCCGCAGACGGGTCAGCGTGGGCTCCTCGGTCTGCACAGTTGAAAACTAGCCTGATGTCGCCCCGGCAGCATCGGCGTACGGTTGCAGACCCGTCTGCAACCGGGGGTGGAGGCGGAACATCGATCCGCGCGCCGATGCTTCGCCCCGGCCTTCGCCCGCAGGCTGAACGGCATGAGGAACGACCATCTGAACACCGTTGTCAAACTGCTGGCCGCCTTCCTGGTGATCAGCGTGTCCACAGTCGTGGCCGTGGTGTTCATGCGCCACGACCCCGCGCTCGTCACCACTGCCGTCTGGATTCGCACACCGCTCGTCGCCGCCAGCGCGGCGGTGCTCCTGCTGCTGGCCCGGCGCGCAGCCGCGGGGCACCGCGGCTCCTTCCGCCGGCTCCGCATCATCGCCATGGTGGTGCTGGCCGCGATCGTCGGCGTCGTCGCCTGGCCGGGCGCGTTCCCGGTCTGGCTGCGCATCGAACAGGCCGTGTGCGGCGTGTTCATGGCAAGCGTCGTGGTCCGCACGAACCTTCGCGTGGTCCGGTCGGCGATGGCGGCCGGCTCGGGGGAGACGATGGCCGCCCCTGTCGCCAGCCACTATCAGAGGCCGTGACCGCGGCACCGACGCTCGTCGGCGGAGCGGCGGGTGATGCTAGAGGCGCAGATCGGCTTTGGCCTGGGCGAATTCGGGAGACAGCTCGGCCTCCTCGAAGAGGAGGCCGTACAAAATCAGACTGTTTGCTCTCATGCACTCGACGATCTGGGTTCCCCCTGAAAAATCTTTGAATGGATCGTCGTCGGGTTCGTATATCTCTGACCAGAAGTAGCCGTCACCCGCGAGCCGGTCGGCCGCCGCCAGCCGCCCGACCACACGCTCACCTGGGCGTCGCGCGTGCAAAACTGCCCGACCCGTGTCGGCTGCATCGGATTGAATACCGTGGTGATCACGGTGGAAGCGGTCATCCGGGTTCCCACGGTTGCGGGCGCGTCGTCACCGCCATGGCCGGTGGAAGGGTTGGCGCCCGGCACCTGGTTGGCGCTCAACGCCGGGTGCGCGGATGGCCGGGTCGGGTTGTTCGTGGCCGCGCTCGCTGCTCGGATCGATTTCCAGCCTCCCGGTGGCCGCGACGAGGTCGTGAACGCGCTGCTGGCTGAGGAGCTCCTCATTGTTGCCGGCGGCCTCCAGGTGCGCGACAGCGCCACCGGGACGGTGGTGACGCCCGGCTGCTGCGCCGGCCTGGAGGACTGGCGTGACTGGACGCAGGTGTCGACGGTCGACTCGCCGTGGCTCGGGCATGACCCTGGTCCGGAGGTCGAGGTCGTCGGCGACGATCTGCGGGTGTGGCAGGACGGTGGCCCGAACCGGCATCGCGGCCGGTGGGCCGGGATCCACGTCGACCTGCCACACACTGCGCTACCGGGGCTGTTGAGAGGCGTGCAGCGGGACCTGGTCGGCTTCCTCGATGCTCTCGACGGATGGGCCACGCGAGTCGGGCTGGGGCAGCGACGGTCCGTACTCGTGGAAGCGATCGACAAGAACTTCGCGGTCACGGCGCCGTTGGACGTCCCGCCTCTCCGATAGCGCCTACCTGAGCCAGTGCCACGACCAGCTGTCGCGCCAGACGCGGTCGACGCGCGTCCGGCGACGGATCAGGGCGTCCAGCGCACGTACGGGTTCACCCGCCCGGACCAGTCGAAGACAGCCATGTTGTCCCACTGGTTACCGGTGCCGTTGATGTCTGCCGGGTCCCAGCCGTTGCCTCTGACGGCGTACCAGGTCGGTTCCCAGTAGAAGACACCGATCGCCCCCGCGTTGCGGGCGGTGTTCTGGACCCAGTCGAACTCCTGAGCCTGCCCGGACCAGGTCGCGCCGATGCCGTCACAGGTCGCGTTGCCGATGGCGTTCGGCTCGCTGTCCGCGTTGTCGCGGGTGAAGGGGTACGCGGTCTCCACGATCACCAGCGGTTTGCCGTAGCGGCCGCGCAGGTCGACGATGTTGTTGTACAGGTTCGCCAGGGTGCCGTGCCACATGCAGTAGTACGACAGGGCCGTGATGTCCCACTGCACGCCCTGGGCGCGGATGCCGTCGTAGAACCATCGGGCGTTGGCGTTGCTGTCGGCGTCGGCGGTGTGGATCATCACCGGGATGCCGCTGCCGCACGCCTTTGTCGCGTTGTAGCCCTGCTTGAGCAGGCCGGCCAGCGGGGCGAAGTCGTTGTTGACGACCTTGCCCTCGTCCCACAGCATTCCGACGTTGATCTCGTTGCCGATCTGCACGCTGTCCGGCGGGGTGCCCTGCCCCCGAAGGCTGACGCAGACGTCGTAGGTGAAGGCGTACACGTCGGTGCGCAGTTGGCTCAGGCTGTGGCCGACCCAGGCGGCGGGTTTGTACTGCTTGCCGGGGTCGGCCCAGGTGTCGGAGTAGTGGAAGTCGACGAGCACTTTCAAGCCCTTCGCCCTGGCCGCCCTCGCCTGGGCCAACACCCTGCTCTTGTTGTTGTAGCCGCTGATCGGGTTGTTCCAGACGCGCAGTCGGACGTAGTTGACGCCGACGGACTTCAGGATGTCGAGCGGGTCGCGGCCGACGCCGCCGGCGTCGTAGTACCTGGCGCCCAGATCCAGGCTGCGCTGCAACGAGGAGACATCGGCGCCCCGCATGGTCAGCGTGTTCGCGGCGGAGGCGGGCGCGGGCGCACCGCTGAGCGCGGTGCAGGCGGCGAGGATGCCGGCCGTGACAGCCCTGGTCAGGGCCCCGGGGTGGCGAGGGGTGGGTGATTGGGTGCTCACGAGACTCCTTGTGGCAGGGGGACGCGACGCGGCCGGCGACCCTCGGACCGCGCTCAGCCCACGGTGCAGGGAGCAGCGTTCAGCGAGAAGCCTGTCGGCGGCGCGTCGTTGGTGCTCCACCGCCCCTGGATGCCGAAGGTCGCCGAGCCGTTCGGCGCGAGGACGCGGTTCCAGTCGACGTTACGGGCGGTGACGGTGGCACCGGTCTGGCCGACGGTGGCGTTCCACCCCGAGGTGACCTGCTGGTCGCCCGGGAAGCCGAAGGTGACGATCCAGCCGTCGACGGGTGCCGCCCCGGTGTTCTGGACCGTCACCGTGGCGACGAAACCGCCCTGCCACTCGGACTGGTTCCGGTACGTCACACGGCAGGTCGAGGGCGGCGGGGGCGACGGGGTGGACGTCGTGGGCAGGGCGACCGTGTTGGACGCTATCGACACGTTGCCCGCCGCGTCCCGCGCCCGTACGTAGAACAGGTTGCGCAGCGGCGTCGACGCGGGCAGCGACGCCGTGTACGTCGTCCCCGGGACTGTGGCGATCAGCGTCGAGGTGAACCAGCCGTCGAACTGGTAGACGTTGTAGCCGAGCACGCCGACGTTGTCCGTCGACGGCGACCAGGACAGCGTTGCGGTCGAGGGGGTCACCTCGCCGACTGTCAGGTTCTGCGGGGGGCTCGGCGGGGTGGTGTCCGGGCCGGTGTCCGTCGTCGGGGTGACCACGGTCAGCGCGTCCGTCGAGGCCGAGCGGTGTCCGAGGCCGTCCCGGGCGGCCACCCGGAACGAGTACTGCCGGCCCGGCTGGATGTAGTTGCTGATCGTGGCGGTGGTGACGGCCCCGACACTGGCGCTGTAGATGACGTCGTCGAACGACTGGTAGTACGTGATGTCGTAGCCGGCGACGGCGCAGCAACCCGGCTTGGCGGCCGTCCAGGTGAGGGTGACCGACCCGGTCCGTACCTCGGTGGCGGTCAGGTTCGTGGGCGCGCTCGGCGGGAAGGGCGAGGTGTTCGGCGTGCCGGGCGGGCTCGTCGGCGGCGCGGTCGGCTCCACGACGGACACGGCGGCCCCGCCGGACGCCGGGGCGATTCCGGGGTACGCGGCGGGCGCCGCGGTACCGGCGTCGGCCGCCGGTGCGACGCTCAGTGCGGTGCCGAGCATCGCCGTCGACAGCGCGGCGGCGGCCAGCAGACCCGGTCGCAGACGGCGGAACAGCGAGGACGAGAAGACGCCTGTCATACGTCGACGATGGCGCAAGCATATCGATGATCGCCAACGTGTCTCACGCCTCGGCCGGCAACCCGCCCGACTTCTCACCGAACCATGACGTACCCGGCAATCGTTGACCGTTGACCGTTGGCCGGCGGCCGACCGACTCACGACCGCACCGCACCGGAGCCGTCGTCCGGCGGATCACCACGACTTCGTCAACGTCAACTCCGCCCAGGCCATGCAACGGATCGCCACCTGCATCGACAAGGGCAAGAACTGCTCCTGAGTGGGAGGCGTTGAACAGCGAAGAGGCCGGCCGGACACTGTCCGACCGGCCCCTGACCCGCTGTCCCCACCCGGGGCGGGAAGCACCCAGGTACTTGACGTCTCAACTTTCCCGCAGTAGCTTATTGCCATTCGTGGACGTCTATTTAGGCAGGTGAACCGTGCTGTGGAAAAGCATTGCCGTCGCCGCGTCAGTCGTAGGCGTGCTGGCCGCCGCCCCCGCCGCCTCGGCGGCGACAACCCAGGCGCAAGACGGCCCCTGGGCCGCCGGGAACTGCCCGCCGGGCCTGCTCTGCATCTGGCCAAACTGGAACCACCCGCCGGAGGGGCCGGTCGAGACTCCGTCCGTGCTGACCAACAGCGAGTGGTCCGGCTACGCCCCGGCCTTCAACTTCTACAACTACACATCCCGGAACGCCGAGATCACCTGGTCCTACAACTATCTCGGGACACCGCTCACCGGGACGATCTGCGCGCGAGCCGGCGGAAGTGGCGACCTGTATGTGCCCATGCACGTGACGAAGGTGAGCTGGCAGCCGCGCACCTGCTGACCCCCGCCCCGGCGGGCGGGACGACGCCGCCGGACGACTGTCACGCCGGCTCGGGTACGCCGCCGGGCTCGCCGTCGTCGGGCATCGGTTCGGTCGGCGCGTCCGGCAGTTCGTTCGGCGTGCCGGGGAGCAACTCTTCGGCAGTCTCTGGAACGGGCTCACGAGGATCGAGGGGTGGGTAGACGTCCGGATCAAGCTCAGGATTGGTCATCGGGGAAGTATCCGGCACGACAGGTGCCGCCGCCCACCGGCACAACCCCACCTGCCCGTGACCCCAACCTCCGCCATCTGTAAACAACCCTTGCTATTGAGGGGTACGAACGTCAATATGTGGAGGTCACGGGTCGCCGAAGCCGGGGAGTGAGCCATGAGAAGCCGTCGGATTTTCGCAGTGGTGGCCGGGGCGGCGATGACCGTCACGGCCGCCGTCGCCTTCGTCCCCAGCAGCATGGCGGCCGTGTCCTCGGCCAACGCCGTCGCGCTGGTCGCCTGCACCGCCCCGGCCTGGGCCGAGGGCACCACCTACCAGGCGGGCGCCCAGGTCACCTACGGCGGCCGGCTCTACCAGGCTCTGGTCACCCACACCGCGTACGCCGGCGCCGGCTGGAACCCCGCCGCGACCCCGTCGCTGTGGCGTGACCTCGGCGCGTGCTCGGGAAGCACTCCGCCGCCCACCACGCCACCACCGACGACCCCGCCGCCCACCACGCCTCCACCCACCACGCCACCGCCCACGACGGCGCCACCGACCACAGCTCCGCCCACCACCCCGCCGCCGACCGGCGGGACCTGCGCGGTCAAGTCGCGGCCCTCCGGAAAGGTGTTGCAGGGCTACTGGGAGAACTGGGACGGCGCCTCCAACGGTGTACACCCCGGCCTCGGCTGGATCCCGATCACCGACAGCCGGCTCACCCAGCACGGCTACAACGTGATTAACGCGGCGTTCCCGGTGATCCGCTCGGACGGCACGGTCCTCTGGGAGAACGGCATGGACGCCGGCGTGAAGGTGGCCACCCCGGCCGAGATGTGCCAGGCCAAAGCGGCCGGCGCCACCATCCTGATGTCGATCGGCGGGGCCGCCGCGGGCATCGACCTGAGCTCCACCGCGGTCGCCGACAGGTTCATCGCGACGATCGTGCCGATCCTGACGGCCTACCACTTCGACGGCATCGACATCGACATCGAGACCGGCCTGACCGGCAGCGGCACCATCAACACCCTGTCCACGTCGCAGGCCAACCTGATCCGGATCATCGACGGAGTGCTCGCCCGGATGCCGTCGAACTTCGGCCTGACCATGGCGCCGGAGACGGCCTACGTCACCGGCGGCAGCGTGGTCTACGGCTCGATCTGGGGCTCGTACCTGCCGATCATCAAGAAGTACGTGGACAACGGCCGGCTCTGGTGGCTGAACATGCAGTACTACAACGGCAGCATGTACGGCTGCGCCGGTGACTCGTACCCCGCCGGCACCGTGCAGGGCTTCACGGTGCAGACGCAGTGCCTCAACAACGGCCTCACCATCCAGGGCACCACCATCCGCGTGCCGTACGACAAGCAGGTCCCAGGCCTGCCGGCGCAGAACGGGGCGGGCGGCGGCTACCTGTCGACGTCGCTGGTCACGCAGGCATGGAACTCCGTGCCCGGCCTCAAGGGCCTGATGACCTGGTCGGCGAACTGGGACGGATCGAAGGGCTGGACCTTCGGCGACAACGTGAAGCGCCTGCAGGGGCGCTGACGGGTGACGACGCCGGGCCCACCGTCAGCCGGCCTCCCGGCAGACGCGGGCCCGGCGATCCGCCGTCGGTGGAGGTTCCCGCGTTGCGGGTCGGGACGATTAACTGGGAGCGATACCAGGCGGGGCGGAATTCAACCCTCCCGATCGCTAGACTCGCCGCAATCCGGCACCGCCCGCAGACCTCAGCCTTCGCCCGTCCCGATCGAATGGAGACGCCTGTGACCCGCGACAAGGCGGCACCCCCCGGCATCGACCCCCACATTCCCAGCGTGGCGCGGGTCTACGACTTCTTCCTGGGCGGCAAGGACAACTTCGAGGCCGACCGGAAGGTTGCCGAGCACGCCCTCCGGATCACACCGGACGGACCGGCAGCCGGCCAGGCCAACCGCGCCTTTCTGCGTCGAGTGATTCGTTTCCTCGTCGCCGAGGCGGGCATCGACCAGTTCCTCGACATCGGATCGGGGCTGCCCACCCAGGGCAACGTCCACGAGGTCGCCACCGAGCAGAACCCGAAGGCTCAGGTGGTCTATGTGGACAACGATCCGATCGTCCTGACGCATGGTCGGGCCCTGCTCGCCGCCGAGGGCACCGCGACGGTCATCCAGGCGGACGTCCGGGCACCGCAGGAAATCCTCCACCATCCGGAGGTACGTCGGTTCCTCGACTTCGACCGGCCGATCGGGTTGTTGCTCTTCGCGATCCTGCACCACCTTGGTGACGACGAGGACCCGCGAGCGGTGGCGGCGGAGCTGATCGACGCGCTGCCCTCCGGCAGCTACGTGGCGATCTCGCACTTCCGCGACCCGGGTGAGCGAGACCCGGAAGGCTCCCGCAAGGCCCGCGAGGTCGAGCGGGTCTTCAACGAGTCGCTTGGCACCGGCCGCTGGCGTACGGACGAGGAGATCCTGTCGCTCGTCGACGGACTGACGCTGCTGGAACCGGGGCTGGTGCCGCTGGCCGAGTGGCGTCCGGAGCCGGGTACGCCCGCTCCGACGCAGACCGATACCTATCACACCTTCGTCGGGCTCCTCGCCCGCAAACCGTAGGCCCCGTTCCGGTGCGGTCCGTCGGCGCGAGCGCGTCGCGCCGACGGCCGCGAGCCGATCACCGTGCGACCCGCCAATGTCGTACGCGCGCCGGCCCGGACGGCCTCGACCACGGCGATCATCGCGGTTACCCGCGTAGCGCCACCGACGGTCTCGCCCACCTCGGAAGCGGGTCAACCCTCGGCAGCGGGTCGGCTGTGCACCACCAGCTCGTCGATCTCCAACCGGCCGACGCGCAGCTCCCGCACGACCGCCCGACGGACAGCCAGCCGCCCGATTGCCAACGCCCCGACGGCCACTGCCCCGACGGCCAGCGCCCCGACGGCGAGGGCGCCGAGCGACGCCGCCCCCGCAGCCCGCGCGCCGGTAGCCGCCGCGCCCGTCGCCACCGCGCCGTTGGCGCGCGTGCCGGTCAACCGCATCAGTCGAACCTCTCGCCTCATGACCCCATTGTCGGCGCACCGGAGACCACCCGCCGGCGGACACGCGGCGGCCAGGCACGACCGTCCACCCTCGCTCGTGCCTGTCGTCACCCAGTCGATCACTCAGTTCGGCCGGCGTCGGTCTCCTGCCGGGCGCCCACGCGGCCGGCCTGCAGGGCGACCGCGAGGTTGGCAATCGGGTCGAGACGTCAGGCCCTGTCCCGTCCCGGGCCGCACGACGGAGGAGATCCGTCGGTTCACCGGTCGGAATGGCAACCCGCGCCATCCGCAGTGGATGGCAGTCGAGGCCGTGACCGGAATCGAACCGGCGTACGCGGTTTTGCGGACCGCTCCCTCACCACTCGGGCACACGACCAGGCGGTTGAGCGGTCGGCGGGCACCGACCCCGCTTCTTCGGTTTGGAAGACCGACGTGTCCGCCGAGTTCACCACGACCGCATGGCATTCTGCTTGCGTAGGCCGTACGGGGCTCGAACCCGTAACCTCCTGGCTGAGAACCAGGTGAGCTGCCAGCTTGCTCCAACGGCCCATGGCGCCGGTGGGGCCCGGCGGGCATGAACAATGCGTGGAGAAGAAGGGATTCGAACCCTCGACCTCCGGTCTGCCGAACCGGCGCTCTCCCAGCTGAGCTACAACCCCATAGTCCGGGACCGGGGTGTCGAACCCCGTGTCTCTCGCTCCCAAAGCGAGCGGGTCTGCCGTCCCCCTCGTCCCGGCGGTAGTGCTCCCGGCCGGCACATGCAGGCGCCGGCCGGGGCTTGCGAATGCCATCCACTGTGGAGTTGAGAATCTGCGACGCCGCCGGCCGCAGCCGGGACGAGAAGCAGGGGCGGCAGGACTCGAACCTGCAACCTTCGGTTTTGGAGACCGGTGCTCTACCAGTTGAGCTACGCCCCTATCGAGTTGTTCCGGTAACGAGAAAGCCGCCCTATCCCTGTCGGGGTGGGCGGCTCGCAGCTTGCGCTGGCGCTATTCGCGCCGCCACCCCGGCTTCCAGTTCTGCTCACTCGCGCACAGATCGTGGGCTCGCCCGGTCGCGGGCAGCACGACACCGCCGCGCGGCATGGACCGCGTGGTTTCGGTGGAGGCGTACTGCGACACGGGAACTCCCTGGGTTGGTCGGGACTGCCTTGCTCATTCACGGTAGGCGCTGCCCCGATTCGAGGGCAACGGATATTCCGAGCCACCTTCGTGGGGCGCTGCACCCGGCCTGAGGTGGGTGCGGCCACGAGCAGCGGTGCGACTCGCCCACCCAACTCTCCGTACGGGCCGATCCGAAATGGATCGATAAGACGCGCAATGCGTCTTCGGCGTTGACTCGGAGCCAGCGAGGCGCAACGCTGTGGAAGCGCTCCCATCGTCGAGCTTCTATTCGAAAGGAATGCTCGTGCGTCCCACCACCGCTCTCCTCCCGGTCGTGCTCGCCACGGCCCTCGGCGGTCTGGCCCTGCCGGAGCCCGCCCTGGCCGCGGTCGGCCCGGCGCTGGCCGTGGACACCACCACCGCCCGGCACCAGATCAGCCCGTACATCTACGGCATGAACTTCGCCGACCAGGCCCTCGCCCGCGACCTGCGGCTACCGGTGCACCGCTACGGCGGCAACGCCACCACCCGCTACAACTTCCGTGCCGACACCACCAACCGCGCGGCGGACTGGTACTTCGAGAACATCCCCAACGACAACCCGAGTCCGGATGACCTCCCGGAGGGCTCGGAGACCGACCGGTTCGTGCAGGAGAACAAGGCCACCGGCGCCGCCACCGTCATGACAGTGCCGATGCTCGGCTGGATCGCCAAGGACCGGTCGCGGGCGTGCGGCTTCAGCGTCGCCAAGTACGGCCCGCAGCAGTCCACCGATCAGTGGGCACCGGACTGCGGCAACGGCATAAAGCCGGACGGGTCACCCGTCACCGGCAACGATCCGGAGGACACAAGCGTCGCCGTCGGTCCGGAGTACGTCACCGACTTCGTCAATCACCTCAAGGGGCAGTTTGGCGCCGCCGCCGACGGTGGGGTCCAGTTCTACAACCTGGACAACGAGCCGGACCTGTGGCAATCCACCCACCGCGACGTCCGCCCGACCGGAATGGGCTACGACGAGCTACGCGACCGCACCTACGAGTACGCCGCCGCGATCAAGGCCGCCGACCCTGGCGCGAAGACGCTCGGTCCCGTCGGCTGGGGCCTGAACTCCATCTTCTATTCGGGCCTCGATCAGGACACCTGCTCGCGCACCGGCTGCTGGTCGAACCCGCCGGACAAGGCCGCGCACGGCGGCCAGGACCTCGGCCCGTGGTACCTGGACCGGATGCGCGAGTACGAGCAGCAGCACGGCACACGCATCCTCGACTACTTCGACGTCCACCTCTACCCGCAGCAGTCCGGCGTGTTAGGCGACGCGGCCGGCGACGCCAACACCCAGGCGTTGCGACTGCGCTCGACCCGCCAGCTCTGGGACCCGACCTACGTGGACGAAAGCTGGATCAACAGTCCGGTCCGGTTCATCCCACGCCTGCGCGAGCTTGTGGACCAGCACTACCCGGGCACGAAGATCGCGATGACCGAATACAACTGGGGCGGCCACGGGTCGCTCAACGGCGCGCTCGCCCAGGCTGACGTGCTCGGCATCTTCGGCCGCGAAGGGCTCGACCTGGCCACCCTCTGGACCGCACCCGAGGCCGACCAGCCGGTGGCCAACGCCTTCCGCGTCTACCGCAACTACGACGGCAAGGGCGGCGCGTTCGGCGATACCTCCGTCCAGGCGACAAGCGCCGACCAGGGCAAGCTGGCCGTGTACGCCGCCGAGCGGAGCGCCGACAAGGCGCTGACCCTGGTCGTGGTCAACAAGACCAGCGACGACCTGACCAGCCCGGTCGCCCTCACCGGCGTCTCTGCCAGCACCGCTCAGGTCTACCGTTACAGCGGGGCGGATCTCACAGGCGTCGTCCGGGAGGCCGACCAGCCGGTGACCGCCGGCAGCCTCACGGCCACCTTCCCGGCCAACTCGATCACCCACCTGGTGCTGCCGCGCGGCACCACCCCCGGCGACACCCAGGCGCCGACCGCCCCGGGCAAGCCGACCGCCGGCACGATCACCGGCGACAGCGTCGCGTTGGCCTGGACGCCGTCCACCGACAACACCGCCGTCACCGGTTACGACGTGCACCGGGTCGACACCACCGGCACGGTGAAGGTGGGCACCGCCACCGGCACCACGTACACCGTGACCGGGCTGACGCCGGACACCCCGTACACCTTCGTGGTGACCGCCCGGGACGCGGCGGGCAACGTTTCGACGGCCTCGCCCGGCCTGACCGTGCGGACCGCGCCCACCGCCCCGACCGTCGGCTGCACGGTCGGCTACACGGCGAACAGTTGGCCGGGCGGCTTCACCGCGACCGTGACGATCAAGAACACCGGCACCACCGCGATCGACGGCTGGAAACTCGCCTTCGACTTCCCCACCACCGGCCAGAAGGTCGGCCAGGGCTGGTCGGCCACCTGGAAGCAGAACGGCACGAGCGTCACTGCGGACAGCATGAGTTGGAACGGCAAACTCGCCCCTGGCGCGTCCACGAGCACTGGCTTCAACGGCACGTGGAGCGGCACCAATCCGGCGCCAACCGCCTTCAGCCTCAACGGGCAACGCTGCGGGTGACCTGAGAGACCCCTACTCCGCAGCACACTGACGGAGCAGGCCGGAGGGGCCGGGGCGCCGCCGCGCCCCGGCCCCTCGCTCTCAGGCGGCGGTCCGGCGCCAGACCCGCGACAGGACGACTCAGAACCGGGTGTGCGACGCGACAGCGGAAAGTCCGCGCACGTCCACCGACGCGGCGGCATTCGATGAACGGGCTTCGACAAGCGCCTCGAGCCTGCGGTGCGGGGTGACGATCGAGCCGCCCAGCAACCCCTAAATGGCTATTCTGTACCTTATGTTCAGATCTCTCGCTCCACCAGATCCCACCGAGTTCGCCGGCAAGCGCGCGGTCGTCACGGGAGGTTCTCGCGGGATCGGCGCGGCCATCGTGCAGCGGCTGCTCGACGGCGGCGCGACAGTCGTCACCACTGCGCGCAACGCCTCCGACGAGACGCCGAAGGCCGCCACCTTCATCCAGGGCGACATCGGCACGCTCGCAGGCGTACAGGCATTCACCGCGGCAGCGCTCGACGCGCTCGGCGGCGTCGACATCGTGGTCAACAACGCGGCGGCGGCACGCGCCCACCTCGGCGGCGCCTCATCCATCCCCGACGAGGAATGGCTCGACGCTCTCTACCTCAACTACCTGTCCGCCGTACGGGTCAACAACGCGCTGCTACCGGCACTACGCGAGGCCGCGCCGGGCGCCGCGATCGTCAACATCTCCTCCGGGGCGGCACTCACGCCGGCACCACCACTGGCTCACTACGGCGCCGCCAAGGCCGCCCTGAACACCTACGGCAAGGCGTTCGCCACCGAGCTCGCGCCCGCCGGAATCCGCGTCAACACGATCATCCCCGGCAACGTGCTCACCCCGGGCGCCGACGCGATCCGCCAGAACTTCGCCGACGCCAGGAACGTCCCACTCGCCGCCACCACAGCGAGCATCCCCATGGGCCGTGCCGGAGACCCACGCGACATCGCCGAGGCCGTCGCCTACCTCGCATCGGACCGGGCTCAGTGGGTCACCGGAGTGAGCCTGACAGTCGACGGCGGTGAGATCCCCGTCATCTAGCTGCTCCCCCGCAACTGCCGACGCAGGTCGGCGTGTCGGATCGTATCCACGACGACCAGCGCCGCGACGATCAGCACAAGCAGCGCGAGTGCGGCCAGCGGCGGCACCAGGGCCGCGAGCGGTATGCCGGCCAGCAGCACGCCCACGGCGACCAGGCGCACGCCGCTGAGCGCCAGGTGCATGCGCTGGACGAAGAGCAACTGCCCGGCCAGGTAGGTCGCGAGGCCCCCGAACAGGCCGTGCCGCTCGGTCCAGTGCGCGGCGCTGCCGGCAGGGCCAGCCGACTTCGGGTCACTCCTGCGGCGCGATAAGCCCGTCGTCAGTGGCGTCGCGGACCGTGATCGCCTCCACCGGGCACGAGTCGGCCGCGGCGAGGATGACCTCGGCCGGGGCGACGACGTCGGCAAGCGGCGCGGACAGGCCGCCGACCAGGCGGAAGTGCTCCGGCGCGGTACCGGCGCAGATGCTCGTGCCGATGCAGCGGCGCTCGTCCACCCCGATCCGCCACGCGGTACTCACCAGGCCACCGGCATGCCGAGCAGGCCCCGCACCAACATGCCGCGCTTCCACTCCAGGTCGGCTTCCGGTACGGCGAGCCGCAATCCGGGCAGGCGGGTCACGAGGGTGCCGACGGCGACCTGCAACTCCATGCGGGCCAGTTGCGCGCCGACGCAGTGGTGTACGCCGTGCCCGAAGCCCAGGTGCGGGTTCTGCTCGCGGTCGAGGTCCAGCCGGTCCGGGTCGGCGAAGACGGTACCGTCCCGGTTCGCCGACGACAGTGAGCCGAGAACCGGCTCACCCGCCCGGACCAGCACCCCGCCGACCTCGACATCCTCCTTGGCGTACCGGGCGAAGGAGGAGCCGACGCCGAGCGGCACGTACCGCAACAGTTCCTCGACCGCCGCCGGCACCAGCGACGGGTCGGCCCGCAGCCGAGCGAGCTGGTCGGGATTGTGCAGCAGGACGTAGACGAAGTTGGGGATCTGGGTCACCGTGGTCTCGTGGCCGGCCGCGAGCAGCCCCGCGGCCAGCTCCACAAGCTCGGTCTCGCTGAGCCGATCCTGATTCTCGTCGCGTGCCCGCACCAACGCGCCGAGCAGGTCGTCGATCCCCGGCTCGCGGCGGCGCTCGGCGACCAGACCACCCATGTAGCCCCAGAGACTGTTCAGGTACTCCTGGATCGTCTCCGTGGGCAGCGAGGTGGTCGAGACGATCGCCTCGGACCAGATGTGGAAACGGTCACGGTCGGCGTACGGGACCCCGAGCAGCTCGCAGATCACCTGGATCGGCAGCGGTGTGGCGACGTGTTCCACCAGGTCGGCCGGGGGACCGAGCCGGACCATGTTGTCGACAAGCGCGTCGGCGATCTTCTGGGTTCGGGGTCGCAGCGCCTCCACCCGGCGTGCCGTGAACGCCTTCGCCACCAACCGGCGCAGCCGAGTGTGATCGGGCGGGTCCATGGTCAGCATGCCGCTGGCCTGCTGGCGCTGGGTGAGCCTGGGCTCGTCGCGCTGGACGGCCGGGGCGCGGCCGAACCGCACGTCGCCGAGGACCGTACGGACGTCCTCGTACCGGGTGGCGAGCCACGCCTCCTCGCCGTAGGGGAGCTGCACCCGGGTCATCGGCTCGTTCTCGCGCAGCTCGCCATAGGTGGGATCGACGACGAGGCGGTCGGGCACGCTGAACGGGTACGGCCGCGCGGGCGGAACGGTTCGGCTCTCGGTGGTCTGCGTGCTCTCCGTCATCGGGGATTCCCTTCGTCGAGACGGCGCGATCCTGAGGCCGGCGCCACGTTCGGAGCGACGCCGGTTGCCGGCGTCCAGGGCCCACGGACAGCACACATCAACGCTGAGTAATCTTTTGACATCGGATCGTAGCGGGAGATGTCGATGATCGCCATGGCGGCTGATCCACGTCCGCACGGAGGACAGCGGGCCAATCCTTTGACGACTCGTCAGAATCACCTGCGGCGTCGGTGGGCAGGTCGCCAAGAAGTTGCGGAAGCGCGGCGACGGCTCACGAGGACGTCGCCGAGACACTCGACGCCGTCATCCGTGACCCACTTCATCGGGGACACCGACGAGAGCGACCGGATGATCGTCGCTGATGTGACCCTGACCGGTCTGCCCCGCAACCGGTGGCACATCTGGCCGCGCGGCAACTGCCGCTTCATGGCACTGTGCCCGTTGCCGGACCGCGCGAGCCAGCTGTTCGACGCGTTTCGCGGTGCTCACCTCACTCTCATTGCCGTCGGGGAGCCCGCGGTGTCGGCGCTCACGCAAACCTCGTGGCCCGATACGGGCGCTGCTCTCAAGACCGTCGAGATCCCCGACAAGGATGCGGCAGGAGTACGCCGCATCTACGGCATCACCAGTCCGGCGCAGATCCTCGTCCGGCCGGACGGCTACGTCGCCTACGTCGCCCATGACGACTGGACCGGCACCCTGTCCAAGTACGCCGAGCTCATGCTGCCGCCGGCCGGCCGACGCGACACCTGAAGCACCCGCGGCGCGGATCACGGCCGCCCCGGCCCGTGACAACGGCCTCGCGGCGGCGAGTCTGAGCGCCGACGGGCCACCGGCGACCTTGGCGCCGCGGCCCTGGGCGACGTGGGTGCAACGGTCCTGATGCGAACAGGCACTGTGGACTTCGCCTCCCACCTGCTCCCCCGACCCCCGGCTCGCGAATACGCTGCGGGTGTGGCGACCGCCGCTGCCGGCCCGCCCGGTCCGGCCCGGGAGCCGCCGCCGGCCGTCAGGCCAGGCCGGTGCAGACCGCCCGGACCGCGGTGATCAGGCCCGGGTCGCCGCAGTCGGTGGACGCCGAGGTACGCCCGACGACCCGCCAGCCCTTGGTGTCCTTGCGCAGGAACACCTGGTCGCCGCCGGGGATCTCGGCCGACTGCGGGGCGATCGCCATCAGCCGGGCGAAGCCGTTGCGGCAGCCGAGCACCTGCACGTCGTCGACGGTCTGGCCGTTGAGCGCGGCGCCGGTGGCCTCGATCAGGACCGGCGGCCGGCAGGACGGGTCGGTGTCAGTGGTCGGCAGGGCGGCGAGCCGGGTGGGCTCGCTGGCGGCGGGAGCGGGGTCGACCGCCCGGCCGGCTCCCGTACCTTGCCGGGCCGCGTCGGGGGCGGGAGCCGATGGCGCGGGGACGCCTGAGGTGGTGGGCGTCGCCTGCGGTCCGACGGCGTTGCCGGCCGGGTCCGGCGCGGCGGCCGACCCGGACGAGGCCGGCGCCGGGCCACCGGCCGCGGCACCGGTCCGGTCGGCGTGCGCGCATCCGGCCACCGGAAGGGCCAGGGCCACGGCCACCACCAGGTACGCGCTGCTGCGTCGGATCGTCATGAACGTCTCTCCATCTCGTCGAAGCTGCTGGCCGGGTGGGTGCCCGGCGCTGCTCCGACGCTAGGGAGCCGGCCTGCCGGCGATCTGGACGAAACCTGGAAGCGCAGGCCAGGGTGGGTTCAGACCGGGTGCGCGACCGACACGGCCACGCCCACAGGTGCGGTCGCGTCGCACCCGCATCCCCACCGCTCGTGCCAGCCGGGCGCCTCGCCGGCCTCCCGGGTGCCGAGCCGGCGGAACGTCGCCGCGGCGGTCTCCCATGCCTGGTGGGTGGACGCGACGTCGCCCAGCGCCGCGTAAGCCGCACCCAGGTCACGCAACGTCCGTGCGGCACCGAGATCGTGGTGCAGCTCGATCCACCCGCCGTGCGCGAGCCGAAGGTTCTCCAGGGCGGTGTCCGGCCGGCCGGCCGCCAGGTGCAGTTCGCCGATGGTCCGCTGGACCAGCGCCACCCCGAACCGGTCGTGCAGCCGCCGGCACGTCTCCAGGACGCGCTCCAACGGCTCCTGCGCCCGGCTCATCGTGCCCTGCCGGATCCACACCTTCGCCAACGCCTGCTCCGTGTAGCAGGCGAGCAGCTCGTCACCGCTCGCCACGATCAGGTCGTGGCCGCGGGCGCACCAGCGCTCCGCGTCGGCAAGCTCACCGCGGGCCCTATGCACCAGGCCGATCCCCCGGGCGGCGATGGCCTCGCCGCGAGCGTGGCCCAGCGACCGGTAGGTGTCCACGGCACGACCGATCCAGCTCAGTGCCGCCTCGTCGTCGCCGAGCTCCCGCAGGCAGCAGCCGATGCCGTAGGTCGCGTGCGCGGCGGCGTTCTCGCCCCCCAAGCGGCCCAGCACCTCGGCGGCAGTCGTCAGCAGCGGGACCGCCTCCCGATGCCGGCCCACCTCACGCAGCACGGTGCCGAGACCGCTGCGCGCCGCGGCCGACCCGTGCTCGTGGCCGGCGGCTCCGAACAGGTCGATGGCGGTACGGAAGTTCCGCTCGGCCTCGGCGAACCGGTCCTCCTTGTAACGCAGCAGCCCGATGCCGCACTCGATCACCGCCTCGCCGACCGCGTTGCCGGCCGCCCGGGCCGCGGCCGACGCCGCCGCGTGGGTGCGCCCCCAGCCGACGAAGTCGTTGCGGACCGCGAAGGACGCATAGACCAACGCGTCCGCCAGTGCGCACGCCGCCACGTCCATGCCGAGTTCCGCGGCCCGTTCCACCGCAACGATCAGCGTCGGCGCCTCGACCTCCAGCCAACCGGGTAGCTGGTGGTCCGCCGGGAGCGGGATGGTCGGCACGTCCACCGGCAGCGGCGTCTGCCGGTAGAGCGGCGGGACGGCGTACGGCTGCGGCTGGTTGAGCCGCTCACCCAGCTCGGTGGCCGTCACCAGCACTCTGGCCACCGCGGCGCGCAGCGCGCCGTCGCTGTCCTCCTCGACGGCGCGTTCCCGGGCGAACAGCCGGACCAGGTCGTGCATGTGGTACCGGAGCAGCCGGTGCGTCGGGTCCGGAACGGCGGTCACCAGGCGGGCGTCCGCGAGCTGTTCAAGCAGTTCCTCGGCGTCGTCCATCGAGCCACCGACGAGTGCCGCCACCAGCCACTCCGCGAAGCTCGGCACCCCGAGGAAGCCGAGCAACCGGAACGCCCGGCGGGCCGGCGGGTCGAGCGCCTGGTAGCCGACCGCGACGCTGACCCGGACGGCCAGCCCGTCCGCGGTCATCTCGTCGAGCCTCGCGCGCTCGTCGCGCATCCGCTCGGCCAGGCGGGCGATCCGGCGGTGCGGTCGGGCCGCGATCCGGGCGCCGACGATCCGCAGGGCGAGCGGCAGCCCCGCGCACATCTCGACCAGCGCGGCGGTCGCCTCCGGCTCGGCCGCCACCCGGCCCGGCCCGACGATGCGCTCCAGCAGGACGACCGAATCGGCCCGGTCGAGCAGCGGCACCTCGATCTGCTCGGCGCCCGGGATGGTGGTCAGCAGGGCCCGGCTGGACACGATCAGGGCGCTGCCCGGCCCACCGGGCGCGAGCGGGCGAACCTCCTCGGCGCTGACGGCCGAGTCGAGCACGATGAGGAACCGGCGTCCGCTCAGCATGGCGCGGTACTGTCCGAGCTTGTCCTCAAGCGTGGGCAACTGCTGGATGTTGGTGGCGCCCAGGGCCCGCAGCACCCGGTCCAGGGCCTCCCCGGAGTCGCCGCCTCGGCCGGCGAGGGCGACGAAGATCTGCCCGTCGGGGTACGAGTGGCGAAGCAGGTACGCGAGCCGGATGCTGAGCGCCGTCTTACCCACCCCGCCCGGGCCGGAAAGGATCACCACGGGCGCGGCGTTGCCCTTGAGGCGCCCATCGCCGGGTTGCAGCACACTCAACGCGCAGGAGATCTCCGGTTCACAGCCGACGTGGTCGGGCAGATCGGCCGGAAGCTGGCAGCCGGGCCCCGTCGGAGCGTGGTGCGCCGGCTCCGGTTGGGCCTCGACACGCGCGGGCACGGCGACCGCGGGCTGCGCGACTTGGGGCGCCTCGGCAGCGGCGGCAGCCACCCTCGGCGCACGCAGCGTCCCCCGCAGGATCTCCCGGTGCAGATCCTGAAGGTCGGTGCCCGGGTCGATGCCCAGCTCGTCGGCGAGCGTGACGCGGGTCCGGGCGTACAGGTCGAGCGCCTCAGCTCGGCGACCGTTGAAGTACAGGGCGCGCATCAGGCTCACGGCCAGCGGCTCGATGAGCGGGCTGCGCTCCAGGGCCACGGTGAGTCGGTCGACGACCTGCCCCGGCCGGCCCTGGCCGATCTCGCTGTCGGCCCAGTCGAGCAGGACCCGGACGAGCTGCTGGCACAGACTCTCCCGAACCCGGGCCGCCCAGGCGCCGGGCAGCCCGTCGAGCGGGTCGCCCCGCCACAGCTCGACCGCCTCCCGCAGCAGCGCCGCCCGGTCGGGGTTGTCCGCCGCTAGGCCCTGCGCCTGCTCGGCGAGGCGGCGCAGGCGGTACAGGTCGACGCGGTCCGGGTCGACGTCGAGCAGGTAGCCGGTCTGGCTGCGGCCGACCGTGATGGGGACCGTCTCGGCGGACTGGGCCGCGACCAGGATCCGCCGGATTCGGGTGAGGTACGTGTACAGGACGCCCCGGGCGTCTGCCGGCGGGGCGTCGTCCCAGACCCGGTCGACAAGTGCCTCGATCGGCACGCTGCGGCCCACGTCCACGGCGAGCGCCGCGAACACCAACCGCTGCTTCGGTGGACCCAACTCGAGCAACCGGCCGGCAGCGACCACACGGAGATCACCCAGTATGCATAGTTCCACGGCTTCGCCCCCGCGTCCGTAGCGCCGCTGGACGGCCCGCGAGCAGGGCGTCCGAAGTTGTCAAGGATCCATCCAGGTTCGCTACCTGAGGTGGCTGCGAGGGTTCTGCCAGCCACCGCACCGGCAGCTCGCGGACCACTCACCGGGGCGGCAGGCCCTCATCCCACCTCCGACGAAAGGGTCGCGAACACACAACCGCACAGCAGGACCAACTGGGACCAGCCATCGGGGGCAGGCCCCACGGTGGCTCGTGCGCTGCGACTTTACCTGTCGCATTGGGTCCAGCCAATGGCTGTCGTGCACCTCGATCCACGTTCGCGACCACTCCCGTTCAACCCCACCACGAAGGGAACACCCATGCGTCGCTTCCGAGCCCGCAGACCGGCCGCGATCCTCGGCACCATCACGATGATCGCCGCTGGCCTGGTCGGCGTGTCGTCCGCGCCCGCCCAGGCCTCCACCATCGAGGGCCCGATCAGCCGCAGCGAGGTCCTGTCCCGCGCACAGAACTGGGTGGACCGGGACCTCACCTACACCCAGACCGGCTCCTGGGCGACCGACGTGGACGGCGACAAGACCTACCGGCGCGACTGCTCAGGTCTCGTGTCGATGGCCTGGCACCTGAACACCAGCTACGTCACCGACGACTTCATGGACGGCAACTCCCGCTGGGACACCCTCGGCAGCATCGACAGCTTCCAGGCCGGCGACGCGATGGTCCGCACCGGCCACATCGAACTCTTCTCGCACTGGGCCGACCGGGGCGACCACAGCAAGGGCGCCTACGTCTACTCCTTCAACGACGACGGCCAGACGGTCCAGAACCCGTACAAGGACAACAACGTCGGTAGGCGTGGGTTCAACAGCGCCAGCGACCTGCGGACGTACAAGCCGATCCGGCGCACCGGCCTGATCGCCGGGGCGGCCGCACGCAAGGCGCCGGCGCTGGGGCACGACGACGGCGACGGCACGATGACCATCCACAGATGGAATTCGACAGGTTCGGCGTTCGACCACACGACCGACTACAAGGGTGAGGGTTCCTTCTCGCTCTCGAACGTGGGCGATCGGATGGCGTCCGGTGACGTTGACGGTGACGGCACCGACGACGTGGTGATGGCCTACGACCTCGGCGACGGCACCTTCGGCTTCTACGTCTTCGACGCCGGCCTCACCAGCCGCGGCCGCTGGTACACCTCCGGCCCCTACAGCCTCGGCCCCGTCGCCGGACGCCTCGTCGTAGCCGACTTCACCGGCGACGGCAAAGCCGAACCCGCCCTCGTCCACGACGACGGCGACGGCACCACCACCATCCACCGCTGGACCAGCAACGGCACCAGCTTCAACCGCACCACCGACTACGTCGGCACCGGCAGCTTCAACCTCGCCAACGTCGGCGACCGCGTCGCCGCCGGCGACGTCACCGGCGACGGCAAAGCCGACATCGTCATGGCCTACGACCTCGGCGACGGCACCTTCGGCTACTACGTCTTCAACCAAGGCCTCACCAGCCTCGGCCGCTGGTACACCTCCGGCCCCTACAGCCTCGGCCCCGTCGCCGGACGCCTCGTCGTAGCCGACTTCACCGGCGACGGCAAAGCCGAACCCGCCCTCGCACACGACGACGGCGACGGCAGCATGACCATCCACCGCTGGACCAGCAACGGCACCAGCTTCAACCGCACCACCGACTACGTCGGCACCGGCAGCTTCAACCTCACCAACGTCGGCGACCGCGTCGCCGCCGGCGACGTCACCGGCGACGGCAAAGCCGACATCGTCATGGCCTACGACCTCGGCGACGGCACCTTCGGCTACTACACCTTCAACCAAGGCCTCACCAGCCTCGGCCGCTGGTACACCTCCGGCCCCTACAACCTCGGCCCCGTCGACGGACGCCTCGTCCTCGGCAACTGGTGACCCGGCGTCGTGAGGGTGGCGGCTGCCGCCGCCCTCACGGCCCCACCACCGCTTCCGCCCGCACCGGCCCGGACGGGCCGACATTCGTAGACAGGACAGCAACATGCGCATCGGCACATGGCGTACCCGTGCGGTCGCCCTGGTCGCCCTCCCGCTGGTCACCTTCGCCCTGAATCCGGTGCCAGCCCACGCCGCACCGAGTGGTTACTCCGTCACCGGCATCGACGTCTCGCACTACCAGGGCACGATCAACTGGGAGTCGGTCGCCGACTCCGGCATCGACTTCGCCTACGCGAAGGCGACCGAGGGCACCAGCTACACCGACCCGACCTACCTGACCAACCGCAGTGGCGCCCGCGCCAACAGCGTCTACTTCGGCGCGTACCACTTCGGTCGACCGGACCAGGGCGACCCGCGCGGCCAGGCGGCCCGCCTGGTCGACGTCAGCGGATACAGTCACGACGGCACCACCCTGCCGCCGATGCTGGACATCGAGTGGTCGTCCAGCCAGCCGACCTGTTTCGGCCTGTCCACCGGCGCGATGGTCTCCTGGATCAGCCAGTTCCTGGACGAGGTCAAGGCCCGCACCGGCCAGCAGGCGATGATCTACACCAACCCGAACTGGTGGAATCCCTGCACCGGCAACACCACCGCCTTCGGCAGCTACCCGCTGTTCCACTCCCGGTACGCCGACACCCCCGGCAGCCTGCCGTCGGGGTGGTCACGCTTCACGCTGTGGCAGTACACCTCCAGCGGCAGCGTGCCGGGGGTGTCCGGCGGCGTCGACCGGGACGTGTTCAACGGCACGCTCGCTCAGCTGCGGGCACTCGCCGGTGGCGGGGTCGGGCGGAAGGCGCCGGCGCTGGGGCACGACGACGGCGACGGCACGATGACCATCCACCGATGGCGCTCGACCGGCTCAGCCTTCTCGCACACCGCCGACTACGTCGGTGAGGGTTCCTTCTCGCTCTCGAACGTGGGCGATCGGATGGCGTCCGGTGACGTTGACGGTGACGGGACCGACGACGTGGTGATGGCCTACGACCTCGGCGACGGCACCTTCGGCTTCTACGTCTTCGACGCCGGCCTCACCAGCCGCGGCCGCTGGTACACCTCCGGCCCCTACAGCCTCGGCCCCGTCGCCGGACGCCTCGTCGTAGCCGACTTCACCGGCGACGGCAAAGCCGAACCCGCCCTCGTCCACGACGACGGCGACGGCACCACCACCATCCACCGCTGGACCAGCAACGGCACCAGCTTCAACCGCACCACCGACTACGTCGGCACCGGCAGCTTCAACCTCGCCAACGTCGGCGACCGCGTCGCCGCCGGCGACGTCACCGGCGACGGCAAAGCCGACATCGTCATGGCCTACGACCTCGGCGACGGCACCTTCGGCTACTACGTCTTCAACCAAGGCCTCACCAGCCTCGGCCGCTGGTACACCTCCGGCCCCTACAGCCTCGGCCCCGTCGCCGGACGCCTCGTCGTAGCCGACTTCACCGGCGACGGCAAAGCCGAACCCGCCCTCGCACACGACGACGGCGACGGCAGCATGACCATCCACCGCTGGACCAGCAACGGCACCAGCTTCAACCGCACCACCGACTACGTCGGCACCGGCAGCTTCAACCTCACCAACGTCGGCGACCGCGTCGCCGCCGGCGACGTCACCGGCGACGGCAAAGCCGACATCGTCATGGCCTACGACCTCGGCGACGGCACCTTCGGCTACTACGTCTTCAACCAAGGCCTCACCAGCCTCGGCCGCTGGTACACCTCCGGCCCCTACAACCTCGGCCCCGTCGACGGACGCCTCGTCCTCGGCAACTGGTGACCTGACCTGGTCGCGTACAAACAGGAACCGGGGGTCACCGGCTGCGCCGGTGACCCCCGGTTCGCGTCCGGTCAGGCCACGGTGGTCTCCTCGGCCTCGACCTGGCGGATCCAGTCCGCCCTGGTGGAGCGCCAACTCTCGTCGTCCGTGCCGCGCCGCCAGTAGCCGGAGGTGGATAGCCGGTCGACGGGCACGTCCCGCTCGCCGCGCCAGCGTGCGGACCGCGTCCGCCAGCGCGACTCCGGCGTCAGACCGGTTCGGCGAGACGGGCGATGACGCGACGTAGCTGCTCGGCGTAGGCGTGGAGGAACTCCGGTGAGTCGGCGGCGAGACCGGTCATCCGGCGGGCAACCTGGGGCAGCACCGTCGGCGCCAGTGTCGCCGCGAAGAGCAGCACCTGGACGTACGCGGGGTCCAAGTCGGCGGCGAGCTCACCGGTCTGCTGCCGGCGGCGCATGTCGTCGACCATCGCGGCGAAGTAGGCGTCGGTCAACGGGTCGGTATCCGGGTCGGTGGGCGCCTCGGAGCGGGTGAGCCCCTCCCAGGCGAGCAGCCGCGCCCACGACCGCTGCGGCTCACCTGGGGTGAGGAACCCGCTCACGATCTCCGCCAACGGCAGGTCCGGTCGGGCGGCGCCGTTTGTCGTCTCCCATTTGCGCTGAAGGGCCCGGTAGAGGCCCTCCTTGCCGTCGAAGTAGTACGAGATCAGCTGCTGGTTGACCCCGGCGCGGGCGGCGATCGTGCCAGTCCGGGCACCGGCGAAACCATGTTCGCTGAACTCGATGAACGCCGCGTCGAGGATGCGCTCGCGGGTGCGCTCGGGATCGCGTTTGCGCTGTTCACCACTTGGGGACCGGCGAGGCTTGCCCATGAAGATCACGGTAACACGGTCACGCGGGCGACTACCCTAATCAACTATTTGATTGACAGTGCCATGCGTCTAGATAACACTCGGTACATGGCCACACTCAACGTCATGATCATTGGTGCCGGAATCGGCGGCCTGTGCCTGGCCCAGGGCCTGCGCCGCGCCGGGGTGTCGGTGACCGTCCACGAACGCACGAGGGCCCGCACCGATTGGCTGCAGGGCTACCGCATCCACATCAACCCGAACGGCAGCCGAGCGCTGCACGCGTGCCTTCCGCCCCCCACCTGGCAGGCTTTCCTGGACACGGTCTCGACGGACAGCGGCGGCTTCGGGTTCACCACCGAGCGGCTCGACGATCTACTCCGCTTCACCGCCGAAGAGATCACGCCTGCCGGCGTTCCCCCCGAGGGCCGGCACTATGGCGTCAGCAGGATCAGCCTGCGCGAGGTGCTGCTGTCCGGCATGGATGACGTGGTGCGGCTGGACCACGAGTTCACGCACTATGAGGCCACGGCAGACGGGCGGGTGACCGCCTACTTCGCCGACGGCGGCACGGACACCGCCGATGTGCTCATCGGCGCCGACGGCGCGAACTCACGAGTACGCGGCCAGTTGCTCCCGCACGCGCGGCGCATCGACACCGGCGTCGTGACGGTCGCCGGTAAACATCGCCTCGCCGACGCCACCCTACCCAGGGTGCTGACCCACGACGTCAATCTCGTGGTCCCGAAGAGCCGTGGATCCTTTTTCACCGCGGTGTGGCACCCCGGCCCGCAGGTGATCGCTCCGCCGGAACAGTTCCTGCTCGACAACACCACGGCCTACCTCCTCTGGGGCTACACGGACGCGGCAACGGCTTTCTCGGCCGAGACCGTCGAGTCCCTCTCCGGAACGGACCTCCAGCGCCTCGTGCTGGACCGAGCCGTCGAATGGGCGCCGGCGCTGCGGGACGTGATCACCGGCTCCGACCCACAGACGATCAACGCCATCCGGGTACGCAGTGCCACCCCCGTCGACGCGTGGGAGACCGGACGAGTCACCCTTCTGGGCGACGCGATCCACAACATGACACCGATGGCGGGGATAGGCGCCAACACGGCACTGCGCGACGCCGCCCTGCTGTACGACAAGCTCACCGAGGTCCACGCCGGCACAACCGCGATGGTGCCGGCTCTGCACGACTACGAACATCAGATGCTCAACTACGGCTTCGCTGCGGTACGACAGTCGCTGCGCAACGCCCGGCAGGCGAGCTCTACCAACCGCCTGGCCAGGACCGCGTTCCGCGCGACACTACGTACCGCCAACGCCATGCCGCCGCTGCGCCGCCGGATGGCCGCCCAACTCGGCCAATGACCCCGGCGCGATTGACAAGTGGGTCTTGCCGGTTCCGGGCGGGCCCACGAAGACGACGTTCTCCTTCGACGCCACGCCACGACGACGGTGGCGCGGGTCGCGCCACGAGACCGACCGCCGGTTCGGTCGCCGCTGCGGCTGCCGCGAAGCCGGGATGGCCCTCAGCGATGCCCTGGCCGATTAGATCGACGGCCCGAAGATCCTGCGTCGTAGGGCGGGGATGGCCGCGCTCACTCGAAGAAGCGCACGGAATGCGGTCCGGTTCGCTGGTGTGGCGAGAGCGGCGTTGGTCGCGTTTCGGGTGGAGAGGGCTAGGGCCTGGTTGGCGTAGTGCCGCATCGCGGTTTCGTAGACGCCGATGCCGCTTACCGGGTCGGTGCCGGCGTTGAGGGCTTGGCGGAGGTGGTTGGCGTCGCGCAGGGCGGTGTTGGCGCCGATGCCTGCCATGGGTGTCATGTTGTGAATGGCGTCGCCGAGAAGCGTGACTCGCGAGGGTGCCCACTCGGGGAGCTGGGGCATGGTCCGTAACGGCACTGTGGTGATGGTCGCGGCGTCCGTGGCATCGACCAGGGTCCGTAGCGGCGCTGCCCAGTCGCTGACGCGTTCGGTGACAAGTCGTTTGAGTTGGATTCCGTCGAGGTCCCGCACTCCCTGCGGGTACGAGTTTTCCGCTCCGGCCCAGGCCCAGACGACGTACTCGGCCGCGCCGTTGCTGACGTCGGTGTTGTCGGGATCGCCACTTGGCCAGGTGGAGAGGAACATCCAGCCGTTCCGGGCGGGGACGACGTTGTTGATACCGCCATCGGTGAGGTCAGCCGGCAGGGCGGCGGCGACGGTGCCCGCCAGGGGGACGCGACCGGCGATGTTGATGATGCCGATTTCCTGACGTTGCAGGCCAGGAACACGCTGGCGGCGTACCCGGGAGTTGCTGCCGTCGGCGCCGACCAGGATGTCGCCGTCGGCGTGGGAGCCGTCGGCGAAGAACGCCCGGACGCCGTCGCTGCGCAGTTCGTAGTGGGTGAACTTCTTGCCCCAGCGCACGAGAGATTCCGCGTCGTCGGTGCGGGTGTTGTGCAGGAGGGCCTCGTGGAGCTTGCCACGGCTGATCGCGCGGCGTTTGGTGATCGGGTCGGTGGTGTCTTCGGGGAACCTCTTGTCGATGGTGGCGAGGACGCCGCGGCGGGGGTCGTGGAACCGGACGATCAGCGGTACGGGAGTCCCGGCCGCGTCGACCATCTTCCAGTTCTCAGCGGGGAGGCTGGCGTGCAGGGCACGCAGGCCGTCGGCGTTGAGGTGGATCCCGTAGCTGGCCGGTTGCTGTGCACGGTGCGCCGAGCGTTCGAACACTCGGGCGTCGATTCCCGCGCTTCGTAGTCCGTGCAGGAGAGTCAGGCCGCCGAGGCCCGCGCCGATGATGAGTACGCGCATGAGGTGCCGTCTTTCGTGCCAGCGAGCTGGCGGTAGGTCCCGCCGGCCGACACCGGGCGGCCCGAGACGGTCGGTGAGCTGCCGGAGTATCAGGCGGGTGGGTTCACGGGGGCGACCATCGTGCGCAGGAGCCGCTGGAGTTGCTGGGCCTGCGCAGCAGTGAGGGGAGCCGTTGCGGCCGAGGCCGCGGGTTCGGCAGCCTGGTGCGCCTGGGCGAAGACCTCACGGCCGTGCTCGGTCAGGGTGACGGCCCGCAGCCGCCGATCACCGGGCACCAGCTGGCGTGAAGCGAGATCGAGTCGTTCGAGGTCGTCGACGATCCGGACGATCGACGCTTTGTCGTGGTTTGTGTGCGCGACGAGGTCACGTTGGCTGAGCGGCCCCGAGGCGTGCAGCCGCATCATCACCATCAGGTGGCGCCGCTCGATGCCGAACGGCGCCAAAGCTCCGTCCATCGCCGCCGCTACGCGGTCGTGCGCTCGGCGCAGCAGCAGCCCGATCGCAAAGGGCGACCCCTCCTCCGGGTTTTCCGGAGTGCCGGACGTAGCTGACTGGTCGGCGAAAGCTTGTTCGTTAGGCACACTCGAACACTATCTCACGTGACACAGGTTTGCAAGAAACCGTTTCACGTGTAACCATTTTGGCCATGAGCAACCAACGAGCCACCCTGACGATCGGCGATCGAATGCCCGAGTACGACGCCAGCCGTAACCCCGAACCACGACCCCGACCTGGCCCGCAGCAGGGCCGCCACCAGGGACCGGAGTCAGGATGGGTGGCGATCAGGCAGACCTGGAGTGACCCTGAGCGCTGGGTCGGGATCCTCGTGGCCGCAGCCCCGAGCCTGGTGTTTGTCGCGGCGAATGTGGTGACCTCCCTGTACCCGGCGATCACCGCAGCTGCTGTGACCGCTCTCGCCGGCCTGGGCTACCGGCTGGCGCGCCGACAGTCGCCGAGGTCGGCACTGATCGGCATCCTGGTGGTGGCGGTGTGCGCGGTGGTCGCCGCGGTCACCGGCGAAGCGCGGGGCTTCTTCCTGGTCCCGACGCTGATCCCGTTCGCCGTGATCATGGCGTGCCTGGCCAGCATCATCGCGCGCCGCCCGTTGACCGGACTGCTGCTCAACCGGGTCACCGGCGGCCCGCACGACTGGTACCGCAACGCCGCGCTGCGCCGCGTCCACCTGACCGCTACCAGTACGGCGATCGGAATCAACGTCATCAACGCCACCGTGCAGGTGATCTTCTACGGCCGGGGCGACACCATCGTGCTCGCTGTCGCCCACGCGGCCACGGGACCGGTCTTCGCCACCCTCGTCGCGGTCACGATCGTCGCCGTCCGCAAGACCCTGGCGGCTCAGCGATGACCGCCCCCACCGAACGCCCGGCCGGCCGACCAGACAATCCGGCAGCCGCGAGCGGCGAGCTGACCGTGACGAGCGTCTTCACCGTGACCGAACAACACCAGGACCAGCTGTACGCGCTGCTGACCGCCAACGGCCACGACGTCCTGGAGCACACGCCCGGGTTCCTCGGCTCGACACTGAGCCGCTCCGACGACGGGCGACATGTCATCCACCACGCACGCTGGCGCGACGACGACGCACTGGCGGCAATGCTGGCCAGCCCTGGCGGCCGTTCCAGCATGGCGGCTTCTCGTCTGCTCGCCGACGTGCAGGTCATCCGTTCCCATCACACCCTGGCACTCGACGCGTCGTGACGACCACGCGGACCACACCATCCCCGCAGTCCCCACCCCGTCGTCGAAGCCGCGGTGGCCGATCTGGCTGTTCCGGCCCACCATCACCAGAGCTGCGGTTCTGGCCTTCGACCAGGCCGTCTTCGCCGGCCAGTTCCTGCCCGGCAGCTACGGTGCACTGCACCTCTGCACCGGGACACTGCCACCTCCACCTCTTCCAACTGGTCTTCAACCGCTACGAACTCGCCAGCCTCATCGTGTCGCCGCCGTCCTCGACACTCAACGGAGCGTTCGCGTGGGTCACCGAATCGCCTGGCCTACGCGGGGTGCGATGAGTCGCCGGAGCGGCAGGGCGATGAGCAGTGCGACCGTAACCAGGAGGCCGCTGACCCACACCGGGCCAAGGCCGCCGGCATTGCCCCCGAGGGTCGCTGCTGCAACGACGGGGCCGCCGGCGGCACCGATGTTGAGCGCCGCAGTCGCATACGACCCTCCCATGGTCGGAGCGCCTGCTGCCTCATAGAGCACCCTGGCGATCAGGGTGCTGCCCAACGCGAAGGAGAGCGCGCCCTGCACGAATACGAGGAGCAGAAGCGCCACCGGCTGGGCAGCCAGGGTCGCCAACGCGACCCAGCCGAGCAACAGCAACGGGCCACCGACCGCGATCACGATGCCGGGACGCTGATCGGAGAGCCGTCCCGCGAGGGTGACGCCGACGAAGGACCCAATACCAAAGAGCACCAGCACGACCGAGACCCACAGCTCGCCCAAGCCGGCGGTGTCAGTCACGATCGGTGCCAGGAAGGTAAACGTGGCGAAGGTGGCAGCGTTGACGAGGGCACCGAGCAGCATGACCAGGACCAGCCTGGGCATCGCGAGCTGGGCGATCTCGTTGCGAAGAGACGAGCCAGCCGGAGTGTCCCGAGCGGCCTTTCCGACACGGACCGGGATGCCCTTCAGGACGCCGAAGGCAGCGGGAAGGCAGAGCAGGGCGATCGCCCAGAAGGTTGCCCGCCAGCTAAGCACCGTGCCGAGCACTGCACCGCCGGGTACTCCAGCGATGGTGGCCACCGTCGTACCCGAGAGCAGCACCGCAAGCGCGCGCCCTTTCTGGTCGGATGCGACGAGCGTGGCCGCCGTGCTCAGTGCCACGGCCAGGAAGCCCGCGTTGGCCAGGGCGGCGATCACCCTGGTGACAAGCAGAACCGCGAAACTCGTCGTGAGCGCGCCTACGACGTGGGCCACCGCAAAGACCAGCACGAAGCCCAGCAGGCTGGCCCGGGCAGGCCACCGGCGCGCGAGCCCTGCCATCAGCGGCGCACCGACGATCATCCCGACAGCGAACGCCGAGGTCAGAAGGCCGGCGGCCCCGACCGACACGTCGAGGCTTGTGGCGATGTCCGGCACCAGGCCGGCGAGCATGAACTCCGAGGTGCCCATGGCGAAGACCGCCACGGCAAGCAGGTACAGCGGCAGAGGCATCAAGAACTCCGAGGTGAGAGAGAACGAGGAGACGTCTCGTCACCGCGGCCAGCGCCCAAGGGTGCGCGCAAATGCCCATGCAGCAGAGGCTGCTGGGTAGCGGACTATGAACTCAGTGGTTCAGGGGGCTGACGGCGTGACCGAAAGCCCCCACCTTGGATGCCTCAGGGCTCGACATGGTGCGAACACTACTCAAACCCGCCGGTCACCACCCAACCGGGCTGCGTCCGGGGCGCGTGTCGTCAACCTTGTGCCCCACAACAACTAGGCACCGGCCGGATCCCCCAAACCCAGACCGAACGGACACGAGCCGAAGCCAATCTTCAACCCGACGATCGTCGACGCGCCCCACCGACAACCGTGCCGAACTGCGGCGTGCCCTGCGCGCCGTCACGGGCGCGCCTATACACCCCTGTGTATAGTTGCGCGGCATGACGATCGGGACGGCGTTTCTGGCCCTGCTGGAGGGGCGATCGCAGCACGGGTACGACCTCAAGCGCGCCTACGACCAGCATTTCGGGCATGACCGCCCGCTGCATTACGGGCAGGTCTACACGACTCTCGCCAAGCTGCTGCGCAACGGTCTCGTCACGGTCGACGGGGTCGAGGGCGGGAACGGGCCGGACCGGAAGCGTTACTCGATCACCGAAGCCGGTGTCACCGACGTTCAGCGCTGGCTCAGCGAACCCGAGACACCCGATCAGTACCTGCAGAGCTCGCTCTACGACAAGATCGTCGGAGCGCTGCTGACCGGCCGTTCCGCCGCGGACGTGCTCGACGTGCAACGTGATGAGCACCTCGTGGCCATGCGGGAGCTGACCCGCCGCAAACAGGCCGGTGACCTCGCCGACCGGATCATCTGCGATCGGGCGCTGTTCCACCTCGACGCCGATCTGCGCTGGCTCGAGCACACCGCGACGCTGCTCGACGAGCTGGCCGAGCAGGTGCGCCGGTGAGTGCGCTGCTGGTCGGCGTGGGACTGCACAAGTCGTACGGGCAGACGGTTGCGCTGGCCGGAGCGGACCTGGCCGTTCACGCCGGTGAGATCATCTCGATCATGGGCCCGTCCGGGTCCGGCAAGTCGACGCTGCTGCACTGTGCCGCCGGGCTGACCATGCCGGACACGGGCCGGGTCTCCTACGCCGGCCAAGACCTGGCGGAAATGACCGACGTCCGCCGTAGTGCTCTGCGCCGCCGCGAGTTCGGCTTCGTCTTCCAGTTCGGGCAACTGGTGCCGGAGTTGAACTCGGTGCAGAACGTGGCTTTGCCGCTGCGGCTGGACGGCGTCTCGCTGCGGATCGCCGAGCGCCGGGCCGCCGCCTGGATGGACCGGCTCGGCCTGGCCGACAAGGCGCGGGCCCGTCCCGGTGAGCTGTCCGGAGGGCAGCAACAGCGGGTTGCGGTGGCGCGCGCCCTGGTCGCCGGCCCTAAAGTGGTCTTTGCCGACGAGCCGACCGGCGCGCTCGACTCGGTGTCCGGTGAGCGCGTGATGGAAACGCTGACGACCGCAGCCCGGGAGACGGGGGCGGCGGTCGTGCTGGTCACCCATGACACCCGGGTTGCAGCGTACGCCGACCGCGGCATCGTGGTCCGAGACGGCCGCAGCATCGAACGGGCGGGCCGCCGGTGAATCGGATCGTCGCGGAGCTGCTGATCGGTGTGCGTCTGGCCTTCTCCGGTGGCCGCCGGGCCTGGATCCGGACCGTGATGGCCGCCGTGGGCGTGGCGATCGGCGCAGCGCTCCTACTGTTCGGTGCGTCGGTCCCGGTCATGATCCAGGCTGCGGAATCGCGGTCGGACGCCCGTAACGACCTGCCGGGTGCACTACCGGATGTGCCCGTCGGGGACACGCTCGTCGTCGCGGCCGTCGAGGGGCAATGGCGTGGTCACGAGATCCGGGGCCGGCTGATCTGGCCGGACTCTCCACGGGCCCCGCTGCCGCCGGGACTGGTCGCCGTCCCCGCCGAGGGGCAGATGTACGTCTCGCCCGCTCTGCGGAGCGCCTTGGCCGGCCCGGACGGCGGCACGCTGCGCCGCCAGATGCCGTACGGAATCGCCGGGACGATCGAGCCGGCCGGTCTCTCCGGACCGGGGGAACTTGCCTACTACGCCGGTTTTCGCAAGGTCGGGGAGCTGGTGGGGAAAGGTGCCTGGCGGGTGGACCGGTTCGGTCTGCCGAGCCTTGAGGAGCCGTTGGGCTCCGCACTGTACGTGACCGTCGCCATCATGATCGCCACGCTGCTGCTTCCGATCGCGATCTTCATCGGCGCCGCGTTCCGATTCGGTGCGGAGACCCGTGACCGGCGGTTGGCCGCCATCCGCCTCATCGGCGCGGACAACCGCGCGGTGCTGCGGATCGCCCTCGGCGAGAGCCTCGTCCCCGCGCTGTTGGGCCTGGCGGCCGGCACGGCGTGCTACTTCCTCATCCGCAGCCGGATCGCCGATCTTGGGATATTCGGCCTCAGCGCCTTCCCGGCCGATGTTCACCCGCGACCGATCCTGGCGGTCCTGGCCGTCACTGCGGTGCTCGGGTTGGCCGCTGGCATGACGCTGATGGGTTTCCGCGGAGTCGCGGTCGAACCTCTGGGCGTGTTCCGCCGCGCGGCGGTCTGGAGTGGCCGGCTGTGGTGGCGGCTCATCCCCTTGGCGGTGAGCCTGGCGCTGCTCTACCCGGTCGCTTTCGACACCGGCAATCTTGACGAGGACCGGGCCGGGTTCGGCGTCGTCCTGCTGGTCGTGGCACTGATCCCGCTGCTGCCTTACCTGGTTCCGCTGGCCGCTCGCCTTCTTCCCGCCGGCCCGGTGGCCTGGCAGCTCGCCGCCCAGCAACTGCGGCGCAATCCGTCGGCGTCGACCAGGGCCGTCACCGGCATCGTCGTCGCCGTTACCGGGGCGATCGCCCTGCACACGTTCTTCGCCGCGGCCGGCGTCCAGCGTGCGGTCCAGGACCATCCCGCCGACCCCTCCTACAGCCTTCTCCAGGGCGGCGTTCGGCTGACACCCGCCGCCATGCGGGGGCGCAGCGCGATGTTCGAGGAGATCGAGGGGGTACGGGCGGGCACCATCGCCCAACACATGCTGTACGACACCACTGCCACCGCCACAGTCGGTTATCTCTACATCGGCGATTGTGCGGCTCTGGGCCGGATCGCCGCCCTCGATCGGTGCGCGGACGGGGACGTCTTCATCTTCGGTGACGCGGGCCGGTCGGTCACCCTGCTTGAGGAGACGGAGTTCGGATCGACCGCCGGTGCGCGGGTGCCGCTCCCGCGCTCGGCCCGGTCCACCACCCTGGTCGGTTCCGCCGCGCAGAACGCCGGGCGCAGCGTGCTGATGACCCCTCGTGCGGTACCCACCTTCCGATCCGAGGACGAGGAATGGGCCGTGCAGACGAACATCTATACCGCTGACGGCGCACCGCCCGCCCTGGGTGGCCGGATTGCCGGCGTCGCGGCCGAGATCGATCCCTTGGCGCTATTCACCGCGTTTGTGCCGCAGCACGACAAGTACGCCGAGTTCCGGGCCGCCCTCGACATCGGATCAACCGCGATCCTGCTGATGATGGGCATCGGCCTGCTGCTCGACGTGACGGCCCGGCTTCATGACCGGCGCCGGCTCCTCGGCGTGATCGCCGCGATCGGCGCACGCCGATCGACGGTGGTCTGGTCGTTGCTGTTGCAGGCGATCGTGCCTCTGCTGGCCGGTCTCATCCTCGCCGTCGGCTGGGGCACCGCCCTCGGCGCAGCGCTGATGCGCATGTCGGAGGTGCCGATCAGATTCGCAGTCGCCGCGATCCTCACCCCGGTCGCCGCCGGCTCCACCCTGGTCCTGATCACCACGATCGCGGTCCTGCTGCCGGCCGCCCGCCGCATCACCCGCACCGAGGAGCTGCGGTTCGAGTGACCCGATCCCGCTACCGGTAAAGCGGCCGCCGCCGCGCAATGGGCGCAGCAGTTCATGCACCGCAACGACGCGCGTGTCGAGCAGCGCGGCCGGAACGCCTCCGCCGCGTGAGGCCAGACGTCCCGAGGTTCGTCCTCGACGCGACCGCATGCGCCGCCGGCCCGCGCTCGCTCTTCGCCTGCACGCTGATCCGGATGTGTGCCCGCCAAGAACGCCCGATCCTGGACCCGGCGGCGGCCCTGGTTGCCATTTCGGCGGCGCCCACTCCGTCGCCGCTCAGCCGGTCACTGAGTAGTGGTCAGGCACAGCGTGGGACAGGTTTCAGCCGGCCTGGAGCCGGCGTCCCGCTTTCTGGCTATGGCTTCGTGCGACCAAGCAGCCCGTCCACTAAGCCCCGTACCTGTCCGTCGACGTCCGGGCGAACCAACGACTCACCGCCTTGACCTCGCACCACTCCCGGCCAGGCGACGCAGAGAGTCGTCGACAGCTGCGCAGAGGTGAAGCAGCTGGCAGGGGCGAGCGCGGTTGGGCGACGGCAGACGCCGTTGGGTGCAGTTCAAGGCTGCTCAGGGTGCCCGGCTGGTCTCGATTTGGAGCACGAGACACAAGACGTCGCGCCGGCTGTTTCAACAGTTGATCCAGCGCGCTGGACGCGTTCGGATGCCGTTGATGGAGCCCACGACGAGGTCGTCATCGGCGATTCCCCAGCCGAAGGGATCCTGGACATCGGGGATGGCACCGCTCAGGGCGACGAGCCGGCCGCCATGGTCGACGGCTCGATCGCCGAGCACAGTGCCCCGACTGTTGATGTCCAGCGTTGATACCAGCGCCGGGTTCACGGCGGACGCCACGCCAGTCCGCAGGTCCCAGCGCACCGGGGCGCTGTCCTCGTCCCCGGCGCCGAGGCCGATGCCGATGCGACCAACTGCCCAGGTCCCCTGCGCCGCGGCGACCCACGACCACCGGGCGCCGGGAGCGCTGAGCCGGTCGGTCGTTGCGTCGGGATGGCGTACCCAGCCGAAGTCGCCCGCGGAGCCGATGATGGTGCCGTCGTCGAGGATCCCCCTCGCGCTGGCGGGGGGCGGGGCGTCGATCACCTCGACGGTTCCCGGCCGGTCGGCGGGCCAGAGCAGCGGCAGGGTCGTCTCGGTCTCCTCGACGTAGCCCTGGCCAATGATGTCGCCACGCGAGTTGATTTCCAGCGCCAAGGTGTTGGCGAACACCGGCAGGACGGGCAGCCACTCCAGGTTCCCGTAGCGGTAGCGCCACGGGCGGTAGACGTTGTCAACGAAGGCATTGCCGACGGCAACGCCGTACCGATTGATGTCCTCGACTTGCTGCCAGGCTCCGATGGTGACGACGGTGAGTCGGTGTTCGTCCCACACCCCAGGCCCAGGTCGGCGCGGCGATCCGGCCCAGAGCAGCAGTAGCGGCTGCGGATCTTGCTCATCGATCCGGTAGCCGGTACCGGCGATGAACCGACCAGTCGGATCGACCGCCAGAGCTCGACCATTCATGTCCGCCGGGAGGGTCAGTGGCCGTAGCGCGCAGACCGGGACGGGCCGGTGCTTCGGCTCGGCCGTGGCAACGCCGGGCAGGCCCAGCGTTGCGGTGAGGGCGACAGCGGTCAGACTGCCCAAGAAGCCGTTCCGGACAGTCCGGGTCATCTCTACTCCAGTGGCGTGTGGTGGTGGCGCTCTTACCGAAGCACGTCGATGTCTCCACCGGAAGTGCTGCCCACGGCTGGGCCGCGCCGATCTCCGACACCGCGATGATCCCTGACGGTGCCAGGCATCATCATCGCGTGGATGCTCACCGAGCGATCGTCCTGTTCGATGACCTCCGTACGTTCGTGGATGGCCGTAGCGCCGAGGTGGCCGGTACCAGTGCCGCCGGAGTTGACCTCCTCGGTCGATACCGGGCCGGCGCCTAGACGAGCTGTGGCTGGACCACGACCCAGGCGGGGACGACCCGATCTGGCCGGTCGTGGAGGTTCTGGAACGAGCTGCCTTCGACGAGCGCCCCTTTGACGTCGGCATCATCAACGTTCACTCCGCGAACCCGCCGGCCGCCGCAAAACTCGCTCAGGTCCTACGACGCTGGGGCTCGTGGCGGTGTCGGGTTGGCGGGCTTGGCCACCACGCTTGACGGACCAGCCGATCTTCTATCCTGTCCTGAACCGTTGGTACGCCACGAAGACCGCCCGAGAGTGGAAGGTCGGCGCCATAATCGAGGAAGCCGAATACCGCGCTCCGGTGAACGACCAGGAGTTCGCCAACGCCGACAAGGCCCTGGGCCGACCTCTGCCGGCCGCTTGGCGAACCACGACCGGTCGACGACGTCTGAGTTGGAGGAGTTGCGCCGCTGCGGCGGGAGAACGCCGAGCTGAAGCCGACGAATGAGGGTCTTGAAAGCTGCATCGACTTTTTCGCCTCGGAACTCGACCTGGCGACGGTCGTGACGCTCGTCGACGAGCTGCGCGATCGCTTCGGGGTCGAGCCCGGGTCATCAGCGTCGTAAGCTCGACCACCAGACGTTTGTCGACCTCACGCCTTGGTCTCGCCTGGCAGCGGCCTTTGGGAAGTACGAGGGTTCGGGCATCCGGTGGCACCGGCCGTCGCCAGCTCCCATGTCATCGACAGAAGGGACACCCGAGTGACCAGCAACGTGCCGGTAGTTCTTCAGCCTGACGGCCATCTCGATGCCATGGTGGCCTGGCGACACCGCCGCGGTGGCCAGGCCCAGTGTCTGGTGCGTCTCTATCCATTCGACGGCCGAATCGTGGCAGTCGCATCGGAGATCAGCTCCAATGACGACCGTTACGGCATCGCCGACGACATGCCTGGCGTCGCCGCAGAGGCACTGCACCTGGCCCAGGAGCACGTCGACGCAGACCCACACCGCATCACCTGGCTGGCCCACCACGGCGCCTTCTCGTACCACGACGCGTTTGACCCCGACACCTTTACCCTTATCCCTCTGTCCTGGGACGGACAGCGCTACGAGGACAATCTTGAAGCCCACCGCCTGCTAAGCGAGCGTGAGGTGTACGACCTACTCGGCGGTCAGACTCTGGAACCGGTACCCAGAGTGCTCGCCGGCCTCGGCTGGCCCTCCTGAGATCGCCGTAGTGAGCATCCAGGCGGAAAACCACATCTCGGGTCGGCAGATCCTGCGGGCCGTCCATGACCTATACACCGATTATCGCGGTCCTATGGCGGCCCTCGGCAAGACGGTGACGATCATCCGAGTTGAGGCTGCGGCTGAGGACCCGGTCGACTGGCAGGCCCGCGCGAATGCCTCGCGGATCTCCGCTGAGCAGAAGGTCGCCAACTTCAGCAGGATCGGCCTGAAGGTCGACCATCGGGTCCTACCAGCCCGCGTGACCCCGGCGAAGTTCGCGGCCACCCTCGAGCGGGCGAATGTCGACCCGAGCGTCACCGCCATTATCGTGCAACAGCCGGTTCCGGCCCGGCTGCGCCAGTTCGTGCAGGACATCGCCCCGCACAAGGACATCGACGCACTGACCGAGGGATCCCACCGGCAGGTGTGTGCCACTGCCGAAGGGATCTGGCGGGTAGTGCAACCGTTCACCGGAGACGCGCCAGATATCGCGGTCGTGGGGGCCCGTGGATTCGTTGGACGCGGTGTGGTCAGCCGTCTCGTCGAGCATGGTCACGAGCCGCTGCAGCTCGATCTCGGCGACGACCTGGCCGCTGTACGTGACGTCGACATCGTCATCTCCGTCACCGGGAGCCCCGGGCTACTCGGTCCGGAACACCTACGCCCGGAGCACCGGCTCGTGGTGGATTCTGGCTTCGTTCCGCTTCCCAATGGCGGGGTCGCCGGCGACGTCTCTCCGCACGCCAGTGGAATCCCCCAGAACATCACCCCGGTACCGGGCGGAATCGGCCCCGTCGAGATGGCGGTCCTCGTCGAGCGAGCTGTCCGCAATGAGCTGGCTCCCGACCTGCAGCCGTGGCAGTACCCAGGGCGTCCGTACCAGACCCGCACCAGCGGCTCCGCCGCGGCTGCCCAAACTGCAGCACTCGCCTTTCCCAGCCCGACCCGAGTACCTCGCCAGGCCGGGCAGTTGGCCTCGGACCAGCCACCCCCGCCGCGAGGTAGATCTGAGCGCGGCAGCGATCGGGGCCACCATCGATGACGCCGCCGGTCACCAACTCGCCAACCCTGAACGCAGTCTCCATCGCGGAGCTGGTCAACCGGAGAGAGCTCTGTCCGACCGACGTCGTCGAAACCGCCTTAAGGCGCATCGCGACCGTCGACACAGAGCTGCGAGCCTTTCGTGAGGTCTGGTCGGACCGCGCGCGCCGGACGGCGTACGAGTTGAAAGGGGTCGTCGACGCCGGCTTCCACCTACCGCTCGCGGGGGTTCCGCTGGCTGTCAAAGCGAGCGAAGGTCTCACCTCGCCACAGGCACGTCGGCTGCTCGAGGCGGGGTGTATCCCGATCGGCACCACGTCAGTGCCGCGAGGTACCAGTTGGCAGACCTGGGGGCACACCGACCGCGGCCCCACCATCAATCCCTGGCGTGCAGACCGCTCGCCCGGAGGATCATCCGCCGGATCCGCGGCCGCAGTCGCAGCAGGCCTCGTACCACTGGCCACGGGTAACGACGGTGCTGGGTCGGTACGGATCCCGGCAGCCTGGTGTGGCGTCGTCGGCATCAAGACCACCAACGGGTGCCTACCGTCCGTCAACACGCTCAACGCACCCGGCCCCTTGGCCCGCACCGTCGCTGACGCAGCCGCCTACCTTGACGCCATCCTCGGTACGAATCTCGCCGCCCACACCAGGGACCCTCTCCAAGGAGCGCCTCTCCGCGCAGTGTGGTCAACCGCCTTGGGCTACGCGGAGGTCGATCCGCAGGTGACAGCTCCCGCCCGCGACGCCGCGGAGCAACTCGCGGCCGGTGGCCTGCTCCAATGGGTTCGGCACGACCTGGTCCTCGAAGACCCCACGCCCGCCTGGCAGGCTCGCCGGACAGGCTCACCCACGGGGCATGCCGCTGACGAACTGCACGCCGCCAACGCTCGCCGGCTGGCTGAGCTGTTCGCATGCGCCGACGTGCTGCTGACACCGACGACGCCCTATCAGGCTCACGATCACGTAGGGCCAGGCAGCCGCATCAACGTTGCGCTGACCTGGGCATTCAACCTGAGCGGTCACCCGGCCGCCAGCGTTCCTGCCGGCTTCGCTCCCGACGGCACGCCGGTGGGCCTCCAGATAGTCACCCGCCATCACCGCGAAGACCTACTCGTGCGTGCAGCCGCTGCTCTCCAGAACCTGAAACCGTGGCCTAGCCCGCCGCACGCGCTACTACAGATCGACTAGGGCGCGTCCTTCCGATCATGGCGGGGCCGAGAGTGGGCGTTGCTGGTATCGAACCAGCAACCTACTTCGCTGCTGTACTGCCGACGTCAAACGAGGCGTTGGATGCGGACCTTCTGGCGCTCGTTCCGGAGGTGGCTGAATTGTGCTGCCGGACGGATGTACTTCGAGGGCCGGCGCCGGAGGCAGGGGGTGGGTGGTTACTGATCCTCAGCTCTTGGCGAAAAGGCTGTTCGGAGCCGAGTCTTAGCAGGCCTGCCGAGGTGGCCCTGAAACCACAACGCTGCAGGTAGAAGTCTTGTAGGTGTGCCTCGAAGTCGACGTGTAGCCATTGACATCCAGCGGCAGCGGCTTCGGCGGCGGCGTGCCGGACTAGCTCTGCGCCGACACCTCGGTGCTGCCAGTCGGGGTCAACCGCAGTGTCGAGCAGGAACGCGTGGGCGCCGCCGTCCCAGCAGACCTGGACGAAACCGATCAGGCGTTCGTCATCGAAGGCGCCAATCCAGGTCAGCGCGTGCCGGGCCAGCCGCTGCGCCCACGGCGTCACTTCGGCTGTCTCGGCACCGAAGGCCCGGGCATGTAGGGAGTTCAGGACTCGGTTGTCCACGGCAAAGCGCGACACCATCTCGATCGTCACGCAGGTAAAGGTATGCCACCGTCCTGAGTGCATCGGCTGCGCCGACGATCCCAGAGGTGTTTCAGGTCCAGGTGAAGGTGCGTCGGCTCTGGCGTCGTGCCGGTCGGCCGCTGCTGTCAGCGCCGACGGTGTCGGTGCCTTTCACACTCTGCGGGTCGATGATTCCGGCCGACGGCTGCGCGGCCCGGCCCTGCTGGAGGCGAGCATTGACCCGCAGGGCGGTCAGCAACCTCTCGGTCACGTCCTCGTCTTCCCAGCGGGTGAAGTACCAGTACACCGTCTGCCACGGTGGTAGATCCGCTGGCAGATAACGCCACGGGCAGCCGGAGCGCACGACGTACAGGATGGCGTTGACGATCTCCCGGCGTGGGTGCTTCTCGGGCCTGCCGTCGGTGTTCGGCTCCGGCAACAAGGGCTCGATCAGTGCCCCCTGAGCGTCGGTCCGGTCAGACGGGTAACCACGGCGAGCGGGCCACACCCACCACCCTGCCGACCATTTCGGCCGGTGTCACGACGTCACACCATCCACATTGAAGCTTCACAAACACTCACTTACAGCGATAACCCGACCTCGTCGACCCGGACAAGCGGCGCTGGCGCTTGCGGACGAGTTGGGGCTCGAACCTGCGCGGTTACGCGGCACGTCGATCTGCAGCGCGTGCGGCCAGATGTCCAATTTTGGCCGCCAGCAGCGGTGACGGTCCTGGCGCAGGTCGCTCTAGGGCAGCTCGTTGGCTGGCTGCTGCGTCGCTGGCTCGGATAACCCGTCGACCGGGGCCCGGCGCGGATTGTTTCGCCTGGGCCCCGGACCGGCGTCGGCGCCAAAGCCCGCCTCGCGGCGCGCGCCGCTACAGAAGCCTGCCAGCGCCGGGGCGAAACTCTGGTCGGTCTTCTCGTCGGACCACTCGTCGCGGCCCTTCAGCTCCAGATCGACCGGCGGCGTTTCCAGGTCGCTGCTACGGCTCCCCGAAGTGGCCCTCTTCCTCGCCGAGCAGGAGCGGCACGTCGTAAACCAACATGTCCGGCCGGGCCACTGGTGCAGCGCCGTATTCGAAGGCGTCGTATTCGTCGGGTGTGCCGCGATGTTCGTGAACACCGGTACCACTCGTAGATCTTTCCGGCCAGTGGTGCCGGCGGTAGCTCCAGAACTCATCCACCCTCAGTGCAAATGATCATGGCACGGACCTGGGTGCGGGATGCACGGATCTGCCAATGTGCGGACGCTCTAATCGACTTACTCCCGCAGCTCATCCGGTTCCTCAGGTTCATCCGGCGTTGGCGTGACGAGCATCCGTTCGAGCTTGCCGAGCAGGCCGAGAAGGATCGTGCGCTCGGCCGCGGTGAGCGAGCTGACCAGGATGGCCTCATGATTGAGAAGCTGCCGTACCGTGCTCTCGATGAGGCTGTGGCCGGTCTCGGTCAGCCTTACGGAGACCGCTCGACGTGACACGGATGACGGTGATCGTTCAACGAGCCCGGCCTGCTCAGCCCGGGCGACGCGCTGGGAGACGGCGCCCGCGGTGATCAGCGTGCGACGGGCAATCTCGCGGGTGGTCAGCTCATAGGGCGGACCGGAACGCCGGATCACGCTCAGCAGATCGAGTGTGGACGAGTCGACTCCCAGCTTGGCCAGGGTGCGCCGCCGGTCCTCCGCGAGGACCTTCGCGATCCGCCAGACAGGCGTGACGATCTCGATGGACTCGGTCCGCACACCAGGCAGTTCGCGATTCCAGGATGCGGCGATATCGGCTGCGGGCCACGTCGACGGCGACCCGACCGGGTAGTCCTCGGCGTCGAGACCGTTGGACATCACGCACCCCTCCCGCTACATTTAGAGCTAAACATAGCACTGGAGGGTTAGCTGTGAGTCGTATCGTGCTGGTCACCGGCGGCGGAAACGGGCTCGGCAAGGCCGTCGCCGGCCGGTTCCGATCCGGGGGCGACCGGGTGATCATCACCGGACGTAACACCGACCGGCTGGCCACCACGGCAAGCGAGATCGGCGCCCGGCCGATCACCTGTGACGCCACCGATCCCGAGCAGGTCGCACGGATGGCTGATGAGCTGGGCGCAGACCTCGATGTGGTGGTCAACATGGCGGGCGGCAACACGGACCTCGACCAGCGCGACCGGCAGGGCACACAGTTGGAACAGGTGATGGCCGCGTGGCGGGCGAATCTGGAGGCAAACCTGCTCAGCGCCGTGCTCACCACGACGGCCGTACTCGACAAGCTGCGGCCCGGCGGCTCGATCATCAACATCGGCTCCATCGGGGCCGAGTACGCTTCCACCTCGTACGGCGCGGCAAAGGCCGCCCTGGCCGCCTGGACCGCTGGGCTGTCGTCCACGGTGGGCGCCCAGAGACTCACGGCCAACCTGATCGCACCCGGCTACATCGCCGAGACCGACTTCTTCCACGGTCAGCTCAGCGAGCAACGGCGCACCGCCCTGATCGAGGCAACCCACAACAAACGGCCCGGGCACCCCGACGACATCGCCGAAACAACGTACTTCCTGGCCTCTGATGGGGCACGCCACATCACCGGCCAGACCGTACACGTCAACGGAGGCGCCCACACCACCCGATGACACGCGAAGGACGCCCTCACGGCGCCGCAATTGCCGCTGGCAGGGTGCGCGGCAGCACCGGCATGCCCATCACTGTCGGTAGCTACTGATCGTGGCGCATCCAGGTGCGACGACGTCCGGACGTGCCGCGATCCGCTCGTCACGAAGTCGATGGCGGGCCGCTGCTCGCAGGCATCGGTCACACCGAGGCGCGTGCATCTGGTTGAGTGTCATGTGGGTGCAGTTGAGGCCCAGTCGCTGCCGTTGGACGCAGTTCAAGGCCGTTCAGGGCGCCCCGCTGCTCCCAACCTGCTCCCCGGATCCGCAGCCCGCACCGACCCCGAATGGGCGGAGTGAGCTGCTACCGGCAGGCAACGAGGTTGTGTCGCCTCTTTGCCTGCCGGCAGCAGTTGGGTAGAAGCGCGTCGCCTGAGCAACCCTGCAGTCCTCCGCCCGCGAGGCACCCTGGCACCGCAGTCCTCGCAAGCCACGGACGGAGTCCACCCCCGCCGATGCCCAGTAACGAGGGGTTTGGTCCACAAGGTCACGTCACACTCCGTGCCAGGTAGCCTCAGCGGGTGTCACACCGTGTTCTCACAGCCCTTTCCTTCTGTTAACCGCCATGCTCTCAGGCTGCGGGGTCAGCGAATCTGCTCCGCGAGCCGCTTCTTCGCGCGCGCCGAGTCCCTACGGCCAGGCGCCCGCCCCAACGGATGCACCCTCGCCTACCAGGACGCTGAGTGGCTCAGCCTTGGGTGAGTGGGCATGTAAGAAGAACGTGCGACCAATCAACAAGGCAATCCATAACAACCCAGACGTCATGCGACCGACGGATGGCAGACGACTATCACGACTTAACAGGAACCGCTCGACGCTGCCGGCGCGGTCAGTCGTCTTCGGCGTAGTAGGAATGCACGGCGGCTTGTCCGGTGTAGTTGGCACCAGCGCGATCGTCGGCGCCGAGGTAGCTGTACGGGAGGCGGACGTCACGGCGACCGGTGCAGCTGATCCGACGGCGACGGGAGTCGTAGGAAAACCCGGCCGCACGGAGTCGGGCGGTGAGGCGCTGCCCAGCGGGCCGCCCGTCGGGAAGCCGAATGCTGGACAGGTCGCGTCGAAGAACGCAACAAAGTGGGCCGTCAAGTCCCGGCAGAGCGCCGAGCCCTGGGTACACGACCTCGCCTTGTGGACCGACCAATGGGCCAACCATCGGACCTACGGCCGCCAGTCAACCAATGATCCATAACCGGGCCACCCTCTCGCCGCGCGGCACCGGCAACGGTCGGCCCAACTCCTCAACTAGCCAACAGGCCCGCTCGGGACCGCACACCAGGCCACTCAACCGCACAGGTCCATGGCGGCCCGAACACAGCACCAGCCGCGCTGCTCCCAATGTAAGCAGCACATACGGCGAAGCCCGTTACCGGATACTCCGGCAACGGGCTTCTGGCCTGCACAAACTGAGAGTGGGCGATGCTGGTATCGAACCAGCGACCTCTTCGGTGTGAACGAAGCGCTCTCCCACTGAGCTAATCGCCCTCAGCGCCACTGACTCTACCCGATCGTGGAACCGGACCGGAAATCCGGGGTCAGTGCGTCGCGAGGTACCGCATCGCCTCGGCCACCACGTCGATGCCGAAGCTGAGCTTGAGGGAGAGCCAGACCACCACGCCCACGAAGACCAGGCCGACGACACCCAGCACGAAGCGCACCGGCAGCGACTGTCGCGTCACCCACTGCGTCCAGCCGTGCACGTGTCGGCGGGTGAAGCCGAGCAGCCGGCGGGCCCAGTGGTATTCGACGGCCCAGATGCCCAGGCCGGCGATGACCAGCAGCCAACCAGGGCCGGGCAGCGGAATGAGTGCGATGCCGATGGTGACCACCAACGCGCCGGCGATCCCTATGAAGATCTTGAGAGCGATCCGGCCGGTGGGGTTGGCGCGGATCAGGTCGAGGGTCGTCGCGACGCGGTCCCGCCAGCGTGGGCGCCGGGGCGGGTCTCCGACGACGGTGACCCCGCCGGGGCGGCCGGCGTCGGGCGTCGACCGGCCGGGTCGCTCGGGCTGCTCCATCGGCACGTCGTACCCCCGCTTTTCGGCTGCTCGGACCGCGACTTTCGGCGGACCGGGCGCGGTCACCGGATCCACTGAGGATCGGTTCGTGACCATTTCACCCCCCAGTGTCGCTCGGGCCCGTCACTGCAACGGCCGACTGGACGTTACCGGAGTAAGTCGACGACTGAGCCACCCGACACCGGGCGGGATCACGCACTGGGCAGAACCGGAAATCCTACATGAATGCTCACATTCACGCGGTCTTTCCGTCCCCCTTCCCACCACTGGGTGAAGTCAGCGTATGGCGGAGCGTAGCCAGGAGTAGCACCTGAGTATGGGAAAAGCGGGACACGCGCGTTCCGCAGCGGTGCCGGGGGGAGAACGTCCATGAGTGTCATCCGACCGACGACCGTAGAGGTCGAGACGTCGCTAAGGCTCGTCGCACCTGACGCCACCGCCTTGCCGGTGCGTGCCAGTCTGCGTTACGACCCTGCTGACCCGTATGCGGTCCATGTCCTGTTCCATGCCGAGTCGGCAGGGGGCGAGGCGGTGAGCTGGTCGTTCGCTCGCGAACTTCTGGTGACCGGCCTGGACGAACCGGCCGGCATCGGCGATGTGCGGGTCTGGCCCTGGGCCACACCGCGCGGCGACTTCGTCGCGCTGGCCCTCTCGTCACCGGACGGCAACGCCCTCTTCGAGGTGCCGCGCAGCGTCCTGGTGCGTTTCCTTCGACGGACGTACGTCGTCGTCCCGCGCGGCCGCGAGGCCGAGCACCTGGACGTCGACACGGCGGTGAACCGGCTGCTCGCCGGTCGCTGAGCACCGCCCGAACGAGCATGAACCGGCCAGACGGGGCCGCGCGGATCTGCCGAGTCCGCGCGGCCCCGGCATACCCGGGAGTACGCGGGCAGCCCGACCCGGGTCGGCCGGAGGCGACGCCCAGCCGTGGCCGCCCGACCCAGATCAGCCGTGCGTGGTGATGCCGCCGTCGACGGGAATGACCGCGCCGGTGAGGTATGCGCCGGCCCGCGAGGAGAGATAGATGGCGGTGCCGGCCATGTCCTCCGGGCGTCCGATGCGGCCCAGCGGCACCTGCTGTTCGATGGCGGCCCGGCTCGCCGGGTCGTTCAGGGCGAACGCCATCATCTTGCTCTCGAAGGGGCCTGGCGCTATCGCGTTGACGGTGATCTGCTCGCCTGCCAGTTGGTGGGCGAGGCTGCGGGTGAGCATGTGCACGGCCGCCTTGGTGGCCGAGTAGGCGTACACCTCCATGAAGGGCACGCGGATCCCGTCGATGGACCCGATGTTGATCACGCGGGCGGGGTCGTCGGCGCTGGCGGCGGCGCGCAGCGCCGGCAGCAGCGCCGTGGTGAGCCGGAAGACGGCCTTGACGTTCACCGCCCAGAGCTTGTCGAACGCGGCCTCCGGGTAGCTCTCCAGCGGCGAGCCCCAGGTGGCGCCGGCGTTGTTGACGAGCACGTCGAGACGGTCGACGCGCTCGCGGACGGCGGCGGCCAGCGACTCGGCGCCCGCGTCGGCGCCCAGGTCGGCGGGGATCGCCTCGCAGTGGCCCTCGGCGGAGAGCTCCTTGGCGACGGTCTCGCAGACGTCCGCCTTGCGGGACGAGATGATCACGCGGGCGCCGGCCCGGACGAAGCCCTGGGCGATCATCAACCCGATCCCCCGCGACCCGCCGGTGACCAGGACCGTCTTGCCTTCGACCGAGAACAGCTGCGTCATGCCCATCCCATCGCGTGTCGGCGGGTCCGCCGGGCGGTCGGGCGGACGGCGGACGCCGCGCAGACCACGGACCGCACAGCGCTACCGCCGGGTAACGTAGCCCGGCCGCGGGGATCGCGACAAGCCTCGCCGCTGCCGCGTACGGAGATCGGGATGCGGTGACCTGCGCTTCGGGCTACCGTCGCAGACGATGGTCTCCACCGATCCCTCCCCCGCGCCATCGATCGGAACGGCGTCACCCGTACCCGACGAGATTTCCACGTTCGCGCTGGCCGACCTGGCTGGTGACCCCGGCTGGCGGCGGCCGGTGTTCGTCGAGCGGGAGCTGTTGATCCTCACCACCAGGGGTCACGGCGACGCCGAGCTGGATTTCCACCTGCTGCCGTGCCGACCCGGCACGCTGCTGCGGGTCCGCGCCGGTCAGGTGCTGCGCTGCGCCGGACCGCAGTTCGACGCGACTGTGGTCGGCTGGACCGCCGAGGCGCTGGACGGGCTGGCCGTCGACCCGGACGCCCCGCAGACCTGGCGGCAGTTGGCCGGCGAGGACGAGGACGCGGTGATCAACGAGGTGAGCCAGTTGGCGGTGGACTGCCAACGGCACGGCGACGGCCCCGCCGGTCGTGCGCTGCTGCGCCACCAACTCGCCGTGCTGCTGCTGCGACTGGCGCTGCCCGGTGTGGCGCGGAGCGGGCACCGGCCGGAGGTCGAGACGTTCCAGCGGTTCTGCCGGGAGGTGGAGCACGGCTACCAGGTGACCCGGCGGGTCGAGGACTACGCCGCCGCGCTCGGCTGCTCGGTACGCACCCTGACCCGTGCCTGCCTGGCCGTGACCGGTCGCAGCGCCAAGCAGGTCATCGACGAGCGGGTCGCGTTGCAGGCCGCCCGGCTGCTCGCCGCGAGCGACGAACCGATCGCGCAGATCGGCCGTCAGCTCGGCTTCTCCGAGCCCACCAACTTCGGCCGGTTCTTCACCCGTGAGATCGGGGTCAGCCCGGGGGCGTTCCGCGCCGCCCGCGATCAGCCGGCCGGCGGCCGGGTCGTCCGACCCCGACCCGCGGTCGAGTCGACGGGCGCCAACGGCGGCCGGTTCCGCTCCGGCACGGCAGTCGAACCGGCCAACGGCGGTCACGCCACGCGGTCCGGGACGCCCACCGGGCCGGGCGGCGGCACCGGGCGGGCATGATGGCGGTGTGCAGATCTCCGCGCGTGGCGACTACGCGGTACGGGCGGCGCTGAGCCTCGCGACCGCGTACCCCTCGCTGTTGTCCACCCAGGCCATCGCCGCCGAACAGGACATGCCCCGCAAGTTCCTGGAGGCGGTCCTGGCCGATCTGCGCCGGGCCGGCATCGTGCGCGCCCAGCGCGGCGCCGAGGGTGGCTACACCCTCGCCCGTGCGCCCCGCGAGGTGACGGTCGGCGCGGTGCTGCGCGCGGTGGAGGGCCCGCTCGCGGGCGTCCGCGGCCTGCGGCCGGAGGAGACCCGCTACGAGGGCGCGGCGGAGAACCTGCCCGGCCTGTGGGTGGCGGTACGAGCCGCCGTCCGGCGGGTGGTCGACGAGGTGAGCCTCGCCGAGATCATCAGCGGACGGCTGCCCGCGCACGTCCGCAGGCTCACCGCCCTGCCCGACGCGTGGGAACCCCGCTGACAGTTGTCACAGGGTGTGGATGACGTCGGCCGTGGGCAGGCGGGGCAGCCGCTCGCGCCAGGCGTCCGGGCCCGGATGGCCCACACTCATCAACAGCAGCGCCTCGTGCCGCCCGGCGGGGAAGAACTCCCGGGTCACCCCGGCGGCGTCGAACCCGGCCATCGGTCCGGCGGCCAGCCCCGCGGCGCGTACGCCCACCAGCAGGTAACCGATCTGGAGGGTCGCGTTGAAGCGGGCCTGCTCGGCACGCGCCACCCGGTCGGCGAGCCAGTCGCGGGCCTGCGGGCGGTGCGGGTACAGCTCGGGCAGCCGCTCGTGGAAGTCCACGTCGGCGGCGAGCACCGCCACCAGCGGCGCGCTTGCCGTCTTCGCCCGGTTGCTCGACGACACGTACGGCAGCAGCCGGGCCCGCGACTCCGATGAGCGCAGCAGCAGCACCCGCAGCGGCTGGCCGTTGTACGCCGTCGGTCCGTACCGGATGAGGTCGTGGATGGCCGCGACCTGGGCGTCCGTGACCGGCTCGTCGGTGAACGTGTTGGCCGTGCGGGCCGCCCGGAACAGCAGGTCCTGGGCGGCCCGGTCCAACGCGAACAGGTCGGCCGCGGCGGGTGCGGTCATTCCGGCGTCGCCGCGAGGTAGCCGCCCTGGTGGTGCACCAGCGGCCGGCCGTCGCCGCCGTCGCTCAGGGCGAGCGGTTCGGCGATCACCAGCGTGTGGTCGCCGGCCGGGACGCGGTGCACCACCCGACAGAACAGCCGGGCCAGCACCCCGGTCAGCAGCGGCACACCGAACGGGCCGGGTGTCCAGTCCGGGTAGGCGGCGAACCTGTCGATGCCGCTGGTGGCGAAGACAGTCGCCGCCTCCCGCTGCCCCGCGGCCAGCAGATGGACGGCGACATGCTCGGCGCGGGCCAGCACCGGCCAGCTCGACGACGCCACACCGAGGCAGAACGAGACGAGCGGCGGGTCCAGCGAGACCGAGGTGAACGAGGTGGCGGTGAACCCGGCCCGGATCGGTGCGCCGATCCCGCCCAGGCAGGCCGGATCGGTGGCGCGGGCCACCGCGGTGACCACCGTGACGCTCGTGGCCTGTCGGCGCAGCAACGCGCGGAACAGGTTCTGGTCCACAGGTCGCAGCTCGGCGGCGTCCGTGACCGGACGCTCCACGGTGGTCACGCCGACGCCAGGGTCGGCGTGGCGTACGAGCGGCAGTTGACGGCGGTGAGTTCGGGGAGGGTGACCTGGCCGCCCGAGCCCCGCTGACGCAGTTCGGCGGCCCACCCGGGCTCGGGGTCACCCCCGGCCACGCCTGTCAGCAGGGTCAACGCGGCGGTGGCCGCGACGGCACGACGGGGTGGGGGCATGGGGGTCTCCTGATCTGTGCACGGTGGGAGTGCGGGGCGCCCGGGTAGGGCGTTGAAGGCACGCCGCTCCGCGGTGAGCGGGCGAGCGGTGCGAGTGCGGCGACGGAGCCGAGCCGGGGAGAACCGGTCAGCTCAACAGAGCGCGCTCGCGTGCCGGACCAGGTCGACGTGCACGCAAGCGATGAGGAGGAGCTCATCCCGCTGCGACATGACCTCATGCTGCCGCCGGTGGGATCGACGGGTCAACGGTCTTCCAGAAGGTGAGAATTTCACCGCTGCCGATGTGGCGAAGCGCCCCGAGCAGTGTTTACCGCCGCGCAACACCTACCTGGTGGATAGAGATTGCCGAAGCGGACGGCGTCACCGTCCAACCGGGACGAGGAGAGGGTTTCGGAATTCGCCCGTTCGGGAATGTTCGATCTCGACACGGCAGGGAACGGTGACGAGGGGAGTCCTCCGATGGGCCTCATGTTTCGCAAGCGCAAGAAGATCGGTCCGCTGATCCTGAACTTCACCGAGAACGGCTTCTCCTCGTGGAGCATCAAGATCGGGCGCTGGTCCTGGAACTCGAAGGCCCGGGCGCACCGCGTCGACCTGCCGGGTCCGCTGTCCTGGAAGCAGGACAAGTCCCGGTCGTAGCGTCCCGGGAGTCGAGCGGGGTGCCGGTGATTCACCGGCACCCCGCTCGGCGTCTGCGCCACCGGGCCGGGGCCGCCGGTTCAGGGCGTGGGGGTGATGAGTTCGTCGCCGGCAAGTCGGCCGGTGTCGCGCTCGCGGCGCACGTCGCCCGCGTCCACCAGATCGGTGAGCGCTCGGTTGGCGTCCGCGGCACGATAGACGGTCGCGGTGAGGGTGTGCCGGCGCAGCTCGGTGACCGGCCGCGGCCCACCGTGGCGCAGCTCGGCCAGCAACTGGCGGGCCAGCGGTTCCAGGGCCGGCTCCCCGGCCACGTCGACAGGCGGGGCCGCCGGGTCGGCGGGGTCGCGGTAGCGCACGCCGAGTTCCGCGCCGACCGTCCAGAGCGCCTCACGGACCGCCTCCAGGCTCCGGTCCGAGCGGCTGCCGAACGCGACCACGCCGGCCGCCGCGTCACCTGCCGCACTTGCCGCGTCACCTGAGGGGTCGGCCGGTAGCACCGGCGCCACCTCGGCGACCAGCGGGAATCCGGCGGCGACGAGGGCCGCGCGGGTGGCACTGCCGGCGTGCAGCAGCACCTCGCCGGTGCGACCGTTGGCGGCGGCGTCGAGCAGACGCGGGGGCACCTCGCCGGGCAGGTCCAGGAAGCAGAACAGCGGCGAACCGGCCGCGCCGCCCGCCTTCACCGCGACCGGCAGCCGGTCCGGCCCGCCGGGCAGCAGGTGCACCGTCACCTCGGCCGGCAGCTCCGCCTCGATCGGCCCGAGCCGGGCCGGCAGGTCGGCGGCGCCGTCGGCGAGCACCAGCACCGTCACCTGTCGACCGCGCACCTGGGCGGCGTGGCCGGCGACCACCCGCAGCACCGCTTCTGCCCCGCCGCCGTCGGCGCCGGCCCAGGCCAGCGCGACTGTTGCCCGCCGGGAGCGGTGCAGGGCGGCGGGCAGCCAGGTCGCCACCTGGCGGACCAGCAGCTCACGAAGGAAGTCGGTGGTCCGGTTGGTCGGCATCGGTCCGTTCTACCCTATGGCCGGCTCAGGCCGGCACGGAGATCCCCACACCACCGCGGGTCTGCCCGCCGTAGCGCTGCCGCTCGGCGGCCAGGTCGAGCCGGCCGATGCGCTTGCGGGCGGCCAGCGCGCCGTCGTCGAGCCGGTCGGCCGGGACCAGCCAGACCACCTCGAACTCCAGCCCGTCCGGGTCCTGGCCGTAGAGGCTCTTGGTGGTGCCGTGGTCGGACGTGCCGACAAGCGCCCCGGCGGCGGTGAGCCGCTCGGCGGTGGCCGCCAGCTCGTCGAGGGTGTCGACCTCCCACGCCAGGTGGTAGAGCCCGACGGTGGCCCGGCCGGCGGTGGACCGCCCGGCGGCGGCGCCGATCTCGAACAGGCCGAGGTCGTGGTCGTTGGTGGAGTCGGGGGCCTGGAGGAAGGTGGCGCCCCGGAAACCGTCCGGGGTCATCGCCACCGGGCGGAAGCCCAGCACGTCGCGGTAGAAGGCGACGCTGCGGGCGAGGTCACTGACGTAGAGGACCGCGTGGTTGAGCCGGTGGATACCCATGATCCCAGGCTAGCGCCATTTGGTTGAGCGTTCAACCATCGCGGGTATGATGGTCGTCATGACCCGCTGGTTGGACCCCGACGAGCAGCGCACCTGGCGGGCGTTCCTCGCCGCCTCACGCGCGCTGATGGACACGCTCGACCGCGAGCTGCAACGCGACGCCGGCATGCCGCACGCCTACTACGAGATCCTGGTCCGGCTCTCCGAGACACCGGGTAGGCAACTACGGATGAGCGACCTGGCCGAGGCGGCCGGGTCGTCGCGCAGCCGGCTCTCGCACGCGGTGGCCCGCCTCGAGGCGGCCGGCTGGGTGCGTCGCGAGGACTGCCCCACCGACCGGCGCGGGCAGATCGCGGTGCTCACCGACGAGGGTTTCGCGATCCTCGCGGCCGCGGCCCCCGGCCACGTCGAGGGGGTACGCCGACACCTGTTCGACGCGTTGAGCCCGGCCCAGGTCGACCAGTTGCGCCGGATCAGCGAGACGTTGGCCGAGCACCTGACCAGATCCTGACCGATCGGCACCGGCGCGGGTCTTGTACTTACCGTCGTCGGATGAGCACGATGGGGCGTGTCCTCCGGCTTCGACGAGTTGACTGACCAGGCGCACCACCTCGTGTCCACTGGCGACGTGGCCGGCGCGCAACGGCTGCTCTCCGACGCGCTCACCGACGCCGACCCCCGCCCGGCCAACGCCACACCCGAATTGGCCGAGGCGGCCAGCCTCCAGGCGCGGGTGCTCGTCGCCCTCGGCGAGCCGCACTCCGCCCGAGGCTGGGCCGCCTTCGCGTACGCCGCCACCACCCGTCTGCACGGCCGCTCCGACCCTCGCACGGTGGCCGCCGCGGCTACCCTGGCCGCCGTGCTGCACCGGGTGGGCAGCCACTCCCGGGCCGCCCGGCTGTACCAGGAAGTCATCATCGAGCTGACCGCGCAGGACGGGCCCGAGTCGCTGCGGGTGCTGGCCGCGCACGCCGACCTGGCCACCGTCGAGTACGCCCGCGGCCAGTGCACGGTGGCCCGCGACCGCCTCCAGGACGCCTGGGAGCTGCACCGCGAGGTGTACGGCGACGGTCACCCCAGCGGCATCAAGATGCTGGCCCGGCTCGGCGCCATGCAGCGCGACTGTGGGCAGTTCGCCGAGGCGCACGACAACCTGGCGTTGGCCCGCGAGCTGTGCCGGCAGCACCTGGCCGCCGATGATCCACTGGCGTCGCAGGTGGCCGCTCTCGCCCGGGCGGCGGCCAACCCCGACCACGCCTGCGCCGACGACGCGCCCGCCGAGCGGGACGTTCCGGTGGTGCCGGCCGCGCGTACCGCGCCGCACAGCGACAGACCTGTCGAGTCCGCCTACCACCCACCCGCGTCCCCGCCGCGTCAGGTCGAGGAGGAGGTGACCGCTCCGGCCGACCGCGAGGACGAGTCATGGGCCGCGCACGGGGTCGGCTCGGTGCCGAACCCCCGGGTCCCGGCCGACGAGCCGGACGGGTCGCCGGGCTTCCGCTGGCCGCCGCCCGACCCGACGGACGAGCCGGACTTCCGCTGGCCGCCGGACCCGACGTACGACGACCCCGCCCCGCACCCCACCGTCCCGCCGGTGCCCCCATCGGTGGCCGGGTTCACCGGCGGCGTCGAGGAGGCGTCCGGCGTCTACCGGCTGCACCGTCCCGGCGCGTCGGCCCAGCCGAACCCACCGACCCAGCCGTACGCGCCGCTGGAGCCGTACACGCCGTCGCGGCTGTTGCCGGTGCCCGTGCACCGGGCGAAGATGCCGCCGCGCAACCGGCTGGTGCCGGTGCTGGTGGCCGGCGTCGTCGTGGTGCTGCTGGGCACGGCGGCGGTGATCGCCGGGGTGGCGCGGGTCGGCGACGGGGACGACCCGAAACCCGGGCCGGGTAACGGCTCCCCCAGCGCCGGCCCGACCGGCACGGGCGCGCCGGCCGCCACCGGCACCGCAGCCGCCGGCGCGACGGCGCCGGTAGCCGCACCCGGCACCCCTCCGGGCACGGTGAGCCTGCGCGACAACCGGGACAACATCGCTCTGAGCTGGACGTATCCGGCCGGCGGCGAGGGGCCGGTGGTCGTGTCGGCCGGCCGGGCAGGGCAGGAGAAGACGGCCATCGCCACGCTGCCCGCCGGCACCGACACCTACATCGTCTACGCGCTGAACCGCGCCAACGACTACTGCTTCACAGTGGCCGTCGTCTGGTCGACCGACACCGTCGCGAGCGCCGACCAGGTCTGCACCCGCCGCCGCTGACGTCCCGACCGGCTGGCGACCTTCGTCATGGTGTGTCGACCGCCGGTCCCCGCTGGTCCTCGGGCGGCAGCGTCGGGAGCAGCAGACACACCCGTAACCCCGGCGAGCCGTCGGCGTCGGTCAGGGTGATGGTGCCGCCGGCGCGGCGGACCAGGTCCCACACGATGGCGAGGCCCAGGCCGGCGCCGCCGCCGTCGCGGCCCCGGCCGTCGTCCAACCTGGTGAACCGGTCGAAGACCCGTCGCCGGTCGGCCGCCGGAATCCCCGGGCCGTCGTCGGTCACCGTCACCAGGTGGTACGCGGCCTCCCGGTGCGGCTCGGCCGTGAGGACCACGCTGCTCCGGGCGTGTCGGACCGCGTTGTCGACGAGGTTCGACAGCACCCGCCGCAGCTCGGCCGCGTTCCCGGCCGTCCACAGCGGGCCCGACGGCGGCACGAGGAGAACCGGCGGCGACGGATACCGCTCGGCGACCTCGGTCACCAGCGCGCCCAGGTCGACCGGGCCGACCCCGCGGGCCGGTGGCATCTCGTCCAGGCGGGCCAGCAGCAGCAGGTCGTCGACCAGCCGGCTCAACCGCTCGGTGTCGGCGAGCAGGTTGACTGTCACCGCCGTCCAGTCCGTCCGGTCGGCGAGCCGCTGGGCCACCTCCAACTCGGTGCGGATGTTGGTGAGCGGGCTGCGCAGCTCGTGTGCCGCGTCGGAGACGAACGTGCGCTGCCGGGTCCGGGCCGACTCCAACCGGTCCAGCATGCCGTTGAGGGTGATTGCCAGCCGATGGATCTCGTCGGCGGAGGCCGGCACCGGCAGGCGGTCGCCGCCCGCGCGGCCGGTGATCTCCTCGGCGCCCCGGCGCAGCGCCTCCACGGGACGCAACGTCGCGCCGACCACCCGCCACGCCACCGCGGCCAGGACCGCCACCAACAGCGGGAACGCCACCAACAGGATGGTCCGTACGACGTGCGTGCCGTGCCGGACGTCGGCCATCGACCGGGCGACCAGCACGGTGAGCGGATCGGCCTCCGTGCCTGCGGGCACGGCGACCACCCGGACCGGGCCGGCGAGCCCGACCCGCTCCGCCGGCGCCACCAGACTCTGCCGGCGACCGGCCTCCAACCGCTCGGGGCGGACCATCGGGACCAGCCGGTCCGCGTCGATCGAGGCGGCCCGGATCCGACCCTGCGCGTCGATCACCTGGACCCGGACCTGCCCGCCGGCCACCGGCAGCGGGTCGGGCAGCGCGTGCTCGGCGGCGAGCAGGGCTACCGCGTCGGCGGTACGGAACGCCTCGGTGTCCACGGTGCGCTGGAGCACGAAGCCGAGCGCGCCCAGCAGCACCGCCCCGCCGAGCGCCAGCCCGACGGTGAGACCGACCACGCCGAGCGCCGTGAGCCGCCCGCGCAGGCCCAACCCGCGCAGACCCCACCCGGGCAGCCGGCGGGCCCAGCGACCGCCCACCGGGTCGTCAGGTGTCACGTCGCCAGCCGGTAGCCGGCGCCCCGGACGGTCTCCAGTCGGTCCCGGCCGAGCTTGCGGCGCAGGTAGCCGACGTACACCTCGACCGCGTTGGGTGCCGTCTCCAGGCTTGCGTCCCACACGTGGTCCAGCAGCTCGATCTTGGAAATCACCTGGCCGGGCCGACGCATCAGGTAGTCAAGCAACGCGAACTCCCGCGCGGTCAACGCCACCTCGGCGTCGGCGCGGGTCACCCGTCGGCGGGCCGGGTCCAGTCGCAGGTCGCCGACCGTCAGCACAGCGGGACGTTCCGGCGCTCCCCGGCGCAGCAGGGCCCGCAGGCGGGCCAGCAGCACCACGTACGAGAAGGGCTTGGTCAGGTAGTCGTCGGCGCCGCAGTCCAGGCCGTCGGCCTGGTCGTACTCGCCGTCCTTGGCCGAGAGCATCAGGACGGGCAGCCAGTGCTGCTCGGCGCGCAGCCGGCGGACCAGCTCGTAGCCGGACAGGCCGGGAAGCATCACGTCGAGGATCATCGCGTCGTACTCGCCGTGCCGGGCAGCGTCCAGGCCGGCCGGGCCGGTCGCCGCCACGTCGACAGCGAACCCCTCCGCCTGCAGACCGCGTTGCAGGGCAGCCGCCAGCCGGGCCTCGTCCTCCACCACCAACAACCGCACGGCTCAAGGGTGCCACCCGGGTCAATGCCGGCGTCCTCAGCGCGTTCACAGGGCCGAGGGGGCAGGATGGCGGGCAGGAGGTGCCCACCATGTCGATCCTGAGAAGCCGTCCCGTCCTGCGCTGGCTGGTCCCGGCAGCCGCCGGCGTCGCCGTCATCGGCGGAGGCGCCGCGATCGGCACGTTCGCCGCCGAGGCGGAGCCGAGCCTGCCGCCGCGTACCGCAGCCCAGCTTCTGGTAGATCTTCAGACCTCCCGGCTGGAGGGGTTGTCCGGGACTGTCGTGCAGCGCGCCGACCTCGGTCTGCCGCCGCTTGTCGGGCTGGTCCCCGGCAACGACCTGACGACCCTGCTGACCGGCACGCACACCCTGCGGGTCTGGTATTCCGGGCCGGAGCGGCAGCGCGTCGCGCTGCTGGACACCCTCGGCGAGCAGGACGTGATCCGCAACGACCGGGACCTGTGGACCTGGGAGAGCCGGGGCAACACCGCCCGCCACCGCACGCTCGGCGACGCGGGCACGGCCGGAAAGCCGGGCCACGCGGCGACGCCGAGTCTCCCCGCCACCCCGCAGGAGGCCGCCGACCTGGCGTTGGGCGCGATCGACCCGAGCACCGAGGTCAGCGTCGGCCGCTCGGCCACCGTCGCCGGTCGGGACGCGTACGAGTTGGTGCTCCAGCCGCGCGACGGTGACTCGCTCGTGCACCAGCTGCGGATCGCCATCGACGCGACGCAGCACGTGCCGCTGCGCTTCGAGGTGCTCGCCAAGGGCAGCGACCAGCCGGCGTTCGAGATGGCCTTCACCCAGGTCGACTACCGGCGGCCCGACGCCGACCAGTTCGCCTTCAACCCGCCACCGGGCGTGGCCGTCACCGAGGAGACCGCCGAGCGGCCCTCGGCGGGCCGGCCCGCACAGGCCGCGCGGGGCGCAGACCCGCAGGTGCGTGCCGTGGGCGACGGCTGGACCACCGTCCTGGTCGCGCGCCTCGACGGGACCCCGGGCGAGGCGGTCGCCGGTAAGCCGGCCGGTGCCGCGCCGGACGCGGACCTGTCGAAGCTGCTCGGCGGGTTGCCGGCGGTCCGTGGGGACTGGGGCAGCGGCCGGCTGCTCACCGGCAAGCTGTTCAGCGTGCTGCTCACCGACGACGGTCGGGTGCTCGCCGGAGCGGTCACCCCCGAGCGGCTCTACCAGGTCGCTCGCGGCTGACGTCCCGAAGCTCTCGCGCCGGGTCGACCATCTGGTCGGCCCGGCGTTCGTCGTTGTGTGACGTGAATCGGCCCGGTCGGCTTGGTGACAGCCGGCGGACCGCGCTATCTTCAACAATTCGAGGGCACAAAAAAGAACGGCATTAAAAGCCGTTCCTGCAAGGCATTCTAATCTTTAGGGAGACGGCTTGTCAAGGCACTCCGGCGGTACCGGTGAATTGCCGCTCGACGACGAGATCGGCCGCGAGCAGGAGTACGTCTCGATGCTCTACGGCCGGCTGGACGGGCTGCGTGAGCAGGCCGCCCACCGGCTCACCGACGCGCTGCGCAACACCGGCGGCACCCTGCAGGACCGCTCCCAGCGCGACAGCTCGGTGGCCATGTACGCCGACCAGGTCGAGCAGTTCTCCGCAGTGGAGAATGGTCTCTGCTTCGGCCGGCTCGACGGCGACGACGACTCCCGCCGCTACATCGGCCGGATCGGGATCTTCGACACCAGTGGTGACTACGACCCGCTGCTGATGGACTGGCGGGCCCCCGCAGCGCGTCCGTTCTACCTCGCCACCGCCGCCAACCCGCAGGGCGTACGCCGGCGGCGGCACCTGCGCACCCGCCAGCGCAAGGTGACAGGGCTCAACGACGAGGTGCTCGACATCGGGAGCGCCTCGCCGGGCGGGCACGAGGAGCTGACCGGCGAGGCGTCGCTGCTCGCCGCCCTCAACGCCGGTCGGACCGGCCGGATGCGCGACATCGTGGAGACCATCCAGGCCGAGCAGGACCGGATCATCCGCGCCGAACTGCCAGGCGTCATGGTGGTCCAGGGCGGCCCCGGCACCGGCAAGACGGCTGTCGCGCTGCACCGGGCGGCGTACCTGCTCTACACACACCGGCGGGAGCTGTCCAGCCGCGGTGTGCTGCTGGTCGGTCCGAACGCGACATTCCTGCGCTACATCTCCCAGGTGCTGCCCACACTTGCCGAGACGGGCGTGCTGCTGCGTACCCAGGGTGATCTGTTCCCCGGGGTGAGCGCCCAGCGCGTCGAGCCGGCGGAGACGGCGGCGCTCAAGGGTCGTGCGGTGCTCGCGGAGGTGCTGGCGCTCGCCGTCCGGGACCGGCAGTGGGTGCCGGACGAGCCGCTGGAGATCGAGGTGGAGCGGGAGGTGCTGACCCTCGACCCGGAGACCGTCCGCGCCGCTCGGGACCGGGTGCGCCGCACCGACCGGCCACACAACCTGGCGCGGGCGCTCTTCGACGTGGAGATCGTGCACGCGCTCGCCGACCAGGTGGCGGAGCGGATCGGCGCCGACCCGCTGGGCGGGGACAACCTGCTCGACGAGGCCGACCGCGCCGAGATCCGCCGCGAGCTGCGCGAGGAGACGGAGATCCAGGCCGCCCTCGACAGGCTGTGGCCGGTGCTCACCCCGCAGCGCCTGCTCGCCGACCTGTACGCCGACCCGGACCGGATCGCCATCGCCGCGCCGATGCTCACCGACGACGAGCGGGCCCGGCTGCATCGCGAGCCGGGCGGGTGGACGCCCGCGGACGTGCCGCTGCTGGACGAGGCCGCCGAGCTGCTCGGCGAGGACGAGCGGGCCGCCGCCGCCCGCCGGGACCGCATCCGCATGATGGAACGGGAGTACGCCGAGGGCGTGCTGGAGATCGCCCGGGGTTCCCGCTCGATCGACGTCGAGGACGAGGCCGAGGGCGGCGAGATCCTCGGCGTGACCGACCTGATCGACGCCGACCGGCTGCTGGAACGGCAGGAGGAGGCCGACCGGCTGACCACCGCGCAGCGCGCCGCCGCCGACCGGACGTGGGCGTTCGGCCACGTGATTGTCGACGAGGCGCAGGAGCTGTCGCCGATGGCGTGGCGGCTGCTGATGCGGCGGTGCCCGAGCCGGTCGATGACGATCGTCGGGGACGTCGCGCAGACCGGCGCTCTCGCCGGGACGCCCTCCTGGGCCGATGCCCTCGCCCCCTACGTGGCGCAGCGCTGGCGGCTGACCGAGCTGACTGTCAGCTACCGCACGCCGGCCGAGATCATGGCCGTCGCCGCCGACGTCCTGGCCGAGATCGACCCGACGCTGCGGCCGCCCCGCTCGGTGCGCGAGAGCGGCGTACCGCCGTGGGACCGGGCGGTGCCCGGCGAGCAGCTCCCCGCGGAGCTGGTGTCGGCGGCGACGCGCGAGGCCGCCGGGCTGGCCGAGGGCCGGCTGGGCGTCATCGTGCCGGCCAGCCGGGTGGACGCGCTCGGCGCGGCGTTGACAGCCGCGCTGCCGGAGGCCACGGTGGGCGAGCACCCGGAGCTGGAGAGCCGCGTGGTCGTGCTGACTGTCGCACAGGCCAAGGGGCTCGAGTTCGACTCGGTGCTTGTCGTCGACCCGGACCGGATGGTGGCCGAGTCGCCGCGCGGGCGCAGCGACCTGTACGTCGCGCTCACCAGGGCCACCCAGCGCCTCGGCGTCCTGCGCCCCGCCCCCGTAGGTTGATCATGAGGTCGACGGGGGCCCGAATGATCGAAGCCCCCGTCCACCTCATGATCGAGGTGCCGGGAGGCGTGCGGCGCCCCGAGGACGGGGCGCCGCAGCGGGTCAGTCTCCGGCCTTGTCCCTGATGGACTTCGCCGGCCCGGTGGCGGACGTGGACTGGTCGCTGGTGCCGCCGCCCATCGGGGTGCTCAGACCGCCGGTGGTGGCGTCCCCGGTCGTCGTCGGGGCCACCTTGCCGGGGTGTCGCTCCGGTTGGCGGGCCACCCGACGCACGCTCGCCGGGCCGGCAGTGCCGCCGGTGGTGGTCACCGCGCCCTGACCTCCGACCGGGCCACCGTCGCGAAGCACCTGCGGGTCGACCCGCTCCTTCGCCGGATCGAACGGGTCGTCCCGCTGGATCTGGCTCTCGATGTCGGTACGGGGCAGTGTCACCTCGTCGAGGGCGCCCTCGCCGTACACGCCGCCGGCGATCCGATTCTCGGCCCGCCGGGCGGCCTCCTGCCGCATGTCGTCCTCACGCACGTTCATCACCTCGCAGAAGCTGTGGAACTGACTGCGTGCCCGGTCGCCCGTCGGCCAAACCCGCAGCGCACCGGGTGACCGGGAAACGGACATCCGGCGCACTGGGCCGTGCTGTCGCGGCCCGCCCGTGTGCCCGCGCTGAGAACAGGCAGCGCCGATTCTTTTCCGGCCGCAGGACGTGTTACCTGGTCGGTGGCCTCGGGTAGTCGGGGGGTGTCCCCGCCGTGAACGCGAACCGTGCCGTGGCCGAAACGCGGTAGCGGGGCGAGGGAACGCAGGTACGACTCATCGCATCCTGAGGAGGACCAGATGAGCACGCAGGCTGCTTCCACCCGGCCGATGAACCGGCCGATGTCGGACGTGCAGAACCCCGCTTCGATGCGGGAGACGCAGCAGATGCCGGCAATGCACGACGGGCACCGAGACCCGATGCCGTCGCCGGGTACGGAGACCAAGCAGGCGTTCCTGACGACGGAATTCTGGGTCTACGCCGCTGCCGTCGCGCTCGTGGTGATCGCCGCGTTCTGGAAGGGCACCACCGCGAACGGGCTGAACATCAACGACCCGAACCGGGCCTGGCTGTTCCTGACCATTCTGACCGGTGGTTACCTGGTCAGCCGTGGCCTGTCGAAGGCCGGCTCCGAACGCCGGTCGGGCAAGGAGCGGACCATGCGCGGGCGCTGACGCCCCGCACGTGAACAGTGGCCCCCGGGAGACTTCTCCCGGGGGCCACTGCCGTCGTGTGTGGACCCGCGGCTACTCGTCGCCGCCGAAATCGCCGAAATCGCCGCCGAAGTCCCCCTCGAAGGCGTCCTCGATCACCTCGCCGGCGATCATCCCGCCGGCGACGCCGAGCGCGGCGCCGGCCACCATGCCGCCCATACCGCCCATGCCGCCGTGCCCGCGGCCATGCCCGTGGCCGTGGCCGTACTGGGAGCGCAGGCTTCCGTAACGGGACGTCGTCTCGCGCAGCCACCCGTCGACGACCTGCGCCCAGTCGACGCGGTCGACATCGGCATGGGACACCTGGTAACGGCCGAACGCGTCGTGCCCGGCGCTGAGGAAGCCGCCCCGCTTGTCACACTCCAGGATCACCTCGGCACCGCGCTGATTGGTCACGAAGGTCAGCTCGACCTCGTTGATGGTGCCCGCGTACTGCGGGGACGCGAAGAACTCGATCTCCTGGTAGAACGGCAGCGTCTGCTGCACGCCCCGGATGTGACCGCGCTCCAGGTCGGCGTGCTTGAACCGGAAACCGAGGCGCTGGAACGCCTCCAGGATCCGCTCGTGCACCGGCAACGGGTGCACGGCCACGTGGTCCAGGTCGGTCTTGTCGACCGCGCGGGCCACCGACAGCTCCGTCCGCAGGCCCATCGTCATGCCGTGCAGGCGCTGGCCGTACACGTCGGTGATCGGGGTTTCCCACGGGACCGGGAGCTGGAACGGGATCGACAACTCCTGCTTGGGCGCGAGCTGGAACGCGCCGCTCACGGACATCCGGTGAAACTCCATTGTGCCCGCGTACTCCGTGTCGTGGCCCTCGACCTCGACCCGGGTGACCAGACCGATCACCACCTGCTCGATGGCCGCCGGGCTGTCACCGCCGACGAGGTTGACCTGCCCGTCGAGGGTCAGGCCGGGCCGGGTGTTGGGGTTGGTCAGCACGGTGTCCACACTGGGGCCACCCACACCGAACGCGCTCAACATCTTCTTGAAGACCATCGGAACTCCTGTGCGACAGCCGACCGCTCCTGTGTTGGAGTCGGACGTTGACTCGACGGGCACCCTATCCAGCACCCCTGTGAGGTGGCTGTGAAGCGTCTCGGCTCCGGTGCGGGCGATGCTCGATCAGAGGCCCAGATCGTCGATGGCCAGGTCGGCGGCCCGCTCCGGGTCGTTCCCGGCCCTCCGCATGACCAGTCCGTCGGCGAACCAGTGGCCGGCGATGTCCGCTCCGTCGGTGACGTCGAGATACAGGCCGAGGTCGCACCGCTCACCGAAGACGGTGGCCCGCAGATCGGGGCGGCGGCGGTGAATGGCTTCGAGGATCCGCCACACCGACTCGTCGCGCCGAGCGCGGCGCTCCGGGTCACACTCGAGCAGGGCCTCGGCGACACCGTCCGCTGCGGGGTCGAACCCGTCCAGCAGCGGCAGCAACGACTGGTCCCCCAGGTACGCGGCGGCCTGGAAGGTGAACGTGTGGACCTCGTCCTGCGCCAGCAACTCGCGTACCAGCGGAAGCGCCCGGGGATCCCGTCGCCGCGCCAAGCCCCGGACGCCCTCCGCGCGTACCTCGTCGTTGGTGTCCCGGGTGCGGTCCCACAGTGCCTGGCGGACGGCGTTCCCGTCCGCGGTGCTCACCCAGCCGAGGCCGAAGGTGGCCCAGTCCCGCACCGTCGGGTCGGCGTCCGTGCACAGGTTCAGCAACACCGCCTCGCCGGCCTCGGCCGGCGGGTCGTCGAGCAGCGCCGGCACCGCGACCGCGACCTGGAACCGCACGTCGCTGTCGGGGCTGCCCGCGAGGGCGACAAGGGTGGGCAGGCCACGGGCATCACAGGTAGCGCCCAGGGCGCGCGCGATCGAGAAGTGCACCTCGGGATCGGCCTCGGTGTCGGCAAGCGCGATCAGGGCCGTCGCGGCGTCGCTGCGCAGGTCGTCCCCGTGCACGGCACTCGTGAGGCCGAGCAGGTCGCACGCCGCAGCGCGCACCACCCGGTCCGCGTCGGCCAGGTGCCCGACCGCCAACCGCACGGCCAGCGCACCCGTGCTGGCCGCCTGCTCAAGCAGGTCGGAGCCGTCGTCGGAGTCGTCCGCGCCGCCCGAGTCGACGACGCGACGCAGTCGCCGCACCGCCTGGTCGAACAGCTCCGCCACCTCGTGCGCCTCCACGACACGAATGGTGCCCACCGGCCGGTGGAAGCCGCCACCCATTATTGATCAACTCCACATCGCCGATATCGGGGTATCAGCCCGACCGGGACACCCCCACATCAGCGACCTGGGGTCGATCACGGGTCGACGATCAGCAGCTCGCCGACCTGTTCGTCGATCGCGGTACGCGCGTCCGCGGGCAGCCCCCGGTCGGTGATCAGTACGTCGGCCGCCTCCAGCGGGGCGATGGTGGCGATGCCGATCGTCTCCCACTTGGTGTGGTCGGCGAGCACCACCAGGCGACGGGCCGCACCGATCAGGCAACGGTTGACGCCGGCCTCCAGCAGGTTCGGCGTGGTGAAGCCGGTACGCGGGCTGATCCCGTGCACACCCAGGAAGAGCAGGTCGACGTTGAGCGCGCTGATCGCGGCCTCGGCGACCGGACCGGTGAGCGCGTCCGACGGCGTACGGATCCCGCCCGTCAACACGACAGTCTGGTCGGCGCGCGGGTTCTGGTAGAGCGCGTCGGCCACCGGGATCGAGTTGGTCACCACGGTCAGCCCGCGTACGTCGGAGAGCAGGGTGGCAAGCGCGGCGGTGGTCGTCCCGGCGGACAGCGCGATTGCCATCCCCGGCTCCACAATCGTCGCCGCGCGCTCGGCGATGGCCCGCTTCTCCGCCTGCTGACGGATCGACTTCGCGGCGAACCCGGGCTCCTCGGCCGAGCCCGGCCCGGCGAGTGTCGCGCCGCCGTGGACCTTGTCGACGAGGCCGCGCTCGGCCAGCACCTCCAGGTCACGCCGGATCGTCATGTCGGACACGCCGAACCGGCTGACCAGGTGGCTCACCCGCACGCCGCCACGCTGGCGGATCAGATCGAGGATGGCGGTCTGGCGCTGCTGGGCAAGCATCGGGGAAACCTCCTTCGTACCGTGACTGACGTCAGAATCAGGTCCGATCCTCACGGATGACCGCCACCTCGCCGGCCGGCACTGTCAGCTCACCGGCACACCGCGCCCCGGTCAACAGCTCGTCGCCGTGCGCCGGGAGCCGTACCTCCGCGTCGGTGTGGTTGATCGCGAACAGCCAGCTCCGCTCGCCGTCGCGCCGTCGTACCACCTCCACCCCGGTCGGCGCCTGCGCCGCCGGGCGGACGCCGGCCTCGTCGAGCAGCCGGGCGACGAGTCGGTCGGTGGCCGGCTCGTCGAGCCGGGTGCCGACGTACCACGCGGCGCCCGCGCCGACCGGCCGCCGGGTCAGCGCCGGCACCCCCGGCAAGGGCCCATCGGTGTACGACGCCAGCACCTCGGCGTCGTCGGCGTGCAGCCACTCGGTCCACACGTCGGCGGTGCTGCCGTCGTCGAGCTGGACCCGCTCGCCCTCGCGCAGTGGGAAGAACTCCTCGGTCCGTACGCCCAGCAGGTCCCGGAACGCGCCGGGGTAGCCGCCCAGCCGGATGTGGTCGTTGGGGTCCACGGTGCCGCTGAAGTAGGTGACGGCCGCTGTGCCACCGGCCTCGACGAACCTGCGCAGCGCGTCGGCGTCGGCGTCGCGGACCAGGTAGAGGGTGGGCGCCAGAACCAGTCGGTAGCCGCTGAGGTCGGCCGACGGGTGGACGATGTCGGCGGTCACGCCGGCCCGCCACAGCGCGCCGTACAGGGCGTCCATCCGGTCGGCGTAGGTGATGTCGACGCTTGGGTGCGAGTCCAGCTCGACCGCCCACCACGCCTCCCAGTCGAACAGGATCGCCACGTCGGCGTCCACCCGGCTGCCGCGGATCTCGGCCAGCGCCTTCAGGTCCGCGCCGAGCTGGCAGACCTCGCGGAACACCTTGGTGTCCGCACCGGCGTGCGGCACCAGCGCGGAGTGGAACTTCTCCGCGCCGGCCCGCGACGCCCGCCACTGGAAGAACAGCACCCCGTCGGCGCCGCGGGCGACGTGCGCGAGGCTGTTGCGGCGAAGCTGGCCGGGCAGCTTGGCCACGTTGCGCGGCTGCCACTGGACCGCGCTTGTGGAGTGCTCCATGAGCAGCCACGGGTCACCGCCGGCGACGCCACGGGTGTGGTCGGCGGCGAGCGACAGACCGAGGTACGCCCGCGGGTCGGCAGCGGTCAGGTAGTGGTCGTTGGACACGAGGTCCACATCGGGTGCCCAGGACTGGTAGTCCATGTGCTTGACGCCCATGCCGATCATGAAGTTGGTGGTGATCGGCTGGCGGACAAGCGTCTTGAGCACCTCCCGTTCGGCGCGCAGTTGGGCGCGCAGCTCGTCGGAGGAGAAGCGCAGGAAGTCGAGCTGCTGGGTGGGGTTGGCGAAGGCCGTCACCGTACGCGGCGGGTTGATCTCGGCCCAGTCGCCGTAGCGCTGGCTCCAGAAGGCCGTGCCCCAGGCGTCGTTGAGCGAATCCAGGTCGCCGTAGCGCTCCCGCAGCCAACCCCGGAACGCCTCGGCGCTGACGTCGCAGTAGCAGTGCGCGTTGTGGCAGCCCAGCTCGTTCGAGACGTGCCACATGACCACTGCGGGATGCTCGGCGTACCGACCCGCGACCGCGCGCACCAGTTCCAGGGAGCGCTCGCGGAACACCGGGGAGCTGGGGCAGTACGCCTGTCGGCCGCCCGGCCAGAGGATCACGCCGTCGGCCCGGCGGGGCAGCGTCTCCGGGTGCGCGCGGGCCAGCCAGGGCGGCGGGCTGGCGGTGGCGGTGGCCAGGTCGACCTGGATGCCGCCGTCGTGCAGCAGATCCAGGACCCGGTCCAGCCAGCCGAACTCGAACCGACCCGGGGTGGGCTCCAGCAGAGCCCAGGAGAAGATGCCGACGGAGACCAGGTTGACCCCGGCCCGACGCATCAGCTCGACGTCCTCGGACCAGGTCTCCTCGGGCCACTGCTCGGGGTTGTAGTCGCCACCGAAATAGATGCCGTTGCCCTGCCATTGCCGCATGACAGCTGAGGGTGCACCGGCCGTCGTACGGAAGTCAACAGGTTCCAACATCGAACTTCTTTACAACGTTTACCACGTAACGGCCGTATCACGAGTGGGTTATCGGAGGCGAACAGCCCTCTTGACAGCGGCCTACGGAGGGGTAGCTTGAGGCCCCAATGGCCGATCGTGTTCGCCAATGTGGATTCTCGGTGGATCACGATGCGTATCCACAAGGCCCTGACACGCTCTTCACCACCCCTGACGGCCCTTGGGCGTAAGCACCTCTTCATCCGCAGGAGGCACACATGTCCCGTCCCCGATCCCAAGCCGAGTACCTGGCTCGGCTCGTACCGCCCTCCGTCGCCGGCATCAACCGACGGTCGCTGCTGGCCGGTGCGGCCGGCACGGGCGCGCTGCTCGGCACCGGCCTGCTCGCCGGCTGCGGCGACGACTCCGGTTCCGGCGGGTCCAGCAAGGACGTGTCGCTCGGATCCAACCAGTCCGACCCGAAGCCCAAGGACGTCCTCGCGAAGGTCGCCGACGGGTTCAAGACCTCGTCCGGCGTCCAGGTCGCGGTGAACACGGTCGACCACAACACGTTCCAGGAGAACATCAACAACTACCTACAGGGCAAGCCGGACGACGTCTTCACCTGGTTCGCCGGCTACCGGATGCGTTTCTTCGCGCAGAAGGGCCTGGCCAGCGACATCAGCGACGTGTGGGGCAAGATCTCCGGCTACTCCGACGCCTTCAAGAAGGCGTCCACAGGCGACGACGGCAAGCAGTACTTCGTGCCGGCGTCGTACTACCCGTGGGCCGTCTTCTACCGCAAGTCGGTCTGGCAGCAGCACGGCTACCAGGTGCCCACCACGCTGGACCAGTTCACCGCGCTCGGCGCGCAGATGAAGAAGGACGGCCTGACTCCGATCGCCTTCGCCGACAAGGACGGCTGGCCGGCGATGGGCACCTTCGACATCCTCAACCTGCGGATCAACGGCTACCAGTTCCACGTCGACCTGATGGCCGGCAAGGAGGCCTGGACCTCCGACAAGGTCAAGAAGGTCTTCGACACCTGGGCCGGCCTGCTCCCCCTGCACCAGCCGGACAGCCTCGGCCGCACCTGGCAGGAGGCCGCGCAGTCGTTGCAGCAGAAGAAGAGCGGCATGTACCTGCTCGGTCTCTTCGTCGGTCAGCAGTTCAGCAACGACGAGCAGAACGACCTCGACTTCTTCACGTTCCCGGAGATCGACCCGTCCATCGGGGCGAAGGCCCTCGACGCGCCGATCGACGGCTACATGATGGCCCGCAAGCCGAAGAACGAGGACAACGCCCGCAAGCTGATGGAGTACTTCGGCGGCAAGGCCGCCGGGGACATCACTGTCAAGAGCGACCCGACCACCCTGGTCGCCAACACCGGCGCGGACGTCAGCGGCTACACAGCCCTGCAGAAGAAGGCCGCCGAGCTGGTCGGGTCGGCCACCGAGATCGCGCAGTTCCTCGACCGCGACACCCGGCCGGACTTCGCCTCCACGGTGATGATCCCGGCGATCCAGCAGTTCATCAAGAACCCCAAGGACATCGACGGCCTCACCTCGTCCATCGAGAACCAGAAGAAGTCGATCTTCACTGACTGACGGCGGAAGGGGGAGGACATCGTGTCCGACCTGCCCCTGATCCAAGCGGATCGCGCCGTGCCGCCGCCGGCCGCGACCACCTCAACTGGTGGTCGTCGCCGGCGGCTACGGCTCCTGTCCCGCACCGACCGCGTGGTCATCACGCTGATGGTGCTCGTCCCGCTGCTGCTCGTCACCGCCTTCGTCTGGCTGCCGGCGCTGGCGACAGTGGTGCTCTCCGGCACCGACTGGGACGGCATCGGCCCACTTAACGAGATCGACTTCGTTGGCGCCCGCAACTACAGCGACGTCGTGAACATCTACCCGCCGTTCGTGCCGGCGATCCAGCACAACCTGCTCTGGCTGGCCGTGCTGTTCGTGGTCGCCACCCCGTTCGGCATGTTCCTGGCAGTGCTGCTCGACAAGGAGCTGCGCGGCAGCCGCTTCTACCAGACCGCGTTGTACCTGCCGGTGGTGCTCTCGCTGGCGCTCATCGGCTTCGTCTGGCAACTGCTCTACTCCCGCGACCAGGGACTCATCAACGCCGTCTTCGGCAGCAACGTCGACTGGTACGGCGACTCAAGCGTCAACATCTGGGCGGTCATGATCGCGTCCAGCTGGCGGCACGTCGGCTACATCATGCTGCTCTACCTGGCCGGTCTGAAGGGCGTCGACCCGTCGCTGCGGGAGGCCGCCGCAGTCGACGGTGCGTCGGAGAGCCGGACGTTCTTCCGGGTCGTGTTCCCGGTCATGCGGCCCATCAACATCATCGTGCTGGTGGTGACCGTGATCGAGTCGCTGCGCGCGTTCGACCTGGTCTGGGTGGTCAACAAGGGCCGCAACGGGCTGGAGCTGATCTCCGCGCTGGTCACCCAGAACGTGGTGGGTGAGGCGAGCCGGATCGGCTTCGGCTCGGCGCTGGCGACGATCATGCTGGTCGTCTCGCTTGTCTTCATCACCATCTACCTGGCGACCGTGATGAGGGAGAACCGGGAATGAGCACCGCTACAGTGACCCGGCGTACCGAGGATGGCACCGACATCCCGGTCCGCCGCCGCAAGCTGACCCCGGCGCGGCTGCTGCTGCACGGCTTCCTCATCGTCGTGTCGCTGGCCTGGATCTTCCCGATCGCCTGGGCCGTGCTGACCTCGCTGCGCTCCTACGAGTACACGGCCGCCAACGGCTACGTCTCGTTCGGCGGCTGGACCTTCGACAACTACGTCACCGCCTGGCGGACGGCGGAGTTCGGCAAGCACTTCCTCAATTCGGTCTACATCACCGTGCCGGCGGTGCTGCTGACGCTGTTCCTCGCCTCCTGCGTGGCGTTCGTCATCGCCCGGTTCAACTGGAAGATCAACCTCGTCCTGCTCGGGGTGTTCACCGCCGCCAACCTGCTGCCCCAACAGGCGTTGCTCATTCCGCTGTTCCGGCTGTTCACCGAGGTGCCGCTGCCGGAGTTCATGAGCGACTCGGAGCTGCTCTACGACAGCTACTGGGGCCTGATCCTGATCAACGTGGCCTTCCAGTGCGGGTTCTGCGTCTTCGTGCTCAGCAACTACATGAAGGCGCTGCCCCGCGACCTGTACGAGGCGGCGATGGTGGACGGTGCCAGCGTCTGGCGACAGTACTGGCAGGTCACCATGCCGCTGTGCCGGCCGGCCCTGGCGGCGCTTGCCACGCTGGAGGTGACCTGGATCTACAACGAGTTCTTCTGGGCCACGGTCCTCATGCGCACCGGCGACAAATTCCCCGTGACCAGCTCGCTCAACAACCTGCGCGGCGAGTTCTTCACCGACAACAACCTGGTCTCGGCGGGCAGCGTGCTCGTCGCGATCCCCACCCTGGTGATCTTCTTTATGCTCCAGCGGCACTTCGTCCGGGGCCTGACCTTGGGAGCCTCGAAGGGATGACGATCCTCCACCTGCGCCGCGCGCGGACCAGCCTGGTGCTCGACGCGCGCGGCCCGGGGCTCCCCCGCGTCGTGCACTGGGGCGGCGACGTCGGCGACCTCGACGACGACACCCTGCGTCAGCTCGCCGACGCGACAGTGCCACCCGTGGTGCCGAGCAGCTTCGACGAGCCACCCGCGCTGTCCCTGCTGCCGGAGGCGAGCGCCGGCTGGAGCGGCCGACCGGGACTGGCCGGGCACCGCGACGGGCGGGACTGGTCCACCTCCTTCCGCCTCGACGGGTTGGACGTGCGCGACGTCAGCACCGACCCGGGCCACCTGACCGCGGGCGGCGAGGTGGTGGTCGTACACCCGGCAGACGGTGGGCACGGCGGGCCCGGTGCGGCGCTGCTGACCGTGCGGGCGTCGGACCCGGCCGCCGGGCTGACCCTGACCAGCGAGATCACGCTGGACCCGCACGGCCTGCTGACCATCCGCCACCGCCTGCGCAACGACGGCGACGGCGCGTACGAGGTGCGGGAGCTGACGCCTGTGCTTCCGGTGCCGGCTGTCGCCACCGAACTGCTCGACCTGACCGGCCGCTGGTGTCGGGAACGCTCGCCACAGCGGCACCCGTGGCAGCACGGCGCCTGGGTCCGCGAGGGCCGGCACGGGCGCACCGGGCACGACGCCACGCTGTTGCTTGTCGCCGGCACCGCCGGGTTCGGCTTCGGCCACGGCGAGGTCTGGGCGGTGCACACCGCGTGGAGCGGCGACCACGTCACAGTCGCCGAACGGTGTCCCACAGGCGAGTCCACCCTCGGCGGCGGCGAACTGCTGGCGCCCGGCGAGATCCGGCTCGCCCCCGGCGAGGCGTACGACACTCCCCTGCTCTACGCCGTCTGGTCCGACGTCGGGCTGGACGGTCTCAGCGACGTACTCCATGCGCATCTGCGGGCCCGGCCCGGACACCCGCGCTCCCCCCGCCCGGTGACCCTCAACGTCTGGGAGGCGGTCTACTTCGACCACGACCTGGACCGGCTGCGGGCCCTCGCCGACCGCGCCGCGCACCTCGGCGTGGAACGGTTCGTGCTCGACGACGGCTGGTTCCGCGGCCGGCGCGACGACACCGCCGGACTCGGCGACTGGTACGTCGACGAGGGCGTCTGGCCCAACGGCCTGCAACCGCTCATCGACCACGTGACCGGCCAGGGCCTCCAGTTCGGCCTGTGGGTGGAGCCGGAGATGGTCAATCCCGACTCCGACCTGTTCCGCGCGCACCCGGACTGGCTGCTGGCCGTGCCGGGACGGCTGCCACCGGCCTGGCGCAACCAGCAGGTGCTCGACCTGGGCCGCCCGGAGGCGTACGACTACGTGCGGGAACGCCTCGACGCGCTGCTCAGCGACCATCCCGGCATCAGCTACCTCAAGTGGGACCAGAATCGGGACCTCACCGAGGCCGGGCACCACGGCCGGCCCGGGGTGCACGGGCAGACCCTCGCCGTCTACCGCCTCCTCGACGAGCTGCGCCGCCGCCATCCCGACGTGGAGATCGAGAGCTGCTCGTCCGGCGGCGCCCGGGTGGACCTGGCCATCCTGGCCCGCACCGACCGGGTCTGGGCCAGTGACTGCAACGACGCCCTGGAACGGCTCAGCATCCAACGCTGGACCGGTCTGCTGCTGCCACCGGAGCTGATCGGCACGCACATCGGCCCGGAACGCTCACACACCACCCACCGCGTGCACGACCTGGGCTTCCGGGCGGCCACCGCGCTGTTCGGCCACCACGGCATCGAGTGGGACATCGCCTCGATCAGCGCCGCCGAGCAGGCCGAGCTGGCGGCCTGGGTGGCGCTGCACAAGCGGCTGCGCCCGCTGCTGCACTCCGGGCGGGTGGTCCGGGTCGACCACCCGGACCCGGCCGTCTGGGCGCACGGCGTGATCGGTCACGACAACACCAGGGCGGTGTACGCGGTGGCCCGGCTGACCACCTCGGTGACGCAGGTGCCCGGCGCGGTACGGCTGCCCGGCCTCGACCCGGCCCGGCGGTACCGGGTGCGACAGGTGGCGGACGTACCCGCTCCGGAGACAATCGGAAGGTCCGCGCCACAGTGGTTGGCCTCCGGTGTCACGCTCAGCGGGGCGGCGCTGGCCCGGGTCGGTGTGCAGCTACCCGCGTTGCACCCGGAGCAGAGCCTCATGCTGGAGGTCGACGCGGTCGGCTAGAAATTTTTGCGCCGGAGTGTCGAGAACCGTGCCGCGTGTTTCTACCTCAGGGTGAGAGCACCGACGACGGTGCGCGGACGTGAGGGGCGAACCATGAAGTACATGCTGCTGATGCAGTTCAGCACCGCCGGGACCGACTTCCCGAGCATCGACACCTGGACCCCGGACGAGGTCCGGGCCCACATCGCCTTCATGGGAGAGGTCAACGACAAGCTCACCGCGGCCGGCGAGTGGGTCGACGCGCAGGGCCTCGGCGGCCCGCAGCAGGCGCGGATCGTACGCGCCGGCGAGGGCGGGACCCCTGTCGTCACGGAGGGGCCGTTCGCCGAGACGAAGGAGTTCCTCGCCGGCTACTGGATCGTCGACTGCGACAGCCCGCAGCGGGCGGTGGAGCTGGCCGCGTACATCTCCACGGCGCCCGGCCCCGGCGGTCGGCCGCTGAACATGCCGATCGAGGTGCACCCGGTGATGTCCGCGCCCACCGAGGAGTTGTGAGGGGCTGACCACCGATCCCCACCTCGAGGACCTGCTGCGCGAGTTGGCGCCGCAGGTCCTCGGCGTGCTCGCCCGCCGGTTCGGTGACTTCGCCACCGCCGAGGACGCCGTACAGGAGGCGCTGCTCGCCGCCGTGACCCAGTGGCCGGCCGACGGACTGCCGGCGAACCCGCGCGGTTGGCTGATCCAGGTCGGCTACCGCCGGATGATCGAGCTGATCCGCGGCGAGCAGGCCCGCCGCCGCCGGGAGGACCTGGTCGCCCGCCGGGACCCCGACGACCGGCAGTACGCGCCGGCAGCGGACGAGGAGTTGACCGCCGAGCGGGACGACGCCCTGGTGCTGCTCTTCATGTGCTGTCACCCGGCGCTCGCCCCGGCCTCGGCGGTCGCGCTGACCCTGCGCGCGGTCGGCGGGCTCACCACAGCCGAGATAGCCCGCGCGTTCCTGGTGCCCGAGGCGACAATGGCCCAGCGGATCAGTCGGGCCAAGCAGCGTATCCGCTCGTCCGGTCTGCCGTTTCGGATGCCGGAGGAGGCAGAGCGGGCAGACCGGCTGGCCGCCGTCCGGCAGGTGCTCTACCTGATCTTCACCGAGGGGCACACAAGCACCGCCGGCCCGGCCCTGCGCCGCGTCGACCTCGCGGCCGAGGCGATCCGACTGACCCGCGCGCTGCACACGCGACTGCCCGACGACAGCGAGACGGCCGGGCTGCTGGCGTTGCTGCTGCTCACCGAGGCGCGCAGCCCGGCGCGGACCGGCCCCTCCGGCGAGCTGATCTCCCTGGCCGACCAGGACCGCAGCCGCTGGGACGCGGCGGCGATCGCCGAGGGAGTCGCACTTGTCACCCGGGCGCTGCCGCGCGGTCCGGTCGGCCCATACCAGGTGCAGGCCGCCATCGCCGCCCTGCACGACGAGGCGTCGAGCACCAAGGCGACCGACTGGCCGCAGATCCTGGCGCTCTACGAGGTGCTGGAACGACTCGCCGGCACCCCCGTGGTGGCACTCAACCGGGCCGTGGCGACCGCCATGGTGCACGGAGCCGCGGCCGGCCTCACGGCCCTCGACGCGCTGGGCGACGATCCCCGGCTGGCGGGGCACCACCGGCTGGCCGCCGCCCGCGCGCACCTGCACGAGATGGCCGGCGACCGGCAGCGGGCGATCGAGGACTACCGCGCCGCCGCCGCGCGTACCAGCAGCCTTCCCGAACAGCGCTACCTCACCATGCGAGCCGCCCGGCTCGCCTCCGGCCCACCGGACGGGCCTGCCTCCGCCGAGGCGCCGCACCGTCCCGATGTGCCCTGACCCGAGGTACGGCCTTGCACGACACGACACGACACGGCATGGCAGCCCACCGCACGCACCGCACCGCAGCGCAGCGCACCGCAGCGCACCGCACCGCACCGCACCGCACCGCACCGCACCGCACCGCACCGCACCGCACCGAGAGCGGACCGCACCGAGAGCGGACCGCGTCGCCGTGGTGGCGCGTTGCTCGGCCGGGTGAGCTGGCCCGGTCGGGGGCGACGGGGTATGCCCGCTGCCTATGGAGCTGATGTCGTGGATGCATCACCCATCGGTCGGGTGGGCCGTCCGGCACATCCGATTCGTTTGTGGCATCAGCTCCAAAGGCTATTAACCAGACGCCGGAGCGGCCGACGCGACGACAGGGACGAGGCGGCCCGACCAGGCCGCAGACGCCCGGCCAGGACCGCAGACGCCCGGCCCGACCACCGTTGGGGCGGCGGGCGGCGGGCGGCGGGCGGTGGGCGGCGGGCGGCGGCGGGCGGCGGGCGGCGGGCGGCGGGGAGACGGTCCGCACCGGGCAGCGGGCGGCGGGGAGACGGTCCGCACCGGGCAGCGGGCGGCGGGGAGACGGTCCGCACCGGGCAGCGGCGGGCGGCGGGCGGCGGTCCGCAGCGGGCGGCGGCGGGCGGCGGCGGGCGGCGGTCCGCACCGGGCGGCGCGGGGCGGCGGCGCGGCGGCGGGCAGCAGGCGGGCGGCGGGGGGACGGTCCGCGCGCTCGGACGGTGCGGCAGAGGTCGGTCCGACTGGCGTAGCCGGATCTGAAGCATCGCCGGAGGGCCCACAAGTCCGGCACTAGCCTGGGCACCGGCGATCCGACCCGCCGACCGCCGAGCAGCGACCGCCGAGGATTGAGGAGCCGCATGGCGTACGTGTTGTTGGGGATCGCCATCCTTGCCGAGGTTGTGGCGACCAGCCTGATCAAGAGTACCGCCGGGTTCAGCCGCCTCTGGCCGACGCTTGGCTGCCTCACCGGGTACGCGCTGGCGTTCCTCCTGCTGGCCCAGGCCGTGAAGGAGATACCGGTAGGTGTCGCGTACGCCCTCTGGTCGGGTCTGGGGACCGCGGCGATCGTGGCGATCGGCGCGGTGTTCCTGGGTGAGTCGGTCGGGCTGGTCAAGCTCGCCGGCATCGCTCTGATCATCGCGGGGGTGGTCATCGTGAACCTGACCGGAGAGCACTGACAGCAGCCGGCGCGGTGGCCGGACGCGGTGGCCGGGTCCGGTGCGGGGCCCGGCCACCTGGTGTCGGTCAGGTCGCCGTGCAGCTCACCTCAGGCTTGGGGTTGGTGCCGCTCCAGCCACCGAGGAAGCCGAAGCTGGCGCTGGCGCCTGCCGCCAGTCGCCCGTTGTAGTCCACGTTGCGCGCGGTCACCGTGGATCCGCTGCTGGTGACCGTCGCGTTCCAGGACTGGGTGACGCTCTGGCCGTTGGCGAGGGTCCACCTGGCGGTCCAGCCGGCGATCGCCGTCGCGCCCGCGGTCACCCGTACCTCGGCCTGGAAGCCGCCCTGCCACTGGTTGAGCACCGTGTACGTCGCCGTGCAGCCACCGGCGGGCGGCGGCGTGCTCGGCGGGGGCGTCGTGGGAGGCGGCGTCGTCGGCGGGGGCGTCGTCGGTGGGGGCGTCGTCGGTGGGGGCGTCGTCGGGGGCGGCGTGCTCGGCGGGGGCGTGGTCGACGGCGGGGTGCCGCCGAAGACGCTTGCCTCGCGGGCCGTCTGCCGGATGCCGTTGACGCCGTTGAAGATCCGCTGCCCCCAAGTGGTCAGGCTGGCCGGGTTGAACGCGGTGGCCATGTCGAGATACTCCACGCCACCCCCGTTGCCGCTCCACGACCAGCCCAGCCAGCCGATCCCGTTCGCCTGGCTGTACGCGAGGATGGTGTCCTCGTCCGGGTCCCCGTCGGAGTGGTTGAAGCCGAACTCACCGACCACGATGGGCAGCCCTGCCGCGCGGAAACGGCCCAGGTAGTCGCTGATCTCGGCGGCGGTGTCGAAGACGCCGTACATGTGGATGGAGAAGACCGTGTTGCGGGCCGGATCCGCGGCGAAGACCGACGCCGCGTTGTCCCGCATCGTGAAGGACCAGTCCTGCCCCCAGTTCGGGGCGTCCACCATGATGGTGTGGGTCAACCCACCGGCGCGCAGCCGCTTGATCGCGTTGGCGTTGTCGGTGGCCCACGACCCGTAGTTCTGGTTGCCGTACGGCTCGTTGCCGATGTTGACGAGGACGTACCGCTCCTGTCCGGCGAGGACGTCGGCGAGGCTGAGCCAGTAGTCGACGGCGCGGTCAAGTGTGATCGCGCCACTCTGCTCGCCGTAGCCGGTGGTGTCGTGCACCTCCAGCACGCAGATCAGCCGGTTGGCCTTGCACAGCGAGATGACGTTGGCGACGTCGGCGTTGGTGTTGCGGGTCCACCGGTCGCCGCTGGCGAGGACCACCCGCACGGTGTTCGCGCCGAGCGCCTTGACGTCGGCGAACGAGCGGGTCTGCTGCGGATACCAGGTGTGGGCGTGGTTCACCCCGCGCATGATGAATTCGGCGCCGTTGGCGTCGTACAGCTTGCCGCCCGCGACGGAGAAGCCGGCCGCGGCGTGCGCCGGCTGGCCGAACGCCAGCACGGCGAGGAGCAGCGCGAGCAGGGCCGCGCCGGCGGCGGAGAGTCGAGTCTTCATGGCCTTCCTCAGGGAGGACCCCCGATGCCCGACAGGGGTGGGACGTGACAGGGGAAGGCGGCTGCAGCCCGACAGCCGCCACCCGACTCCCGGCGACGCTCGCATCAGCGTAGGGCGATGGGTCAGCCCTAGCAACCGGTTCAGTAGCCCGGCCAGGGGGCGCAGACAGCCGAAACGGCCCGCGCGGACGCGGGCCGTCACGGGGCGGTCATCCCCACCACAGGATGTGCGCCAGACCGTAGGTCTTAACCGGTTAAGACGACGGTAGGCCGGTCTCCGACATCCGTCAAGCATCGCCCGTCCGAACCGGACGAGAGGGTTGACCGCTGCTGACCTGGGTATCTCGGGACGAACCGTCGGCGAGAAGGAGATACCCGGATGGTGAGCGTCGGCTACACCCTGATGTGCGAGCAGGCCGGTCCGAAGCAACTGGTGGACCACGCGGTACGGGCCGAGGCCGCCGGCTTCGACCAACTGGTGATCTCTGACCACTACTATCCCTGGCTCGACGCCCAGGGCCACTCCCCGTACGCCTGGTCGGTGCTCGGCGCGGTCGCGCACGCCACCTCCCGCGCGGAGCTGATGTCCTTCGTGACCTGCCCGATCCGCCGCTACCACCCGGCCGTGGTCGCGCAGAAGGCAAGCACCATCGGGGCGCTCTCGGACGGGCGGTTCACCCTCGGCCTGGGCGCCGGGGAGAACCTCAACGAACACGTCGTCGGCGGCTGGCCGCACGTGCAGCAGCGCCACGAGATGTTCGAGGAGGCGCTGCAGATCATCCGGCCGCTGCTCAACGGTGAGACGTTGACCTTCTCCGGCAACCACTTCGACGTGCCCGACGCCTACGTCTGGGACCGCCCCGAGCGGCCGGTGCCGATGGCAATCGCCGCCTCCGGCCGGCAGTCCGCCACACTCGCCGCCGAGTACGGCAACGGCCTCGTCTCCACCGAGCCCGACCGGCACATCATCGAGATGTACGACGACGCCGGCGGGGCCGGCCAGCCCCGCTACGGGCAGGTGGCCATCTGCTACGGCCCGGACGAGGCCGAGTGCCGCAAGATCGTGCACGACCAGTTCCGCTGGTTCGGCATGGGTTGGAAGGTCAACGCCGATCTGCCCGACCCGGATGCCTTCGCCGCCGCCACCCAGTTCGTCCGGGAGGAGGACGTTGCCGAGGGCATCTCCTGCGGGCCGGACGTGGAAGCGCACGTCGAGGCGTTCCGCAGGTTCGTCGACGCCGGCTTCACGCACGTGGCGATCGTTCAGGTCGGCGGCGAGACCCAGCCGATGTTCCTGGACTGGGCACAGGAGCAGCTGCTGCCCCGGCTGCGCCAACTGTGAGGTCGACGCCCGCCTGTCGATTCGGGCCGGCCGAGCCGCGGCTCTCCATTGCCGCGCCCCGGCCGGCTCCGTGCCCGACTCCCACGAACAGGTGAGATCCCATGCGCTTCGGCAACACGGAGATCCGACCCCTCGGCGGCGGCCTCGGCTGCCTCCTGATGATCCTCTTCTCGATCGTCGCCTCGGTGGTGCTGACCGTTCTGCTCAACGTCGTGCTCTGAGCCGTCCGCACCTGGGCGGCGCCGACGTCAGCGCCGCAGGCCCAGTGCGCTGAGCACCTCTCGGGTGGCCAGCCGGGCCGGGTCGAGCACCGAACGCCTGATCCATCGCGCCGCGGGTGTGACCGTGGCCCGCCAGAGCGCCCCTACAGCGTGTGCCACAGGCACTACCGTGGCCGACCAGACCCAGCGGACACCCCGCGCCAGCGGGCGGACGGTGTGCCGCCACAACCAGCGCAGCCCTCGTCCGAGCGGGCGCAGCAGCAGTCGGTGGAGCAGCCGCAGCAGCCGGCCGGCAGTCCGCCAGGCGCCGACCACCGCGGCGACGACCAGCCGGCCGGCGGGCCGCAGTGCCGCGCCCAGCCACCGCACCGGCCGCACCACCAGGTGATCGACGAGCCAGACCAGCACGCGGCCCAGCCCGACCAGAGGCGGACGGAGCACCACCCGGGCCAACCAGAGCAGCGGCGCCCAGAGCAGCGTGCGGGCCACCGAGGCCACCGCGTACGCAAGCCAGACCAGCGGACGCCAGATAAGGGTGCCGACAACCCAGGCGAACCCTCGCCCCAGCCAGACCAGCGGAAGCCAGACGAGAGTACGGGCCGCCCACCGCAGCGGGAGCCAGAGCAGGTTGCGCGCGGCCCAGACCAGCGGAAGCCACAGGAGGCGGTGCAGCACCCAGGCCAGTGGGGACAGCAACCAGCGGCGCAGGAACCGGCCGGCGGGGCTGAGCAGACTCCGGTACACCAGCCGGCCGGCAGCCGCGATCAACTCCCAGAGCAGGCGTACCGGCAGCACCAGCACCAACGCCAGACCGCGCGCGACGGCCGCGACAAGCGGAAGCGCGACGGCGGCCGGCTCCGCCGTGTGTGGGGCCGACAGGTCGCGGACCGGACGCGTCACGATCGGCGCGGTCGGGTGCGCGGGTCGCGGCGCGGGCAGGGGCGCGCGAACGGTGGGGCGATCGGTCACTGTGGGCACGGTAACCGAGCCGCGCCAACCGTGGTGGCCGGCAGCGCCACGCCCTGGCGGCGTCAGGTCAGGTCGAGGGTGGTGAGCAGCGGATAGTGGTCGGAGGCCGTGTCCGCGACCCCGCCACGGATCACCCGGCAGCCACGCACCCGCTCGGCCACCGCGCGAGTGCCGAGCAGGTAGTCCAGCCGCATCCCGGCGAACTCGGCACCGCCGAACCGGGTGGGCACGGTCAGGCCGTCGGCCTCCGGCGCTCCGACGTTCGACGACGGCCACAGGTCGACGAGGTTGGCGGCGAGCAGACGGGCGACCGCCCGGGTGTCCACGCCGCGACCGCCCCGGCGCAGGTGCCGTCGCCGGTACAGGGCCGGCAGGCCGGCCAGCCGCTCGGTGTGGTCGACGGTCGGGTCGAGCGAGTTGAGGTCGCCGGCGAGCAGCGTCAACGGCCCCGGGGCGCGGCGCATCGCCGCCACCAGCCAGTCGACCTCCATCCGCCGGCGTCCCCCCGAGTACGGATAGAGGTGCGTGCCGAACACGGTGAGCGGACCCGCCGAGGTGGACACCACGACACGGACGGCGGCGTGGTGGAACGGCCGGCGCAGCGCCCCCGCGTCGAGAACCTGGTACGGCGGCCGGACCAGCACCGCCACCGGCTGCCCGAAGCAGGACCGGGCCAGGTGGGGCGTCATCCCCACCCGACCCGCCACGTCGGCCAGCAACCCGTCCGAGTCGAAGCCGCGCAGCTCCTGCAGGGCCAGCACGTCCGGTGCCTGCTCGTTGACGACCTGGACCACCTGATCCAGCCGGTCGGTGCCGTTGCGGTCCCGGCCGCCGGTGCGGATGTTCCAGGTCAGCACCCGCACGGCGGCGCTCAGTCCGCTCGGCCGGCGCGCGCCAGCTCGTCGTCGAGGGTGTCCACGTCCTCCGACTCGATTGCCGGCTGGTTGCCCTCCTTCAGGTCGGCGTTCGGGCGGATCACGAGATAGAGCAGCCCGATCCAGAGGGCGGAGAGCAGGATCGCGCCCATGAAGTCGGTCGGGTGGTGCATCCCCCGGTACATCCGCGAGGTGGCCACCCCGGCCGGCATGATCACGGCCAGCGCCACGAAGATCCACCGCCACCAGCGGTCGGTACGCGGGAACACGATGAGGGTGATCGCCAGCCAGACGCAGATCGTCGCGGCGATGTGCCCGGACGGGAAGGAGGACGTGGGCATCTGCCCGTCCAGGTTCTCCACCGGGGGCCGTGGCCGCTCGACCGCCCGCGCCGAGGCGAGGAAGAGGGTCAGCTCACCGACCATGGCCAGCGCCACGAACAGCACCGGTCGCCACCGCCGCCACACCGCGAGCACCAGCGGGCAGAACACAAGCGAGATGAGCAGGATCGCGTGGGTGTCCCCGAACTTGCTCCACCACCAGCTCACCTCGGTCAGGAAGTCGGTGTGCCGGGCGGCGAACCAGCGCGGGACCTCGGTGTCGAGGGTGTCGAAGAAGGTGCCCTTGGCGTGGTAGCTGACGTACGTGCCGAAGCCGTACAGCGCGCCGAACACCAGCACCCAGCCGACCAGCAGCTCGGCCACCGCCGAGCGGGGGTGCGCCAGCACGTGCTCCTCGGCGGGGGCGGGGGCGATGTCGTGCCCGGCCTCCGGCTCCAGCCCCTCGCTCAGCGGCGGCACCGGCCGGCCACGCTCGCGCCGCCACAGCCGGAAGGCGTACGCGGTCACGCCCAGCCACACGGCGCCGAGCAGCCAGCCGGCCAGCACGTCGGAGACGAAGTGCACGCCCAGCGCGATCCGGGTCAACCCGATCAGCGCCACCAGCACACCGACGCCGACGATCGCGGGCTTGCGCCAGCGCGGCGCCATCGCCGGCAGGAACACCAGCAGCAGCGCCCCGTACGCGACGAACGAGCCGAGCGCGTGCCCGCTCGGGAAGCTGTTGCCCGGTGCGCTGGCGACCGGGATGTCCACCACCGGGCGGAGCCGGCCGACGAGCGTCTTGAGCGACGGGTCGAGGATCAGCCCACCGACCCCGGTGATGATCAGGTAGACGGCCAGCCGGGGCTGCCGTCGGATCAGCAGCCCGACCACCGCGATGGTGACAAGCCAGATGAGGATCGGCCGGCCGCCCAGGTCGGTCACCGCCTGCAGCACGGTGACCAGCGGGTGGTGCGGGGCGACGAGCGAGTTGAACCACTCGGCGACCGCGTGGTCGGCGTCCTGCAATGGGCTCCACCGCACCCGCACGAGCAACAACAACAGCCCGAACGCCACGCCGGCGCCGGTGACGGCCGCCAGGCCGGCGATGCTCCGTTCGGCGAAATGGCCGATCGGACGCCGAGCCACCTCTTTGACCGCGGTCACCCCACACCTCCCTTGTCGTACCTGGCGAGGCGCTGTACCCGATCCGGGTCAGGCGTACACCCCGGCGGCGCTCAGAGGGCCGTCATGTCCCCGGTGTCGAAGAGCTCGACGCGGTCGGCCTCGGGCTCCCACAGGTCGGGCTGCGCCGGCTCCTCCACACCTATGCGCAGCGCCTCCAACTGGGCGGCGAAGGCCAGCCCGCCGAAGAGCGCCATGCCTGTCAGGTTGGCCCAGAGCAGCAGCGCCATCATGCCGGTGAGCGCGCCATAGGTCTGGCCGAAGCCCTCGCTGAACCGCACGTACGCGGCGAGCAGCAGGCTGGCCAGCCACCACAGGGCGGTGGCGATGCCCGCGCCGAAGAACAGCCAGGACAGGCCGGGCTGGTTACGGCGTGGCGCGTGCCGGAACAGCACGGCCACGGCGAGCACGGTCAGTCCGAGGCTCAGCGGGAAGCGGACCACGTCCCAGATGCCGTTGGCGACCGCGCCCCACTCGTAGTGTCTGCGGACCGAGTCGCCCATCGCCCCGCCGCCGACGAGGATCAGGAAGCCGGCCAGGGCGGGCAGGCCGGCGGTGACGGCCAGGATGGCCGCCCGCAGGTACTTCCACAGGGCCGGGCGGTCCCGCTCGACCCCGTAGATGCGGTTGGCGCCCCGCTCGATCTGGGCCATCGTGGTGGTCAGCGCGACAAGCCCGGTGAGCAGACCGAGGGTGAGCGCCAGCTCGCCGGCGTCCTCGACGCGTTCGCCCTCGCCGAGCAGCTCGCCGACCATCTGCGCGCTCTGGCCCGGCGTGAGCGCCAGCACGGTGTCGGCGACCACCTGGCCGCCCTCCTCGACACCCAGCTCGCTGATCAGGCCGGTGAGGGCGATCAGGAACGGCACCACGGCGAGGCAGAGCTGCAGCGCGAAGGCGCGGGAGTGGCTGAACCCGTCGCCGTAGCGGAACCTGATGAACGCGTCGCGCAGCAGGTGCCAGCTGCCCTTGCGGCGCAGTGTGTGCCAGGCGTCGTCGGCGGACAGCTCGTCGTTGGCCATCAGCCGGGTCTCCGGCACGATCCGGGTGCTACTCACGGCGCGCTTCCTCGATCAGCTGCTCGCCCCGCTCCCCGGCGCCCTGGGCGTCAACGGACAGGTCGGGGGCGTCCTCGGGTTGCGGGACGCAGAGCCAGAGCGCCTTGGGCCGGATCTCGGCGCGCAGTCGTCGACCCGGTGCGATGAGGTCGCCGTCCAGTTCCCGGGGCTGGGCCCGGTTGCTGCTGACCACCACGCGGCGGGCGCGGAAGACCTCCATCTGCGGCACCTGGCCGCTGCGGCGAACCACCGCCCAGCCGAGCGCGAGCCAGTGCCGCAGGTTGCGGGGCGTGAGCACGGCGACGTCGAGCCAGCCGTCGTCCGGCTCGGCCTCGGTCAGCAGGGTCACACCGCCCTGGAGTCGGCCGACGTTGGCGATCATGACTGTGCGGGCCCGGCGGCGCAGCGGCGGGCGGTCGTCGATGCGGATCTGCACGCGCATCGGCCGGTCCCGCAGGTGCCGGGCAGCGCCCACGACGTACGCGGGCCAGCCGATACGGGCCTTGGTGGTCTCGTTTGTGGCTTCCAGCATCTGGGCGTCGAAGCCCATGCCGGCCATGACTGTGAAGTACTGGTTCTCGACCGCGCCGACGTCGAGCAGCCGCCGGCCGCGTTCGACGGCGACCTGGAGCCCCGCCGCGAGGTCGGTGGACAGCCCGAGGTTGGCGGCGAGCAGGTTGCCGGTGCCCTGCGGCAGCACGGCGAGGGCCACGTCGGTGCCGACGAGCCCGCTGACGCAGGACATCACGGTGCCGTCGCCGCCGCAGGCGAAGACCAGGTCGACGCCTGCCTTTACGGCCTGCTCGGTCTGGCCCCGGCCCGGGTCGTCGACCGTGGTCTCGAACCACTGCGGCTCGGGCCAGCCGGCGGCGGTCAGGGCGTCGTTCACGGTGCGGCGCAGCTCGTCGAGATCGTCGACCTTCGCCGGGTTGACCACCACGGCGGAGCGCAGCCCGCCGTCGCCACCTGAGGGGCGCCTGTCCTGTCCAGCATCCACGGCGCCAGTGTGCAGCACCGGGCCGCCTTCAGCGACCCGGCGGGCGGTAGGCGTCGGAAGTGCCACAGACAGGTTTCAACGCGTGGGTGCCCGTCACGCCGCCGTGCGCAGCGCGGTCTCCACCCGTCGGCGCAGATCGTCGAGGTCGACCCCCGATTCGGTGAGCACAAGCGCGCCCAGCCCGTGGCCCTCACGCAGCACCCCGAGCAGGATGTGCTCGGTGCCGATGTGCTTGTGGCGCAGCCGCAGCGCCTCCCGCAGCGACAGCTCCAGCGCCTTCTTCGACCGGGGCGAGAACGGCCCGCCGAGGTGGCGTCGACGCCTCCAGCGGCTGCGCGGCGCCGGCACGGCCTCGCGCAGCGCGTCGGGGCCGAAGGACTCTTCGACGCGGGCCACGATGGCGGCCAGGTCGATGCCGATCTCGCGCAGCGCCGCCGCGTCCGCGTCACCGAGGCCGGCGCCTCCGCTGCTGGTGTGCCGCCGGACCCGCTCGCGCAGGTCGTCGGCGCGTACCCCGGCGTCGGTCAGCACCCGGCTGGCGAGGCCGGCCTCGTCGGCCAGGAGGGCGAGCAGCAGGTGCTCGGTGCCGACCGGCCGCTGGCCCTCGGCCCGCGCCTCCTCCAGCGCCTGCCGCACCACGCCGCGCGCCCGGTCGGTGAACCGTTCGAACATCACGCCTCCCAGGATGAGTTGACCGCCGGTCGCCCAGCGTGTTTCTTGTGCACCGCCTGCCGGCTGACCTCGAGCGCGTCGGCGATCTCCTGCCAGGACCAGCCCTGCCGTCGGGCGTTGTCCACCTGGACCACCTCGAGTCGCTCGAGCAGCCGGCGCAGCGCGCGGACGGCGCGCAGCCCGACCCGGGGGTCGGTGCTGCCGGCTGCCGCCGCGAGTTCCGTCGCCTGACTCATGTCGTCAACATACGTTGACAGCACCACTCCTGTCAACCTTTGTTGACGGGCCGGCCGCCTCGCCGTCGATGTGCTGACCACCGGCCGGAACCGGCCCATCATCGTGGCCACCCGACTACCCTCGGTCAGGAGACAGCGCGGTCGTGCCGGGCGCGACGCCCGGGAGGTGATATCGGATGGCCGTATCCGCCGACGCGGAGGTGCTTGTCGGCCTCGGCTCGGACGGTGACCTTCCCGTCGTGGAGCAGGCCGCGCAGGAGGCCGCCGGGCACGGCCGCCCCCTGCACGTGGTGCACACCTTCGACTGGCACGCGGCCTTCGCGGCGGAGACCGTCGCGGCGCCCCGGGATCAGGCCGAGAGACTGATCACCCGGGCCGCCCAGCTCGCCCACCATGTCGAACCCGGTCTGACCGTGCGCGCGGAGATCGTCGAGAGCGGCCTGCTGCCCACCCTCATCCGCCGGTCCGAGACTGCCTTCCTGCTGGCTGTCGGCGACAGCGGAATGGCAGGCAGCGGCCAGTGCGTCCCGGCCGAGACGGCCGCCGTGCAGTTGGCCGCGCGGGCCGACTGCCCGCTGCTCGTGGTCCGCCGCGAACCACCGCCACCGGGCCCGATCCTGGTCGGGGTGGACGGCTCACCCAGCTCCCACCTCGCCCTGCGTTGGGCCGTGGAGTGCGCCTTCCGGCGCGACGCCCGCCTCGTGGCGCTACGGGTGGTGGAGAGCGACGAGGACACCGACGCGGTAGCCGAACAGCTCGGCGAGGCCCTGGCCCGCCACGCCGACCGGCACAGCGGAGTGCCCACCGAGTGCCGGGTCGTCCGTGGCGACCCCGGGCAGGTGCTCGTCGACACGTCCCGGTCGGCCCAACTGGCGGTGGTCGCCGCCCGGGGCGACGAACCCGGACGAGCCATGCTCGGCGCGGTCGCCCAGTCCCTGCTCTACCACTCCCCCGCCCCGGTGGTCGTCGTACGCGGCCTGGCCGAGATGCCGCTCACCGGGCCCGACGCCCGCCCGGCCCGGGACCAACGGCCCTGACCCGCCGCGCCGGCAGCGGCGAGGCTGGAAGCCGGACACCCACCCGCTACCCGCGAGAGGCAGCATCATGGACACCGCTCTCGACGTGCACCGCGCACTCACCGACGAGGAGCTGCGCCGGCTGGACGCCTACTGGCGTGCCGCGAACTACCTCACCGTCGGGCAGATCTACCTGCTGGGCAACCCCCTGCTGCGCGAGCCGCTGACCCCCGACGACATCAAGCCCCGGCTGCTCGGGCACTGGGGCACCAGCCCGGGGCTCAATCTGATCTACGCCCACCTCAACCGGGTGATCGTCGCTCGCGACGTGAACGCCATGCTGGTCACCGGGCCGGGGCACGGCGGCCCGGCCATCGTGGCCAACACGTGGCTGGAGGGCACCTGGTCGGAGCGCTACCACGACGTGGGCCGCGACGAGGCCGGGATGGCCCGGCTGTTCCGACAGTTCTCCTTCCCCGGCGGCATCCCCAGCCACGTCGCGGCGGACGTGCCGGGCTCGATCCACGAGGGCGGCGAGCTGGGGTACGCCCTGAGCCACGCCTACGGCGCCGCGTTCGACAATCCGGACCTCGTGGTGGCCTGCGTAATCGGCGACGGTGAGGCGGAGACCGGGCCGCTTGCCGGCAGTTGGCTCTCCACCGTCTTCCTCAATCCGGCCCGCGACGGCGCGGTGCTGCCCATCCTGCACCTCAACGGCTACAAGATCGCCAACCCGACCGTGCTGGCCCGGATCCCCGAGGAGGACCTGCTCGGCATCCTGCGGGGCTCCGGCTACCAGCCGTACGTGGTGTCCGGCGACGACCCGGCGGTGGTGCACCGCACGCTCGCGGCCACGATGGACCGGGCGCTGGACGAGATCGCCGCGATCCAGCGCCGGGCACGCTCCGGCGGCGTCGTCGAGCGTCCCCGCTGGCCGATGATCGTGCTGCGCACGCCGAAGGGCTGGACGGGCCCCCGCGAGGTCGACGGCACCCAGGTGGAGGGCACGTACCGCGCTCACCAGGTGCCACTGTCGGGCGTACGCGACAACCCGGCGCACCTGGCCGAGCTGGAGCACTGGCTGCGCAGCTACCGGCCGGAGGAGCTGTTCGACGCCACCGGCGCCCCGGTCGACGAGCTGCGGACACTGCCGCCACGCGGTGACCGACGGATGAGCGCCAACCCGGTCACCAACGGCGGAGTGGTCCTGCGCGACCTGACCCTGCCCGACTTCCGCGACTACGGCGTGGACGTCCGGGAGCCGGGTCAGCCGATGGCAGGCGCGACAGGGGTGCTCGGCCCGTGGATCCGCGACGTGATCAGCGCCAACCCGCAGTCGTTCCGGCTGTTCGGCCCGGACGAGGTCGCGTCCAACCGGTTGGGCGCCGCCTTCGAGGTGACCGACCGGGCCTGGATGGGCGCCACGGTCCCCGGCGACGACCACCTCTCCCCCGACGGCCGGGTCATGGAGGTGCTCTCCGAGCACCTGTGCCAGGGCTGGCTGGAGGGTTACCTGCTGACCGGCCGGCACGGCGTCTTCACCAGCTACGAGGCGTTCATCCACATCGTCGACTCGATGCTCAACCAGCACGCCAAGTGGCTGAAGGTGACCCGGGCGATCCCCTGGCGGCAGCCCCTCGCCTCGCTGAACTACCTGCTCTCCAGCCACGTGTGGCGGCAGGACCACAACGGCTTCTCGCACCAGGACCCGGGCTTCATCGACCACGTGGTCAACAAGAAGGCCGAGGTGGTGCGGGTCTACCTGCCGCCGGACGCCAACACCCTGCTCTCCACGATGGACCACTGCCTACGCAGCCGGCACTACATAAACGTGGTGGTGGCCGGTAAGCAGCCGGCGCCGAACTGGCTGACGATGACCGAGGCGATCCAGCACACCCGCCGCGGGCTGGGCATCTGGGAGTGGGCCAGCAGCGACGGCGGCAGCGAGCCGGACGTCGTCCTGGCCTGCTGCGGTGACGTGCCCACCCTGGAGACGCTCGCCGCCACCGAGCTGCTGCGCGAACACCTGCCGGAGCTGAAGGTGCGGCTGGTCAACGTGGTCGACCTGATGCGTCTGCAGCCGGACACCGAACACCCGCACGGGCTGCCGGACAAGGAGTTCGACACCATCTTCACCGCGGACCGGCCGGTCATCTTCGCCTACCACGGCTACCCGTGGCTGATCCACCGCCTGACCTACCGCCGCTCCAACCACGACAACCTGCACGTGCGCGGCTACAAGGAGGAGGGCACCACCACCACCCCGTTCGACATGGTGATGCTCAACGACCTGGACCGGTTCCACCTGGTCATCGACGTCATCGACCGGGTACCCGGCCTGGGCGCCCGCGCCGCGCACCTGCGTCAGCAGATGGTCGACGCCCGCCAGGCCGCCCGCGACTACACACGCGAGCACGGCGAGGACGACCCCCGGGTCGCCGAGTGGCGCTGGGTCCGCGAGACCGACCCGACAAACCCCTGAGGAGGACGACGTGCGGGACGCGGAGATCCTGGTCGGCTACGACGGCTCCACCGACGCGTCGGTGGCCCTGGACTGGGCGCTGACCGAGGCCGAGCGCAGCGGCCAGCCGGTGCGGCTGGCGTACGTCTTCGAATGGCTGACGGTGGCCAGTTGGGTCGGTCCGGGCGTGGCGCCCGGCGTGTGGCCGGACGACACCGCCCGGCGGCAGGCCGACGACCTGGTCCGCAAGGCCGCGGCGGACGCCGCCGCCGCGCATCCCGGCCTGACGATCACCAGCGAGGTGTACGACGGGCCGCCCGCCCTGGTGTTGCAGGAACGCTCCGCCGACGCGGGGTTGCTGGTGCTCGGCAGCCGAGGTCACGGCGGGTTCGGCGGGCTGCTGGCCGGGTCGACGGCGGTGGCGGTCGCCGCCCACGCGCACTGCCCGGTCGTGGTGGTCCGCGACGGAACGGCAGGCGGACCGGACGCCCCGGTGGCGGTCGGCGTGGACGGTTCGGCGCCATCGCTCGTGGCGCTCGGCTTCGCGGCGGAACGGGCGGCCCAGCGACGGGTTCCGCTACGCGTGCTGCACGCGTGGACGCCCGGCCCCGGCGGGGCGGCCGGAGCGCCTGACGAGCGGGCCGCCGTGCAGGAGACGCTGGAGCCGTGGCGGCGGACGTATCCCGAGCTGAGCATGACCGTCGACGTGGTCGGGGGCAGCCCGGCGGCGATGCTCATCGAGGCGAGCCGGTCGGCGCAGCTGGTGGTGGTCGGCAGCCGTGGCCGGGGCGGCCTGGCGGGAATGCTGCTCGGCTCGGTGAGCCAGCAGCTGATCCAGCACGCCGGCTGCCCGGTCGCGGTGGTCCGGGAACGCTGACGTCTCCCGGGGCGCACGGCACGCCCGGCGGATGTGCTGTCGGCTCGGATCAGCGGTGCGCAGGCGCCGGGTCGGACGGGTCGGACGAGTCGAGGGAGAAGAACTCCTCCTCTTCCTGAGCCAGGTGCAGGCGCAGCACCGCGTCCAGCCCGTAGAGGGTGGCCAGCAGGTCGGGCACCTGATCCGGACGCAGCCGGCCGTCGGCGGTCTGGGCGAGCTGCGCGCCGAGCAGGTCGACCTGGCGGCGGATCTCCACGTGCGCCCGGCTCATCGTCGAGGTCGCCTCCCCGCTGCCCAGCGGGTCGGCCAGCGCGGGATAGAGCTGCCGTTCCTCGGCTGCCTCGTGCGGCAACACCTTGTCGCTCAGCCGGCGGTGCGTCTCGCGTACCGCCGGCAGGCACCTCGGCGAGGCCGGGTCGGCGGCGACCAGGTCGGCGGTGTCGCGCAGCCCGGCCAGCACGTCCCGGACCGCCTGGTGCTCCCCGGCGTAGCGGGCGAGCAGCTCCCGGGTACGCGGCGGGACGTCGCGGCGGCGCAGCCCACCGCGGAGGGCCCGCAACGCGTTGAGGATGACCAGCACGTCGATGCCCTCCTGCAGGAACGCGCCGGCGACCGGCGGCAGCCGGCCGGACGCTGCCACGACCATCGCGAGCACCGCGAGCCCCATCCCGACGGTGGCGCTCTGCACCGCGATGCGGCGGGCGTACCGGGCGATCTCCACCGCGTCGGCGAGCCGGTCCAGCCGGTCCACGCTGAGTACGGCGTCGGCGACGTCCGCGGATGCGCTCGCGCCGGTCGCGCCCATCGCCACACCCACGTGCGCCTGGGCCAGCGCCGGAGCGTCGTTCACCCCGTCGCCGACCATCACCGTGACCGCCCGCTCGGCCTCCGCCCGGACCCGGTCCACCTTCTCCTGCGGCGTACACCGGGCGAGCACGTCGTCGACGCCGACCGCCTCGGCGACCTGGGCGGCGGTGGCCGGCCGGTCACCGGTGACCATCACGATCCGCCGCAGGCCCGCCGCGCGCAGCCGGCGCACGGTCCGGCGGGCATCGGGGCGTACCGGATCCTCCAGCAGGATCACGCCCAGCGGGCTTTCCTCGTCGCTCACCCACACCGCGGACCAGCCGGCCAGTTCGGTGCGGGCCCGCACGGGGTCCGCCCACTCGGGCAGCTCGCCGGTGAACTGGCCGACCCGGATCAACCGCCCGTCGACCCGGCCGCTCACCCCCCGGCCCGCCTCCTCGGTCACCCCGGTCGGCTCGGTCAGCGCCAGACCCCGCTCGCGGGCCTGCCGAACCAGCGCGGTGGCCAGCACGTGCGGGGAGAGCTGCTCCACCGACGCCGCCAGCCGCAGCACCTCGTCCCGGTCGCCGCCCGGCGCGACGACCGTCTCGGCGGCGCGCGGACGCCCGGCCGTCAGCGTGCCGGTCTTGTCGACCAGCAGGGTACGAGCCCGTCCGAGCAGCTCCAGCGCGCCGCCGTCGCGGACCAGCACCCCGCGCCGGGCCACCCGGGACAGCCCGGACACGATCGCGATCGGCGTGGCCAGCAGCAGCGGACAGGGGGTGGCCACCACCAGCACCGCCACCGCCCGGACCAGGTCGCCGGAGAGCAGCCACGCCAACCCGGCCAGGACCAGCGTGAACGGCACGAACGCGGCGACGTACCGGTCCGCCAGCCGCACCATGGGCGCCTTGTGCGCGGTCGCCTCCTCGGCCAGCCGGACGATCCCGGCATAGGTGCTCTGCGCCGCGCTCTTCGTCGCCCGCATGCCGAACCCGGCGCCGGCGTTGATCACACCACTGGCCACCGCCTCGCCGGCCGCCCTCTGCGCCAGCCGGGACTCCCCGGTGACCACCGACTCGTCCAGGGTGGCCGCCTCGTCGATGGTCCCGTCGACCGGCACCACGTCCCCCGGGCCGACAAGCAACCGGTCCGCCACGGCCACCCGGTCCAGGGGCACCACCTCGATCGCGCCGCCGGGACCGCGCCGACGCGCGGTACGCGGAGCGTGCTCCAGCAGGGCCCGCAGGTCGCGGGTCGCCCGGCGCTGCGCGTACGCCTCCAGCGACCGTCCGGTCGCCACCATCACCGCGATCACCGCACCGGCCAGGTACTCGCCGACCCCGAGCGCACCGGCCAGAGCCAGCACGGCGATCACGTCCACGCCGAAGTGCCGGCGCCACAGCGCCCGCAGCATCGACCAGACGGCGGGCAGCAGCGCCGCCACCGTGACGGCCGCCCAGATCAGGTCCGCCGCGCCGGCCCGACCGGCGATCCGCAGCGCCGCACCCGCCAGTACGGCGACACCCAGCCCGACCAGCGGCGCCCACGCCCACAAGCGCCGGAGGCGGCTTCGAGCCGGCCGCTCCGGTACGCACTCGGCCGGCTCCGCCTTCACCTGCGCATCGTCGCAGCTCGCGGCCTGCCCCGGTGCGCGTTTTCGGCGGCCGATCGGCCCGGCGCAGGCGGGCGCAACGTCCCGGGCCGACCGGGACCTCCGACCCGTGTGGGTTCGCCCTCCGATGCCCGAGGATGGACCGGCATCCCCCCGCACCACGCCGCCGGGTGAGGCACGATGGGCAGAGGCGGAAAGGTCGTGATCATGAGTCAGGACAGCCAGCTGACCACCGCGTTGGCGGAGGCCGCCGCGACCGCCGGCCACGCCCCCTCGGTGCACAACACCCAGCCGTGGCGCTGGCGGGTGCTGCCCGACGCGTTGGAGCTGCGTACCGTCGCGGACCGGCAACTGGCGGCCGGCGACCCGGAGGGCCGGCTGCTGGCGATCAGCTGCGGGGCCGCCCTGCACCACGCCCGGCTGGCGCTCGCCGCCGAGGGCTGGCGCGCGGTGGTGCGGCGCCTGCCCGACCCGGGCGACACCGACCTGTTGGCCCGGCTGACGGACCTGAGCCGGACCGGGGCGGACCCGGACGCCATGCGGATGGTGCAGTGCATGTCGGTCCGGCACACCGACCGGCGGCCGGTCAGCGACGAGGAAGTCCCCACCACTGCTATCGAGGCGATCACCCGGGCGGTCACGACCGAGGGCGGGCGGTTGCAGGTCCTCGACCGCGACCAGGTGCTGGAGCTGGCCGCCACGGCAGGGCACGCCGACACGGTCGAGGCCGAGGATCCGGAGCTGCGCGCCGAGCTGGCGTACTGGACCGGTCGCGCCGGCGCCGGCACCGGGCTGCCGGCCGAGGTGCTGCCCGAGCAGCCGCCGCAGACCACAGTGCCGGCCCGCGACTTCGGCCGTCCCGGCAGCCTGCCGGTCGGCCCCGGTCACGACCGCGCGGCGGTGTACGCGCTGCTGCACGGCGACGAGGACGAGCGGGACAGTTGGCTGCGCGCCGGAGCTGCGCTCTCCGCCGCCTGGCTGACCGCCACCCGACTCGGCGTGTCGGTGGTGCCGCTCAGCGCGGTGGTGGAGGTCCCGGGCACCCGGCAGACCCTGCGTCAGATGCTCTCCGGCATCGGCTTCCCGTACCTCGTGCTGCGGTTGGGGATCGCGGACCCGGCGCACGCGGGCCCGCCGCACACCCCGCGGCTCGACGTGGAACAGGTGGTCGACACCTCCGCGGTGCGGTGACGGGTCTGGTGAACGACGGCGCCGGCGCTACGATCGCGCGGTGACCAGCAGCGTCCCGCAGCCCCGCCCGGAATCGCCGGCGACGCCGTCGCTCGGGCTGAGCCCGCTGTCCCGGGTCCGCCTCGACGAGTTGCTCCAGGAGATGCTGGACCGGGTCGGTGAGGTGATGACCAGCCGGGAGCGGCTGCGGGCGCTACTCGACGCCGTCGTCGGCATCGGCACCAACCTGGATCTGCGCACCACCCTGCGACGCATCGTGCAGGCGGCCTGCGAGCTGGTCGGCGCCCGCTACGGCGCGCTGGGCGTCGTCGGTCCGGACCGGCTGCTGCACGACTTCATCGTGCACGGCATCACGCCCGAGCAGCACGCGCAGATCGGCGACCTGCCGCACGGACGGGGTGTGCTCGGCCTGCTCATCGACGAGCCACGCCCGCTGCGCATGCCGGACATCACCCAGCACCCGCGCTCGTACGGCTTCCCCGCCAACCACCCGCCGATGCACAGCTTCCTGGGCGTGCCGGTGCGCATCCGTGACCAGGTGTTCGGCAACCTCTACCTGGCCGACAAGCAGGGCGGCGCGCAGTTCACCGAGGACGACGAGGAGATCGTCGTCGCGCTCGCGGCCGCCGCCGGCGTGGCCATCGAGAACGCCCGCCTGTACGCGCTGGCCCACAGGCGGGAACGCTGGCTCGCCGCGACCGCCGAGATCACCACGGTGCTGCTCGGTGAGGTGCGCCGCACCGACGCGCTGGCGCTTGTCGCCCGCCGCGCCCGGGAGGTCGCCGAGGCGGAGTTGGCGCTGGTGCTGCTGCACGACGCCGACACGGCGCAGTTCACGGTCGAGGTCGTCGACGGCGCCGACGAGCGGGCCCGGGCGCTTGTCGGCGCGGTCCTGCCGGCCGCCGACACCAGCTTCGGGGTAGCCGTGGCCGAGGGCCGGCACGACCAGGTGGACGACCTGGCGCACGCCGCGCCGTGGCCGGCGCTGCTCCACACCGGGGCGGCGATCATCTCGCCGCTCGCCACCGCCGAGACGCTGCACGGCGTGCTGATCGTGGCGCACCGGCCGGAGCGTGGCGGCAGCGCCAGCGAGGAGGACATGGCGCTGCTGGGCAGCTTCGCCGGGCAGGCGGCGCTGGCCATGGAGCGGGCCCGCGGTCAGGAGGAGCGGGAGTTGCTCGTGGTCCTGGAGGACCGCGAACGGATCGCCCGTGACCTGCACGACGTGGTGATCCAGCGGCTCTTCGCCACCGGCCTGCAGTTGCAGAGCGCCGCGCCGATGATGGCCCGCCCCGAGGTGGCGAGGCGGATAAACGCGGCCGTCGACGACCTCGACGCCACCATCCGCGACATCCGGCGGACCATCTTCGAGCTGCGGACGCCGATGACTGCCACGTTGCGCACGGAGATCCGCGAGGCCATCGAGGTGGCTGCCGAGTCGCTGGGCTTCACGCCGCACCTGGAGGTGACCGGCCCGGTGGACAGCGCCGTGCCGGACGGTGTCCGCCCGGATCTCACAGCCGTGCTGCGCGAGGCGCTGTCCAACACGGTCCGCCACGCGCAGGCCACAAGCGTCGACGTGGCCGTACGCGTCGACGGCGGGCAGGTGAGCGTGACGGTCACCGACGACGGGGTGGGCTGCGCCCCGGCAGCCGCCCGGGGTGGCCTGATCAACCTGCGGGAACGGGCCGACCGCCTGGGCGGCGCGTTCACGATCCGCCCGGCACAGCCACGCGGCACCGAGCTGTGCTGGGCAGTGCCGCTGCGCGACTGACCGGCGCGGCTCAGGTGGTCTTGCCGAGCAGGCGGGTGGCCAGGACGGCGGCCTGGGTGCGACGCTCCAGGCCGAGCTTCGCCAGCACGCTTGAGACGTAGTTCTTCACGGTCTTCTCCGCCAGGAACATCTTCCCGGCGATCTCCCTGTTGGTCAGCCCCTCGGCCACGTACTCAAGGATCCGGCGCTCCTGCTCGGTGAGCGACTTCAGCTCGCGGGGCTGCTCGACGCCGTTGCGGATGCGCTCCAACACCCGGGCGGTGATCGCCGGATCGAGCAGGGACTGCCCGGCCGCCACCCGCCGCACCGCGTCGACCAGGTCGGTGCCACGGATCTGCTTGAGCACGTACCCGGCGGCCCCCGCCATGATCGCGGCGAACAGCGCCTCGTCGTCCTCGTACGAGGTGAGGATCAGGCCCTTGATGGACGAGTCGACGGCCCGGACGTCGCGGCACACGTCGATGCCGTTGCCGTCGGGCAGCCGGGCGTCGAGGATCGCGACGTCGGGCCGCAGAGCCGGAATGCGCCGGCTGGCCTCCTGCGCGGAGCCGGACTCGCCGACCACCTCGATGTCACCGCTGCTCTGCAGCAGGTCGGCCAGGCCACGGCGGACGACCTCGTGGTCGTCGAGCAGGAAGACGCGGATCATCTCTCGTTTCTACCCGCGCCGCCGGCGCGGGCGCACGGGCCGAAGGTCCCGACTCGAACCCGGACTGGGTGGGATTCGCCGGCAGGGGCGGTCGGGCCCGCTGAGTCGGGACGTCCGGCCCTGCTCGCGATTCCCCTGCCGGCGGACGGTAGGGATGGGCGGCAGCACCGCGCCAGCACACCGGGAAGGAGCCTCGCCATGGACATCGTCTACACCGCGGACCACCTGCGGGCCGCCGCCGAAGACGCAGTCCGGGCACCGTCGCTGCACAACACCCAGCCCTGGCGGTTGCGGCTGCGCGACGGCGGGATCGAGGTGCTCGCCGACCCCACCCGGCGGCTGCCGGCGACCGACCCGAGCGGCTGGGGCGTCCGGATCGCCTGCGGCGCCGCCCTGTTCAACCTGCGGCTCGCGCTGGCCGTGGCCGGCATCCCCGCCCGGGTACGACTGCGACCCGACCCGGCCGAGCCGGACCTGCTGGCCCGGCTGACGCCGGACATCCCGCGCCGGCCCACCCCCGCCGAGCAGAGCCTGTACGCGGCAATCCACCGCCGGTTCAGCAACCGGCTTCCGTTCTGGCCGGACCCCGTGCCGGCCGACGCGCGGTGGCAACTCGCCGAGGCGGCCCGCGCCGAGCAGTGCTGGCTGGAGCTGCTGATCGGGGTGAGCGCGGTGACGGCGTTCGGCGAGATCGCCCGCAGCGCGCACCGGGTGCTGGAGCGCGACCCCGCCTACCGGGCGGAACGCCAGCGGTGGCTGCGTCAGGAGCCCGCACCGGACGGCGTGCCCACCTCGGCCGGCGGTCCCCCGCACGAGCCACAGGACGTGCTGCCGACGCGCGGCTTCGGTGGACGGGACCGGGCGCCGGGGCGGGACTTCGAACCCGAGCCGCTGGTGGGGGTGCTCGGCTCGGTCGGCAACACCGCAGTGGACCAGGTGGTCGCCGGCCAGGCCCTGCAACGGGTACTGCTCACCGCCACCGAATCCGGGTTGGGCGTGTCGATGCTGTCCCAGCCGATCGAGGTGCCCACCGCGCGGGAGCAGTTACGGTTGTCGCTGGGGCGGTTCGGCACGCCGCAGATGGTGCTGCGGATCGGGTACGGCCAGCCGGGCCGACCGACCCCACGTCGGGTGGTCGACGAGGTGCTGGACCACCCGGTACACCGCGGCTGATCGCCCGTGGATCCTCGATGAGCTCAGCCCGCCGGCTCGGCGGCGAGCAGCGCCGCCTCCCGTGCCGGGTCCAGGCCGACCGAACCGCGGCCGGGCCTGCCGGCGCGCGGCGGGACGGTGCCGACCTCCCGCAGCCACCGCCACGTGTCCGCCACCGTCTCGGCCACCGGCCGGCAGGTCAACCCCGCCGCGTGGGCCCGGCTGGTGTCCCGCTCCAACAGCCAGCGGTACGGATGCCCGAGCGGCAACCAGATCGGCAGGTCGTTCCACGGCTCCACGCCGGCGGCGAGGATGGACTCGGGGTCGGTCCAGCGCAGCCGGGCGTCGGAGCCGGTGACCGCGACGCACTCGCCCAGCAGCTCACCCATTGTGGAGTGCCCGGGGCGGCTGATCGCGTTGAACGTGCCGCCCTGCCCCCGCTCGCCCTGGTCCAGCATCCAGCCGGCCAGGTCGCGCACGTCGATCCACTGGATCGGCAGCTCGGCCGGGCCGGGGGCGAGCACGTCGCCGCCCCGCGCCATCCGGTTCAGCCACCAGGGCAGCCTGCCGATGTCCTCCCCCGGACCGAGGATCAGCCCGGCCCGGGCCACAAGCGCGCGGTTCCCGAACACCTCCCGCACCGCCCGCTCCGCCCCCGCCTTGAGCTGTTGGTAGTCGCCGTCGACAGCGGCCGGGTCGGCGTCGGCCACCGGCGCGGTCTCGTCCGAGCCGGGCACCACGGGGTCGGCGTAGACCGAGCCGCTCGACACGTACACGTAGTGCCCGACGGCGTCGACCAGGGCGCGGGCCGCGTCGCGCGCGGCGCGCGGCGCGCCGTCCCAGGTGTCCACCACCACGTCCCACTCGCCGCCGGCCAGCGCGGCCAGACCGTCGGGCGCGCTCCGATCACCCCGCAACAGGTGTACGCCCGGAGGGACCGACCCGTGCAGCCCCCGGTTGAACACCGTCACCGACCAGCCCCGGCGTACCGCCTCGGCGACCGTCGCACCGCCCACGAAACCCGTACCGCCCAACACCAGCAATCTCATGGGCTCCACCCTGCCGGCCCGGGGCGGCGGGCGGCACTCCTGTTCACCGGGAGCGGATCTGCCCTCGGCAGAACCCCGCGCCGACGCCCGCGCGCGGCCGGATCCGGGCGGGTCGGCCGGGATCGGCTCGGTCAGCCCCGGTCGGGTCGACCAACCGGAGTCGGGCCGGTCAGCCGGCGAGCAGCCGGTCCAGCGGGCGGGGGACGGCACCGGGCTCGAGAGCGCGTACGAGGGCCCCCGCGTAGCGGGCCTTGCGGCCACTCATCGTGCCCAGGAAACGACGCAGTTGCCGCTCGACCGACCGTCCACGTTGGGCGGGCTGGTTCTGGAAGACCCGCAACCGGGCCAGGTCCCCCTGCTCCGCGACGACCCGCTCGACGCCGTCGCTGCCGAGCGCGCGGATCAGCTCGTCCTCCAGGTCGGTCACGCACACGTGGAAGCCGAGCACCTCCATCGCCGACCGGGTCAGGCCGGCGCCGCGACCCGCCTGCTCCAGGCCACGACTGAAGAAGCCCTCCTCGGCCTCGTCACACAGCCCCCGTACGGTCACGGCAAGGCCGTGCGCCCCGAACAGCCGCAGGTACCGACCAACGCTCATCGCGCCTCCGAGCGGCACCACGCACACACCCTCGGCGGCCAGGTCGCGACCCCGTCGCTCCGCCAGCGCCTCCACCGCACGCTGGTCGCTGACCCCCTCGACGAGCACGACGGCGCGCAGGCCGGCGGCCAGTTCCCGGGCCACGCCTGCGGCCGTCGCCGCGTCGGGACCGCCGGCCGCCCAGAGGCGTACGGCGGCTCGGAAGCGGTCCGGCTCTCGCACGGGGCCGAGTCTGGCAAGGAACGGCCCCGCCCCGCCACCGGATTCACGACTGTCGGCCGGCGTCGGATGACCCGGGCACGAGGATGTCGAACGTCCTCGTGGTCGACCTGCGGTAGCGGGACCAGTTCGCACCAGAGTCACCGCACCACATCCGCGCCGGTGAGCAGGCCGAGCTCCGCGCGTGTCGGCAGACCCTCCCAGTCCCCCGTGGTGGACACCGCGAACGCCCCGCAGATGGCGCCGCGGGCCAACCGGCCCGCCGGAGGCAGCTCGTCCAGCAGACCCGACAGGTAGCCCGCGACGAATCCGTCGCCCGCCCCGACGACGTCCACGGCCGTCACCGCAACGGCCGGCACCCGTGCGACGTCATCGCCGGCCAGCACGAGGGCACCCGCCGCCCCGAGCTTCAGCACGACCTCCTCAGGGCCGAGCTCGGCCAGACCGCGGGCCAGCTGGACCGCGTCCACCGGCCCCGGCCGATCGAGCACGAGAGCGGCCTCCTCGGCCCCGGCGAACACGGTCGCGGATCCCGCAACCAGTCGACGCAGCACCGGCCGGGCCTCGGACGCGGACCACAGGCGACGCCTGTAGTTGACGTCGAAGGTGATCCGGGCGCGCACCTGGCGGGCCGCCGCCACCATGGCCTCGACCGCGGCGCGTGGTTGTTCCCCGAGCGCCGGGGTAATTCCGGTCACGTGCAGCACGCGTGCCGCCGGCAGCGCGTCGGCGGGAACGTCGCGCGGCCCCACAGCCGCCCCGGCACCGCCCGTGCGGTAGTAGGCCACAGCCGCCCGGTCCGCGGTACGCCGATGACGGACCAGCAGACCGGTGGGCCGGTCCGCGTCGCGAGCGACCGCGTCGACGCCAACGCCTTCGGCGCGCAGCGCGGCCAGGATCATGTCACCGAAGGCGTCCGTACCCAGACGCCCGATCCACCGCGCCGAGTGGCCGAGCCGCCGGACCCCGATCGCGACCGTCGACTCCGCTCCGGCGAACGACAGCTGCGCCGCAGTGCCGGGCCGCGGCGGGCCGACGGCCGTGGTGCGCACGACCATCATGGCCTCGCCAAGCGTGACCAGATCAGGCATCGGCCGGCTCCGGGCGCAGCGTCCGGACCAGGGGCCGCGATATCCGGAGCCTCGGGTCGTCGCTGCGAAATGGGGCGGCACGGTTCAGTCCAGGCAGCGCCGTAGCGGGCGCCGAGGGCCAAGTGATCATCACTTACCGGCCGAGTCCGGGACCGCGGCGCGACGCAGGACCGCCACGGCGCGCGGTTCCAGGACGCCGGCCCCAGCGCCGATCCGTTCGCCGCTGACTGCGGAGATGTCCAGGGGCTGCCCGGTACGGTTGATCAGGAACCAGTACGGTCCGCGTACGACCAGTTCGACCCGACCGCGCAGGCTCGGCGGGAGTTCGCTGTGGATGCCGGCTCGTTTCGCCAGGTCGGCCAGGACGACGGTGAGCCCGGCGGGCCGTAGGCGGGTGGAGACGTAGGCGGCGGATCCGGACCCGACGGCCCGACGGGTGATGGCCGGGCGGCCAGTCTGGCCGCCCTGGCCGTACCGGGCCAGGACCTCGGTCGCGGGGTCCGTGAGGTCGATGCGGTCGGTCCACAGGGTGCCCACCGTGCCGTTGTCGAGCTCGACGCTCTGCTCGTCGGGCAGGGGACCGAACTCGTCGATCCTGATGCCGAGCAGATCGCGCAGGGCTCCCGGGTAGCCGTCCAGCCAGACGTGGTCGTGCTCGTCGACGATGCCGGAGAAGTAGGTGGTGACGAGGTGGCCGCCACCGGCGACGTAGCTGCCCAGCCGTTCGGCGAGCGCGCCGGGCACGACATGCAGGATCGGGGCGACGAGCAGACCGTAGCGATGCAGCGGCGCGTCGACGGGAACCACGTCCGCGCGGATACCGAGTTCGAGAAAGGCGGTGTACCAGTCGAGGGCCTCCTGCCGGTAGCGGAGCCGGTCGCTGGGGTGTGCGTCGTGTTCGGCCGTCCACCAGGACTCCCAGTTGAAGACGATGGCCGCGCCGGCCGGCCGGCGCGTCGTGCCGGCCACCTCGGCGAGATCGCGCAACGTGGCGCCGAGATCGGTGACGGCGCGGAAGATGGTGCTGTCGACGCCGGCGTGGGGCAGCATCGCCGAGTGGTACTTCTCGGCGCCCGCCGCGGACTGGCGCCATTGGAAGAAGCAGACCGCGTCAGCGCCGTGGGCGACGTGCGTGAGCGAGTCACGGGCCATCTCGCCAGGCGCTTTGGCGACGTTGATCGGCTGCCAGTTGAGCGCGCTGGTGGAGTGCTCCATGAGGTACCACGGCCGCCCGCCGGCCAGGTTCGCGGTGAGGTTTGCGGAGAACGACAGTTCGTCGTGCGCCTGCGGGCCCGGCGTCGTGTAGTGGTCGTTGGCGATGAAGTCGACCTCGGCGGCCCAGTCGGCGTAGTTGATGGCCTTGGACCAGCCCATGACCATGAAGTTGGTGGTGACGGGAATGTTCGGGGTCACTTCGTACAGCACGGATCGTTCGGCGCGCAGGTGGTCCTTGAGCGCATCGGAGGAGAACCGCTTGAAGTCCAGTTGCTGCGTCGGGTTGGGGTGCGTGGTCGCCAGCCGTGGTGGCAGGATCTGCGCCCAGTCGCTGTACTGCTGTGACCAGAACGTGGTCGCCCAGGCCCGGTTGAGGGCCTCCAGGGTGCCGTATCGGCGGCGCAGCCAGTGCCGGAACGCGGTCGCGGCGTCGTCGGAGTAGTCGTAGGCGTTGTCGCCGCCCAGTTCGTTGTTCACATGCCAGGCGGTCAGCGCCGGGTGGTCGCGGTACCGCTCGGCGAGTGCGCGGGTCAGGCGGAGCGCGTGCAATCGGAAGATCGGCGAAGTCGGCCGCCAGTGCTGCCGGGCGCCGGGCCAGATGGTGCGGCCGTCTCGGTCGATCGGCAGGATCTCCGGGTGCATCGTGGTCAGCCAGGGCGGCGGGGATGCGGTCGCTGTGGCCAGGTCGACGGCGATGCCGTGGGCGTGCAGCAGGTCCATGGCGTCGTCGAGCCACGCGAAGTCCCACACGTCCGCCTGCGGCTGGATCCGCGCCCAGGAGAAGATCGCCAAGGAGACGATATTGACGCCGGCCACCTGCATGGCCCGAACGTCCGCGTCCCAGATGTGGCGTGGCCACTGCTCGGGGTTGTAGTCGGCGCCGAACGCGAGGCGGCTCCGGGACGGATCCGATGGCCAGCGCAGCCATCGGTGACTGTGGTGCGGCTGCATGCCGGCTGCTCCTTCGCGGTGCTGCTGATGGTGACGTGAGCCCGGCCGCAAGCGGGTCGGGTGTGCCCGCTCACCCGCTGAGCGGCTTGGCGGCGAACCTCAGCTTTTCGGCCTCGTGGAAAGCCCCACCCCCTTCGTGGCCGTTGAACGGGTAGACGCGGATCTGCTTCGGTCCGGCGTAGTGGTTGTACGAGGCGTACACGGTTGAGGGCGGGCAGGCCTGGTCCATCAGCCCGACGGAGTAGAGCGCTGAGGCGCTGGCCCGCTTGGCGTGGTTGACCGTGTCGAAGTACGACAGCGTTCGCATCACCTGCTCCCGTTTGTCTCGGTGGACCTTGAGATAGCCGGTGATTTCGGCGTACGGCGAGGCGTCGGTGATGGTCAGCGCACGGGGAAAGTTGGCCAGGAAGGGCACGTCGGGCATGACGGCCACCAGATCTGAGGCGAGGCCGGCCGCGGCGGTGGCGATTCCGCCGCCCTGGCTGGTTCCGGCGACGGCCACTCTGCTCGGGTCCACGGTGGACAGCCGTCGTACGGCATCGATGGCACGGACCGCGTCGGTGAAGACCCGGCGATAGTAGTAGGTCTCCGGACTGGCGATACCTCGGGTGGTGAAGCCCGCGGACGCGGGGTCACCAGCGAGGTCAGGATCGGGTGTGTCCCCCTTGGGGCCCTTGGAGCCCTGGCCTCGGGTGTCCATGATGAAGTGGGCATATCCGGCCATTGCCCACAGAGGTCTCTCATGCGGCAGGCCGCGACCGCCGCCGTATCCGACGTACTCCACCACTGCGGGCAGTGGACCGGTGCGGGTAACGGGCAGGTGCAGCCATGCCTTGACCGGGTTGCCGTCGTAGCCGGCGAAGGTGACGTCGAAGGTGTCGATCACTGCTAGCCCGTTGTCGACAGGTGTGACGGTGAGATTGAGCTGATGGGCGCGCGCGTCCTGGAGCGTCGCGGTCCAGAAGCTGTCGAAGTCTTCCGGCTCCGCAACCGCGGGACGGTAGCTGAGCAGAAGGTCTTCGGGCATGTCGAACAGTGCCATGGCATCTCCACGGTGGCTGGTTGGTCGGGAGTCGGGTGGGTCGTCACCACTCGGTGAAGGCGCCGTCCGGACCGCGCCAGACGGGGGATCGGAACCGGTGGCCTCGTGCCGCCGCTTCGCGCACCGCGTTCTCGTCGACGTCGATGCCGAGGCCGGGTGCGCCGAGTCGCTCCACGTGCCCGTCGCGCAACCGCAGGACGTCGGCGTCGACGAGATAGTTCAGGCCGTCCTGGCCGTTGTTGTAGTGGATGCCGAGGGCCTGTTCCTGGATGAGGAAGTTGGGTATGGCCAGGTCGATCTGCAGGCATGCGGCCAGGGCGATGGGGCCGAGCGGGCAGTGCGGGGCCAGGACGGCGTCGTACATCTCGGCGACCGCGGCGATGCGCCGGACCTCGGAGATGCCTCCGGCATGCGAGAGGTCGGGTTGGACGACTGCCACGCCGGCGTCCAGGACGTCCTTGAACTCGCGCCGGGTGTAGAGCCGCTCGCCGGTGGCTATCGGCAGTGCGGTCGCCGTGACGATCCGGGCGATGTCGCTTGAGTACTCCGGCCGCAGCGGCTCCTCGACGAACAGCGGCACGTACGGCTCCAGCAGTGGCAGGAGGCGACGGCTGGCGGCGATCGAGGCCCGGCCGTGCAGGTCGATCGCCACGTCGTTGTCGGGGCCGATCGCATCGCGGACCTTGGCCAGGAGATCGACGACGGATCTCAGGCCGGCGGGGGTGTCCAGGAACGCCATCGCGCCCGGAGGTGCGATCTTGACGGCTGTGTATCCGGCTGCGATCGCCGTCGCGGCGGCTTCGGCGACGTGTTCGGCGGTCTCGCCGTACGCCCAGCCGTACATCCGGACGCGGTCGCGTACCGGCCCGCCGAGCAGTTCGTGGACCGGCGCCCCGCGGACCTTTCCGGCGATGTCCCACAGCGCCTGGTCGATGCCGGCGACGGCGCTGGACAGCACCGGGCCGCCGCGGTAGAAGCCACCGCGGGTGAGGACCTGCCAGTGGTCTTCGATGCGCATCGGATCACCGCCGATGAGCAGGTCGGACAGCTCACCGATAGCGGCCCGGACGGTCTCGGCGCGGCCTTCCACGACCGGTTCGCCCCAGCCGACGACACCGTCATCGGTGGTGATCTTCAAGAAGAGCCAGCGGGGCGCTACGAGGAAGGTCTCGACACGGTCGATCTTCATGGGGCCACGATCCCGCCGTCGAGGTGCCGTACCTGGGCCGACCACCGTTCGTGGAGGTGCTCCACGGGCGGGTACTTGGCCGCCTCCGCCTCGTCGAGGTCGATGCCCCACCCTGGCGCGTCCGACGGGAAGAGGAAGCCGTTGCGGGGTGCGAGCGTGCCCGGAAAGACCTCGTGGACGGCCGGTGAGTACTCGTGGCCCTCCTGGACGACGAACGCCGCGCTTGTCACGTCGAGCGCGACGTTCGCCGCCGCGCCGACCGGGGACACGTCGGCCGGCGCGTGCCAGGCGGTGCCGACACCGTGGAGTTCGCACAGGGCGACGAGCTTGCGCGCCGGGCTCAGGCCGCCGATCGACGAGATGTGCAGACGCAGCAGATCGACGCCGCCACCCGTCACGAGCCGGGCCGCGTCGGCCACGGACGCCACCTGCTCGCCGACGGCGATGGGCATGGGCGCGGCCGCGCGGACCTCACCAAGCCGGTCGTAGAACTCCGGGGCGATCGGATCCTCCAGGAAGAACAACCGGTACTCCTCGAGCCGGCGGACCAGTCCGACAGCCTGCTTGACGGTCAGCCGGGAATGGACGTCGTGCATCAGGTGCGGCTCGGGCCCGAGGGCCGCGCGGGCCTGCGCGAACAGGTCCGGAGTGTCGCGCAGGTAGCGGTGCACGTCCCACCCGCCGGGATGCGGTGTTCCGGGGTACTCGCCGGGCGTGGGCGGAGCGCCGTAGGTGCCGACGCCGGGGCTGCCGACCTGCAGCCGGACGTGCCGGTAGCCCCGGGCGAGCAGGGCGCGGGCCTGCTCCAGGGTGGCCTCGACGGTGGTCCCGCCGGCGTGCAGGTACGTGTCGGCCGCCGCTCGGACCCGCCCGCCGAGCATCTCGTACACGGGCATGCCGGCCCGTTTGCCGGCGATGTCCCACAGCGCCTGGTCGACGCCGGACAGGGCGTTGTTGGTGACCGGCCCGCCGCGCCAGTACGACGAGAAGTGGACCATTCGGAAGATGTCCTCGATGTCGGCCGGATGGCGGCCGACGAGCAACGGCGCGACATGACGATCGACGGTGGCGGCGACCGCGTGGAACCGCTGGGTGAACGTCGCGCAGCCGAGCCCGTACAGGCCGGGGTCGTTGGTGTCGACCCGGACGACGACGAGCGGCACGCCCTCCGGGGCGGTGACGATCGACCGGACGCCGGTGATGCGCAGCCGGTCACGACCGGGCCAGGGCGCCTGCGTCTCCGGCATGGGATTGAGGGGCACGAACGTGGTCTCCTGTTCGAGGATCGTTGCGTGGATGGACGGCGACGGCAGACCGTCAGGCGTAGACCCGCACGGCGATCAGCTGGGCCGAACCGGTGCCGTTGGTGGCGGTGACGACAACCCTGATCCGGTCGGTCACGATCGGGGCCGCGAGACTGTGCGTGCGGCGACGCTTCCGGTTGTCGGCCACCGACACGAGCGGTTGCCAACCGGCCCCGGCGGCGCGGGCCTCGATCCGGTAGTCGCGCACGAGCGTCGGCATGAGCGTGAACGGCATCCGGTGATGGGGCAGATTGATCAGGTCCTCGTTGACGTCGTCGTTGGCGATGATCTCGACCCGGCTCACCGTCACCGGCTCCGCCCAGGCCAGTTGCAACCACGGCTCGCCGTCCGTGGCGAGGGGCCGCGACATCCACAGGTGCGGTCCGGCGTAGGGGCGCAGGTACCCGTCGACCACCTTGTCGGCGGAGTAGGCAGCCGTCGGACCGGTGCGCAGGCAGAAGGTCCGGCGGCGCAGGGCCGTGCTCTTCCAGTCGAGCACCGGTTGCCGCTCCTTGCGGCCCGCCGCCGGCGGCACGTGCGACAGGGACAGGACGCCGGGGACTGTCGTGTCCGCGACGTGCAGGGTCACGGCGGGGTTGGCCCGTACCCGCAGGAAGGCGTTGCGCGCGGTGGGCGGCGTCCACTCCAGCGGAAGGCGGACCCATTGCCGCACGCCCGCTCCGACCGGGACCTCCACGGTGTCGATCAGCGTTCCCGGTACGTAGTTCTGTCCGAGGCCGGTGTCGTGGAGGTCCACCACGAGCGTCGTGGCCTCGGCCGCGTCGACGAGGAGTTCCGGCCCCGCCAGGGCGGGATCGACCGGCAGCACGATCCCGGCGTCGGCGGTCAGCGGCCACTGGGCACCCGGTCCGGTCACCTCGATCCCGTCAAGCGTCGAGGACGCCGTCACCAGCGCCGTGCGGGCCTGATCGGTGGGGTCGGCCGCGGCCACGCCCATGAGCGACGCGTCGGAGCGCAACAGGGTCTGCTGGAGGTGACCCGTGTCGAGTTCGCGTGGGGCCACCTTTGCGTCGAGACACAGGGCGGCGGCGGTTCCCGCCGCCTGGCCCAGCGTCGCGCAGGTGGCCATCACCCGGGTCGACCCGAACGCGATGTGGCTGGCCGATACGTTGCGCCCGGCGAACAGCAGGTTCGTGGTGTTCACCGAGTACAGGCACCGGTAGGGGATGGGGTAGACGCCGTCCGGGTGCAGGTGTTTGGAGGCGACCTCGGTCGCATACATGCCCTGCGGGGGATGCATGTCGATGGACCAACCGCCGAAGGCGATCTGGTCGGGGAACTCCTTCTGGCCCATGATGTCGTTCTGGGTCAGCACGTGGTCGCCGATGAACCTCCGGTACTCCCGCTTGCCGGGGACGGCCCCGACCCATTCCAGGGTCATCGTGTCCGCGTCGAACCGGCCCGAGTTCTTGATGTGGTCCCAGATGCCGTAGATGACCGACCACAGTTCGTCCCGGATGACGTCGTTGTCGTGGACGGTGTCCAGCTCCCCGCCGTACTCGATCCACCAGTACGCGGTCCCGTTGTCACCGGCCCGGATGATGCGCTGCTGCGGGATGCTGGTCCGCGTGATGTCCTTGGCGAACGACGGCGCCACGTAGGTGACCGGCTCACCGGCGTCCTTGGTGTAGAAGAGCAGGGTGCTGCCGAGGGTGATGTCGTCGGCCTCGGCGGGCGCCCAGGGTTCGCCGTACTGGCCGCTGGCCTCCCGGCCGATGCGGTACTCGGCGCCGGCCAGGTGGCCGACCAGTCCGTCGCCTGTGCAGTCGAGGAAGATCGGCGACGAGAAGTGGATGAGCCGTTCCGAGCCCATCATCCATCCGGTGACGGAGTGGATCTGCCGCGCCTCGGGCGGCCCGTCCGCGTCGACGTCGCGGACGTCGGTGTTGAGGTACAGGGAGATGTTCGGTTCCGCCCGCACGGCGTCGAGCACGACCGTGTCCCACACGTACGGGTTGCCCTGCGGGTTGCGGTACTGGTTCTCCACGAACAGCTCACCCATGATCCCGCCTTCGCGGGCGTAGTGGTTGTCGCCGTGGCTCGTAGCACCCACCACCCAGACCCGCACCTCGCTGCTGGAGTTGCCGCCCAGCACCGGCCGGTTGTTGATCAGCGCGACCGTCCGGCCGAGGCGGGCGGCGGCGATGGCTGCGCACACACCCGCCAGACCACCGCCCACCACTGTGATGTCGTGTCCGGCGTGTTCAACACGCATGGTGATGAGCCTCCGTCGGTGTCACTTGAGCCCCGTGCGGCTCAGTGCGGACAGGAACTGGCGCTGGAACACGAGGAACACGATGATCATCGGTACGACCGAGGAGGTGGCCGCGGCCATCGACAGGCCACCGGCGAGGCCGCCGTCGCCGTCGACGAAACGGGTCAGGCCGACGGGAAGCGTGTAGTTCTCGTCGGTGGAGAGCATGATCAGCGGCGTCTCGTAGCTGTTCCACGACCAGACGAAGCCGAGAATCGCCAGTGCCGCGAGGACGGGCTTCGCCATCGGCAGGTAGATGCGCCAGTAGATCGACCACTCGCCGGCACCGTCGATGCGCGCGGCCTCGGCCAACTCCCCGGGTACGGCGGAGAAGTGCTGGCGCATCAGGAAGGTGCCGAAGACTGTGAACATGCTCGGCAGGATCAGCGCCCACAGCGTGTCGTACAGGCCGACGGCCTGGAAGAACATGAACCGGGGCACGAGCAGCAACTGGGTCGGCACGATCGAGGTCGCGATATAGAGCAGGAAGAGGCGGTCGCGACCTTTGAACCGCATGCGGGCGAAGGCGTACCCGGCCAGGGAGGATGTGAACAGCTCACCCGTGACGGCAGCGGTCGCCACGATCAGGGAGTTGCCGAAGTAGCGCAGCAGGGGCGGGTCGCCGGCCCACACGTCCGCGTAGTTGACCCACCGAACCGGGTCGGGAATCCACGTCACCGGAAGTGTGAACACGTCGATGTTGCGTTTGAGCGAAGCCGAGATCATCCACACCAGCGGGAGGGCGAAGAGCACGGCGATCGCCCACATGACGACGCTCAGCAACCAGGTGCGCAGGGTCCGGTCTGTACGGCTGCGGGTCATGTGTAGAGCCCCCGTCCCTTCTGGAACCGCCACAGCACCAGCGTCAGCAGCAGTACCGCGGCGAACGTGACGACGCCTATCGCCGCGGCGTAGCCGAACTTGTAGGCCTGGAAACCGGACTGGTACATGTAGTAGGCCAGCACGGTGGTGGACTCCCCCGGGCCGCCGCCGGTCAGGAAGGCGATCAACCCGAACCCCTGCGACGTGCCGATGAACGACGTGATCGCCAGGAAGACGGTGGTCGGCATGAGGCTCGGCCAGGTGATGGTGCGGAACCGGCGCCACGCGCCGGCGCCGTCGATCATCGCCGCCTCGTGCAGGTCCTGGGGCAGTTCCTGAAGAGCGGCCAGGTAGATCACCGCCTGGTAGCCCATGCCGGCCCACACCTGGATGAGCACGAGGGCCGGCAGAGCCCAGTTCTCGGACACCAGCCAGGTCGGCGGCTCGGACAGACCCAGGAACCGCAGGGCCTGGTTGAGCAGCCCGGCGCTGGGGTTGAGCACGAGCAGCCAGACCATACCGATGGCGACCGTGTTGACCATGCTGGGTACGAAGAACACGACCCGCAGCGCGGCCCGGCCGACAAGCGGTCGGTTGAGGGCCAGCGCGAGCAGCAGGCCGAACGCGATCGACAGCGGAACGCCGAGGCCGGCGAAGAACACCGTGCGGCCCAGGGCCTTCCAGAACTTGGGGTCGGCGAACAGCTCGGTGAAGTTGTCCAGGCCGACCCACTCGATCCCGCCCAGGCCGGACAGCACGTTCCAGCGGGTGAACGCGATGCCCAGCCCGGCCAGCATCGGACCGAGGGTGAAGGCGATCAGTCCGATGAGATTGGGGGCGATGAACACCCACGGCAACCAGGAACGGACCCCGGCGGGCCGGCGCTTCTTCTCCCGTACGACGGCCGGTACCGGTGACCGGGCCGACCCAACCAGAGTCTGCATGTGTCTCTAGGCCGCCTTTTTGATCGCGGCGTCGCACTGTTCCCTGGCGGTCCGGGCCCACTGGTCGATGCTGATGTTCCCGAGCAGGACCCGCTGGTTGAGCCCGTTCATGATCGTGGAGATCTCCGCGTGCGCCGTCTGGATGGCGTCCACGGGAATCCGCGCGTCCGAGGTCAGCAGGTTGGTGACAAGCGACTGCTCGTCGAACAGCTTCGCGGCGTCGGGTCCGCCCAGATCGGCGGCCAGCTTGGCGGTGTCGCCCCCGGGCAGCGACGGGAGCCGGCCGCCGGGCACCATGTGTGCCGCGCCTTCGCCGAGCCAGAACCGCAGGAGCGTGAAGGCGGCGTCCTGGTGCTTGGACTTCTTGGTGATGGCCACGTTGTCGCCGTAGGCACCGGTGTTCCAGAACTGCGCGCCCTTCTGCGGCGCCGGCATCGGCAGCAGAACGGTCTTGAAGTCGTGCGGATACTCCTTGGTGTCCTTGATATAGCGCATGACGAACGGCTGGGAGATCCACATCGCGACCTTCCCCGTGAGGAACGGGGTCTGGGCGAACGCGTCCCACTTCTGCGCGACGATCTCGGTCATCGGGACGGCGGACTTCTCGGCCATCATGTCCAGCCGGAGCTGGAAGTTCTGCCGGAACGCCGGGTGGTCGAAGTTGGACTCGCGGCCGCCGGGCTTGTAGGTGAAGTCCGGGCCGAGCTGCTGGCGGGCAAGGTCCGGCGGGATGAGACACCCGTACACGCCGTTGCCGGAAAGCTGTTTCGCGATCGCGCGGAAGTCGGCGGTCGTCCAGTCCGTCGGGACGGTGACGCCGGCCTTGTCGAGCAGGCTCTTGTTCGCCAGCACTGTCTCCACGCTGCGGCTGGCCGGTGCGGAGTACGCCTTGCCGTCGAAGAAGTAGTTGCTTGCCGGATTCGCGGCGGGGGCGAAGGCCTTCAACACCGGGTCACCGGAGAGCCGTTCGGTGAGGTCGGTGAGCAGACCCGCCTCGACGCGTTTGGCCAGGGCCGAGCGCGCGTACGACACGACCACGTCGATCTCGAGACCGCCCTGCAGCGCGGTGTCGAGCTTGAGGTTGCCCTGATCGTCGTTGACGAAACGGGTGTACTTGACCTTGATGTTCGGGTGCTTCGCGGTGAACGCGGCGAACAGGGCGTCGGGTCCGTTCTCCGCAGGCACTCCGCCCCAGACGTTGAGAGTCACCGTGCCGGCGTCACCGGACTCGTCCTTGCCGCAGGCCGCGAGGAGGGCGGCGGAACCCAGTCCGGCCGCGCCCGCGAGCAGGCGCCGGCGGCTGATCGTACGTGTCATGGCGTCACTTCCTGATCTGAGAATGGTGGCTGTCCGGGTGGGGACAGTGGATGGAGGTGCTCGGGGGTGAAGCCGAGCAGCCGCGTGGCTCGACCGGTGTCGATGGCGACGCTCCGGCCGGTCAGTCGCGTCCGCCGGGGCACCCCCGGTAGGTGTTCGTCAAGCAGCGCCTCCGTGTCGGTGGCGCTCAGGGTGTCCGGCGCGGCGACGAACACCGCGTGGAATCCCGTCACGGGGGCGGTGAGGGCCAACAGGCCGGCGCGGGCGGCGTCGCGGGTGTCCAGGTACGCCCACATCTCCTTGGCGCCCCACGACGGGTGTTCGACGTAGTTGCGGGCGTACTTCTCGAACTGGTCGCCGGGACCGCCGAGCAGCGGCAGGCGCAGTGCGACGACGGTCATCCCGTGCCGGCGGGCCATCATGGCGCCGATCGCCTCGTCGGTCTGCTTCGACAGCGCGTACGGGTCGGCCACCTGCAGCGGCAGATCCTCGTCGATGGGCAGGTAGGCCGGTGTCTGCGGGTGCGGCGACCAGGGCAGACCGGTCACCGACAGGCTGCTGGCGATCACGGCCCGGCGGACGCCCCGCTGAGCCGCCTCCTCAAGCACCGTGAACGTCGCCTGGGTGTTGGTGGTGAACACCTCGTGCGGTGTGCCGAGGGTGGGCGCGGGGATGGCCGCGCAGTGGAAGACGGCGTCGACCTCAGCGAGGGCGTCGCGTACCACGATGGGGTCCCCGGCGGATCCGGTCACCATCCGGTCCGCCCGGGTGTCGCCCGGGTCGTGCAGGTCGAGACCGGTGGTGGGGATGAGCCGATCGGCGAACAGCGTCAGCGCCGCCCGGCCCAGCCGTCCGGCCGCACCGGTGACCAGGATCCGCCGGGGCCCGCTCACGGCGCCATCACCTGCACCGGCCGGAACTCCGCGGTGTTCTTGGCCAGGACGATGCCGCCGCCCCACTGGATCCAGCCGGCCCGGCCGATGCCGTCGTCGTCATCGTTTACCACGAACGACAGGGCGACCGGCGCGGTGGGCGGACCGCTGAGCCCGAGTGCGGACCAGGGCACCGACACGCGGTAGGAGGTGGTGGTTCCGTTCCGGACGATCGCCGCCGTCGCGCCGGGCGTCGCCCCGGCCACTCCGCCGGCCGGTGGCGTGAAGGTGTACACGGCCGGACCGGTGCCCAGCAGCGCCGCGCCGATCTCGACGCGGGCGGTCGACCGCCCCGGAAGGTCGGGGCTGACCGCCAGTTGGATGGAGTCGCCGTCCCACATACTGCCGGCCGTCTTCGTCTGGGCGTGGTTGTTGTCGGTCACGTCGGCCGTCAACCACAGGGCGTCCGCGGTGCGGGTGAGCTTGACGGTGCCCGACAGGTCCGACGTGCCGCCGTAGGGAACCCGCCGGTAGTCGACCGCGCCGTCGGCCGCCAGATTCACGGGTACGACGGCGTTCTGTCCGTCGGCCTCGATCGGGTTGAAGCCGACGGTCCCACCGGCCCGGAACGCGCCCAGCTGTGTCGTGTCGACGCGCACCGACATGTCGTACGACTTCCACGCGACGATCCCCGCGACCGGTATGTCGACAGAGGTGACCGAGTTCGGCGGTACCGGGGCGACGCCGGTCACCGTGCCGCTCTGCGTCCCCACCGTCCACGCGATCTGTGCGACGTCCAGAGCCGTCGCCGACTTGTTGTTGGTGATCTTCACCCGCAGCGACCCACCGAGCGGCCCGACCGACGTCACGATCGGATCGACTGTCGCCACGACCGGATCGGTGATCATCGCGTCGTCGCGCAGCACCATCGACGCCGATCCCCCGGACCCGGCCCGCACATGTACCGTTCGCGGACCCTTCACCGTGCTACCGGGAACGGTGACGGTCTTCGTTCCTACCTGCCCGGCCGGCGCGTACACCGCGTAGGTGTTGTCCTCGACGTGGAAATTGGTCCACGTGCCCCCACCACCGTGGGTCCGGTCCACCTTCAGCGTCACCGGGATGTCGTCGCCGACGGCGACCGTGTCCGGAACCGCGACGGAGTACACCTTCGGGTTGCTCACCGCGAGGGCCGTCGGCTTGCCCTTGGTGAAGACCGGGTGCTCGGTCAGGTCCAGCGTCACCTTGCCCTGCAGGGGTTCCAGGGTGTTCGACCGGCCGTAGGCGTTGGTGACCGTGACGGGGGTGGTGGTGCTCAGCTCCACCTGGGTCGGTGTGGTCGCCCACATCACCCGGACCGGCGCCTTGCCGGGCCCACCGGCGAACTCGTACGAGTAGACACCCGACCCCAGGTTGTCGGCGGCACGGAAGTCCAGACCGGCGAGCTGGCGGATCAGCACCGACTGCGTGACAAGCGCCGGCTTCGGGGCGTAGGCGTTCATCCCCAGGTACCCGGGACGGCGCATCACGCCGAAGTTGTACTCCTGGTTCGACGCGGTCGTGCCGTCGTTGAGGAAGTCGTACCAGTAGTAGCGGCTGGCCCCGTTGGCCACGGCCAGGCTGGCCGCCCGGACGAGGTAGTCGCCCTGCTGCAGCTCGGTGACGCCGCCGCTGGTGTGGGTCGGGAATCCGTTCTCGGTGATGTCGATCGGCATGTCGCGACCGTTGTTATAGCGGCGGATCAGGTCCTTGAACGTCGGGATCAGGGTCACGCCGCGGACCTCCGGCGGTGCGGGAAAGCCGTAGAGGTGCGCGCTGAAGCGGTCCATGTACTGCAGGCCGCCGATCTGGAACAGCTCTTCCCACCACGCGGGTCCGCCGCCGGCCGGCGCGACGACCTCGGCCTGCGGGTGGTCGGCCTTCACCTTGGCGTAGGTCGCCTGCAACAGAGGTAGGTAGCACTGCGGGGTACGACCGCACAGGCCGTTGTTGAAGCCCCCGTCGAACTCGTTGTACACCTCGACCTTGTTGGTACCGGAGAGGCTGAGCATCGCCGAGGCGTAGGCGGCGAACGCGGCGTGGCCCTCCGGTGTGCTCGGCGTCTTCCCGCCGTCGTAGAGCGGATTGGCGAACGCCGCGACCAGCAGAGGCTCCATGCCGTTGGCGGCCAGCCCGTTGAGGAACGGGGCGCCGTAGGTGGGCATGGTGTAGGTGCCGGCGGTCTTCTCCACATGCTGCCAGGACAGGGCGTCGCGGACGTGGGTGTAACCGACCTTCGCCATCGTGGGGATGAGACTGGGCGGGTCGCTCTGGGAGAAGTGGGTCCCGACTCCCCACGGCGCCCCGGGCCGCCGGGCGTCGGCGGGGAGCGCGTCCAGCAGCGCCACAGGCGTGTACCTGGTGACCGGGAGTCCACCCACCTCGGCCGTGACGCCGAGGGTGTAGTAGCCGGGCTTGACCGCGGCGAGGTCGACCGTCGCCGTGCCACCGGACACCGCGGCCGTGCCGCTGGCCGCCGGAACGCCCTGCTCGTCGGCGGCCGCCCAGCGCACGCTGGCCGCGCTGGAGGTCACCGGGATGGTCCGCGGCTCGGATCCGCTGAAGACCAGGTTCGTCGCGGTGATGCGCACCGCCTCGGCGGTGCTGAAGCTGACCGAGACATCGGCCACGCACAGGTCGGTGGCCGACCGCCCGAGCCGGCTGTCCCAGGAGGCGATGCGGAAGTCGGCGCCGGACGGCAGATCGCCCTTGAACTCGGCGTCGGCCAACTGGAAGACGTAGGAACGCCAGACGTTCCCGCCGGTCAGCGGGACGGCGTCACCGGCCCGGTTCTGCCCCGTGCCGTCGTATTGGATCGTGAAGTGTCCGGGGCCGGCGTCGAAGTAGCTGACCTTGACGAACGCGTAACCGGTGGCGGCCGGCTGCCGGGCGGCGTCGACCCGGAAATACAGGAAGTCATTGGTGATCGGCGTCTGCGTGGTGGTCCAGCAGGGGCGGCCGCCCCGCTCGGTGGCCGCCGCGGAGATCTGGCCGGAGGCGTCGCCGGGGTTGCCGGCCATGCCGTTCCACTGCGGGGTAGCCGAGAGCACCGCGGAGGCCGCGGGCGCGTCGGCGAACGCTTGATGCGCGACGCCGATCATGGGCAGACCGATGAGAACGGCCAGTCCGGTCGCGACGCGCATCCGCCACCTGTGGGAGTGCACATTCGAGAGTCGTGTCAAGGTCATCACCTCTCGGCTCAGTCACGGTCCGCTCGTTGGCGCATCGTCGTTCCGTGACTTGGGTGCGTGGCGAGCCCGACCGGCTCGCCACGGTTCGCAGCGTGTGGTGCCCTTCCGTCCATGGCGGCAGCCCGCCGGACCGACCCCGTGATGTGGGAAACCGACCAGGGCAGCAGTCATCGCGCCTGCTCAAGCAGGGCCAACTGCGGCGACCAGGCGGGATCGTTGGTCAAGTGCGGCGAGCGTAATGGTGCAGTAATAGCACCGTCAAGATGCTTCGCCGAAACCCCTGCGACACGACCCCGTAGCATCCCGACCCAAAGTGATGCTATAAATGCAACATGTTGCCGTCTCAGCCGAACAAATCACTCCAGGACGGGCTCGACTGCCTGCAGTTGCTTGCCAGTTCCGCTGAGGCCCTCGGCTCACGCGAAGTCGCCAGACGGCTCGGGCTGGAGCCTTCTCGCGCAAACCGGCTGCTCAAGACCCTCGCGCACGTCCGGCTGATCGAGCAGAACGAGCGGCGCCGCTATCGTCCCGGCCCGGGAATCCATGCCCTGGCCGCGCAAAGCCTCTTCGGGTCCGGCCTGATCCGCCGCGCGCTCGGACCGCTCGGCGAGCTTCACGTCCACGGTCACACAGTGGCCATGGGCGTGCTCTGGCGCGACCACATGTCGTACCTGTACCACGCCGACCCGGGCATGGACACCAGCACGGCCCTCGGCCGGATCGGCCTCTTCCCGGTCACCCGATCCGGGCTCGGGATGGCACTGCTGGCCTGTCAGGACGACGAGGACGTCCGCGCCATGTGGGTAACCAGCGCGAACGAGACCCCGGTCGAGCAGATCCTCACCGATCTTGCGGAGATCCGCGAAGCCGGTTTCGCCCTGCGCGCCGGCAAAACCGAACGCACAGTTGCCGTCACCGTCGGCTCACCCCCGTACGCCGCGATCGGCATGTCCGGCCGCTTTACCGACGCACACATACCTGAACTCGTCAGCGCACTCCGGCACGCGGCAGGGAAGATCGAAAAGAACGGCTGAGGCGGACCTGAACCTCGGTACCCACCCCGCCGCGCGCGCCAGACAACCGCCACACCGCCGGCGGCGTACGCCCGGCCCGGGCGGCTGCGCGCCACCTCCCCGCAGTCCCGCGGGAGTGTCAGGGCGCAGAAACAAGAACACCCGTTACCGGAAATCCGATAACGGGCCAACTGACGTGCCGACAAGTGTGGTGGGCGATACTGGGTTTGAACCAGTGACCTCTTCCGTGTCAAGGAAGCGCGCTCCCACTGCGCCAATCGCCCGTGTTGCCGCTCGATCCGGCCGTTAGGCCCGTCGAGGCGGGTCGCGAGCGGACGACGGGATTCGAACCCGCGACCCTCACCTTGGCAAGGTGATGCGCTACCAGCTGCGCTACGTCCGCACGTCCCCGGCTACCGCCGGCGACGGAGGAGACTCTACCCGAAGCCAAGATCGGCGGACGCAGCACCCTGGGGCGACGGCGATTGCGCTGCTCGACGGCGGGGTACTGATGAACCTCGACAGCGCACCACACTCCCTAAGGAGGCTGTCGTGGGTATCGGCACCAGCATCTTCCTGATCGCGCTCGGCGCGATTCTCACCTTCGCGCTCGACGCGAGCGTCGGCGGCATCAACCTCGACGTGGTCGGCTGGATCCTGATGGGCGCCGGCGTACTCGGTCTGATCATGACGGCGTTGATCTTCCAGCGTCGCCGTACCGCCATCGTGACCACCCCCGAGCAGCCGGTCGAGTACCGCCGGGTCGAGGAGCGGCGGGACATCGCCCCGCCGCTGTGACGCAATCCGGTGTACGGGCCGGCAGCCTCCCCGAGGATGCCGGCCCGTCCCGTCTTCGCCGGTGAGAGCCACCTTCTGACCGGGTCGCCCGGCCCTTCGGCGAAGATTCCTCGCTGCCGCCGCAGAAAAGCCACTCGGGGGCATGGTCAACGACGCCGCCGATTGCGAAACTGCTGGCAATGTCCACCACACCGCTGTCCCTGCCGCAGCCCACCGCGCGGGCGCCCGAGTTCGGCCGGGACGCGCTCATCGTCTGCGAAAACCTGGTGCGGATCTACCAGACCGGTTCGATCGAGGTGCAGGCACTGCAGGGACTGGACCTGGCCGTGGAGAGCGGTGAGCTGGTCGCCATCGTCGGCGCCTCCGGGTCGGGCAAGTCGACGCTGCTCTCCATCCTGGCCGGCATCGACTCCCCCACCGCCGGGCGGGTCCGCGTCGACAGCTGGAATCTGCTGACCATGTCCCGCGCGGACCGGGTGAACTACCGGCGGCACACCGTCGGGTTCGTACGCCAGCAGACGGCAAGCAACCTGATCCCCTACCTGACCGCGCGGGAGATGGTGGACCTGCCGATGACAGCGGCCCGTACCGCCAAGGAGGAACGCCGGGAGCGCGCGGCCGAACTGCTGGACAGCCTCGGCGTCGCCGACTGCGCCGACAGGCGTCCCGGGCAACTCTCCGGAGGGCAGCAGATGCGGGTCGCCATCGCGGTGGCGCTTGCCAACCAGCCGCGGATCCTGCTCGCCGACGAGCCGACCGGCGAGCTGGACGCCGACACGTCCGCGGAGGTCTTCGGTGTGCTGCGGGACGTCAACCGGCGCTACGGCGTCACAGTCGTCGTGGTGACCCACGACCCGGAGGTCAGCGGCCAGGTCGAACGGACAGTCGCGATCCGCGATGGGCGCACCAGCAGCGAGGTGCTGCGCCGTACCACCACCGACGCGGAGGGCGACACGCACACGATCGCCGAGGAGTACGCGGTGATGGACCGGGCCGGACGCGTCCAGGTGCCCCGGGAGTTCCGCCAGGCGCTGGCCCTGACCCGACGGGTCCGGCTGGCCCTGGAGAGCGACCACATCACCATCCACCCCGACGCGGGAAGCGGCGAATGAGCGGCGAGCCTCTGCTTCGCGTACGCGGCGTACACCGGCGCTTCCCCACCGGGCCGACAGTCGTCCATGCCCTGCGCGGCGTGTCGTTCGACGTGGCCGCCGGTTCCATGGTGGCCCTCGTCGGCCGCTCCGGCTCGGGCAAGACCACCCTGCTCAACGTTCTCGGCGGCCTGGACCGCCCGGACGCCGGCACCGTGCACGTCGACGGCACCGACGTCACAGCCCTCGACGAGGACGGTCTGTCCCGGCTGCGACGCGAGAAGGTGTCGTACGTCTTTCAGAGCTTCGGGTTGATTCCGGTGCTGTCGGCCGCGGAGAACGTCGCCGCCCCGCTGCGGCTGGCCCGCGTCGCCCCGGCCGAGCGCGAGCGGCGGGTCGAGTTGCTGCTGGAGCTGATCGGCCTGGCCGACCACGCCCGGCAGCGGCCGGCCGAGCTGTCCGGCGGCCAGCAGCAGCGGGTGGCGATCGCCCGCGCGCTGGCCGCCTCGCCCCAGCTCCTGCTCGCCGACGAGCCCACCGGGCAACTGGACGCCGAGACCGGCCTGTCGGTGATGGCCCTGCTGCGCGGGATAGTGGAATCCGAAGGCGTCACAGTCGTGGTGTCGACGCACGACGCGGTGATGATGGCCCTGGCCGACCGGGTGATCCGCATCCACGACGGGCACCTCGACGAACAGGCGGCCGGGCAGCCGGGCGAGCCCGTGCCGGACGCCAGGTGACGCGACGATGCTGAGGCTGGTCAGCCGACGCGCCCGCGCGCAGTGGCCGCTGCTGGCAGCCCTCCTCGGGATCGTCACGATCGGCGCGACCCTGCTGGGCACCTGCACCCTGCTGAGCACCCGCACCGCCGAGCGGGCGCTTGAGGTCGCCATGGCCCGTGCCGCCCCCGCCGCCGTCGACGTGACCGTCTACACCGGAACCGTCGAGGGCCCGGACGCGGCATCCGTCGCCGCCGACACCCGCACCGCGGTGGCCTCCGCGCTCGCACCGTTCCCGGCGACGACAACCGCGCGGGCATCGACGGTGCTGCGGGCGCTGCCGCCCGCGCTCGCGCCGGGCACCACGGTCGCGCCCCAGGCGTACCTGTCCGGGCTGGACGACCTGCCGGCCCGCGCCGAGCTGGTCACCGGGCGCTGGCCACAGCACCCGGGCGACGCGGTGCTGCTGGAGACCACCGCCCACCTGCTCGGCCTCACCCCCGGCCGCCGGGTGCGCCTCGGCGCCGAACTGGCCCACGCGCCCGTCCCGGCCGTCGACGTGACGGTCGTCGGCGTGGTACGCCCGCTGCCGGGGCGCGGCTGGGACCGCGACCCGCTGGCCGCGGCCGGCTCCGCCGTCGGCTACCGGGACGGCCGCTTCCTCCAGCCGGTCAACGCCTACGGCCCGTTCCTCGTCGACCTCGCCGACCTGGTCACCACAGGTTCCACAGTCGACCGGATGGAGATCACCGCCCACCCGGACCTGTCCGACCCCCACCGCCACGACCTGGAGACCGTCGCCGGGGCTGTCGACAGCGCGGACCGCCGGCTGGCCGGCACCCTCGGCGACCGCGTCCAACTCGCACGTGTCGCCTCCGACCTGCCGCAGACCCTGCGGTCGGCCGACGACCAACGGCACGTCACCTCCGCCGTCGTGCTGGCCATCGCCGTCCTCGGCAGTGTCCTGACCGCGACGGCACTCGTCCTCGCCGGCCGGCTCACCGCGGGCATCCGCGCCGACGAGACCGCCCTACGGTCCGCCCTGGGCGCCAGCCGTCGCCAACTCGCCGCCACCGCGACACTCGAGGCCGGGCTCGTCGCCGCCGTCGCCGCGGCGCTCGCGATACCCGCCTCGTCGGCACTGCACGCCGGCCTGACCCACCTGCCGCCGCTGGACGGCGCCGGCCTGACCGTCCCGCCGGCCGTCACAGGCGTCCAGGTCCTCGCCGTCGCCAGCGGCGCGCTCGCGCTCGCCGCCGTCCTCACCGTCCTGGCGATCCGACAGGTCCCGGCACCAGGCGACCGGCGCACCCGCCGCGAACTGCTGGCCCGCTCCGGTGCCGACCTGCTGCTCGCGGTGTTCGCCGCCGCCGGATGGTGGCAGCTGTACGCGCAGCCCACCACCGCAAGCCCGCGCGCCGACGCGGTCCGGGTGCTCGCACCGGCGCTGCTGCTCACCGCCGGCGCCGCCCTGGCGCTCCGGGTGGTACTGCCCGCCCTGCGCGGCGCCGACCGGCTGGCGTACCGCGCCCGCGGGCTTGCGCTCCCGCTGGCGGCCTCCGAGAGCGCTCGCCGGCCCCAGGCGGTCGCCGCCGGCCTGCTCGTCGGGCTGGCCTGCGCGGCCGGAACCTTCGGACTCGCCTTCGACGACACGTGGCACCAGTCGCAGCGCGACCAAGCCGCGCTCTCCGTCGGCACCGATCTGGCACTCACCCTCGGCACGGCGCCGGTGCCCGGTGACGGCGCTGTCGTCAACGCCGCCACCGCGGGGGCGGTGAGCCCGGCCCTCAACCGGGGTACCAGCGTGGGTCAGTGGCTCGGCACCGCCGGCGAGGCGCCGCGCCTGGTCGCCGTCGACACCACACGCGCCGACGCGCTGCTACGCGGGCGGTTGGACAGCGACAGCGGATGGGCGGACGTGGGCGCCACGCTGGCACCACGCACCCGGGTCACCGGCCTCGCCGTTCCGACAGGCGCCCCGCTCGTCCTGAGCGGGACCGCGGCCGGCGACACCTCGCTCGCCGTGACACCCCGGCTGCTGCTGCAGGACGCCACAGGCCTGCGGACGTCCTGCACCGGTCCCGCCGTACCGCTCGACGGCCGGCAGGTTCCACTGCCGGCCTGCGCGACGGCTGACGGGCTGCGCCTCGTCGCGGTCGCCCTGCCGGTCACCGCCGACGCGGTCGGCGGACCCGTCGCCGTGGCCGTCACGCTCACCGTGCCGCCCGCCGGTTCGGCCGAGGGGTCCACGGACGGATCGGACTGGACCGCCACGTCCGCGCCGCCGGTCCCGACCAGGGTGAGCGACCTGACCCTCGGGGTGTCCGCCACGCCGACGGGAACGGCGCTGCGGATGGCAGCGACCGTCGACCTCGGCGGCGCCGAGGACGCCGCCCGGACCCTCGTCGCCTCGGCCTTCCCGGACCCCGGCCTGGTGCCCGTCGCCGTCTCCGCCCGCTTCGCAAGCGAGGTCGGGGCCGAGATCGGCAGCAAGCTCAGCGTCACTGTCGGCGCCACGCCCGTCCCGGTCGTCGTCGCCGAGGTCGTGCCGACCGTACCGTCCGCCCCCGGCGCCGTCGCCGTCCTGGCCGACCTGGACACGCTGTCCCGCGCACGCGTCGTCACAGGCGACCTGACGTTCCCGGTCGACGCCTGGTGGGTCGGCCACCCCGCCGACGGTGCCGCCGAGCGGGCCACAGCCCTGCACCTGGGCACCGTCACGACCCGCGAGGCGGAGTCCGCCCGCCTCACCGGCGGCCCGCTGCGCGCCGGGCTGCCGGCCGCGCTCCGGCTCATCGTCCCGGCCGCGGCGCTGCTGCTGCTCGCAGGCGTCGTGCTGCACGTCACCTGCGATCTACAGGTCCGCGCCGTCGAGGTGGCGCGGCTGCGCGGCCTGGGAATGTCCCGGCGCGGCATCCGGGGCGTGCTGCTCGGCCAGCACGCCGGCGTCCTGCTGCCCCTGCTCGCGGCGGGCGCGGCCGTCGGCGCCCTCGCCACACGCGTCGTCGCTCCCCTGCTCGTACGCTCCGACAGCGGCGCCGCGCCCGTCCCGACCGCCCAGCCGCACTGGCCGTGGCCGACCGAGGCCGCACTACTCGCCGTACTGCTTGTCGGATGCCTGCTGGCGGTCGCCGTCGTGGTCACCGTGCAGGCCCGCCGGGCCGACGCCGCGCACCTGCGGGTGGCGCCGTGAAGCGGTGGCTGACCCGCCGGTGGCCGGCACTCCACTGGCCCAGCATCCGCGGCCGGAGTCGTACCCACGCCGGACCGCTGCTGCTCATCGCCGCCGTCATCGCGGCCGTCGCGCTGCTCGCCGGGGCCGCCCCGGCGCTGCTGCGCGCCGCCGCCGACAACGCCGTCCAGGACGCGGTCCACCGCGCCGGCCAGGACGCCAACGTCCTCGCGCGCGCCGACTGGGAACGCGACGACGGCCCGACCGGCGGGCGGGTCCGGGCACCCGGCCTCGCCAAGAACGTCGACGACTTCCGCGCCCGGGCGACGTACGCGCTCGGACCCGACCTGGACGCCGCGCTGCTCCCGCCCGTCGCCGTCGTCAACGGCCCGATCCTCACCATCACCGACGGCAGCGTGCCGCGTACCTTCCAGTTCACCTACCTGGCCGACGACCTCGGCGGCCCGGCCGTGACCTGGATCGCCGGCAGCGCGCCCGGCCCCACTGTCACCGCCGAGTACGTCGAGACGCCCTACGGCGGGCCGCCCTGGCCGGTGCAGGTCGGCCTCGCCGAGGCGGAGGCCGCCGCCCTCCACCTCGGCCCCGGCGATCGAGTTCCGGTCCGGGACGGCCAGGGCCGGGACAAGGACGTCCGGGTCAGCGGAATCTACCGACCCGCGGACGGCGCCGACCCCGCCTGGCGACTCGCCCCGTCGCTACTGCGCCCCGTGCCCGGCGCCGACGGCGCGGGGACCACCCGGTTCGCCGGCCTGCTGTCGCGCGAGTCGCTGTCGGACGCCCGGCTCGCCGTCGACCAGGACCAACTGCGGCGCACAGTCCACTTCGCCCCGGAACCCGACGCGCTCACCTGGGGCACCAGCGCGGCGCTGGCCAGCCAGGTGGTCAAGCTCAAGGCGACCTCCGGTTCGTCAGGCGACCGCGACGAGTCCCTGAAGTGGGAGTCGCAGCTCGACACGGCGCTGCGCGACGCCCGCACCCGGATCAGCGCCGTTCTCACCCAGGCCGCCGTCCTGCTCACCGGGGTGCTGACCGCCACGGTGCTTGTCCTGCTGCTCGCCGCCGAACTGCTGGTCCGCCGCCGCACCCCGGCGCTGACCGCCGCCCGGCAGCGTGGGGCGGCGCTACCCGACGTCGCTGCGGAACTGCTCATCGAGTCCGCCGTGGTGTCCCTGTCGGCCGCCGCCGTCGGGCTCGCGCTCGCCCGCGCGGCCGCGCCGGGCGTCTCCTGGGCCTGGGCCGTTCCCGTGGTCCTGGCCGGTGCCGTCGCCGGGCCGGCGTTCGGCACCCTCGCCGCCGCCCGCGCCAGCCGCGACCGACGTCAACCTGCCAATCCGGCCGCTCGGCGCTGGATCCTGGCCACCGCCCGGCTGCGCCGCGCCGCCGTGGAAGCCGCTGTCCTGATCGCCGCGGTCGCCGCCTTCGGCGCACTGCACCAGCGCGGGTTACTGCCCGTCGCCTCCGACGGCGACACCGGTGAGCCGACCGGCGACCTGATCCTGCCGGTCAGCGCCCTCGCTCTGGGCGCGCTCGTCGGCGCGCTCGTCCTGCTCCGGCTGCTGCCTCTCGGGGCACGGTTCGCGCTCCGACAGGCCCTGCGCTCGCGCCGCCCGCTGGCCGTGTTCGGTGCCGCCCGGGCGGCGACCACGGCCGGGCGTGCGCTGCCGCCGCTGGTCCTGGTCAGCACCATGGCGCTCGCGTCGTTCGCGCTCATCCTCGGCGCCACCGTCACCCGGGGTCTGGCCGACGGCGCGTGGAGCACCGTCGGCGCCGACGCCCGCCTCGACGTCGGCGTCGACGCCGAGGCCGCCACGCCCGCACTCGCCGAGCGCATCGCTGCCGCACCCGGCGTACGGCAGGTCGTCGTCGCGCAGGTGACCGACTCGGCGCGCGTCTTCACCGAATCGACACCGCTCACGCCACGGCTGGTCATCGTGGACGCCGACGCGTTTCAGCGCCTGCTGGCCACCACCCCGCTTCCCGACGCGCCGGCGCTGGCCCGGCTCACGGCACAGGGTCCCGGGGACGTCCCCGCGCTGGTCCGATCGAGCGACGGCGCTCTGCCGGCCGGTACGCGGTTGCAGCTGAGCCGGGACGACGCCCCGGCGATCCGTCTCGCCGCGGTCGGTACCGCTCCCCCCGTCGGCGGCGCCGACGACGTCGTCATCGTGGACGCCGCGGCCCTCGCCGACGCCGGGCTGCCCGCCGTCCCGAACACCGTCTGGGTGACCGGTCCCGGCGCGGCGCGGGCCGTGTCGAACAGCGGCGTCGCCGCCGACGTCGTGCTACGCGCGGACGTCCTGCGGGCGCAGCGCGTGGCGCCGCTGACCACTGGGCTGCTGCGGCTGGCGTGGACGGCCGCCGCGGTGCTGCTGGCGCTGGGGCTGCTCGGCCTCACGCTCGCCGCCGCCGCGGGCGCGTCGGAGCGGTGGCAGACCCTGACCCGACTGCGGACCCTCGGCCTCCGACCACGCGACGCCAGGTGGGTCGCCGCCGGAGAGCTGCTGCCGCCGGCAGTGGTCGCCGCGGTGTGCGGCCCGCTCCTCGGCGCCCTGCTCGCACGCCTGCTGCTCGGGCCGCTCGACCTGCGGCTGCTCACCGGCCAGGCCGCCGACCCGGGCGCGGTCCTGCCGTGGTGGCTGCTCGGCCTGGTGAGCGTGGCGCTGCTGGCGGCGGCCGCCACTGTCGTTCCTGTCGAGTCGGCGCTGCGACGACGCGACCGGCTGAGCGAGGTGCTCCGCGCCGGCGAGTAGACGGCCGGTGTGGCTCGGACCGAATAGGCGAAGGCCCGTTGCCGAATATCCGGCAACGGGCCTTCGAACCTACTTGTCCAGCTGGTGGGCGATACTGGGTTTGAACCAGTGACCTCTTCCGTGTCAAGGAAGCGCGCTCCCACTGCGCCAATCGCCCGTGCATAGAACCGAGGTGGGGACGGGATTTGAACCCGCGTACACGGCTTTGCAGGCCGTTGCCTCGCCTCTCGGCCACCCCACCGAGGTTGCCCCCGTCATGCGTGGCGGCAGCTCCGAGCGGACGACGGGATTCGAACCCGCGACCCTCACCTTGGCAAGGTGATGCGCTACCAGCTGCGCTACGTCCGCACGTCCCCGGCGTTCCCGGGTGACGGATGAGAACTTTAGCCGAGCCGGTGAACGACTGCCAACTCGGGGTCCGTGTCGGCGCGCCCCCTTCCGGCCGGCCGAGACGCCGGGACGGGTCCTGGGTTGGGCCGGGGCCACCCGCCGCAGGCTTCCTAGGGAGCTGACCTGGTTTCTCAATTGACTTCCGACCGTCACACTCCGGCATCATGCGACGACAGGTGCCGCCGCCGGGCGCAGGCCCGCCGACCGGCGGCGATGCATCCCGCGGCGAGCGGCGGACCTCGGCGAACACCGCCAGTAGACCGGACCACGGCACCCCTGGAAAGTGTCCGGCTTCCGACTCTTACCCCACGAATCGGACGGTAGCGGTAACTGTTCGTGTTCGGGTGGATGGGCTACGGTAACGGTCGTGACGAGACGTGCGGCCGAGATCCGCCTGGATGCCCTGCTGCGCACCGCCTGTGACGTGATCGTGGAGCGCGGTCTGGCCAACACCCGGACGGCGGACGTGGCACAGGCCGCCGGCGTGAGTCAGGCCCTGGTGTTCTACCACTTCGCCACCAAGGAGCGGTTGCTCGCGCAGGCGTTCGCGTACGCGGTCGAACAGGATCTGGCCCGCCTGGACGTGGTCACCCGCTCCTCCGCTCCGCCGTTGACGAAGCTCCGCCGGATCCTCAAGCTCTACACCCCGGCCGGCCGGGCGACGTCCTGGTCGATGTGGATCGACGGCTGGTCCGAGTCGCTGCGTACCCCCGAGTTGGAGAAGGTGTCCCGACGGCTCGACCTGCGCTGGCGGCAGGACCTCGCCGCCGTCATCTCCGCCGGGGTCGCCGACGGCACCTTCCAGTGCGCCGACCCGGAGGGGGCCGCCTGGCGGATCAGCGCCGTGATGGACGGCCTCGCCGTGCAGCTCGCCGTGCACGACCGGGTGATCTCCCGCCGCCAGTTCGGGGAGTGGGTGCGCCTGGTCACCTCCCGGGAGCTGGGCCTGGCCCCGACCGACCTGGACTGAGCGGGCCGGGGCGGCGCGGTTCCCGGCTGGGCAGAAGGGCTCCGGGCCGGGCAAAACGGCTCCTGCCACCGTCCCGGGGGGAACAATCGACGGCATGGATCTGCTGGAGGCGTACCGCCGGAGCCTGGCCGAGTTCGTCGACCGGGTGGACGAGATCGGGCCCGGCCAGTGGGCCGAGGAGACGCCGTGCCCGGACTGGGACGTCCGCACGCTCGTCAACCACGTGGTCGGTGAGGACCGGTGGAGCGTTCCGCTGCTCGCCGGCCGCACCATCGACGAGGTCGGCGACCGCTTCGACGGTGACGTGCTCGGCGCGGACCCGGCCACGACGGCGCGGGAGGCGACCGCGCAGGCCGAGATCGCCGTCACCCATCCCGGCACGATCGACCGCACCGTGCACCTGTCGGCCGGCCCGACCCCGGCCGCCGAGTACGTCCAGCAACTCCTCGCCGAACACCTGGTGCACGGCTGGGATCTGGCGGTGGCGATCGGCGCCGACCCGCGACTCGACAGGGACGCGGTGCGCGTGTGCGCCCGATGGTTCGCCGGGCGGGTCGACGACTACCGGCGGAACAAGCTTGTCGTCGACGGCGCACAGGTGTCCGCCGACGCCGACGAGCAGGACCGCCTGCTGGCCGCCTTCGGCCGCGACCCCGACTGGGCCCCGGGCGGCTGAGCGGTCAGCGGCGGGGCCGCGTGTTGGCACGTCCCGCGTCACCGGCGTAGTGCGCGAGCACCCGGTGATCCATCACCCGTCGCCACAGCGGCGGGACCAGCGCCACGACCACCATCGTCGCGTACCCGGCGGGTAGCTGTGGGGAGGTGTCGAAGCTGCGCAGGGTCTGGTAGCGGCGTAACGGGTTCGCGTGATGGTCGCTGTGCCGCTGGAGCTGGAAGAGGAAGACGTTGGTGACCGTGCGGTCGCTGTTCCAGCTGTGCCGGGCGTCGACCTTCTCGTAGCGCCCGGCGGCGGTGCGCTGCCGGGCCAGCCCGTAGTGCTCCAGGTAGTTGACCACCTCCAGCAGGGAGAAGCCGACCACCGCCTGCAGGACCAGGAACGGCAGCACCACCGGACCGAAGAGCACTGTCAGCGCCGCGTACAGCGCCAGGGTCATGGCGAGGGCGTTGAGCAGATCGTTGCGGTGGGTCCACGGGGACCGGCCGCGGATGCGGAACCGGCTGGTCTCCAACCGCCAGGCCGAGCGCAGGCCACCGAGGACGGTACGCGGCCAGAACGCCCAGAAGCTCTCCCCCAGCCGCGAACTTGCCGGATCCTCCGGCGTGGCGACGCGTACGTGGTGGCCGCGGTTGTGCTCGACGTAGAAGTGCCCGTAGGCGGCCGGCGCCAGGGCCACCTTGGACAGCCACCGCTCCATCCGTTCGCGCTTGTGGCCCAGCTCGTGGGCCGTGTTCATGGCGATGCCGTCGACCACCCCGACGGTGGCCACGAGGCCTGCGGCACCGGCGGCGGAGAGGCTGTCGCGGGCCCACACCGCGCCGCAGAGCACCAGTGCCGCGTACTGCGCCGGCAGGTAGAGGTAGGTGAGCCAGCGGTAGTAGCCGTCGGCGGCGAGCCGGGGCACCGCCTCCTCGGGAGGGTTCTGCCGGTCGTCGCCGAGCAGCAGGTCGACCACGGGGATCAGGCCGAAGACGACGGCCGGGGTGAGCCACCACGCCCAGGCGCCGCCGCCGGCCCGCCAGAGCGCGAAGCCGACGAAGGGCAGCGCCGGCACCAGCAGCGCCAGCGGCCAGAGCGGCTTGCGGGGGTCCCGCCAGGCGGCGGGCTCGACTGCCGGATCGGCATCGACTGTCATGGCCAACCTCCGGTCTCGCGTCCCGCACCGACTGTGGCACCCGTCACGCTCTTTTACAAGAGACGAGCTTTTGTAAAGTCAACTTATCTCGATTGAGTGGCGCCTCAGTGATCTCGGGCCTTGCCGCCACCCCGGCCGGCTGATATCCACAGATGCGCATGCGTCACCGCGCTGCGTCGGCCGGCAGCCGCCGGCCATCCCGCTCCCACGAGGAGGTCCCGTGCCACAACCGGAGTGGTCACCCCCGATGAGCAGGCGTCGACGCCGGCTCATCGCCGTCCTGGCGACGACAGCGACCATCGCCGCGCTGCTACCCACCGGCGCGAGCACCGCGGCCCCCGCCGGGACGCCGTCCACCCCACGCTCGTCCGGGCCGTTCGCCGAGGGCAACCACGAGCCCGCCGACCTCGACAACCGCTCCGGTACGGCGGCACCCGACGCCCGCCAGCGCGGCCTGGCCCGCGCCGCCGATCCCGACGTGCGGTGGAACCGGTTCGGCACCCCGCAGGCGCTCGGCCCCGGTCGTACCCCGCTCGCCACCGGACTGCCCACCGACCCGGAGGCCGCCGCCCGCGCCTACCTGACCGCCAACCGCGACCTGTACGGGATGGACGCCGCGACGGTGGCCGACCTGGAACGGGTGCTGGTCCGACCGATCGGCAGCGGCGCCGTGGTGACCCTGCGGCAGCGCTTCGGCGACCTGCCGGCCGGGCCCGACGGCCTGGTCACACTCGCGGTCTCCGGCGGCTCGGTGCTCGCCGTCAACTCCTCGCTGGCCAGCGACACCAGCGCCCCCGCGCCGGCCAGCCGCACCGCCGAGCAGGCGTACGCCGACGCCCTCGCCGACGCCGGGCTGACCGCGACGGCGGTGGCCAGCCACACCGTGCGCGCCGTGGCCGTGCCCACCCCGCTGGACGGACCCCGGGCCGCCTACGAGGTGACCATGATCGGCGCGGACGCCGACCACCCTGCCGCCTTCACCAGCTACGTGGACGGCAGCACCGGAAAGGTGCTGGTCCGCGAGGACCTCGTCGACTTCGACTCGGACAACCCGAGCTGGGCGGTCTTCCCGGCCACCCCGCCCCGCGACCTCGCCGCCGGGCAGGACCCCCGGGTGCGCTGGTGCGGCGACCCGGCCCCCGGCTGCCAGGCCGCCTACCGGGACCCGGCCACCGGCCAGCCGTGGGACGTCGACGCGGCCACCGGCACACCTACCTTCACCTCGCGCGGCAACTCGGCCAACACCGTGCTCTCCTGGGGCAACAACACCCCTGTCGTCCCGGCCACCCCCAGCCCGGAGCGCCGCTACGAGTACCCGTTCACCGACCAGTGGCACCAGGCGAAGTGCAACCCGGAGGTGTTCACGTCCGCGCAGCGCAACGACGCGGACGCGGCCATCGGCAACCTCTTCGTCATGCACAACCGCATGCACGACTGGGCGTACCAGTTGGGCTTCACCGAGTCGGCGTGGAACCTCCAGGCGGTCAACCTGACCCCGGCCGGGCTGGGCGGCGACGCCGAGCAGGGCCGCGCCCAGCAGGGGGCGCTGACCGGCAACCGCAACAACGCCAACCAGGGCACCGGGCGCGACGGCCAGCCGCCGACCACGAACATGTACCTGTGGCAGCCCCAGGCCGGCGGCCCGTACCCGCCGTGCGTGGACGGCGACTACGACATGACGGTGATCGGCCACGAGTACACGCACGCCATCACCAACCGGATGATCGCCGGCCCGGACAGCGGGATCAGCGGCCACCAGGGCGGGGCGATGGGTGAGTCGTGGGGCGACCTGCTCGCCGCCGAGTACCTGTACCAGAACGGGCTGCGCGCGCCCGGCGAGACGCCCTTCGTCACCGGCGGCTACGTCACAGGCAACCTGGTCAGCGGCATCCGCAACTACGACCTGAGCCGCAGCCCGCTTAACTACTCCGACATCGGCTACAACACAGGCGGTCCGGCCGTGCACGCCGACGGGGAGATCTGGGGCGCCACCAACTACCGGGTCCGCGCGGCGCTCGTCAAGCGGTACGGCCTCGGCACCGGCGGGCGGCAGGTGGAGTGCGCACAGGGCAGGGTGGCCGCGGACAACTGCCCGGGCAACAGGCGCTGGTCGCAACTGGTCTTCGACTCGTTCCTGCTCCAGGCCGCCAGCCAGGTCAGCATGCTCGACATGCGCGACAACATGCTCACCGCCGACCTGCTGCGCTTCGGGGGCGCGAACCAGGACCTGATCTGGGCCGAGTTCGCGCGCTCCGGGATGGGCCGCGACGCCGCCACCAACGGCGCCGCGGACACCGACCCGACGCCGAGCTTCGCCTCGCCGCGCGGCGGCAACGCGACGCTCACCCTGCGCCCCCGCGGGGACAGCGCCGACGCGCCGATCCGGGTGTACGTCGGGGCGTACGAGGCGCGGGCCACCCCCATCGCGGACACCGACCCGGCGACGCCCATCCCGGACACGCTGGAGCTGGTGGCCGGCACGTACGACCTGCTGGCCGTCGCGCCCGGCTTCGGGCACCAGCGGCTCAGCGTGGTCGCCGACGCCGGCCGGACCGGCTACGTGGACCTGCGGTTGAGTCGCAACCTCGCGTCCACGGCCTCCGGGGCCACGATCACCGGCGACGGGGTCAACCTGGACCGGGTCGCCGACGACACCGAGGCGACGAACTGGGCCTCCCTGGACGGGGTGGCCGGCCGGCAGCTCACCGTGGACCTGCCGGGCGACGGCCCGCAGTCGGTCAAGCGGGTGAACGTCAGCGCGATGCTGCGGCCCGCGATCACCGGGGACGCCGACACCGGCAGTCAGAACGCGCTCAGCGCGCTGCGCTCGTTCGCGGTGTCCGCGTGCGACGCGACGACCACCGACTGCGCGGATCCGGCGCGCTGGCAGCGGATCTACACAAGCGCTGGCGACGCGTTCCCCGGCGGGGCGTACCGGGCGTACAGCCGCGACATCAACCTGCGGACGTTCGCGGTGCCCACCACCCTCGCCACCCACCTGCGCCTGGAGGTGCTGGCCAGTCAGTGCACAGGCGGCCCGCAGTACGCCGGTGAGCAGGACGCCGACCCGGCCACGACGACTGACTGCGCGACCGCCAGCCCGGCCCGTGCCCAGGTCCGGATCGCCGAGTTCCAGGCGTTCACGAAGTGACACAGTCGGGGCCGGCGGATCTCCGTCGGCCCCGACACCTCCCGCTCAGCGGCGGGCCGGTCGCCAGCCACCGGCCGGGGTCTGCCGATCCCAGCGCCTGTCCACCGGCGGGTCCTCGACCTCGGCCTCGGCGGTGGCGGCCCGGGTCAGGTGACGCAGCCGCAGCAGCAACCCCAACCCGAGCGAGAGCAGCAGCCCACCGAGCAGGAACGCGGCCTGCACCACGCCGAACCCACCGGTCTGCGAGACTGGACGGCCGGCGCCGGCCGCGGGCGGCGCGGCGTCGACGGGCTGGTCGGCGACCGGCTCCTCGGCCGGGGAGCTCTCCTCGACCGGTTCGCTCGGCGGGTCGCTGGGCTCGGCCGGCGTCGCGCTCGGTGTCGGCGAGCCGGTCGGCCGGACGCCCACCCCCACCACCGAACGGGTGGCCGTCTGGCGGGCCAACAGGCGCGAATTCGCGTCGTACGCCTCGGCGGCGAGAGTGACCCGCCCCTGGGTAACGTCCTTGTCGAAGGCCACCCGGTAGCGGGCGGTGACCGTGCGGCCCGGGCAGAGCGTGCCCGGGTCGAGTTGCCTGTCGGTCAACCGGGCCACATCACCCTCGGTCCGGATCTCCAGCGGGAAGTCGCCGGTCTCCTCCACCCGGTCCATCTTCACCTGGTCGAGCCGGATGCCCTGCACGCGGAGCACCATCGACCAGCGCACCTTCGCGCAGCCGCCGCGCCGGTCCGTCTGCGAGACCACCGCGGAGATCGTGCGCACCTGGTCCCCCGCGGTGAACCGGGCCGGCAGGCCGCTCATCTCGGTGGCGAAGGCAGCCTGCGCCGGTGCGGCCACTGTCAGCACCGCCCCGGCAACGCCGGCAACCAACGCTCCGAGCCGCAGCACGTACCGCCACACGATCACCACCACCTCGCTCCTTCTCGTCACTGGAGGAAACGCTAGGAGGAAACGGGCGGGCCGGACAGAGGGGTGTCTTCGCATCGGACGCCAAGCACGGGGGGTCATTTCACCGAGAGTGGTGAACCCTTCACCCGTACCCGCACGTCCTCGACCACCTCCCTGCGTCGGCCGGGCTGACAGGTGCGCGAGAATTGCCTGGTGTCCGAGCTCTCCAGCACGTTCGTCCGGCTGCACGCCCGGCTGGCCCCGGTCCCCTTCGTTCCCGAGGTGCGCCTGCACCAGGCGGACGAACCGATCGGGCTGTGGGAGCTGACCGAGGGCGAGTTCTCCAGCGACCGGCCGCCGCCGTTCTGGGCCTTCGCCTGGGCCGGCGGGCAGGCACTCGCCCGGTACGTCACCGACCACCCGGAGCTGGTCGCCGGCCGCCGGGTGCTCGACCTCGCCTCCGGCTCCGGCCTGGTGGCCATCGCCGCCGCCCGGGCCGGCGCGGCGTCCGTGCGGGCCGTCGAGGTGGACGAGCTGGCCGTCGCGGCGGTCGCGCTCAACGCCGAGGCCAACGGGGTACGCGTCGACGCCGAGTTCGGCGACATCCTCGACGGCGACGCGGGCGACGCCGAGGTGGTGCTCGCCGGGGACGTGTTCTACAGCGAGGCGATGGCCCGCCGGGTGCTGCGGTTCCTGCTGCGCGCCACCCGGGCCGGGGCGCCGGCGCTCGTCGGTGACCCCGGCCGGGCGTTCCTGCCCCGGGACCGCTTCGACGAGTTGGCCGCGTACGACGTGCCGGTGTCGGAGGCCCTGGAGAGCGTCCGGGTGAAGCGCACCACCGTCTGGCAGTTGCGCGCCGGCCTGCCGGGGGCTGCCGGCTAGCGTGTCGACGTGCTGTTCTCCGGCGGGGCGTCCGAGGTCGAGGCACCCTGGCCGGACGTCGCCGAGGTGACCGACCACGTCGGCGTACGTCACCTCGTCGTCACCCGGCACGCGCTGGTCCGCGAGGTCCTCGCCGACCCGGTCCGCTACCGGCCGGACAACGCCCTGGACGCGGTGACCCCGATGCCGGCGACCGCCCTGCGGGTGCTCGCCGGGCACCGGTTCCGGCTGCCGCCGACGCTTGCGAACAACTCCGCCGCCAGCCATCCGGAGATCCGGGCGATCGTCGCCGACGCGCTGCACCCCGCACGGGTCGCGGCGCAGCGCCAGTGGCTCACCGCTCTGGTCCGGGAGCGGGTGGCCCGGCTGCGCGCCGCGCTCGACGCCGGCGAGGCTGTCGACCTGTACGCGGACCTCGCCGCCGACCTGCCCCTGCTGGTGCTGGCCCGGCTGGTCGAGCTGCCGGACGCGCCGGTCGGCGCGGTCAAGGAGTTCGCCCGTGCGGCGCTGGAGCTGTTCTGGGCGCCCCTGGACGGCGACCGGCAAATGGCGCTCGCCACCGAGGTGGGCCGTTTCCACGGCGTCCTGCGCGAGTTCGCGGCCACCGGCGGCGGCCTGGCCGCCGAGCTGCGCGCGGGCGGCCACCCGCCGGACGTGGTGGTCGGCGCGCTCTTCTTCCTGCTGGTCGCCGGCCAGGAGACCACGTCGCAGTTCCTCACCCTGCTGCTGCACCGGCTGGCCGGCGAACAGGCGGTACGCGCCGGCCTGCGCACCGGCGACGTCGCGGTCGCCGACGTCGTCGAGGAGGGCCTGCGCCTCGAACCGCCAATCGTCACGTGGCGGCGCGTCGCGGCGGTCGACGGCACGCTTGGCGGAACCGCCGTGCCGGCGGGCGCCAGCATCGTGCTGTGGCTGGCCCGCGCCGGCCGGGACCCGGCGATCGTCGAGGCCCCCGACGAGTTCCGTCCGGGGCAGCGCGGGTCGCGCCGGCACCTGGCGTTCGGGGCGGGCACGCACCGCTGCGTCGGGGACGTCCTGGCCCGGATGGAGGCGGCCGTGGTGGTGGCCGAGGCGACGTCACTGCTCGACGGGGTGACAGTGGTCCGACCGCCCTGGTGCCCGGACAATCTCACCTTCCGGATGCCGGACGCCTTCGTGATCCGCCGTCGGCCGGAGGGGACCGGGCTGACCGGATCCTGACATCGGCTCGGTATGTTTTCGGGCGTGTCCGTCACCCCTGCCCGTCGGATCCTCACCGCCGCAACGCTTCTGGCCCTGCTGGCGCTGAGCGCCTGCACAGCCGGACCGGTGTTCCACGCCCGGCAGATCACCGCGGCCCCGCCGAGCCCGTCGGCCCCGGTGCCCACGCCGTCGACCCCGCCGTCCCCGTCGGCCGCGCCGACGACGACGGCCCCGCCCGCCCCCAAGAGCCTGGACTGGTACGTGTCCCAGGCGCCGACCTTTGCCGAAGCGCCGCCTCCGCAGCCGGTGCCGCTGACCGCGACCGGAGCGATCCCGTTCTGGCACCGCCTGCCGACCGACCAGAAGGTCGCCTTCATCACCATCGACGATGGTGGGCTGGCTCGCCCGCCCGCGGTGGCCGACTTCATCTGGCGGGCGCACATCCCGGTCACGATGTTCCTGAACTCACCGGCGGCCGAGGAGCACGACCAGTACTTCCGGCAGATCCAGGTGGCCGGCGGGATCGTCGAGAACCACACGATCAGGCACACCTCGCTTGCCGGCCGGTCGTACGACTACCAGAAGCAGGAGATCTGCGGCGCCGCGGACAGGCTGGAGACGCTGTTCGGCAAGCGGGCGACCCTGTTCCGCCCCCCGTTCGGCGAGTACGACAGCACCACGCTGACCGCCGCGCGGGACTGCGGCGCGAAGGCGGTCCTGCACTGGTCCGAGACCGTCCACGAGGGCAAGGTGCGCTACCAGACCCCGGAGAAGGTGGTCCAGCCCGGCGACGTGCTGCTGATGCACTTCCGACCGGCGCTGATGGACGACCTCCTCGCGGCGCTGAAGGCGATCCACCGGGCGGGGCTCACCCCGGCGCTGCTGGAGGACTACATCCGCTGACCCGGGCGGCCTGACGAAAGTCAGGGTCGGGTGCTGCCCTTCGGGCGCGGCGGACCGACGTGACGGACGCCTAGCGTCAGCGCATGATCACATTACGTGGGTTGACGAAACGGTTCGGGGCGACAGTCGCGGTCGACGCGCTGACCGTCGACATCGCGCCCGGCCGGGTCACCGGTTTCCTCGGGCCCAACGGCGCCGGCAAGTCCACCACCATGCGGATGATCCTCGGCCTGGACCGGCCCACCGCCGGAACGGCGCTCGTCGACGGCCGGTCGTACCGGGAGCTGCGGCGACCGCTGCACGAGGTGGGCGCCCTGCTCGACGCCCGGGCCATCCACCCCACCCGGTCCGGGCGCGCGCACCTGCTGGCCATGGCCCGCAGCAACGGCATCCCCGCCCGGCGGGTCGACGAGGTGCTCGACACCGTCGGGCTGGACGGGCGTGCCGCCGCCAAACCGGGCCGCACCCTGTCCCTGGGCATGGGCCAGCGGCTCGGCATCGCCGGGGCGCTGCTCGGCGATCCGCCGGTGCTGATGTTCGACGAGCCGGTGAACGGCCTCGACCCGGACGGGGTGCGCTGGGTCCGGCACCTGTTGCGCTCCCTGGCCGGGCAGGGCCGCACGGTCTTCGTCTCCAGCCACCTGATGAGCGAGATGCAGCTCACCGCCGACCAGCTCGTGGTGATCGGCCGGGGACGACTGCTCGCCGACGCCCCGGTCGGCGACGTCATCGCGGGCAGTGGGCAGGCCGTACGGGTCCGCAGCCCGCACCCGGAGGGGCTCGCCACCCTCGCCGCCCGTCTGGCCGCGCACGGCGCCACAGTCGAACCGGACGGCCCGGACGAGCTGACCGTCACCGGGACCACAGTCGACCGGATCGGTGACCTGGCGTACGAGCTGGGGGTGCGGTTGCACGAACTGAGCCCGCACGGCGCGTCGCTGGAGCAGGCGTTCATGGAACTGACCGCCGACAGCGTCGAGTACGCCGGCGGTCCGACCGGAGGTGACGCACGATGAGCACGCAGACAGTGGTGGGAAGCCGTCCCACCGTCGCGCCGGCCGTCACCGCGCCGGCCGCCTTCCGCGCCGCCGTGGCCGCCGAGTGGACCAAGCTGGTCTCGGTACGCAGCACCTGGTGGACGATGCTGGCCGGGCTGCTCGTGATGGCCGCGAGCGCCGGACAACTCGCCATCTACGCGGCCAACGCCAACACCAACGACGACCCGGCCGACGACCTGGGCATCGTCGCCGTCGGCAGCGTGCTGATCGACGCGGTCGATCTCACCCAGTACGCCGTGCTGGCGCTGGGTCTGCTCGCCATCACCACCGAGTTCACCAGCGGCACCATCCGGAGCACCCTGCAGTGCACCCCGGCACGCGGCCGGGTGCTCCTGGCCAAGGCCGTGGTGGCCGGCGCCGTCACCTTCGTCCTCGGGCTGCTGCTCGGCGGTGTCGGCGCCCTGGTCGCCCGGCCGGTGCTCGGCGAGTGGGGCAGCGCGCCGACCGCCGCCACGATCGGCGACATCGCGGCGGTGGCGACCTACCTGGCCCTGGTCAGCGTCCTCGCGCTCGGCCTCGGCGCGGCACTGCGCAGCGCGGTGCTCACGATCGTCGTGCTCTTCGCCACCCTGATGATCGTGCCGCTGTCCCTGCAGGAACCGGACATCGCCGTCCTGAACCGGATCGCGGACGCGTTCCCCGGCGTGGCCGGTGGGCACTTCATGGCCGGCGACACCGAGCCGTACCCGGGCGCGGTGGGGTTGCTGGTGCTCGCCGGTTGGGCGAGCGCCGCCCTGCTGCTCGGCCGGGCCGCCCTGCGCCGCCGCGACGCCTGAGACGCCGAGCGGGGGCCCTCGCGGCCCCCGCTCACTGCTCGACAAGCCCCGCCTCGTACGCGAGGATCGCCGCCTGCACCCGGTTACGCACGTCCAGCCGGGTGAAGATGCTTGTCAGATAGCTCTTCACGGTGCCCTCCACCAGGTGCAGCCGGCGGGCGATCTCCGCGTTGGAGAGCCCCGCCCCGACCAGGGCCAGCACCTCCCGTTCCCGCTCGGTCAGCCCGGCCGTCCGGTCCCGCGCGGCCGGTCGGCGGGCCAGCCGTCCGGCCCCCAGCTCGATCACCCGGCGGGCCACCCGCGGCGACAGGTACGCCCCGCCGTCCGCTACCGCGTGCACCCCGGCGATCAGCTCGCGCGGGTCGCCGGACTTGAGCAGGAACCCGCTCGCGCCGTGGCCGAGCGCCCGGGCCACGTGGTCGTCCTCGCCGAAGGTCGTCAACATGAGCGTCGCGGTGGCCGGCGCGACCCGGTGGATCTCGGCCGCCGCGGCCAGTCCGTCCAACCGGGGCATCCGGATGTCCAGCAACGCCACCCGAGGTCGGTGCGCGCGCACCAACTCCACCGCGGCCCGCCCGTCGCCAGCCTCGGCGACCACCTCGATGCCCGGATCGGCGGCGAGGATGGCCCGGACGCCGGCCCGGATCATCGCCTCGTCGTCGGCGAGGACCACCCGGACCGGCGTCGGCACGGCCGTGTCGGTGCTCACGATGCGATCCGCTCCTTGCTGGCCAGTCGGCCGTCGGTGAAACAGAGCCGCCACGTCGGCTCGGCGAGGGGGAAGTTGCCGTCGGTGTAGTACTCGCACCCCGGCGCCGACACACCGAGCGGCGGGGTGAGCTGCCGCCGGGGCAACCCGTGCAGGTCGGCGCGCTCGGTCCCGGGCCGCATCCGGTCGTACGCCGACTCGTCCAACACCGTCCCGGCCGTGGCGAACGAGTAGTAGAGCAGCGACAGGACGAGCCCGAAACCGGCCGGGGCGGCGAGCGCCGTCAGCAGGCTGCGCCGAGCCCGACGACGCGCCTCGCGCAGCCGACGCTCGGCGTCCGCCGGCAGTTCCGGGCCACCGCCGACCACGGCGGCACCGTCGAACGTCGCGTCGACCACGGCGCCCACCGGGAGGGGCAACCCCGACCACCCCGCGCCGGAGCGCGATTCGGCGGGCAGCGGCAGCCGGGCGCGCACCGCGAAGCCACAGTCGGGGGACGGGCCGGCATCCAGCACGCCACCGGCCAGCCGGACCCGCTCGGCGAGGGCGAGCAGGCCGCTCCCCGACGAGGCCGGCCGGGGCAGCGGGCCAGCCGGCGCCGACGCGTTACGCACCCGCACCTCCACCCCGTCAGCGTTCCGAACGAGGGTCACGGTCACCGATGCGCCCGGGGCGTACCGGGCCGCGTTGGTGAGCGCCTCCCGCACCACCTGATGGGCGGCGGACCCGGTCATCCCGGGCAACTCCACGGTGTCGGGCGGGGCGTCCAGGCGTACCGCCATCCCGGCCTCGCGGGCCCCGGCCACCAGGTCGACGACGGTCTCCCCCACCGGGCGGACGCCTGCCGGACCGCCCTCCTCCCGGAGCACCCCGATGATGCCGTGCAGCCGTTCGGTCGCCGCCGCGACGCTTGCCCGCAGCTCCCCCACCGCCGTCCGGTGCTTCGGGGCGAGGTCCTCGGCCAGCTCCAACGCGGCAGCCCGCACCGCGATCAGGCTGAGGTCGTGACCGAGCGAGTCGTGCATCTCCTCGGCGATGCGGGCCCGCTCCCGCAGACGGATCCGCTCCGCCGCGCCCCGCCGCTCGCGCGTCAGCGCCTCGACGTGCCGTCGCCCGGCGTCGGCAAGAGCCTGCTGCTGCCGCCGGTAGCGGCCCACCAGCCACGGGAACACCCCGGCGAACAGCAGCACCGAAGCGAGCAGGAACCAGGTCGCCGCCCCGGTGCCGAGCAACCCCAGGTTCAGCACCGTGCCGCCGAGGGCGATCACGCCGAACAGCACGGCCGCCGGCGCGGCGCCCGCACTGCGCCGCCCGCACAGATAGCTGAACACCGGGATGGCGAAGACGAAGTTACCGTCCACAAGCGAACCGAGCACCACCAGCAACAACCCCACCAGCGGCAGGCGCCGCGCCGACGCCACAGCGACCGCCAGCAACGCCAGCGAGCCGAGCAGCAACGCCACGTCGAAACGCGGGTACGGCGGAGTCAGCCGGGCAGCCGCGATCGGGGCGACCACCACCGCCCAGAGCAGCACGTCCAGCAGCGGACGCCGCCACCGCCCCGGCAGCGACCGGTCCAGGATCCTCACGGCGGCCAGGCTACCCACGCCCGACCTGCGCGGACACCGACGAAAGTCAGGTGTTCAGCTGCTCTCCTCGGCCCAGACGCGCCAGTCGTCGAGCACGCCGTGCAGCGCCGGAGTGAGCCAACCCGGCGCCGACCGCCGGAACACCCCCGGATCGATCGCGCCCGCGCCGGCTGGCACCGCGCCCATCAGGTTCGGCACCAGGTCGGTCAGGTTCGTCCAGTGCACCAGCTCAGGCGACGCCGGCCAGGCGCCGATCACCACGCCGGCCGGCACCGCCCGACGGTCCAGCGCCTCCAGGGTCAGCGCGGTGTGGTTGAGCGTGCCCAACCCGGCGCGGGTGACCACCACCGCGGGCGCGCCGAGCGACACCGCCAGGTCGGCCATCGTCCATTGCTCGCCCGACGGGCGCAGCCCCATCGGCACCAGCAGGCCACCGGCCCCCTCCACCAGGACCAGGTCGTGCTTGTCCGCCTCCTCCCGGACCGCGTCCACCGCCGCGTACAGCTCCAGCGGCGGCAGGTCCGCGACCCGGGCGGCTGCCAGCGGGGCGAGCGGATCCGGAAAACTGGCAAGCGTGCGACCGGTCAGCGGGGCCGCCAGCCGATTGACCGCGTCCACGTCGCCCGGCTCCCCACCGGCCGTGCCGGTCTGACCCGGCTTGACCACCGCCACCCGCAGGCCGGCGGCCTGCGCGGCAGCCGCGATCGCCGCGGTGACCACCGTCTTGCCCACCTCGGTGTCGGTGCCGGTGACGAGCACCGGCCCCTCCCACGCGCTCACGGCAGCTTCTCGGTTCGCGACTGCGGGGCTCGCAGACCCGGCTCACTCCTCGCGCTCACGGGACCACCTGTGGTTCGCGACTGCGGGGCTCGCAAACCCGGCTCACTCCTCGCGCTCACGGGACCACCTGTGGTTCGCGACTGCGGGGCTCGCAAACCCGGCTCACTCCTCGCGCTCACGGGACCACCTGTGGTTCGCGACTGCGGGGCTCGCAAACCCGGCTCACTCCTCGCGCTCACGGCGCACACTCCACGATGACGTCCAGGGCCCGCTCGAAATCCGCCCGGGGCACCCCGGCGCTGACGGTGAGGCGCAGCCGGGAGCGGTTGTCCGGGGTAGAGGGCGGCCGGAAGCAGCCCACCGCGACTCCCCGGTCCCGGCAGTCGGCGGCCCAGGCGGTCGCCGCCTCCGGGCCGGGGGCCGCCACCGAGATCACCGCCGCGTCCGGCGCGGAGACGGCCAGGCCGGCCGCGCCCAGTCGACCGACCGCCAGCGCCACCCGGTCGGCCAGCTCGGTCCGCATATCGTCGCCGGGCCGGGCCAGCCGCAGCGCCGCGTGCACACCGGCCGCGACGGCCGGCGGCAGCGCGGTGTCGAAGATGAACGTACGGCTCGTCTCCACCAGGTGTCGGACGAACTCCGCCGGGCCGGCGACCACCCCACCCGCCCCGCCGAGCGCCTTGGAGAGGGTGGCGGTGACCACCACGTCCGGCTCGCCGGCCAGCCCGGCGGCCGCTACCGCGCCGGCCCCGGACGGACCTGTCACACCGAGCGCGTGCGCGTCGTCGACAAGCAGCAGCGCGCCGTAGCGGCGGGCCACCGCGTGCAGGTCGGCAAGCGGCGCGAGATCGCCGTCGACCGAGAAGACCGACTCGGTGACCACCACCGCCGGACGTCCCGGCGCCACGGCCAGCGCGGCGGCCACCGCCGTCACGTCGGCGTGCGCGCTCACCACCGTCTCCGCGCCGGAGATCCGGCAGCCGTCGATGAGCGACGCGTGGTTGTGCGCGTCCGAGACGAGCAGGGTCCGGGGCTGGACGAGGGCCCGCAGCGCGCCGAGGTTCGCCAGGTATCCGGAGGAGAAGACGAGAGCCCGGTCGGTGCCCAGCCACTGCGCAAGCTCGTCCTCCAGGGCCTCGTGCGCGTCGGTCGAGCCGCGCACCAGCCGCGACCCGGTCGCTCCCAGCCCGTACGCCGACAGTGCCGCCGTGGCCGCGGCGGTGACCTCCGGATGGGTGGCCAGGCCGAGGTAGTCGTTGCCGGCGAGGTCGGTCATCCGTTCGCCGGCGGGACGCGGGTGCAGCCGACGGGTCAGGCCGGCCTTCGCCCGCAACTGCGCGCGACGATCGAGCGCCGCCAGCCAGTCCGCCACCGTCACCCCTTCACCGCCGTCCGCGCCTGTCACGCCGACACCCGCCGGGCGAAATTACCACCCGCCACCACCGACCCGGCGAATCCACTCGGCACGCGGGGCCACCCAGGGCGACGCCGGGGAGAGTGCCACCACGTAACGTCATCGACAGGTCACGTGACGCTACCGCACTGTCGGCGGGGCTCCGCTTGTGGAGATCGACCGGACGGCAGGTCGTACCCGCCTGACCGGGGGCCTTGTAGGGTACGAGCCATGCCAGAGATCCTCGACCAGGCCCGCACCCAGGTCCTGGGTGACGGCGTCGGCCTCGACCAGGCCGGCGTCCTCGCCGTGCTGAACCTGCCCGACGAGCACCTGCCCGCCGCCCTCCAGCTCGCCCACGAGGTGCGGATGCGGTGGTGCGGCCCGGAGGTCGAGGTCGAGGGCATCGTCTCGCTCAAGACCGGCGGCTGCCCGGAGGACTGCCACTTCTGCTCGCAGTCGGGCCTGTTCACCTCCCCGGTGCGCTCGGTCTGGCTGGACATCCCGTCGCTCGTCGAGGCCGCGAAGCAGACGGCGAAGACCGGGGCGACCGAGTTCTGCATCGTGGCGGCGGTACGCGGCCCGGACGCGCGGCTGATGAAGCAGATGCGCGAGGGCGTGGCAGCCATCAAGGCCGAGGTCGACATCCAGGTCGCCGCCTCGCTGGGGATGCTCTCGCAGGAGCAGGTCGACGACCTGGTCGACATGGGCGTGCACCGCTACAACCACAACCTGGAGACCTGCAAGTCGTACTTCCCCAACGTGGTCACCACCCACTCGTGGGAGGAGCGGTGGGAGACGCTGCGCATGGTCCGCGACTCCGGCATGGAGGTGTGCTGCGGTGGCATCCTCGGCCTCGGCGAGACCGTCGAGCAGCGGGCGGAGTTCGCCGCGCAGCTCGCCGAACTGAACCCGCACGAGGTGCCGCTCAACTTCCTCAACCCACGCCCCGGCACCCCGCTCGGTGACCGCCCGGTGGTCGAGGGCAAGGACGCGCTGCGGGCCATCGCCGCGTTCCGGCTGGCCATGCCGCGCACGATCCTGCGCTACGCGGGCGGCCGGGAGATCACCCTCGGGGACCTGGGCACCCGCGACGGTCTGCTCGGCGGGATCAACGCGGTGATCGTCGGCAACTACCTGACCACGCTGGGCCGGCCGGCGACCGCCGACCTGGACCTGCTCGACGAGCTGAAGATGCCGGTCAAGGCCCTGTCCGCGACCCTCTGAGCTGACCGGTGAGGACGACGTGACAGAGGTTGTGGCAGCGCAGCGCTGGTGTGACCGCTGCGGCGAGGATGCGTCGGCCGCCGGGCACGACTCGTGCGCGGCGGCCCGGACGCTGGAGCCGCCGCGCTACTGCCCGCGCTGCCGACGTCGGATGAAGGTGCAGGTGCTGCCGGTCGGCTGGTCGGCGGTCTGCGTCGAGCACGGCGAGAGCCGAGGCTGAGCCGATGCTGCGTGGGCGTGCGGTGGCCCTCCGACCGGCGACGGTCGCGGACGTGCCGGCCCTCGCGGCCATCCGGGCCGACCCGGAGGTACGCCGGTGGTGGCGCGGCGGCGACGACCTGGCCGCGGCCGTCCACGCCGACCTGAACGACGACGACCTCGCCCTGTACGCCATCGAGCACGACGGCCGGCTGGTCGGCGCGATCCAGTGGTACGCCGAACCGGATCCGGACTACCGGCACGCCAGCCTGGACATCTTCCTCGACCCGGCGGTACGCGGCGAGGGCCTGGGCGGGGACGCCATCCGCACCCTGGCCCGACACCTGATCGACGAGTACGGCCACCACCGGTTCACGATCGACCCGGCCGCGGCGAACAGCGCGGCCATCCGGGCGTACGCGAAGGTGGGCTTCCGCCCGGTGGGCATCATGCGCCGCTACGAGCGGGGCGAGGACGGCCGCTGGCACGACGCCCTGCTGATGGACCTGCTCGCGGAGGACCTGGCCGACTGAACCGGGCGGGCGTGCCCGGCACCGCATGGTGCCGGGCACGCCCCGGTTCTCCGCGAACTAGCGCTGGAGGGTCAGTACACCCGGCCGCCACGGCAGCCGGTTGTAGTCGCCGCTCGCGTTGGGGTCCTTGCCCTGGTACAGCAACTGCAGGTTGCAGGCGTCGACGGTCTTGGTCTGGTCGGGGTTGGTGCGGACCAGGTCACCGTGGCTGATGTCGTTGGTCCACGTCGCGCCGCTGTTGGCCTTGCCGGCGAACGGGTTGCTCTCGCTGGCGGCCTGTGGGGTCCACGAGCCGCCCAGGCTGCTGGACGTGAACGACCGGAAGAAGCGTTGCCCCTGGCTTCCGATCGCCTCGACGATCATGAGGTACTGGTTCTGGCCCTGCACCTTGTAGACCTCGACGGCCTCGAACAGGTTGTTCGTCGAGTCGGACATGACAGTCGTGTAGCTCGAGCCGAAGCTGCCCGGGAAGTTCCCGAGCGGCATGCTGGACCGGTAGATCTTGCCGTTGTCCCCCGCGAAGAACAGGTACATGTTCTGGTCGTCGCCGATGAGGGTCTGGTCGATCACGCCGTACGGTGCGTCCGAGAGGGTGGCGGTGGACAGGGTCTGTGCCGAGGACCAGCCGTTGGCGTTCGTCGGGTCGCTCGACGTCTTGTAGCTGAACGAGGTCGGTCCCCACTGGTACGCCAGCACCCAGATGTTCTTCGGGGCGAAGTACAGCAGCGTGGGCGCCACGGTGCCCTGACTCATTCCGGTCTGGCCGGCAGAGGCCATGTCGGACCAGTTCGTGAACAGGCTGAAGTTCATCGAGCCGTACGAGCCGCCGCTGTTGACGTTCGACGCGTAGACCAGGTGCTTGCCGTTGTAGACCACGTTTGTGAAGTCCTTGAGCGAGAGCCAGCCGTTCTGCGGGCTCGTCAGCGCGCCGGTCGAGGACCACCGGTAGGTCGACGGGAGCGCGCAGCCGCTCGGCGGCGTCGACGTCGGTGTCGGCGTCGGCGTGGTGGTCGGCGTCGGCGTCGGCGTGGTGGTCGGCGTCGGCGTGGTGCCGCCACCGAAGTCGGTACGCCACTGCTGGTTGGTCTGCCCGTGGCAGTCGTACAGCTGGACCTGCTGGCCGTTGCCGGTGCCCCAGACGTCCAGGCACCGGCCGGACTGCACGCCGCTGATGGTGCCGTTGGAGTTGATGTTCCACTGCTGGTTCGACTGGCCGTTGCAGTCCCAGATGATGATTCCGGTGCCGTTCGCGGAGCCCGCGCCGTTCGCGTCGAGGCACTTGCTGCCGTAGACCCTCAACTGCTTGCCGCTGGTGTACGTCCACTGCTGGTTCGACTGACTGTTGCAGTCGTAGAGCTGGACGCGTGTGCCGTTGGTCTGCGTGGCGTTGGGCACGTCGATGCACCGGCCCGACTGCACCCCGACGATCCGGCCGGCGCCGCCACTCGGCGGCGGGCTCACGGTCGGGCTCACGGTCGGGCTCACCGTCGGACTCACCGTCGGGCTCGCGGTGGGGCTCGAGGTCGGGGGAGCCGCGTTGAGCGCGTTGAGGACTGAGTTGTAGGCGGCCTTCTTGTTGCCGCTGCCGTCGAAGAGCAGCGGGCTCTCGTTGGAGCGCCAGGAGTCGCTGTCGCGTACGCCCCAGACGGTGATGCCGATGCAGCGCGGCACGTTCAGGCACGCCTGGGTCAGCCCGGCGTACTGGGTGGTGGAGGAGTTGGTGACGTCGACCTCGGTCAACGCCACGTCCACGCCGAGCGCGGCGAAGCTGGACAGCGTGGTCTGGAAGTTGCTCGGCAGCGAGCTGCCGCCGGTGAAGTGGGTCTGCAACCCGACGCAGTCGATCGGCACGCCACGGGACTTGAAGTCCTGGATCATGCGGTAGACGCCCTGCGTCTTGCCGTACGACCAGTTCTCGATGTTGTAGTCGTTGTAGCAGAGCTTGACCGACGGGTCGGCCGCCCGCGCGGTGCGGAACGCCACCTCGATCCAGTCGTTTCCGGTGCCCTGGAGGTTCGACGAGCGGCGGCTGCCGTCCTCGTTGAACGCCTCGTTCACCACGTCCCACGCGGCGAGCTTGCCCCGGTAGTGGCCCATCACGCCGTTGATGTGGTCGATCATCGCCTGACGCAGGGTGCTGCCGCTCAGGCTCTGCATCCACCCCGGCTGCTGCCCGTGCCAGGCCAGGGTGTGCCCACGGACCTTCAGGCCGCGCTGGGTCGCCCAGTTGTAGATCTGGTCACCGGAGTTGAAGTTGAACTGGCCCCGCTGGGGCTCCGTCGCGTCCGGCTTCATCTCGTTCTCGGCCGTGATCATGTTGAACTCGCGGGCCGCGATCGTGCTGTACGTCGAGTCGCCCAGCCGGCCCGCCGCGATGGCGGTGCCGAAGTACCGGCCCGACTGCGCGGCGGCCGCGCCGAGCGTGGTCGCGGCGGCGTTCGCCGAGGGCATCATCACCGCGACGGCGGCCACGGTCACGACGCTGAACGCGCCGGCGAGCAGCGCTCGGACGGCGGGTGATCGCCGTCGCCGAGTCCCGCCGCGATAAACGGTTGGGCTCATTGCCATCTCGGCCTCCTTATTGGCCAACACCTGGGCCGTCGAGGCGGGACGACCGGAGGTCTCGGTGGGGGGGAATCCAATTCAGTCGATGCTTGCACACGCGCCGGGCCGGGCAATGATGTTTCGGAAAAGTTTCGGAACTACGCTGGGCCGGCGTCAGCGGCGCTGCGGCGTCCGCCGGGCAGCGGTGGTGGCGAGCACTCCGGCGACCAGAGCGGTCAGCACCCCGACCAACTGGATCGCCTGTCCGGTCGCCACTGCGGCCCCGTGCCGCCCGAGCAGGTTGTCCACGCCTGTCGGGCTGATCGCGAACCCGACGGCCACGAACAGGCCCAGCAGCGCGCCCACCGCGGGCGACAAGCGCCACGGGGCGAACGCGACGAACAGGGCGCCGGCCACCAGGATGATGATCCCGGGCGGCACGGCGACGGGAAACTCGACGCCTGCGGCCCACAGCACGCCGATGCCCGCGGCGCCGACGACGAGGCCGGCGATGGTGAAGGTCCGTGCGGTAACAGTCATGCCACCACCGTGGCCCGACGCGGGCCGGATGGCGTCAGCCGCACGACGTCATCCCGGGTACGGCAGTCCGCGTACTCCGGTCAGGGATCGTGGACAGTTTCCGTTCTGGCTGAACGGAAACTGTCCACGATCTCGAACGTTCGGCGGCTCAGGCCACGGTGCAGGCGGCGTTGTTGACGGTGAAGGCCGTGGGCTTCGGGTTGCTGCCGGTGTGGTTGCCGTTGAAGCCGAAGCTCGCCGACGCGCCCGGCGCGATCGTGCCGTTGTAGGACAGGTTCGTGGCGGTGACCGCCGCGCCGGTCTGGCTGACAGTCGCCGACCAGCCCTGGCTGACGGTCTGCCCGCCGGGGAAGCTGAACCGCAGCGTCCAGCCGTTGATCGCCGTGGTGCCGGTGTTGGTGATCGTCACCGTGGCGGTGAAGCCGGTGCTCCAGTCGGTGGTGGCGTACCCCACCGAGCAGGTGCCGCCGACCGGCGGAGGCGCGGTGGTCACCGCGACCGGCGCGGACGCCGGGGAGGTGTTGCCTGCCGCGTCGACGGCCACCACGTAGAACTGGTACGCCGTCGAGGCCGTCAGCCCGGTGACGGCGAGCGTGCTGCCGCTGGGCGAGCCGACGAGCGCGTCGGTGGCGCCGGCCTCGCGGTAGACCCGGTAGCCGGTGACGCCCACGTTGTCGGTCGACGGGGTCCAGGCCAGGGTGAGGCCGGTGGCGGTGACCGCCGAGGCGACCGGGGTGCCGGGCGTGCTCGGCGCTGTCGTGTCGGCGGAGCCGGTCGGCGGCGTGGTCACGGTGAGCACCGAGGAGGCCGCCGACCGGTTGCCGGCGCCGTCGCGGGCCACCACGCTGAACTCGTACGTGTGCTCCGGCAGCAGCGTCGAGATGGTGAGCGTGGTGCCGGTGACGGGCCGGTTCACCACCGTGTCGCCGCCGACCAGGACCTCACGGACGTCGTAGCCGGCGAGGCCGCTGCCGCCACTGTCGGTGGAGGCCGCCCAGGTCAGGGTGACCGAGCGGGGCGCGAGGCCGGACGCCACGGGCTTGCCCGGCACGCTCGGCGCGGTGGTGTCCGGCACGACCGGACCCGGCTCGTCACCCCAGACGCGGGTGCTGCCGGCGTAGAGCGGCACCTTCCGGTTCGGCCCGGCGGTGGCCTGGTACGACGGGTCGTTTGTCGGGTCCCAGGTGCCGCCCTCCGGCACGCCGATCTTGAACTGGACCTCCATCCGGTGCTGCGACTGGCCGGCCGGGGCGATGGTGTACCCGGTGCAGTCGACCTCGACGTACCAGATGTCGCCGCTGTACTGCTTGGCCGTGGTCGGGGACGGGCACCCCTGGGTGTAGCCGGCGGTGACCTGCACCGGGCCGGTGCCGTCGGGCCGGAAGTAGTACCGGAACTTTCCGTTGGTCAGGGCCCGGGCCGGGAACGCCGACTTGTTGTAGACCATCACCTTGAGCCCGGTGGCCCGCGGCTCGGCCTGCGTCACGGTGGTCTCCACTGTCAGCTCGTCCATGTCGGGCGTCTCGGCGACCGGGAAGTTGGCCAGCGGGGTGCCGCCGTACTCGGAGGTCAGCCGGACCAGCGCGGACGTGAAGCCGGCGTTGTAGTCGGTGGCCACCTCGTTCATCACGTAGTCGGACCGGCTGTCGTTGTACGCGTCGTTGGCCGAGGACGGGCCGCCGACAAGCGCGCCGTAGAGGGTGTGCCGGGTCTCGACGGGCACGGTCTGGCTGTCCCACCAGGACCCGTGCGCGGTGCGGTGGTGCGGGTTCTTCGGCGCGTTGGCGCCGAACCCGATGACGTAGCTTGAGCTGCGCGGGTTGTCGCCGAGCGCGTAGTTGATCTGCCGGACGGCGAAGTCGTGGTAGCGCGCCTTGCGGGTGGTGTCGGTGGTCTTGTCGCTGTAGACAAGCGCCGCGAAGGACGTGTTGGCCGCGTAGCGCAGCGCGCCCCAGGAGTCGAGCACCGCCATCCCACCGGGGGAGTACGGAATCCGCTGCCCGTTCACCCCGACGGTCCAGTAGTCCAGCCAGCGGTTGGCGTCGTCGACGTACTTCTGCTTGCCGGTCAGGTTGGCCAGCAGCACGTACGCGCCGAACTGCTTGTTGTCCCAGGCGATCGTCCACTTGTAGGACCTGGTGGTGGACTGCGGCTCGGTGCCGAGCTTGTCGTACTCGCTCTCGGCCTTGGCGAGGTAGCTGGCGTCGCCGGTGGCCCGGTAGAGCCAGATCGCGGCCCACACCAACTCGTCCTGCCAGCCGCTCCACGACTTGTAGAACGACGCCGCGTCGGTGATGCACTCGCTGTAGGACTTCCGCACCGTGTCGGCGAACGTGTAGAGCTGCCGGGCGTGGGTGAGCAGCTTGTCGGCGTAGGTCGCGTCGGTGGGCCGGAACACCATCGAGGAGGCGGCCATCGCGGCCGCCGTCTCTCCGGCGAGGTCCGCGCCGCCACAGCTAGCGTCGATCTTGTACGCGGGACGCGCCATCGGCAGCACCTCGGCCGGGCCCCACCACTTGTGGTCGTCGTCGCCCTTGCCGACCTGCCCGTAGAGGACGTTTGCCGACGGGTGCGCCTTGATGAAGTAGTCGTTGACGAAGCGCAGGTTGTTGAGCAGGTGCGGCAGTTGGCCGGAGGCCGTGTAGCCGCTGCGGTACTCCACCGCGCCCCACGCCAGCATCGTGGCGCTGAACGCCATCGGGAAGCCGAACTTCACGTGGTCGCCGGCGTCGTACCAGCCGCCGGTGAGGTCCAGTCCGGCGTCGGCGCCGTCGGTGAGCGCGGAGTCGCCGCGCCAGGAGACCCGGTTCCAGTCCGGCAGCTCGCCCGACTGCTGTGCCTCGTAGAAGAGCAGCGACTTCTGCAACGCCTCGGCGTAGTTGAAGGCCGGCGCGGCCGACGCGGGCCCGGCCGGCGCGGTGACCGCGAGGGACAGCCCGGTGACCAGGGCGACGCCGGCGGCGAGGAGTCGCCGGGGCCAGGGCTGGTCGGCGACCGGCGACCGGCCGGGGTGGCCGGTGGACGGCCGGATGAGGTGGCGCATGAAGGGCTCCTGTCGGAGGCGCCGCCGGCGGTCGCACCGACGCGGGACGGCGTGGGGGCGGCACGGCCACCGGCGACAGCGGGGTGGCGGTGTGACCATGAGCAGCCGTGGAAGCGCTCCCATGGATAAGCGACAATGTAATGCGCATGTCGCCACTTGGGAAGCCTGCGCGCCGAGCCGGCGCGCGCGAGGTCGTTTGTGTACTCGCGGGTAACCACTGCGGACCATCTCACATCATCGATGTACTTCGATCTATTTTCGGTGTCTCAGCAGTTCACGGCACGCGCTCCAGGAAAGATCCTCGCGCCGTTCGGGCGCTTCGGCGACCAGCCAGACGAACGTACTGTTGCTGACCGACTACCGCGCGCGAGACAGTACGGCTCTTCAGCGGTGCCGTCGACGCCGCCGCTCCCCCGGTCAACCCTGAGGAGAACGCGATGGCACTACGACTCGCCGACGGCACCGCCTGGTCCGACGTCCTCGCCCGGGCAGTCGCCGCCACACCTGAGGCGTTCGGCGCCGAGGTGGACGGCGTCGTCACGCTGCACAACCTGGTCGAGGGTGAGTGGAGAGCCGTCGGCCAGCCGACGCCGGCCCGCACCCCCGTCGACAACAGCGTCGTCGTCAACCTGTCCCGGCTCGACGCCGACACCGCCCGCGCCGCGGTCGCGCATGCGGCCGCCGCGCACCGGGCCTGGGCGCGCACCCCGCTGGCCGACCGCAAGGCCCGGGTCTCCGACGCCCTGGACGCCCTCACCGCCCACCGTGACCTGCTCGCGCTGCTGCTCGTCTGGGAGATCGGCAAGCCGTGGCGGCTGGCCTGCGCAGACGTGGACCGGGCGCTCGACGGCGTCCGCTGGTACGCGGGCGAGATCGACCGGATGCTCGCCGACGGCCGCGAGCCCCTGGCCGGTCCGGTCAGCAACATCGCTTCGTGGAACTACCCGATGAGCGTCCTCGTGCACGCCGAACTGGTCCAACTGCTGGCCGGCAACGCAGTCATCGCCAAGACTCCGTCCCAGGGCGGCGCCGTCTGCCTGACCGTCGCGCACGCGCTGCTGCGCCGCGCCGGCCTGCCCGCCACCCTCGTGTCCGGCGGCGGCGAGGAGCTGTCCGAGGTGCTCGTCCGGGCGCCCGAAATCGGGGCGGTGGCGTTCGTCGGCGGCCGTTCCAACGGCGGCAAGGTGGCCGCCGCGCTGCTCGACAGCGACAAGCGGCACTTCATCGAGCAGGAGGGTCTCAACGCCTGGGGGATCTGGAACTTCTCCAAGTGGGACCTGCTCGCCGCGCACCTCAAGAAGGGCTTCGAGTACGGCAAGCAGCGCTGCACCGCGTACCCCCGGTTCGTGGTGCAGCGCGACCTGGTCGACGAGTTCCTCGACATGTACCTGCCGGTCGTACGCTCGGTCCGGTTCGGTCACCCCCTCGCGGTCGGGGACGACTGGACGGCCGGTGACCCGCTGCCCGAGCTGGACTTCGGGCCGCTGATCAGCGCCGCCAAGGCCGACGAGCTGCGCCGCAAGGTCGACGAGGCGGTACGCGGCGGCGCGGTGCCGCTGCACCGGGGCAAGCTGACCGGAGCGCCGTTCCTGCCCGGGCAGGACACCTCGGCGTACGTGGCGCCGTCGGTGCTGCTCGCCCCACCCGGGCGGTCCCGGCTGATGCACGCCGAGCCGTTCGGCCCGGTCGACACGATAGTCGTGGTGGACACCACCGACGAGCTGCTGGCAGCGATGAACGCCTCCAACGGCGCGCTCGTCGCGTCGCTCGCCTGCGACGACACCGACGAGGCCGGCAAGCTCGCGGTGGATCTCCAGGCGTTCAAGGTGGGCATCAACAGGCCGCGCTCACGCGGCGACCGGGACGAGCCGTTCGGGGGCCGGGGCGCGTCCTGGAAGGGAGCGTTCGTCGGCGGCGACCTGCTGGTGCAGGCGGTCACCGTGGGTGGCGACGGCAGGCTCTACGGCACCTTCCCCGACTACACCAGCTACCCCGCCACCTGAGCGCCGTGCCGGAAGGGCCCTCGTCGACGCCTCGCGCGAGGCGAGGGCCCCTTCCCGCACAGCGGTGACCAGGGTCCTGCCTACGCGCCCGGCGTCAGGGATGCGCCCGTGCGACCTGCGGCGAGCGGGACGGTGAGGGTGAGCAGCCCGCCGTCGCGCTCCGCTGAGCTGGACCGGTTCAGCCGGCGCAGTGTTCGCAGCATCGGCGCGTTGTCCGTCTGCACGTGCAGCACCAGCGCCGCGTACCCGGCCTCGTCGGCGTGCCGGACCAGCCGGCGCAGCAGCGCGGAGCCCAGGCCGCGGCGCTGCCAGTCGTCGCGCACCAGCAGCGCCACCTCGGCCTCGTCGCCCTCGCCGGCCAGGTTCGCCATCGCGACCAGCCCGCCGCCCCCGTCAGTGGTCGTGGCGACCAGGGTGAGCCCTCGGCTCGGCTCCAGCAGCCGGCGCAGCCGGGCCGGCCGCGGCAGGGCCGCCCCGCCCAGGTAACGCCGTTGCCGGCTGCGCGGCGAGCACGCCTCGTGCAGCTCCACCGCGGCGGACAGGTCGTCCGCGCCTGCCGGCCGCACTGCCACCTCGGCACCGTCGGGCAGCACAAGTGTGATCTGCTCGGCGGCCCGACGCACCACGGTCGCGGCCAGCTCGACCAGGGCCTGCGCCCGGGCGTACTCCGCGGGGGTGAAGGCGGGCGCGGCCCGGCGCAGCGCGAACGAGCCGCCCGCCGGGTCGGCAAGCAGCATCGTGGTGCCGGTGATGCCCCGCTCGTCGCCTGTCGACGCCGGCCGCCAGCTGACCGAGTCGGCGCCCAGCAGGGTCCGCAGCGCCGCACCCGCCGCGTCCGGGTCACGCACCAGCCGGTTGGCCAGCCCGAGGACCCGGGTCGGCTGGTCGGCCAGGCCGCGCGCCTCGCTGCGCGCCACCCAGCAGTCCCGGCCACGACCCCGCTCGACGGCCGCGATCAACTCGGCCGCGTCGAGCGCGTCCGGCGCGTCGACAAGGAAATCGTCCACCGCGCCCTGCTCGGTGGGCTGCACCTGCACGGTGAGGATGTTGACCCCACGCAGCGCGAGGCTCGCCGTGAGAACCGACAGGTAACCCGGCCGGTCGTCCACGGTGGCCCGAATCCGCCACAATGTCATGGTTGGCTCCCTTCCCCACCTCAGAGCCTCGCCCCCGGCTGTTGCCGCCCGGTTGCCCGGCGGTGTCGGCCCGGGAACTCCTCGGGCCGCTACGTGCTCAGGGGCCGGCGACGACAGGCGGCGTGCCGACCAGGTCGAGCCGGTCGCCGAGGATCACCGCGCTGGCCCGGACGAGCTGGGTGAGCCGGTCGACCTCGGTGCTGTGGAAATTCGCGGCGCAGAGGGTCTCGTTGTGCTCGCGGGCCACCACCAACACCAGGCCGGCCCGGCCGAACGGGGCGATCGCGTGGTGGGTGCCGTCGGGCGTGGTCATCGACCGGCCGCGCAACGGGGTCACCTCGGGCAACCGCAGCGGTACGGGAGCACGCCAGCTCGCGTGGCCCACCGTGGCGCCACCGCCCCCGGTGCGTGACGCCCAGTCCACCGGGACCACCGCGGCGACCGCCCAGTCGGCCGCCAGCAGCCCCGGCACGGCGTCGACAAGGGTCGCCAGCCCGTCGGCCGGGTTGGCCGCGACCTGCGCCAGCAGCTCCGCGTCCTGGCCGGTGGTGGTGGGCGCGCCGATCGCCCGCCACACACCGTCCACCCGGACGCCCGGAATCGCCGCGAGGCCCGCCAGCAGCCGCTCGACCCGAGCCGCGCCGGGCCACACCACAGTGAAGTCGTCCACCGCGCGCCCGCCGAGACGCTCGAGGACCACGACCTGGACGATGTCCGCGCCGGAGACACCCAGCGTGCGGGCGACCTGGCCGAGGGTGCCCGGACGGTCCGGCAGGGTGACCCGAACTCGCAGCAACATGTCTGTCCCTCCGCTCGGCGGGCCGGCGACAAGCGACCGGCAGGCTGCGTCACAGCCTGCCTGTTGACCATTTCGTCCCTGTTGCCGAGGCATGTCCCGAGGGGAAAATCTGACCTTGACAACGTGAGCAAGCTGCCATCAACTAGTCGGATGACCGATCCGGCCGTCAGCGCGCTCCGGCCGGGCGCGGTTCCGGCCTCCCCCGCCGGGCTCGACCTCGATCGGCTCGCCGGCCATCTGGCGCGGCACCGGCCCGAGCTGGCCGTGGGGCCGGTGCGGGCCCACCTGATCGCGGGCGGCAAGTCCAACCTCACCTACCTGCTGCGGCTCGGCGACCGGGAGGTCGTGCTGCGCCGGCCGCCGCTGGGGCACGTGCTGGCGACCGCACACGACATGGCCCGCGAGTTCCGGGTCATCTCGGCGCTGGCCCCGACCGAGGTGCCGGTGCCGGGCGCGCTGCTGCTCTGCACCGACCCCGGGGTGATCGGTGCGCCGTTCTACCTGATGGAGCGGATGCCCGGCGAGGTGTTCCGCACCCGTGCGCAGACCGACCCGCTCGGCGACGAGCGACGACTGGCGCTCGCCATGGCGATGATGGACACGCTCGCCGCGCTGCACACAGTCGACCCGGCGGACGTCGGGCTCGGCGACTTCGGCCGCCCCGAGGGATACCTGGCCCGGCAGGTCCGCCGCTGGGCCGGGCAACTCGACCGCTCGCGCAGCCGCGACCTGCCCGGGATCGACGAGCTGCGTGACCTGCTGGCCGCGACCGCCCCGGAGGGCGCGAACGCCGGCCGGATCGTGCACGGCGACTACCGGCTGGACAATCTTCTCGCCTCGGCCGACCCGGTGGCCGTGCACGCCGTCCTCGACTGGGAGATGGCCACCCTCGGCGACCCTCTCGCCGACCTGGGGCTGCTCCTGACGTACTGGGATGTCCTCGGCGGCAGCGACTCGGCCGAGGGCAACCCGGTCGCCGACGGGCTCGGACCGCGCGCCGGCTTCCCCACCGGCGCCGAGCTGATCGAGCGGTACGCCGGGCGCAGCGACGTGGACGTCGGGCCGCTGCACTGGCACGTGGCGCTCGGCTGTTTCAAGCTCGCGGTGATCTGCGAGGGCATCCACTACCGCCACACGCTCGGGCAGACGCTCGGCGAGGGCTTCGACCGGATCGGCGAGATGGTGGCACCGCTGGTCGCGCACGGGCTGACCGCCGCCAGGGAGCGGTGATGGACTTCTCGTACGACGCCCGGACCGAGGAGCTGCGCGACGAGCTGACCCGGTTCCTGACCGACCACGTCTACCCGGCCGAGGCGGTGCACGCCGAGCAGGTCACCGCGGGTGACCCGTGGTCGCGTACCCCCGTGCTGGCCGAGCTGAAGGCCGAGGCCCGCAAGCGCGGCCTGTGGAACCTGTTCCTGCCCGACCCGCGCTACGGCGCCGGCCTGACCAACCTCCAGTACGCGCCGCTCGCCGAGCTGACCGGGCGCAGCCCGCACCTGGCGCCCGAGGCGGTCAACTGCGCGGCGCCGGACACCGGCAACATGGAGCTGCTTGCCGAGTTCGGCTCCCCGGCGCAGCAGCAGCGCTGGCTGATGCCGCTGCTGGAGGGCGAGATCCGCTCCGCGTTCTGCATGACCGAGCCGGACGTGGCGTCCTCCGACGCCACGAACATCGCCACCCGGATCGTCCGCGACGGCGACGAGTACGTCATCAACGGCCGCAAGTGGTGGTCGTCCGGCGCGATGGACCCGCGCTGCGAGATCTTCATCGTGATGGGCAAGACCGACCCGGACGCCGACAGGCACCGCCAGCAGAGCATGGTGCTGGTCCCCCGGGACACCCCAGGGGTGCACGTCCGCCGGGGCATGACCGTCTTCGGCTACACCGACGGCTCACACGGTGGGCACGCCGAGATCGACTTCACTGACGTCCGGGTTCCGGCGGAGAACCTGATCGGCGCCGAGGGCACCGGCTTCGCCATCGCCCAGGCGCGGCTGGGCCCCGGCCGGATCCACCACTGCATGCGACTTGTCGGAATGGCTGAGCGGGCCTTGGAGCTGCTCTGCAAGCGGGCGCTGGAGCGTGTCGCGTTCGGCCGGCCCCTCGCCGAGCAGGGCGTCGTCCGGGAGTGGATCGCCGAGTCGCGGGTGCGCATCGAGCAGGCCCGCCTGCTGGTGCTCAAGACGGCCTGGCTGATGGACACCGTCGGCAACAAGGGCGCGCACACCGAGATCCAGGCCATCAAGATCGGCACGCCGGCGATGACGGAGTGGGTGATCGACAAGGCCATCCAGGGGTACGGCGGCGCCGGCGTCAGCCAGGACACCCCACTGGCCGCCCTGTGGGCGCAGACCCGCACCCTGCGCCTCGCCGACGGCCCCGACGAGGTGCACCGCAACTCCCTCGCCAAACGCGAACTCCGCCGCTGGGCCTGAACCCCGCCTCGGCTCGACCGAGGACTTTGACACGGGCCCTAGGCGGAGGCGCGGTGGACCAGTTGGGTGTCCAGGAGGATGTGCGGGGCGGGGAGGTCGTCACCGCGGATGCGGGCGACAAGCAGTCGGGCCATCTGCCGGCCCATCTCCTCCACCGGCTGGAACACGGTGGTCAGCGGCGGATCCGCCTGCCGGGCGACAGGCGCGTCGTCGAAGCCGATCACGGCGACGTCCTCGGGGACACGCCGGCCGGCGTCGCGCAGGGTCCGCAGCGCACCGAACGCCATCAGGTCGGACGCGACGAAGACGGCGTCCAGGTCCGGGCATGCCTCCAGCAGTCGGCGCATGGCGGTCGCCCCGCTGCCCTCGCTGAAGTCCCCGTACGCGATCAGGTCCGGGTTGACGCCCGCGCCGGTGGCCTTGACGGCCTCGGTGTAGCCGGCCAGTCGGGCCAGGCCCGCGCCCATGTCCTGCGGGCCGGCGATGGTGGCGATCCGCCGCCGCCCCTGGCCGGTCAGGTACTCCACCGCCTGCCGGGCGCCGCCAACGTTGTCCACGTCGACGAACCAGGCCGGCTGGGCACCGGGTTGCAGCATCCGGGCCGGCCGGCCGCCGAGCACCGCGGGCAGACCGCGCTCCTCCAGCAGGGTGGGCAGCGGATCGGAGTCGTGCAACGACAGCAGGAGTACGCCGTCGACGTGCTGGTTGGTGAGGTGGTGCTCGACGCGCTCCCGCTCGACAGGCGACTGGGCCATCGCCAGCCAGAGCTGCATGGGCGTCTCCAGCAGACCGGAGCTGATCCCCCGCACGATCGCGGCGAAGAACGGCTCGGTGAAGACCCGTTCACCGGATTCGGAAACCACCAGGGCGACGGAGTCGGTCCGCTGGGTGACGAGCGCACGGGCGGCGCGGTTCGGCACGTACCCCAGCTCGGCGATGGCCTGCTGGACCGCGGCCCGGGCCTCCGGGCTGACCTGGGGCGAGCCGTTGACCACGCGGGAGACCGTGCCTCGACCCACGCCGGCGCGCGCCGCGACCGCGTCGAGGGTCGGGCGCCCGAGCGACCGGGTGCGCTGCGTTGTCATCGTCTGCTCCTCCGACGGCGGGCGGGCCTGGCGCCACCTGAGGAAGGTGGACACCAGGACCGCCCTGATGGCTGGCCCGAGCCTATTGTGCGGCCAGACCGTTGCGTCGGATCACCGAGGCGTACCACCTGGCGCTGGACTTGGGGATGCGAAGCTGGCTGTCGTAGTCGACGTGGATCATGCCGAAGCGCTTGGTGTAACCCCAGGCCCACTCGAAATTATCCATCAGTGACCAGGCGAAGTATCCCCGCAGGGGCACGCCCGCGTTGATCGCCTCGTGGCAGGCGCGCAGGTGGGCGTCGAAGTAGGCCAGCCGGTCGGCGTCGTCGACCTGCCCGTCGACGACCGTGTCGACGAACGCGGAGCCGTTCTCGGTGACGTACAGGGGCAGGTCGGTGTACTCCTCGTGCACCCGCCGCAGCGTCTCGACCAGGCCCGGGGCGTCGATCTCCCAGTCCATGTCGGTGACCGGGAAGCCCCGGCTGACGAAGCGGACGTCCTCGCTGCCCGGCCAGCAGGACGGCTCCCGCCAGTCCGGCTCGGGCTCGGCGCCCTCGACCGGCGCGGCGACCACGTGCCGGCTGTAGTAGTTGATCCCGACCAGGTCCAGCGGCGTGGCGATGGTCGCCAGATCGCCGTCGCGTACGTGGTCGAAGTCGGTCACCGTGCGCAGGTCGGCCACCAGGTCCGCCGGGTACGACCCACGCAGCAGCGGGTCGAGGAAGAAGCGGTTGGCCAGCCCGTCGATCCGCCGGGCGGCGTCGATGTCGGCGGGAGCGTCGCTGGCCGGGTCGACCGGGTACAGGTTGACCGTCACGCCCACCTCGGCGGTGGGTCGGGCGGCCCGCAACGCCTGCACGGCGAGGCCGTGCCCGAGCATCAGGTGGTGTCCGGCGCGGACCGCGTCCGCTCCGTTCGACCGGCCCGGGGCGTGCACGCCGGACCCGTACCCGAGGAACGCCGAGCACCAGGGCTCGTTCAGCGTCGTCCAGTAGCGGACCCGGTCGCCGAGCGCGTCGGCGACGAGCGTGGTGTAGTCGGCGAAGCGCGTCGCGGTGTCCCGCGACGGCCAACCGCCGGCGTCCTCCAGCTCCTGCGGGAGGTCCCAGTGGTAGAGGGTGAGCCACGGCTCGATGTCGTGGGCCAGCAGCTCGTCGACCAGCCGACTGTAGAAGTCCAGACCCTGCGGGTTGGCCGCGCCCGAGCCGCCGGGCTGCACCCGGGGCCAGGACACCGAGAAACGGTACGACTTCAGGCCCAGCTCGGCCATCAACGCGACGTCGTCACGGAGCCGGTGGTAGTGGTCGCAGGCCACGTCACCGGTGTGTCCGTTGACCACCCGGCCCTCGGTGTGGCTGAAGGTGTCCCAGATCGACGGGGTGCGACCGCCCTCGGCCGCGCCCCCCTCGATCTGGTAGGCCGCGGTCGCGGCGCCCCACAGGAAGGCGGGTGGGAAGGTCAGCCCGGGGCGCTCGTCGAGGACGTCGACGGCGGGTGGGCTGGCGGGGTTGCTCACGACTTGACGGCACCTTCCATGATCCCGCCAATGATCTGGCGGCCGAACAGAACGAACACGATGAACAACGGAAGGGTCGCGATGAGCGTACCCGCGAAGATCTGAGAATTGTCCGCGAAGTACGCGGTGTTCAGACTGCGCAGTGAGATCTGCACGGTCGGATTGGCCGGGTCGGCGAGCACCACGAATGGCCAGAAGAACTGGTTCCACTGCTCCATGAAGGTGAGCAGCCCGAGCACGGCCGCCGCGGGTCGCAGCGCCGGCACGACCACGTGCCAGTAGACGCGCCAGGTGGAGCAGCCGTCGACGCGGGCCGCCTCGATGAGCTCGTTGGGCACGGCCTGTTCGGCGTACTGCCGCATCATGAAGATGCCGAACCCGCCGATCAGGAACGGCACGGTCACCGACGGCATGGTGTTCAGCCATTCCAGCTTCGCCATCAGGATGTACAGCGGCAGCACGCCGAGCTGAATGGGAATCATCATCGAGGCCAGGATGATCAGCAACAGCGCGTTCTTGCCGCGGAAACGCAGTTTCGCGAACGCGAACCCGGCGAGCGAGCCGAAGAACACGGTAGCCACCGTGATCGTGCCCGAGACCAGGAACGAGTTCAGCAGGCCCTTGACGATGTTCGCGTCGCCGTTGTCGAGCACCCGCTGGATGTTCTCGCCCAGCTTGCCGCCCGGCAGGAAGGGCGGCGGCCAGGAGTTCGCGGCGTCGCTGGTCCGCGAGGCGATGACGATCATCCAGTAGAACGGGAAGAGCGACAGGATCACGCCCAGGACGAGGCCGAACCAGGTCAGCGGACTGGCCGTCCAGAGCTTCTCCGCCCGGTGGCGAATGCCGGGGCGACTGGCCGGCGGCTGGACCGCCGGCGGTCGCAGAGTGGTACTGGTCATGGGTGGGCCACCCTCACTTGTCGGAGCTGATTCGGCGGGCCAGCAGGTAGTTGATAAACGAGACGGACGCGATCAGCAGGAAGAGCACCAGCGCGACGGCGCCCGCGTATCCCCACCGGAACCGCTGGTTCATCACGTCCAGCAGGTACATCGTGATCGTCTGGAACTGCCCCTCCGTGCCACCGGAGAGTGCGCCCGAGCCGCTTGTGAACATGAGCGGCTCGGTGAAGAGCTGCAGACCGCCGATGGTCGAGATGATCAGCGTGAAGATGATTGTGGGACGCAGCTGGGGGATGGTGATCGACCAGAACTGCCGGCGCTGGGAGGCGCCGTCCAGGGCGGCGGCCTCGTACACGTCCTTGTTGATCGACTGCATGGCCGCGAGGTAGATCAGGGCGTTGTAACCCACCCACCGCCAGTCGACCATCGTCGCGATGGCGAACCAGGAGGCGAAGCGGTTGGCCCGCCAGTCGATCGGGCCGACGCCGACCAGGTCGAGCAGCCAGTTCATCAGGCCGAACTCGCGGGCGTAGATCATCGAGAAGATGAGCGCCACCACCGCGGTCGAGGTGATGATGGGCATCGCGATGGCCAGCCGGAAGAACATCTGACCGCGGATGCGCCGGTTCAGGGCGTTGGCCAGCAGCAGAGCGATGATCAGCTGCGGGATGGTGGAGAGCGCGAACATCCCGAAGGTGTTCACCACCGCGTTCCAGAACTGCGGATCGTTCGTGAACAACTCGACGAAGTTGTCCAGACCGACGAAGCTGATCGTCGCGTTCATCGGTGACCTGTCGGTCATCGCGATCCAGAACGTGTAGACGATCGGGTAGACGCCGAAGATCGCGAAGAGCACGAAGAACGGCAGGACGAAGACGTACGGGGTGAAGCGCAGGTCCAGCCGGTTCAGCTGCCGGCGGCGCGCCGGTGAGTGCCGCGGAGCGGGACGCGACCGGCGGTCCGACGCACCCGGTGGCGCGGGGGTCTTCAGGGAGCTCATGAGCGGTCCTTCACACTCGGCGACGCCGTTGTGGGCGCCGCGGCAGGGCGTTCCGACGCGGGTTCACGGGTGGTGCCGGAGTCCGGCACCACCCGTGAGCGCGTCACAGCCGTTACTTGCCTGCGGCCTGGCCGTTCTTCACCGCGTCCTGCCAAGCGGCGTCGGCGGCCTTGCCCTGCTCGATGCTGCGCAGCGCGTTCTCGACCGCGTCCCGGACCGCCTGGTTCTTCGGGCCGAGGTAGACCGGCTTCAGCTCGGTCGCGCCAGCGGCGAAGATCTTGCCGATCGGCGCGCCGCTGAAGTACTCGTTGGTGGCGGCGAGCACGGCCGGGTCGTTGAGGGCCTGCGGCGACGAGGGCAGGTTCCCGACCTTCTTGAACGCCTCGGTCTGGCCCTTGGCGCTGGTCAGGAACTTGGCCAGCTCGGCGGCTTCCTTCTGGTGCTTGCTGGCCTTCGGCACGGCCAGCCAGGAACCGCCCCAGTTGCCGGCGCCGCCCGGCGCCTTGGCGACGTCCCACTTGCCGGCCGCCGCGTCACCGGCCTGCCCCTTGATGACACCGGTCATCCACGCCGGGCAGCCGATGGTGGCGAAGCTGCCGTTCTTGAAGCCGGCGTTCCACTCGTTGGAGAAGCTGCGCAGGTTGTTCGACAGACCCGCGCTGATCATCTTGGTGGTCTGCTGGAACGCGGACTGCACGTCCGGGTTCTCGCCGACGGCGAGCTTGTTGCTCTTGTCGAAGTACGTGTAGCCGCTGCCGGCGCCCGCCGTCTGCATCAGCACGATGTTGTAGAAGTTGGTGGCCGAGTCGACGAACTTGTGCTTCTTGTCGGCGGCGGCGAACTTCTTGCCCTGCTCGATGAAGGCGTCCCACGTCGGCCAGAGGGCGCCGACCTGCTCGCGGTCGGTCGGCAGGCCGGCCGACTTGAAGAGGTCGCTGCGGTAGCAGACGGCCATGCCGCCGACGTCGGTGCCGAGACCGAGCACCTTGCCGTCCGGGGTGACGCCACCTTCCCACTTCCAGGGCAGGAAGTTGCCCTTGAGGTCGTTGGCGCCGTGGTCGGCCAGGTTGACGAACTTGTCGGCCTGCGCGAAGAACTGCACGATCGTGCCCTCTTCGAGGGCGACGACGTCGCCGGCGCCCGCGCCGGCGGTGATCTGCTGCGTCAGCCGGGTGTTGTAGTCACCCAGGCCGAGGCCCTTGCCGCGCTCCTGGATGGTGACGTTCGGGTGCTCAGTCTGGTACTGCTTGTAAAGATCTTCGTATCCGAAGCCCTGGTCGCCGAAGACGTCGACGACCAGAGTGACCTTGCCGCCGTCCTTGTCGGACGACGAGTCGTCGCCGCCGCAGGCGGTCGCCGAGGCGAGTACGGCGACGGACGCGAGCGCGATCGCCGCAAAGCGACGACGTGAGGTGACGCTCATCCTGACCCCTCTCAAGTGGTGAGGCTTGGTGTGTCGTGCGTGGTGGGGGGTGCTGCAGCGCCCCTGCCGTCGCCGGACCGGTGGTCGTGGGCGATCTGGGGAGAACTGTGAAGGAGACTTCGGCCACTCCCCCGGGAGCGCTCCCATGAGATTGCCGGGGCGCTACCAGGGTGTCAATAGACCATTGGGAGCGTTCCCAGATCGTTACCGCCCTGTTTCGGACCGGCACCTGGGGTGACGGCGTCGGCCCGTACGCCCAGGCCGGCTCAGCAGAAGCGGCGCAGCAGGGTGGTGGCGACTGCGGAATCGAAGAACGTCGGGTCGAAGCCGTCGCCGACCCAGCCCCGCAGCACGGCCCGCTCCGGATCGGTCGGATCGGCAAGCGCCGCGAGCAGCGCCTGGTAGCCGGGCGGCCCACCGATGCCCTCCGGAGGGCAGGCCCGCCGGCCGTCCAGGCAGATCGGGTACCGCTCGTCGTGGTCGGCGGTCAGCGCGTCCTCGACGACCAGGTCGTGCTCCCACCAGTCACCGAAGTCGTACGTGTAGGAGAACCTGCCGCCCTTGCCGAGCACCGCGTCCAGCCGGACGTCCAGCTCGTCGTGCAGCGCCAGGCCGCCGTCCGGGTCCGGCTCGCCGTACGCCACCGCTTCGATCTCGAACGAGTGCAGGTGGCAGTCCCGCCAGCCCATCGCGTGCTGGGCGACCCGGTGCAGCCGGTCCAGCGTGTAGCCGGCCGGGACGAGCACCCGGCGCCACACCTGCGGACGTACGCCGGCGAGGGACATCTTCAACTGGAAGATCTGACGCGGCATGCTGTCCTGTCCTCCGGCGGCTTAGGCTGCGAGCATGATCTGCCGAGCGTGCCGGGCCCGGCGGCACGACGACTGCCCGGGCCGGAACTGGTGCGACTGCCAGCACCGTACCGCCGAACCGACCCCTCCGGTCACCGGTCCGGCCGGCGAATGACGGTCGGAATCCCGATCCGGCGGCTCTGGCCCGAGCCGTCCACCCAGCCGCTCGACGACGCCACGCTCACCGCGCTCTACCGCCGCGCCGACACGCCCCGGCTGCGGGTCAACTTCGTCGCCAGCCTGGACGGCGCGGTAAGTGTGGACGGCTACTCCGCCGGCCTGTCCGGCGAGCCGGACAAGCGGGTCTTCAGCCTGCTGCGGATGCTCTGCGACGCCCTGGTGGTGGCCGCCGGCACGCTCCGGCACGAGGGGTACCGGGCGGTCCGGCTCGACGAGGCTCGGCGGGAATGGCGTCGGGCGAACGGGCTGGCCGCGTACCCGACGCTTGTTGTCGTCTCCGGCTCCCTCGACCTGGACCCGGCGCAGGCCGCCTTCGCCGAAGCCCCGGTCCGGCCGATCGTGCTCACGCGCGCCGACGCGGACCCGCCGCCCGGCCTGACCGACGTCGCCGACCTGCTGCGCTGCGGAACCGACCGGGTCGACCTCGCCGCCGGCCTCGCCGACCTGCACGGGCGCGGGCTGACCCAACTGCTCTGCGAGGGCGGCCCGCACCTGCTCGGCGCGCTCACCGCCGCCGACCTGGTGGACGAGCTGTGCCTCACCGTCGCGCCGCTGCTCGCCGGTTCCGGCGCGGGCCGGATCACCGCCGGCGACGCCAGCGCACCCCGGCGCCTGCCACTGCGGCACGTGCTCGCCGCCGACGACGGCGTCCTCATGCTCCGCCACGCCCGCGGGTGACGAACCGTCGCCCGGTCGCACACCCAGCGTCGCGAGTGTGACCGGGCATCGTGTCCTCCGCCGCGTCGCGTGGCGACCTGTCGTACTCCTCGGGCAGGATGCAGGGCATGTGCCCCGACCGCGTTGCCCGACCGACCCATCCCGCCCGATGACCGACGTCGACCACGACGGCCTGGACGGCCCGGGCCAGCCGGTCGGGCGCGTGCTCGGCACCGCCGACGCCACCCCGTTGCAGTTCTGGACGGCCGTGGCGCCCGGCAGCTATCTCCAGCTCGACGACGTGGTGGTCACCCGCCGCGAGCTGCCCGACCGGGAGCCGGTGACGATCGCCGGGGTGGTCACCCAGGTCCGCGCCCGGCACGAGGGCGCCCAGTTCGACTCCGACGTGTTCGCCATCGCCGACGGCACGCTGCCCGCGCAGGTGCAGGAGGCGGCCGAGGTGACCACCACACGTGTCGACCCGGAGTTCTACGTGCCGCCGACGCCGGGGGCGGTGGTGCACCGGGCCGAGGGCGACGCGCGGGCCCGCGCGCTGCACTTCGACCGGATGGAACGGCGCATCCCGATGGGCATGGGCCGCGACGGGGTGCCGGTCTACCTGAACGCCGACTTCCTCGACGGCAGCCGGGGCGCGCACGTCTCCATCTCCGGCATCTCCGGTGTGGCCACCAAGACGAGCTTCGCCACGTTCCTGCTCTACTCGGTCTTCCGCTCCGGCGTCCTGGGCGGCGACGCGGTCAACGCCAAGGCGCTGATCTTCAACGTCAAGGGCGAGGACCTGCTGTTCCTCGACCACCCCAACCTGCGCCTCGACGAGCCGACCCGAGCGGCGTACGCGAAGCTGGGCCTGAGCGCCGGCGCCTTCCCCGACGTCCGGGTGTACGCCCCGCCCCGGGTCGGCGACGCGGCCGGCACGCCCGACGTGAGCAGCCGGCTCACCGGCGTGGACGCCTTCTACTGGACGCTCAGCGAGTTCTGCGCCGACCGCCTGCTGCCGTACGTCTTCGCCGACGCCGACGACGAGCGCCAGCAGTACACGATGGTCGTGCACTCGGTCACCGCGCACCTGGCCCGCCACGCCCAGCCCGCCGACGGCGGGGTGAGCATCGACGGGGTCCGGCTGGGCTCCTACGGCGACCTGGTCGACCACATCGTCGATGCGCTCAACGACGACGAGACCCGCTCCGACTGGGCGGGCAGCGCGGTCGGCCTGGGCACCGTCAACGCGTTCGCCCGCCGGCTGATCGGCAGCAAGAAGGACCTGGCCCGGCTGATCCGTGGCGACCTGGCGACCCGTCGCCCGCACTCGATCAACACGAGCGAGTCGGCCCAGGTGACTGTGGTCGACCTGCACAACCTTCCGGACCGGGCCCAACGGTTCGTGGTCGGCGTGACGCTCAAGAGCGAGTTCGAGCGCAAGGAGAAGTCCGGCACGGCCAAGCCGCTGCTGTTCGTCGTCCTCGACGAGCTCAACAAGTACGCGCCCCGGGAGGGCTCCTCCCCGATCAAGGAGGTGCTGCTCGACATCGCCGAGCGCGGGCGGTCGCTCGGGGTCATCCTGATCGGCGCCCAGCAGACGGCGAGCGAGGTGGAGCGGCGCATCGTCACCAACTCGGCGATCCGGGTGGTCGGTCGGCTCGACCCGGCCGAGGCGTCCCGCCCGGAGTACGGTTTCCTGCCACCGGCGCAGCGGCAGCGGGCGCTGCTCGCCAAGCCGGGCACCATGTTCGTCAACCAGCCGGACATCCCGGTGCCGCTCTGCCTGGAGTTCCCGTTCCCGGCGTGGGCCACCCGGGTCTCCGAGGCGGGTCGCGCCCCCTCGGAGACGCTGCGCTCGATCACCCAGTCCGCCGACCCGTTCGCCGTGGTGGGCTCCGGCGGCGGCACCGACGACGACATCCCGTTCTAGGGGGCCGGCACAGCATGAAGATCCTGCACACCTCGGACTGGCACGTGGGCAAGGTGCTCAAGGGACAGTCCCGGGCCGAGGAGCACAAGGCCGTACTGGCCGGCGTGATCGACATCGCCCGTGCCGAACAGCCGGATCTGGTGATCGTCGCCGGCGACCTGTACGACACGGCCGCGCCGACCTCGGAGGCGACCCGGCTGGTCACCAGGGCGTTGACCGCGCTGCGTCGCACAGGCGCGGACGTGGTCGCGATCGGCGGCAACCACGACAACGGCCCGGCGCTTGACGCGCTGCGGCCGTGGGCCGAGGCCGCCGGCATCACGCTGCGCGGCGGCGTCCGGGAAAACCCGGCCGAGCACGTGATCGACGGCGTCACGGCCGGCGGGGAGCGGTGGCAGCTGGCCGCGCTGCCGTTCCTGTCCCAGCGGTACGCGATCCGCGCGCTGGAGATGTACGAGCTGACCGCCGCGGAGGCCAACCAGACGTACGCCGACCACCTGGGCCGCGTGCTGGGCCGCCTCACCGAGGGCTTCGCCGAGCCGGACCGGGTGCACCTGGTCACCGCGCACCTGACGGTGACCGGCGCGGCGGCCGGCGGCGGTGAGCGGGACGCACACACGGTGCTCGGCTACGCCGTGCCGGCCACCGTCTTCCCCGCGAACGCCCACTACGTCGCGCTGGGCCACCTGCACCGGGCGCAGCAGGTGAACGGCCCGTGCCCGGTGCGCTACAGCGGCAGTCCGCTCGCCGTCGACTTCGGCGAACAGGAGAACGTGCCCTCGGTGACGGTGGTCGAGGTGACCGCGAGCACGGCCGCCCGGGTGCGGGAGGTGCCGGTGACCGCCGCGAGCGCGCTGCGGACGGTGCGCGGCACCCTGGCCCAGCTCGCCGAGATCGAGGCGCCGGACGCCTGGCTGCGGGTGTTCGTCCGGGAGCAGCCCCGCGCCGGCCTGCGCGAGGAGATCCAGGAGCTGCTCCCCCGGGCGTTGGAGATCCGGATCGACCCGGAGCTGCTCGCCGCGCCGGGCAGCGGCGCGCGCATCGCGCAGCGGTCGGGGCGTTCGCCCCGCGAGCTGTTCGGTGACTACCTGGACAGCCGGGGCCACGCCGACGAGGGCGTACGGGAACTCTTCGACGAGCTCTTCGAGGAGGTCGAGCACTGATGCGGCCGATGCGGTTGGACATGGCCGGTTTCACGGTCTTCCGGGACGAGACGACAGTCGACTTCACCGACGCCGACTTCTTCGCGCTGATCGGCCCCACCGGCTCGGGCAAGTCCACCGTGCTGGACGCCATCTGTTTCGCCCTCTACGGCACGGTGCCCCGCTGGGGCGGCGCCCGGGGGCTTGCCAACGCGCTCGCGCCGTCGGCGACCGAGGCCCGGGTCCGGCTGGTCTTCGAGTCCGGCGGCGCCCGGTACGTGGCGACCCGGGTGGTGCGCCGCGACGGCCGGGGCAACGTGAAGACCGCGAACGCCGGGCTGCAGGTGATGCCTGCCGGCTTCGACGTGACCAAGCTCGACACCGGGTTGAGCCCGGACGACCTCGGCGAGGTGATCGCCGGGACGCCCGCCGAGATGGAACAGGCGGTGCTGGAGGCGGTCGGGCTGCCGTACGAGCAGTTCACCAGCTGCGTGGTGCTGCCGCAGGGGCAGTTCGCCGACTTCCTGCACGCCAAGCCGGCGACCCGGCAGCAGATCCTGGTCAACCTGCTCGGCCTCGGTGTCTACGAGGACGTGCAGAAGAAGGCGACGGCGCGCGCCGCGCAGGCGGAGGCCCGGCTGGACGCGGTCGACCAGGTGCTCGCCGGTCTGACGGGGGTGGACGACGAGGCGTTGGCCGAGGCCGACGCCCGGGTGGGCCGGATGACCGAGCTTGCCGAAGCGGTGACCGGGGCCGTGCCGGAGCTGGCAGCGGCCCGGGCACGCGCGCGGGAGGCGGCGGCTGCGCTGACCGCCCTGGACGACGAGCTGGGCGTGCTGTCCGGGGTGCGTGCCCCGCGCGGGGTGGCCGAGGTGGCCCGCGCGGTGACGGCGGCGCGGGCCGAGGCCGACGCCGCGGCCACGACTGTGTCGCTGGCCGAGGAGCGGGAGGAGAAGCTGCGCGGTGAGCTGGCCGGCGCCGGTGACGAGAGCGCGCTGCGGTTGCTGCTGCGGGCGTACGACGACAGGGATCGACTGACCGGCGAGGCGGACACGGTCCGCGCGGCCGTGCGCGCGGCGGACGAGGAGCACGTGACGGCGGTGGCGGCGTTGGCCGCCGCCCGGGTGGACGCCGAGCGGGCCGACGCCGAGTTGGAGGCGGCCTTCCGGGCGCACGAGGAGGCGAAGGCCACCGACCTGGCGGTCAGCCTGCGGGTGCACCTGCACCCCGGCGTGCCGTGCCCGGTGTGCGAGCACCCGGTGGCCGAGGTGCCTGCGGTGCCTGCGGATTCGGCGGTGGCCACCGCGACGGCCGCCGGCAAGGCGGCGAGGGCCGCCACCAAGGCCGCGCAGGCGGCGGTGCAGCAGCGGGATGCCGCGGCGCGTGACCTGGAGCGGCTGCTGGTGCAGGCCCGCGCCCGGCAGGAGCAGGTGGACGCCCGGCTGGCCGAGCTGGGCGGGCAGCTCGCGGGCGCGGCCGAGCCGGCGGTGCTGCGTCGGGAGCTGGCCGAGCATGCCCGGCTGCGACGCGCCCTGGAGGAGGCCGCGACCGCCGTGCGGGCCGGCCGGGACAGCGCCCGTCAGGCGCGCGCGGGTGTGGACGCGGCCGAGGAGCGGTTGCGGGCGGCCTGGCGGGGCTTCGACACCGCGCGCGACGGGCTGGCGCGGTTCGGTCCGCCGGCGGCCGACCGCGACGACGTGGCGGCCTCGTGGACGGCGCTCACCGACTGGGCGACGGCCGAGGCCGAGCGCCGCCGCGCCGACCGGGCCGGCCGGGCGAGCGTCGTCGCCGAGGCGGAGGAGGCGGCCGACGCGGTGCAACGGGCCATCGCGGACATCTTCGCCGCCGCCGACGTGCCGGTCGGCGACGACCCGGTGCACGCCGCGACAGTGGCCGTGGAGCGGGCCGAGGCCGACCGACGCCGGCTGGCCGAGCGCCGCGAGCAGGCGGGTACGTTACGCGAGCAGCGGGCGGGGCACGAGCGCGAGGCGCAGGTGGCGCGGGCCCTCGCGGGGCACCTGCGGGCCAACAACTTCGAGCGGTGGCTGCTGGCCGAGGCGTTGGACCTGCTCGTCGAGGGCGCGTCGGGCATCCTGCGGGAGCTGTCCTCGGGCCAGTACGAGCTGGTGCACGACAAGGGTGAGTTCTTCGTGGTCGACCACCACGACGCCGGGCTGCGCCGGGGTGTGCGCACGCTCTCCGGCGGTGAGACGTTCCAGGCGTCGCTGGCTCTCGCGCTGGCGCTCTCCGAGCAGCTCGCCGGCATGTCGACGACCGCGGCGAGTCTGGAGTCGATAGTCCTGGACGAGGGTTTCGGCACGCTTGACGCGGCCACACTGGACACGGTGGCCGCGACCCTGGAAAACCTGGCGGCCCGGGGTGACCGGATGGTCGGCGTGGTCACCCACGTCTCGGCGCTGGCCGAGCGGATCCCGGTCCGCTTCGAGGTGCGCAAGGATGCCCGCTCGGCGCGCGTCGAACGGACCGGCCGGTGAGCGCGAGCAGTGCAGCGCGGCGGAGCCCCGCGGGCGCGAGCGAGAGGTCGGCCGGGTGAGCGACGCCGCGTTCTTCGTCGACTCGTGGGATCCGGCGTACGGGGCGTCGTTCGAGGCGTCCGCGTCCGGGCCTGCGGCGCCGAGCAGCGCGCAGGTCGACGCCGACGTGGAGCTGCCGGCAGTCGACTGGCGGGCGATAGAGGTCCGCGCGGACGTGCGGGCCCCGGACGTGGTGCTGCTCGTCGACGGCGTTCGCCGGATCGACGCGAGCATCTGGACGGCCGAGGCGGACGGCGGGTCGTTTCCCGGTGTGGCGGCCTCGTACGCGGCCGGGGTGGTCCGCTGCGACCTCGGTCGGGGCGCGGCCCAGTTGGCGGGTACGCGGGTGGGCCGGGGTCTGTTCACGGCGAGCCCGTCGGCGCAGGACGTGGTGGCGGGTTCGATCCGCTACCCGGTGCACCGGGTGGGCGGCACCGGCGAGCTGGCGAAGCTGCCGGCGGCCGTGCAGGGCCCGTTGACGGCGCTGGAGGTGGCGGTGTCCGACGCGGCCCGGGTCGACGGTGACCTGTTGGTGGTGGACGGCCCGTTGCGCAGTCGCCGCCAGTTGCCGCGCACGCTCGGCTACATCAAGACCCAGCACAGTCAATATCTGGATGCCCGGCTGACGGCGGTGGTGACCGGTCTGGCGTCCAAGGAGCGGTCGCCCGTGTTCCGGCTCGGCACGGCCTGGGGTGGCTGGTCGTGGTATTTGCGGCTGCCGGTGGCCGCGGGTGCGCCGTGGGCCGGGATCGTCCGTGTGGAGTGCTCCGCCGACCTGCCCGTCGAGGCGGCTATCGACCTGGCCGACCTGTCGCTTGTCACGCTGCCCCGGTTCGCGTCGACTCCGTACAAGGATCCGCGGGCGCCGCAGAACCTCGTCCCGATCGCCGGTCTGGAGCGCCGCCTGCGGGCGCTGCTCGGCGATTCCCGTCTGCTGCACCGCGCGTTGAGCACCGCGGCGCGCGTCGGTCGCTGAGCGGGGACGGGTAGCGGTGGGGCGCAAACGAGCGGACGACCGGGTGGTCGAGCCTGTGGACACCGGGCGGGCCGAGTTGGTGCCGTCGCCGGACCGGGCCGGTTCGTGGACGCTGCTGCTGGACGGGGCGCCGCAGTCGCACGTCGACCTGACCGACCCCACGCATCTGGAGTTCGAGTACGTCCGGCGGCTGGGCGCCGCACTGGACCTGGTCGCGCCGCCCGGCGAGCCGCTGCGGGTGCTGCACCTCGGCGGTGGCGCGCTGACCCTGCCCCGCTACGTGTCGGCCACCCGGCCCGGGTCCACGCAGCGGGTGTCCGAGGTGGACGGTGCGCTGGTGGAGCTGGTGCGCCGCGCGCTGCCGTGGCCGGCGGACGCCCGGCTGCGGGTCCGCGTCCAGGACGCGCGGGCGGTGCTGGCCTCGACCCGGGACGCCAGCTACGACGTGGTGGTCGCCGACGTCTTCGCCGGCGCCCGCACCCCGGCGCACCTCACGTCGGTGGAGTACGCCGCCGAGGTGGCCCGGGTGCTCCGCCCGGCGGGCTGGCTGCTGGCGAACCTGGCCGACGGTCCGCCGCTGCGGTACGCCCGTGGTCAGGTCGCCACGGTCCGCTCGGTGCTGCCCCAGGCGTGCCTGGTCGGTGACGCGGCGGTGCTGCGCGGTCGCCGGTACGGCAACCTGGTGCTCGTCGCCGGGCGGACGACGCCTCCGGTGCAGGCGTTGACCCGGCGGGCGGCCGGGGACTGGTTCCCCGGCCGGGTGGTGGCAGGTGACGAGCTGGACCGTTTCGTCGGTGGCGCGGCGGTGGTGCGCGACGCGGATGCCACCGGCTCGGATCCGCCGCCGCCGGGGCTGTTCTCCGTCCGCCGCTGACCGACCCACCGGAGTCTCCCGGCCGGCCTGGTCCGCGCCCGCCGACCACGCCGTCGAACTTTTTTTCGCGGTTTGTTGATCCGCTCGGGGCGGCGCTGCGTACCACCGGGCGGCCCGCCTTGTGGGGGCGGCGTTGGTCACGGACATCCCGGAGGTCTGCATGCATGCGGTGGCGGCCGGTTGGCATGGCGACGCGGTTCGCGCAGACTGGTTGTCCGCGCGGTCGTCGTCGCGGTCGACCTCGTCTGCCCGGGGGGTCGACGCCCGAGCCACGTCTCGCCAAAATGGTCCGGTGACGCCCCGACCGGCGCCCGGGCGCCACCAGGCGACGACAACCGAGGCGAACCACTCCGACCAGTTGATCCGGCTGCTCTACGCGGAGCACGCCGGCCCGTTGCTGATGTTCGTCATGCGACTCACCGGGGGGGACCGGCAGCGCGCGGAGGACATCGTGCAGGAGACGCTGCTGCGGGCCTGGCGTAACGCGCACCGCCTCGGCGCGCAGGGGCAGGGTTCGCTGCGGCCGTGGCTGGTCACCGTGGCCCGTCGGATCGCCATCGACGAGCACCGCAGCCAGGAGGCCCGGCCGCCGGAGACGTACGACCGGGACCTGACCGCGTTCGCCGAGGCGGACAGCACCGACCGGGTGCTGCGCACGATGACGGTGGCGGACGCGCTGCGTACGCTGAGTCAGTCGCATCGGGAGATCCTGATCGCGACGTACTTCCGGGGGCGGACGGTGCCGGAGGCTGCCGAGGAGTTGGGGCTTCCGCTGGGCACCGCCAAGTCGCGGGTCTACTACGCGCTGCGCGCGCTGCGCACGGCTCTGCAGGAGCGGGGGGTGACAGAATGAGCCGGCCGGACCACATGGATGTCGCCGCGTACGCGCTCGGCGTGCTCGACGAGCAGGACACCGAGCGGTTCGAGGAGCACCTCGCCGCGTGCTGGGCGTGTGCGGCCGAGCTGGAGACGATGGTGCCTGTGGTCGGGCTGCTCTCCGGCATCGACGGCGAGACGATGATGGCGCTGGAGCAGACCGCCACCGATCCGGCGCTGCTGGACCGGACGTTGGTCGCGGTCCGGGCCGACCGGCGGCGCACCCGGTTTCGTCAGTTGCTCGCGACCGCCGCGGCGGTGGTGGTCTTCGGCGGTCTGACGGGCTACGGCTTCGTGAATGTGGCAGGTGACGAGAACCCCGGGGTTCTGGCGGATCCGACGACGAGCGCGGCGGCCAACGACCCGCCGACGAGCGCGCCGACCGCGCGGCCGAGCGGGCCGGGCGTCGGCGGCACCGAGGAGGAGGGCGACCAGGTCGACGCCACCGATCCGACGACCGGCGTGCAGACGACGATGTTCCTGGTCGAGCGGGAGTACGGCACCCGCATCAATTTCAGCCTGCGGAAATTGCCCGGCCCACGAATCTGCCGACTGGTGGTGGTGCGCAAGAACGCCACCACCGAGGTTATTTCGACGTGGTCGGTGCCCGACGGCGGGTACGGCACGAACAGTCGTCCGCAGGGCCTTGAGCTGAGTGCGTCGACGTCGGCGTTGACGAGTGACATCAAGCAGCTCCAGGTGCAGTCGGTCGACGGCAACGGTGTGGCCAGTCCGCTGGTCACGGTGCCCATGTAGGGTCGCGTACCATCCTCGGCGCCGGTCATTTCCCAATGGCCGGCGCCGATTTTTCTGTGTCGTCGGAGGTCCCGCGCGGAGCCGTACGGATGGCCACCCATTTTGGTTCAATCAGGTCGAGTGAAATTGACCACTGTTACTGCTTCAACCTTGACAGCCCGCCCGCCGTACCTATGGGTGAACTGCCAAGAATGAGGAGGGCACGTGGCACAGATGAAGCGGACCGTCATCGTCGCGAGCGCGATGGTCGCACTAACGGCCTGCGCTCCCGCGGGTTACGACGGGGCGAACTCGAGCGCGGCCGAGCCGGTCGCCGTCGCCGCGGCCGAGCCCACCGCGTCGGCGGAACCCGAGGCGTCGGCATCCGCGGAGGCGCCTGTCGCCGACGCGCCGCCGCCCGCGGACGTCGATCTGACCGAGCAGTTGATCGGCAAGAAGATCGCCCGGATGGGCAACGTCGTGACCGACCAGGACGGCTGGGTCCTGTACCGCTTCGACAAGGACTCCGCCGACCCGCCCGCGTCGAACTGCGTCGACAAGTGCGCGCAGGTGTGGCCGCCGGCGTTGACCGACGGTAACCCGCAGCTCACCGGCCTCTCCGACGACAAGGTCGGCAGCGTCACCCGACAGGACGGCACCCGGCAGCTCACCATCGGGGGCTGGCCCGTGTACCGCTACATCGGCGACAAGAAGCCAGGCCAGTGGAAGGGTCAGGCCGTCGGCGGCACCTGGTTCGTGGTCGACCAGAACGGCAAGAAGAACCTCACCTGCCTGCCCACCTCCACGCCGAAGGCCGTCGCGCCGCCGGCGAACAGCGGGACGAGCGATTCCGGCGGTTCGGGCTACTCGTACTGATCCCGACAACGCCACGGAACGGTGGCCGGTCGCAGCCGGGGAGGGCGCGGCCGGCCACCGTCGTGTCCGGGGCCTGCGGTGCCGGTGGTCGCGCCCCGACCTGGAAGAGTGGCGGGATGACCGACACCGAGCCCGCCGCGACCCGGGTGCTGCACCCGCCGGTCGGGTACCGGCTGGCCGCGTCGGTCCGCGCCCTGACCTTCAGCCCGTACGACCCGTGTGCGCGCATCGCCGCCGGCACCTTCTGGTGGGCGACCCGCACCCCGGACGGGCCGGCCACCCTCGCTCTGCGGCCGGCCGGCGGTGAGCTGCTCGCCGAGGGGTACGGGCCGGGCGCCGAGCACGTGGTGGGTCGCGCCGACGCGATCGCCGGGCTGCACGACGACCTGGCCGGCTTCGCCGAACTGGCGGCGACGCACCCCCTCGTCGCCCGGCTGGCCCGGGAGCACCGGGGGCTGCGGATGCCCACCACCGGGCAGGTCTTCCCCCGGCTGCTGCGGGCGGTCTTCGAGCAGAAGGTCACCGGCAAGGAGGCGTACCGGGCGTACGCGGCGACCGTGCGGCACTTCCGGGAGCCCGCGCCCGGCCCGCTGCAACCGCTGCTGCTGCCGCCGGAGGCCGGCGCGGTGGCCGCCACCCCGTACTGGGTGTTCCACCCGTTCGGCGTGGAGCAGCGCCGGGCCGACACGCTGCGCCGCGCCGCCGCGCTCGCGGACCGGCTGGAGCGCTGCGTGGACGCCACCGAGGCCACCCGCCGGTTGACCGCCATCGCGGGCATCGGCCCGTGGACCGCCGCCGAGGTGGTCCGCGTCGCCTACGGCGACCCGGACGCGGTGAGCGTCGGCGACTACCACATCCCGAACACGGTGGCCTGGGCGCTCGCCGACGAACCGAGGGGTGACGACGCTCGGATGCTCGCCCTGCTGGAGCCGTTCCGGGGCCACCGGGGCCGAGTCTGTCTGCTGCTTGCGGCCGCCGGCATCCAGGCACCGAAGTACGGCCCGCGCGCCCCGATCCGCTCGTTCGCCCGGTTCTGAGGCCGGGCGGCGGTCAGCGGCCGGCGCAGAGCCGACGCAGGGTACGGCCGAGCCACCAGGCGTACGTGTGCTGCGCCGCCCGGACGGTCGGGCCGGCCGCGCGGGTGAACCAGCGGTCCGGGAGGCTGAACGCGCGTACCTCGAACCAGACCGTGCCGGCGTCGTCGCGGCCGACCACGAACGCCTCCTCACCCCGTTCGGGATGGCCGGGGAGGGTGCCGTAGCCGAAGCCGGCGAGCGTGGGCGACGACTCGCTCCAGACGACCCGGCAGGGCCCCCAGAGACGGGCCGACCCGACACCGAGACCGGCCGTGACCAGCGCGCCCTCGGTTGCCCGCGTCGCGTCGGTGCGCATCCGGACCCCGGCGGCGCGGTGCAGCCGCCACGTCAGCACCGCCTCGGCCGCGGCCTCGAAGCAGCCTGCCGGCAGTGGGGTCCGGTGGCGCAGGTGGTGGTATCCGTCGGGCAGCGCGCCGTGCCAGGTCCGTCCCACCTCCGGGTACGTCAGCTCGGCCACCCCTCCCCCTCCCCGTCGTCCGGACACGGGCCAGGGTACGGCCGGGGCGGTCGGGCCGCCGGTGGACGAGGCGGGTGGCTGTGGTGTGCTGCACGGATGAGCGTCGAGCCCCGCATCGGCCCGGCCGGTGTCGCGGACGCCGGTGAGATCCTCACCGTGCAGCGCGCCGCGTACCTGACCGAGGCACAGCAGTACACCGATCCGTTCCTGCCGCCGCTTAGCGAGACGCTGGACGAGGTCCGGGCGGTGCTGACCGGCCCGACCACAGTCCTCGCCGCCCGGCTGGGACACCGGCTGGTCGGCTCCGTGCGGGCCCACCTGGACGGGCGAACCGCGCACATCGGGCGACTGGCGGTCGCCCCCGACCAGCAGGGGCGCGGCATCGGCGGGCGGCTGCTCGCCGCGATCGAGGCGGCCTGCCCGGCCGAGGTGGACCTGTTCACCCTGTTCACGGGCGCGGACAGCACCGGCAACCTGCGCCTCTATCAGCGGCGGGGCTACCGGGTCGTGACGCACCGGCCGGGCCGCGACGGCATCTCGCTTGCCGTGCTCGAGAAGCCTGTCGTCAGCTCCGCTCGGCTCGGGCCGTGAGCCCGTCGGCCTCCAGGCGCAGGTAGCGGCGCAGCAGACCGCCGTACAGCAGGCCGATCAGCCCGGCGAGCGGCCCGGCCTGGTCGATGGCCAGCTCGACCCGGGTACGCCCGTCGGGCAGCGGCACCAACAGGTGCTCGCCGCGCGTGCGCACCCCCGGGGCGTCGGAGGCCCAGGTGAATTCCCGCCCCTCGGTCAGCTCGGTGACCCGCCACACCGCCGGCCGCAGTTTCGGCTGGGTGAGGTGGGCCGTCGCGCCGACCGCGAGGGGCCCCGACTCACCCCGCTCGACCCGACTCACCGAGGCCGTCCACTCTGGCCACCGCTCCACGTCGACAAGCACCGCCCAGACCCGCTCGGCATCGGCGGCGATCTCCGTACCCGCTTCGAACCGCATCACGTCCCCTCCCCGGCGGCGCCGACCGGCGCCACGCCCTGCCGACGACGCTGCCCGGTGGATCGTGACGGCGGCATCCACCGGCCGGTCCGATCGTCGGCCAGTCCGATCGGCGGGCCGCGGGTCGGCAGGCCGCGCGGGGTCAGGCGGCCTCGCGCAGGTCCGCAAGGCTCAACGGGGTACGCCGACGCAGCAGCTCCTCCAGCTCCGCCACGGAGCCGACCTCGCCGAGCACGTTGCGGCCACCGCCGAACCGCTGCGGGTAGCGGCGGGTCAGCCGGTAGCGGTAGCGGCCCCGGATCAGCTCCACGCTCACCCGCCACCGCCCGCAGCAGTCACAGACCCACTCGGACACCCCGCGAAACTAGCTCTGACCTGCGGTTATCCGATTCGCCCACCCGGGACGGGCGTCGCGCGGGCGGACACGCCACCGCCGCACCCACGGTGATCTGCCTCACGACTGTCGGCCCCGTCTGATTGACTGGTCGCCGTGGACCTGCCGATCAACCCGCCCGTCGAGCCGATGCTGGCCAAGAGCGTCCCGAAGCTGCCCACCACCGCCGGGGTGACCTACGAACCCAAGTGGGACGGGTTCCGGTGCATCGTCTTCCGTGACGGCGACGAGGTCGAGCTGGCCAGCCGGGGCGGCAAGTCGATGACCCGCTACTTCCCCGAGGTGGTCGACCAGGCCCGCCGTCAGCTGCCCGAGCGGTGCGCGGTCGACGGCGAGCTGATCGTGATCCGCCGGGACGGGCCGTCCGGCAAGCCCCGGCTGGATTTCGAGCTGCTGGCCCAGCGCATCCACCCCGCGGCGTCGCGGGTGAAGCTGCTCGCCGAGACCACCCCCGCCGACTTCGTCGCCTTCGACCTGTTGGCGATCGGTGACGAGGCGCTGCTCGACCAGCCGTATCCGCGCCGGCGGGAGCGGTTGGTCCAGGCGCTGGCCGGGGTACGCCCACCGGTGCACGTCACCCAGGTCACGACCGACCCGGAGACGGCACGCCGCTGGTTCGACGTCTTCGAGGGCGCCGGGCTGGACGGGCTGATCGTCAAGCCGGCCGACCTGCCGTACGAGCCGGGCAAGCGGTTGATGTTCAAGGTCAAGCACGCCCGTACGGCCGACGCGGTGGTGGCCGGCTTCCGCTGGCACAAGTCCGGCCCGGTGGTGGGCTCGCTGCTGCTCGGCCTCTACGACGACGCGGGCGTCCTGCACCACGTCGGGGTGAGCGCGTCGTTCAGCATGGCCCGCCGCGCCGAGTTGCTCGACGAGCTTGCCCCCTACCGCGACACCGCCGGCGAGCACCCGTGGGTGCACGGCGACCACGAGCGCGGCCAGCGCATTCCGGGTGGGGTGAGCCGGTGGACCGGCACCAAGAACCTTGAGTGGGAGCCGCTGCGCCCGGAGCTGGTGGTCGAGGTGGGTTACGACGCGATGGAGGGTGAGCGGTTCCGGCACACCGCCCAGTTCGTCAGGTGGCGGCCGGACCGCGATCCCCGCTCCTGCCGCTACGACCAGCTCGACCGCCCGATCCGCTTCGACGTGGACCAGGTGCTGCGCGGCGATCCGGCGGTCACCCTCGATCGGGCCGCCACCGGTCCGGCGTAGCCTGGCCGTCGACCCGACACCGGAGGATCACGTGAGCCGCACCGCCGACAAGCCTCGGATGGCGACCAGTCGCCGGGTCCGTCGCAGCCTCGTCGCCTTCGCCGTGGCGGCGCTGCTCACCGCCGGCTGCACGCTGCCCGCGTTCGCGCCGCGCACCGATGTGGAGGGCGCGGCGGCGCCGGCCGGCTCCTCGCCGTCCTGGCGGGCCTGCCCGGAGGCGGCCGAGGACCTGGTCGGACGGGGCGCGCCGGACATGCGCTACGAGTGCGCCCGGATCACGGTTCCCCGGGACTGGGGCACCGGCGGCGGGGCGACCGCCGGGCCGGGCGCCGGGCAGACCTTCGAGATCGCCCTGCTGCGGGCCCGGTCCACCAAGCAGCGGGACCGGATCGGCTCGCTCGTGGTCAATCCCGGCGGCCCGGGCGGCTCCGGTGTGGACACCGCCGTCTACCTGTCCTTCGGCCCTCAGTTCGGCGGGCTGCCCAGCTCGGTCACCGAACGTTTCGACATCGTCGGCTTCGACCCGCGCGGAGTCTCCCGGTCCAGTCCGGTGAAGTGCATCTCCGACGCCGACCTGGACGCCAGCTTCGGCTACGACCCGGATCCGGCGAGCCAGGCGGCGTTCGACGGTTTCGCCGGGTTGAGCCAGCGCATCGGGCGCGGCTGCGGGGACCGCTACGGCGACCAGTTGCCGCTGTACGGCAGCGAGCAGGCCGCCCGGGACATGGACGCGGTCCGCGCCGCGGTCGGCGACGACAAGCTCACCTACCTGGGTTACTCGTACGGCACGCTGCTCGGCGCGATCTACGCCCAGCTCTACCCGCAGCGGGTGCGCGCGCTGGTGCTCGACGGCGCCGTCGACCCGCAGCAGCGGCTGGTCGCCGGGTCGGAGAGCCAGGCCCGCGGGTTCGAACGGGCCTTCGACAACTTCACCCGCTGGTGCGCCGCCAACGCCGCGCGCTGCCCGATCGCCCCGGACGCCCGAGCGGCAGTGACCTCTGCCATCGACAAGGCCAAGGTCTCCCCGGTGCGCGGCGACGACGGGCGGGAGGCCACGGCAGGCTGGGTCTTCTACGCGGTCATCTCCTCGCTCTACACGGAGGCCGGCTGGCAGGAGCTGGCCCGCGCCATCGACCGGCTGGCCGAGGGCGACCCGAAGGACGTGTTCCGCCTCGCCGACTCGTACGCCGGCCGGGAAGGCGACGGGCACTACTCGAACCTGTTCGACGCCAACCTCGCCATCAACTGCGCCGACGAGACCGAGAAGCCGAGCCGGGAGCAGATCCGCCAGTTGCAGTCGCAGTGGCGCACGAAGTATCCGCTGTTCGGTCCGGCGCTCGCGGTCGGCATGTTGAGCTGCGTCGAGTGGCCGGGTGATCGGGACCCGTACCCGACCGGCCGGGCCGACGGCGCGCCGCCGGTCGTGGTGGTCGGCACGACAGGTGACCCCGCGACGCCGTACGAGCAGACCGGCCGCCTCGCCTCGATGTTGGGAGTGGGCCGGGTGCTCACCTGGGAGGGTGAGGGGCACACCGCGTACCCGCAGACCTCCTGCATCACCGACGCTGTCGACGCCTACCTGGTCGACCTGACCGTGCCCCGGGAGGGCCTGCGCTGCCCGGCCAAGTGACAGCTGTGCCAGGCTGACCGGCATGACCGACGTGATCTTTCGGGAGGCGGTACGCGCCGACCTGCCCGCCGTCATCGCCCTGCTCGCCGACGACGTCCTGGGCAAGGCCCGCGACTTCACCGAGGTGGACGAGGCGTATGAGCGGGCGTTCGCCGACATCAGCGCCGACCCGCGAAACCTGCTGATCGTCGCCGAGCAGGGCGGCGAGCTGGTCGGGTGCCTTCAGATCACCTACATTCCGGGCCTCGGCCGGCACGGCGCCGAGCGGTCCCTGATCGAGGCGGTGCGGGTCCGCTCGGACCGACGCGGTCAGGGGCTGGGTCGGGAGCTGATGACCTGGGCCGTCGACCAGGCCCGCGAGCGTGGCTGCGCCCTGGTGCAGCTCACCACCGACAAGACCCGCGCCGACGCGCACCGCTTCTACCTGAGCCTCGGCTTCGTGGCCAGCCACGAGGGCATGAAGCTCCCCCTCTGACCTGACCTGACCTGACCGGGCGTGACCGACCTGGCCGGGTTCGGTTCGGTTCGGTTCGGTTCGGTCGGGACTTGGGCAAGCCCACCCACCACTCCTCGGACGCTTTGGAGCTGATGCCGTCAACGAATCGGGGGCGGCGATTCGTCTGCGACATCAACTCCAAAGCGAGAACGCACCACCACCTCGCCACCCATCGGACACGCACAGACACGACAGACGCGCTACAGGCCGCGGCAGACGCGCGACAGGCCGCGACAGGCCGCGGCAGACGCGACAGACGCGCGACAGACACGACAGACGCGACAGGCGCGCGACAGACGCGACAGGCGCGACAGGCGCGCGACAGGCCGCGGCAGACGCGCGACAGGCCGCGACAGACGCGCGACAGGCCGCGACAGGCCGCGGCAGACGCGACAGGCGCGGCAGACACGGCAGGCGCGACAGGCGCGGCAGGCGCGACAGGCGCGGCAGGCGCGGGAGTGCGCCACGGCCAGGACCACGCGGCCGACGGCTGCGCCCCGCCGCGGCCGGGTGGCCCGCGCAGCACCGACCACCGACCACGGCCGAAGGGCTCGGTCAGTCGTCGACCAGACGGCCGTCGCGCAGGACGAGCACCCGGTCGGCGAGGTCGATCAGGGCCGGGTCGTGCGTGGCCACCAGGGCCGTCATGCCACGGGCGTGCACCACCGCGCGCAGCAGGTCCATGATGGAGCGGCCGGTCTCCGAGTCGAGCTGGCCGGTGGGTTCGTCGGCGATGAGCAGGTCCGGCTCGTTGGCGAGCGCGCGGGCGACCGCCACTCGCTGCTGCTGCCCGCCGGACAGCTCGTACGGGCGCTGCGCCGCGTGCCCGCCCAGCCCCACCAGCTCCAGCAGCACCGCTACGCGCTGTTCCCGCTCCGCGGCCGGCACCTGCGCCAGTCGCAACGGCACGCCGACGTTCTCGGCGGCGGAGAGGATCGGCACCAACCCGAAGGTCTGGAACACGAACCCGACGGTGCCCCGGCGCAGCCGCAGCAGCTCGGCCTCCCCGGCCGAGGTCACCTCGTGCCCGGCCACCACTACCTGGCCGCTGTCCGGCCGGTCCAGGCCGCCGATGAGGTTCAGCAAGGTGGTCTTGCCGGCCCCGGAGCGACCCCGGATGGCGACGAGTTCACCACGGTTGGCGCTGAACGAGACATCCCGTACCGCCTGCACGGCGTGCTCGCCGCGCCCGAAGGTCCGGCTCACGCCGCTGACCCGCACCACCTCGTCCGCAGGCGTCGCGGAGCCGCCGCCGAACCCGGCCGCTCCGGCCACCACCATGTCCTGAGCGCTCACGCCCGTGCCTCCCGCTCGTCCGTGGCCCGGTCACCGGGCCGTACCTGCACGTGGTCGGGCTCCAGATCGAGCCGGACCCGCTCCTTCAGCGACAGCGCGTCGACGAACGCTGCCGGCAGCTGCATCCGGCCGTTGCGGTCCAGCACCGCGTACTCCTCGCTGACCAGTTCGGTGTTGCCGTCCGCGTCGACGCGCGCGGTCCGGCGTACCTCGGAGGCGGTTCGGCCGTCGCGGATCGCGACGGTCCGGCGGACCTGGGTGGCCACCGCGTGGTCGTGGGTGACGACCACGATGGTCACGCCCAGTTCGGCGTTGATGGTGCGCAGCGCCGCGAAGACCTCCGCGCCGGTGGCCTCGTCCAGTTCGCCTGTCGGCTCGTCGGCGAAGAGCACCTCCGGGTCGTTGGCCACCGCCACCGCCACCGCGACCCGCTGCTGCTCGCCGCCGCTGAGCTGACCCGGCCGGCGATCCGCGCAGTAGCCCACGCCGACCATGTCGAGCAACTCCCGGGCCCGCTCCCGGCGGGCCTTGCCGCCGCGCTTGCCGGCCAACTGCATCGGCAACTCGACGTTCTCCAACGCGGTCAGGTACGGCAGCAGGTTGCGGCCGGTCTGCTGCCAGACGAACCCGACCAGCTCGCGCCGGTAGCTCAGCCGCCGCTTGGCCGACAGCGAGAGGAGGTCGTAGTCGGCCACCCGGGCGATGCCGGCGGTCGGCGTGTCCAGACCGGAGAGGATGTTGAGCAGGGTCGACTTGCCCGAGCCGGACGCGCCGACGATCGCCACCAGCTCACCCCTGTCGATGACCAGATCCAGACCCTGCAGGGCGACGACCTCCACTCCCTCGGTCTTGAAGATGCGCACCAGACCGTCGCAGACGATGTGCCCGCGAAGTCGGTCCTGCCCGCCGGCCCGCTCGGCGGCGCGCTGCGCGGCTCTCTGGTGCAGGGCGGCCAGGTCGGGCACCAGTGGAGTCTGTGCGGTAACGGTCATCTCAGCTCTCCTCTCCGAGCCGAAGCACCTCACCGAGGCGCAACCGGCGGTTGTTCAGGGCCTCGACGGCGACCGCGAAGCCGAGGGCGACCGCCCCGAGCGCGACCACCGCGACGACCAGGCCGGGTTCGAACGCCACCCGGACCGGCATTCCGCCGGTGAACGCGGACAGGCCGAGCACCGGATTGAGCACCAGCGGGAGCACCGCGCCGACAAGCGCGCCGGTCAGCACCGACACCCCGACCAGCGGGGCAAGCTCGACCAGCAGCAGCCCCCGCCACTGCCGGCGGGACAGGCCGAGGGTGCGTAGCCGGGAGAGCACCTGCCCCCTGGCCCGCGCGCCGGCCAGCACGGTGAACGCGATGGCCAGCAGCCCGAGGACGGTGCCGCCGATGGCGCCGGCCAGGAACCCGAAGGCCAGCACGCCGTTCGCGCCACCGTCACCGAGGTCCCGTCGTACGCCCGCTCGGGTGTCGACGGTGACCCCGAGCGGCCGTTCCCGGCCGGTCACCGCCCCCTGCTGCTGGTACCGCGACTGACCCTGGTCACCTGCCTGCCGCAGCGCCTGAACGTCGAGCCGGTCTCCGGCGACGAGCAGGCTGGTCGGCACCGGCGTGGTACTCCGCTGCGGCAGCGCCTGCCAGGGCAGGATGACGAACCGGCTGGTACTCGCCTCCAACAGGGGAAAGCTGTCCTGCGCGCCGGCGACCCGGAACTCGTACCGCTGCCCCTGCACCAAGACGAACGCCGAACGTTCCAGGCCCGTCCGCGACAGGTCGGCGGCGACGGCCGGGGACACGATCGCGGGCAGCGGCCCCGATTCGGCGCGGGCCGCGCGCAACGCGTCCGGCACCGTCACGTCGACCTCGGAGTCGCCTGTCACCCGGGCCAGTCCGGGGCCGTCGACAAGTAGCACAGTGGTCTGCCCGACCCGTGCGTCGGTGCCGATCTCGTCGGTTGCCAGCCGCTGGTCCGGCTCGATCAGCACCGGCGTGACGGCCTGGACGCCGGGCAGGCCGGCCAGCGCGTCGACCGTGTCCGGGGCGAAACGTTCCCCCCGGATCAGCGCGTCGGCGGGAACTGTCCGCTCGACGGCCCGGTCGCGGCTCGCGGCGACGCCGGCCGCGACTACCGCGCAGAACGCCGCGGTGCCGATCGCCAGCACCACGACGACGAGCGGCGCGGCGACGGCGGACCGCCCGGCCCGCGCGGTGCCGAGGAACGTCACGGTGCCGCGGGTCCGCGCGGCAAGCCGGCTGACCAACCGCAGGGGCCAGGGGTACGCGCGCAGCGCGAGCACCGCCGCGGCGACCGCGAGCAGCACCGGCACGGACACCAGCAGCGGGTCCACCTCGCCGAGGGTGAGTCCGCGTCGGCGCAGCAGCACCGCGGCGAGCCCTGCCAGCAGTAGCAGGGAGAACTCGACGGTGAGCCGGCGCGCCGACGGGCGCATCCGCACCAGGTCACGGCGGGCCGCCCCGCCGGCCGGCACGGCAAGCGTCGCCAGCGGCAATGCCAGGGTGACCAGGACCGTCGCCGCCGCGGCGTACGGGGCGGTCGGATCCGGGGCGCCGGGGAACAGGGTGCCGAGCAGCCAGCCGAGCAGCGCGGCGACGGGCACCACAAGCAGTGACTCGGCCAGACTTCGCCGGGCGCCGGCGGTGGCCGCGCCGCCACGGGCACGGATCAACGCGAACTCCGAGCGGCGCCTGCGGGTGGCCAGGGTCGCCGCGAGCACGATCAGTCCGGCCAGGGTGGCCAGCACACCGGCGCCGATGACCGCGAGGAGGGTACGGGCGGCGTTCACCTGGTCGGCGAACGCGCGCAGCGGTACGTCGACGCCGATGGTCAGTGTGAAGCCCGGCGGAAGGGTGCGCTGCAGCACCTGCAGGCCGCCGATCAGCTGGTTGAGGCGGCGCGCGTCGATCCGGTCCACGCCCAGTCGGTAGCGCCACTCGGACTGGGTCGGCCAGCCCTCCGCGGCCCGCTTGTTCATCGTGGACTGGGCGATCACGCCGGTGATGGTGAACGGGTCGCCGTCGCCTTCCGGTTCGATGATCCGGAGCAGCTGCGGCAGTCCGTCCCACATCCCGTCCGTGCGGTCGATGGGCCGGAACAACCCGGACACCACCACTGGTTTGGCGTCTTTGAAGGTGCCCGCGAGATCGACGGTGCCGATGCGCAGTCGGCTGCCGGCGCGCAGGTTGAGCTTGCGGGCCACGTCGACGTCGAGCGCCACCTCGATCGGCCGGTCCGGAACGTACGTCTCACTGGGCCAGGCGCCCTCGACGAGGGTGCCGGCGTCCTGAACGCCGGGCATGGCCCGCAGGCCCAGGTCGACAAGCAGGTTGCGGGCCGCGAGATCCGCCCCGAGCACGCGGGTCGGCGGCATGTCCACCCGGTGCCACCGTTCGGTGATTGCCGAACGCACCTGCGGCGGCATCCCCGCGGCCAGGCCGTCGGCTCGCTCCTGCGCTTCGGCCATGACCGTCTTCGTCGTGGGAACGACGGAGTTCGACGTGTACGAAAGGTCCCGGCGGACGGGAGGCTCGCTGGTGAGCTGTGCCCGCAGCCCCTGTTCCGCGAGCCTGTTGACGAGTCGGGGCACTCCGCTGACCAGCAGGGTGACCACCAGGGTCAGCACCGCCAGGAGCAGGAACTGCCCGCCGTACGCCCGAACCCGGCGGGCGGCCGCGCCGACGCTCATCGTTCTCCCCCGATTCGCAGCTGCACCGCCGCCACCCGCTGACGGATGCCGGCGGCGATGAACGCGCTGAAGGCGAGCGCCGCCAGCAGCAGGCCGACCGCGGTCAGGCCGATGGGCACCCAGGGCAGCACGAATGCCGCCGGGGGCACCGGCCGGCCGGCGGCCGTGGTGAGGATGACAAGCGGAGCCATGGTGGCCCCGACCGTGGCGCCGAGCAGCAGCCCGACCCCGACGCCGATGCCGGCCAGGAAGCTCTGCTCGGCTAGCAACGCCCGGGCCAGCAGCCGAGGTGTCGCGCCGAGGGTGTGCAGCACCGCGAACTCGCCCACTCGACGCCTGGCGGTGGCCCACACGTCGACCATGAGACCGACAAGGGCGAGCAGCACCGCACCGAGCGCGGCGGCGAGCATGCCGGTACGCGAGCCACGCCAGTACGGGTCGGCGGCGGCGGCGTCGATCACGGCACGCCTGTCGAGGACTGTGACGCCCGGCAGTTCGGCGGTGGCGCTGGCCGCGGCGGCCGGGTCGTCGGCGCCTATCCACCACTCGGGCACCGGCCGGATGGTCCCGCCGGCACGGATCAGCGCGTCGACAGCCGTGGGCAGGTCGAGCAGCACGCCCGCGCCGGTGGTGGTCGGCACCGACTCCAGTTCACCGAGCAGTCGGGCCGGCACGGACGCGCCGGAGAGGATCAGGTTGAAGGTGTCGCCGGTGTGCAGGCTCAACGCGTCACGTACCGCGGCGGTCATCAGCACCGGAACGGGTGCGATCTGCCCGGCGGGCACGATGGCGAACCGGGTGGGCGGTTGGTAGGCGAACTGCCCGCCGGGGATCACCTCTACCGGGAAGCTCGCGGCGACGCCCGTCGCGGTGGACTGCGCCCTGGGCGGTGCCTGGCCGCCCGTCGCCTGACGGCCCGTCGCCGTGACCCAGTCCCCGGTCAGTTCGGCGGGCCGCGTGGCACCGTCCGCGCCGACGAGCGTCAGGCCGTCCACCTGGAGCCGGTACGAGTTCCCGGCCGCCGCTCCGCCGTCGGCCTCGAAGCCGGCCAGCCGCAGCCGCGCCCCACCCACGTCCGGCAGTTGCACGGTGAACGGCGCGGCCCGTCCGTCGCTGGTCGCGCTGACCGCCGGCAGCCGGAAGGACAGCCCGTCGGAGCTGGTGACCAGCAGCGCCACCGCGATCCTCAGTGGCCGGTCGGCCTCGCCGACGGGGGTGCGAGCCGTGCCGGTGATCGCGCGGGTGCCTGCGGGCAGTTCGACGCCGGCGGGGGCGCCCCGGGCGGCGGCCATCCGCTGGTACTGCGTCGACACCGGCTCGTCGCTGAGCCGGTCGGCGAGTCGGACGACGCCTGCGGCGCTGGCCGGGTCGAGCCCGATCACGGTCACGGGCAGGTCCGCTCGGCCGACACGTACCTCGTCGCGCCATGCCGGCAGCGCCCGGCGCACGCCCGGTAGCGCGGCGAGTTGGCCCGCCCGGCCGGGCGGGGCGGAACCGGCCCGCTCGCTCACCCGCAGGTCGGCGCCGACCGTGTGGCCGGCCTGTTCGACCTGGGACCGCTCACCTGTGCTGACAAGCGACCAGGCCAGGGTGCTTCCGCCGACGGCGAGGGCGAGCAGCAGCACCGGCCCGGCGTGCGGACGCCGGCCGGCCTGCCACATGCCGAACATGGTGGCCGTCCACGGTCGCCGGTCGACGAACCGCTCGGCGAACCGGGTCAGCGGCGGGAGCACCCGCAGCGCCAGTACGGCCCCGGCCAGCACACCGAGGGTCGGCGCGGCCACCAGCAGCGGGTCAAGTCCGAGACGGCCGTTCGAGCCGGCAAGCGGTGAGGCGTACCGGCGCAGTTGCACCCAGGCGAGCACGGCGAGCGCGACGAGCACCAGGTCGACGCTTGCCCGCTGGACACTCGCCGACCGGTTCGGCCGGGACCGGGCGGCCATGTCGGCCACGTACGTGCCGGCCCCCCGGAGCGTCGGCGCGACCATGGCCACCAGGCATCCTGCGGCGGTGGCCGCGGCAGCCGCCCAGACCAGTGTGGTGTTCCCGCCGGCGGTGGACAGTTCCGCCGCACCTCCGGGCCGGACGAACCGCAGCGCCTCCCCGGCGATCACCGGCCCGAGCAGGGCGGCCGGCGCCACCACGAGGGTCGCCTCCCGGGCGGCCAGGCCCGCGAGTTGGCGCCGGGCAGCACCCCGTGCGCGCAGCAGCGCGGTCTGTGGACGACGGTCCTCGTGCAGCAGGGCGGCGACAAGCACCAGCGCGTACCCGCCGAGCACCAGGATGAGCAGCAGCGGGGTGGCCAGCGCGGAGCGTCCCACCAGGTCGGCGCGGGCGATCCGGTCGAGCAGTTGGTCCATCTTCGTCAGCGTCTGGGCGGAGCTGCCCAGTTGGGCGGCCTCGGGCACCGCCGTCGAGGCCGCGTTCACGGCGGCCCGCACCGCGGCGAGGTCACCGGCGTCGACGCCCCCGAGGCCCGGTTCGGCGAGCCAGGACGCCGTCACCGAGCCCGGGAAGGCGGTCGCGAAGTCGGCCGGGTCCAGCGCGAACGGTCCGTACGAGGTGGCCGAACCGGCGCTGCCCGTACCCACACCGGGGGCCAGCAGCCAGTACGCCTCGGTCGGGTCGCGGGGTCGCCAGGTGCCGGCGAGCACCACCTCGCCTGCCTTCTCGGTGGAGCGGTCCCGCAGCGGAATCCGGTCACCTGTGGTCAGGCCGAGTGTCGTCGCGACCCGTTCCGGCAGACTCACCTGGACGGGTTTCGCTCCGGGACGCGGCCACGCTCCGTTCGTCAGCTCGGCGTGCGCGGCCAGGTCGTCGAGGGTGGCCAGGTTCGCGAAGATCGGCTCGTCGCCCGTGCGGGGCACCGAGCCGAGGTCGCCTGTCAGCTCCCGACCGGTGCCGTACCGGGCCCCGGCGACGGTGACCGGGACCCCGGCGAGCCCGTCGGCGAACTGGGCCCGTACCGCCTGGTCGCGGGTGGCGAGTTCGGCGGCGTCGCGGCCGCCGGCGCCGCTGATCAGCAGGCCGCGTTCCTCGGCCGGCGAGGCGGCGACAAGCGCCCGCTGCCCGGCGTCCACCGCCCGGCGGTTGTAGTCGGACAGACCGGTGACCAACGCTACGGCCACCAGGGCGGCGATCACCGCGGCAACCAGCAGACCCCGCGCCTCGCGGGCCCGCCTCCACACCAGCTTCATCCGACGCCTCCCCTGGCCCTGGCGGGCCGACGACCTTCAAGACAGGTCACCTACGGGAAAGGTTCGCGCCCGTTACATGATCGTTATTACGAGCACGGCAGCTGGTGCGGTCACGTTCCGCGGCGGGCCGTCCGTACCGCGAACACCACGGCGCCCACGACGAGCAGGACGCCGATGAGCTGGAGGCCCGGCGAGTCGTCGGCTCCTCCGTATCCGACGGCGGCGACGCCGAGGGCGACGACGAGGGTGGCGGCGACGTACCTCACGGGGTTTCCTCCTCGACCCACTCGAGCAGGTCTCCGGGCTGGCAGTCGAGCACCCGGCACATCGCTTCCAGGGTGCTGAAGCGGACGGCCTTGGCGCGGCCGTTCTTCAGCACCGCCACGTTCGCCGGGGTGAGGCCGACGCGCTCGGCGAACTCGCCGACGCTCATCTTGCGCTTGGCCAACTCGACGTCGATGCGGACGATGATGGGCATCAGATCACCGCCTCCATGTCGGTCCGCAGCGTGGTGGCCTGCCGCAGCAGCGCCCGCATCACCACCATGAGGAGCCCGAGCACCGTGACGCCCATCGTCAACAGGAACAGCAGGATCGGGCCGCCCGGGTCGTCCGCGTTGAAGCCGACGTAGAGGAAGACGCCCACCAGCACCACCCACCCCGCGCCGACGGCCCAGACGATCAGGTCGACCCACCTCAGGGACGCCTCGGTGAAGATGCGGTCGTCCTTGACCAGGCTGAGCAACTTCCAGGTGGACACGATCACCACCTGGACGCACAGCACCCAGAAGACCGTCACGGCGGTCAGCGGCCACCGGAGGTAGGCGTGCTCGGGTGACTCCTGGGCCATGTGCGCGAACTGCCCCGGCAGCGAGAAGCTCTGGAACCCGACCAGGACCACGAACAGCACCACGAGAAAGACGCGGAGAGCGGCTACCGCTCGACGTTCAACAAACATGCATCGAGTTTCGCTCGTTACCTATCGAAAGTCAATCGGTTGCAGTCGTGTGCCGACACCGACGTGCCGGCACGGCTGGAACGTCGGACGACGCGACGCCTGCGCAGACCACGGCCGAGCACTGCGCGGAGGTGCTTCGGCAGGGTACGGAGCCCTGGCTGAGGCGCGGATGGGACATGCTTCGCCAGTCGCCGTGAATCAGCGCGATCCGGCGCGGCGGCCGGGCATACCCCTCAGCCCGCGTCGACGATTTCCACGGCGGGTGCGAAGTGGCGGACCGCCGCCTCGAGACTCGGGCGGTGCAACCGCCAGAAGGTCGCCGGCCGGCTGTCGGCGATCACGGCCCTTGTCACGTGCGGGACGAGCGCCTGGTTCATCCGCCGCAGGCCGCGCGAGCGCGCCGAGCCCGGCAGCGGCGGCAAACCCGGGCGCCGCTGCAGGCCGACGTACGGGACCGAATGCAGGCCGATCTGCTGCGTCCACAGCACGACAGCCTCGATGTCGGACCACGGCACCACCGCGGTGTGTGAGGACGGCCAGGGCGGCGCCTGCCCCAGGGTGACCCCGGCCGCGTCGACGCGCAGCGCCACACGACAGCTCAGCACGCTGACGAGCCGCAGCAGCAGGAACACGCCACCGAACACGGTGACAACCAAGCCGGGGAGTGGTTCGTCGCGGAGAAGTGCGACGCCTACGGCGACGAAGACCACGCTGGTAGGCATTAGCAGCAGGTCGCGGCCGGTGAAACCGAACCGCTCCTCGTACACCTCGCCCGGCGCGATCGTGCTGCCCTCGGCGGCCTTACCGCGAGAGAACGGCATCGTCGGTCGCTGAGTGACCGCGACGTAGGCGAAGGCTCCCAGCCAGCCGGCGACCGCGAAGCTGACCACGCCGGCCCACGGGAATGGCAGTTCTGCCAAGACCAGCCGGTACAGCAGCAGGTACGCGACGATCGTCACCGCCAGAGCGACGCCAAGCGCCCACCAGCGATGCCGTGGACGGACCACCACCTGCCACCAGCACAGCAGCAGCGGGCCGCCCGGAGCCAGCACCGCCGGACGCATCCACAGGTCCGGGTCACTGCCCCTCACCGCGCTGACCACAACGAGGACACCAAGCATGAGGACCGTCGCAAGGGGCGGCCCCAGGATCGCCCAGCGAAGGCGCAGGAAATTCGCATCGTCCGGCACGCGGGAACAGTAAGGGAGGTCGTCCACCACGCCCAGCCGCTCACCAGCGCGCGTCCTCGCCAGCCAACCCTGCCGCCACCACCGTTGTCGGGGCACCAATGATGGCTGCTGGTGCGCCCTCATCGGTCAGTGGAGCTAGACCTCCCAAGAAGCGAGGTCCGGTTCTCCGGGAGGAAGCTTCCCAGTGCGGTACAGGTAGAGCAGTAGTTGATTCCCTCCAGCATGAGGTGGCCGACCGAGCCACGCGCGACCCATCCGGCGAAGCGACGGATCGCTCCCGATGCACCCCGGCTCAGGTGGAAAGACGTGCGCGCAACCTGACGGTCACACCGGACGGCGATCTACCGGTTGGCGCAGTGCCGCACCTGCAACTCGGGCACGACTGCTCATGTTCGTCGGTGGTAGAGGTTGCGGCGCGGCAGTTGCTCCGGGTCCAGCCAGGCCGGCGGTACGAACTCCGGGTGGCCGTCTCCGCCGAGACGGACCGCCCAGTCGCTCCGGTGGACGTGCCGGTGGTGGTGGCCGCAGAGCAGGACGGCGTTGTCGAGGCTTGTCGGGCCGCCGTCGACCCAATGCCGCATGTGGTGGGCGGCGCACCAGCGCGGCGGCCGGTCGCAGCCCGGAAAGGCGCAGCCGCCGTCGCGCAGCACGAGTGCCCGACGCAGCGGACCGCTGACGAGGCGGCGTTGCCGCCCCACGTCGAGGACCTGGCCGGCGCCGCCGAGCACGGCGGGCAGAATCGCCGCGTCGCAGGCGAGCCGGCGCACCGCGTCGGGGGTGAGTCGCAGGCCGACGTCGAGGGCACCGGACCCCAGCTGTCGGGTCAGCCCGTCGTAGCCGGTGGTGACGACGATCTGGGCCGGATCGCCGCCGGTCTCGGGCAGCTCACCGGTGCGCAGCGCCAGCCGGCACACGTCCGCGAGGGCGTCGTGGCGACGCTGCCCGGCGCAGCGGGTGTCGTCGGGGCCGGCGGGCGCGCTGAGGGGGTCGATGACGGCGCGTAGCAGCGCGGCGGCCTCCGCGTCCAGGGTGCCGGCGAGCCGTAGCCGCCCACCGGTCTGCTCGGAGACGGTGACGTGCCGGTCACGGGTTGCGCGCGCATCCTCGGCGGCGAGGGCCGCCGCGGCGGCGGCGTCGGCGAGGTCGGGGGCGACGTGGTCGAGGATCCGGGCGCCCATCCGGCGCAGCAGGGTGGGATCGAACTGCTCGGCCCACTCGACCAGCACGCCGACGGCCCTGTCGGCGACCTTGGCGCCCGCCGAGGCCGTCACCGTGGCGGCCGTCTCGGCGATGACCCGGGCCTGCTCCACGCTGACCGCCCCATCCGCCAGGGCGGCCCGCACACCAGGCGGTGCCACGTCGAGCGAGGCGGCGAGCCCGACCAGTCGACGGGCGGCGGCGACGTCGAGGCGCAGGCGGTGGCGCAGCCACACCGCCGTCGAGGACGCGCCCTGCGCGACCGCGACGCCCCGGCCGTCCAGCTCGCGAACGGCCGCCACCTGCACCGCGGCCAAACGTTGTTGCAGCCGGTGAGTGGCATCGATCGTCGCGATCAGGTCATTCTCGGAGAGGGCCCAGGCGGCAGCGTCGGCGCATGCCGCCACCGCACTCTCCGCCCGCGCCAACTCATCGATCACTCACCAATTTTAGAACAGGTGTACGACACTTCAGGCTGTCGCCGCAGTGACGAAAGACGGACCGCCAGGCAGCCGGACCGCCAGGCAGCCGGACCGCCAGGCAGACAGGCAGACAGGCAGACAGGCAGACAGGCAGACAGGCAGACAGGCAGACAGGCAGACAGGCAGACAGGCAGACAGGCAGACAGGCAGACAGGCAGACAGGCAGACAGGCAGACAGGCAGACAGGCAGACAGGCAGACAGCGCGATCAAACCCGATGGCCCGTGAGCGGCGTCCCGAGGGATCATGAGGCGTGAGCGATGCCGCTGCGACGTTGAGAATCGCGGATCTGCGCCGCGCCTGTTCGATGCTGCTGGACGCGGCGGAGAGCCGGTTCGGCCCGGACATCCCGCTGTCCCCGCTCAGCGTCGACCACTACTGGAACATCGATCTTCGGGCCGCATTCGAGATGGTTCCGCAGCCGGAACTGGCGATCGACTGTGGGCAGAGCAGCGACGATCTCGCAGAGCTGGCCGGCATCGTGCAGCGGGGTCGGGAGGGCGTCCTGTCGCTGTGGCACGACATCGAGCACGTCAACGGGCTCCTGCGGCTGCTGGCGTACCTCGACCTGCCGGACACCCGCGAGGCGCCCGGCAACTAGCGGCGAGAGTCAGGCGCTCTCGTCGTCGGGGGTGCGCTTGGCGCGGCTGGGCTGCACCCGCTTGGGCTCGCCGGGCATCTTCGGATGGTCCGGCGGGTACGACAGGTCGCCCTGGCCGGCGGAGGCGTCGCGGTCGGCCCACTCCAGCAGCGGCGTGATGTCCCACGGTGCGTCGTCGATGCCGGCGTGCGGATCGCCCTGCTCGGCGAGCCGGGTCGGGACGCTGCGCAGGTCGAAGTCGTCCGGGTCGACGTCGGGCAGCTCGTCCCAGGTGACCGGGGTGGAGACGGTGGCCCGGGCGTTGGCCCGCAGCGAGTACGCGCAGGCGATCGTGCGGTCGCGGGCCATCTGGTTGTAGTCGACGAAGACCCGGGTTCCGCGCTCCTCCTTCCACCAGGCGGTGGTCACCAGGTCGGGGTTGCGGCGCTCCACCTCCCGGGCCAGCGCGATGGTGGCCCGGCGCACCTCGGTGAACGTCCAGCGGGGTTGGATACGCAGGTAGACGTGCACACCGCGACCGCCGGAGGTCTTCGGCCAGCCGGTCGCGCCCAGCTCGTCGAGGAGCGCGCGGACCTCCCCGGCGGCCCGCGCCGCGTCGGCGAAGTCGGTGCCGGGCTGCGGGTCGAGGTCGATGCGCAGCTCGTCGGGGCGGTCCACGTCGGCGGCGCGCACCGGCCACGGGTGGAACACGATCGTGCCCATCTGGGCCGCCCAGGCCACGTGCGCCAGGTCGGCCGGGCACAGCTCCGCGGCGCTGCGACCGCTCGGGAAGGTGATCTGGGCGGTGGTCACCCACGGCGGCACGCCACGGGTGGGCACGCGCTTCTGGAAGAACGCCTCACCCTCGACGCCCTCGGGGAAGCGTTGCAGCGTGGTGGGCCGGTCCCGCAGGGCGCGCATGATGCCGTCGCCGACCGCGAGGTAGTAGTGGAAGACGTCCGCCTTGGTGAACCCCCGCTGCGGGAAGATCACCCGGTCCGGACTGCTCAGCCGTACGGTGTGCCCGGCCACCTCGACCTCGGCGACTGCTGCCTTGGTGCCACCCATCCCGCGACCTTATGCCACGCCCCCGACGTTCGACGTACCGTTGACGGGTGAGTCTTGACGACAACAACCTGCCCAAGACCGAGGACGAGTGGCGTGTCCGCCTGAGCCCGGAGGAGTTCCACGTCCTGCGGGAGGCCGGCACCGAGCGTCCGTGGGTCGGCGAGTACGTGGACACCAAGACCCAGGGGGTCTACCACTGTCGCGCCTGCGGCCTGGAACTCTTCTCCAGCGACACCAAGTTCGACTCGCACTGCGGGTGGCCGAGCTTCGACGACGCCATCCCGGGCCGGGTCAAGGAGATCGAGGACCGCAGCCTCGGCATGGCCCGTACGGAGATCCGCTGCGCCCGCTGCGACAGTCACCTCGGGCACGTGTTCCACGGCGAGGGTTTCACTCCGAAGGACACCCGGCACTGCGTCAACTCGATCTCCGTCCGCCTGGAACCGCGCTGATCTGAGCCGCGTACCCCTGGAGCAGCTCGACCTCGGCGGTCCGGGACCGCTCGATCCGCCGGGCCAGGTCGCGGACCCGCTCGTCGCGGCCGACGTCGACCTGGGCCCGGGCCAGGTCGGCGGCGGCCCGCTGGTGCTCGGCGAGGACCTCGCGTAGCACCCGGTCGACGTCGGCGTCCGACGCGGCCCGCAGCCGGTCGAGCGCGGTGTCGTCACCGTGCCCGGCGTGGTCGTGCCCGGCCGCGCCGGTGCCCGGCCCGGCGGTGGGCAGCCAGCCGCGCATGGCCGACAGCTCGTCGGCCTCGGTCGCCTCGACCGCGGCGGCCAGGGTACGCAGCGCGTCGTCGCGCAGCCGGTCCCGGGCCAGCCGGACGATCTGCAGCGTGCGTTCGCTGTGCCCGACCATCGTGCTCAGGAACACCACGTCGATGCCGCTCAGCTCGGCCCCGGCGGCCGAGGACCCCGCCGCAGCGGACCCGGCCGGGGACGCGGGAGCCGCCGGGTGCGGGGACGGCCCGGCGCAGGCGGCGAGCAGCGACGCCGTGACCAGCCACGACAGCAGGTGTACGCGGGGCATGCCGAGGCTCCGATCATCCGAGGGGACGGCGACACGGGTGCGGCCGGGGCCGCACCCGTGCGGTCAGACCTGCTGCCAGAGCGCCGGCACGTTCGGCGGCTCCCAGCCGGGGATCGCCGTGTGGGCCTGCCGGCAGCGGTACGTCAGTCCGCCGTAGGTGACCTGGTCGCCGACCTGGTACGCCCGTCCGCTCGTCCAACTGCCGCCCGTGGCGGGTGGCGTCGTCGGCGCGGTGGTCGGGCTGGTGGTGGGTCGGGGCGTGGGTGAGGTGGTCGGGGTGGGGGTGGGGGTGGGCGTCGACCCGCCGCCGCCGATCTGCACGTCGATGCAGGAGTAGAAGGCGTTCGCGGTGTCGGAGATGTTCCACACCGCGAGGATCTTCTGCCGGCCGGAGAAGCCGCCCAGGTTGACTGTGTGCGAGACCGTCGCGCCCGGCTGCTGCCCGTTGCCGTTGACCACGCCGACGCGGGTGTTGCCGATCCAGTACTCCCAGTTGCTTGTGGCGTGCCGGGCGGTGTTCACCCAGGTGAAGGTCAGCGAGCTGCCGACCGACGTGGCCGGCCAGCCCCGACTGTCGTCGTTGAGGACGGCGAACTGGGCGATCCCGGCGTTGCAGCTCTTGAGGCCCTTGGGCCCCTCCACGCTCTGCGGCTCGTACCTGATCTGCCCGCAATCGGGCACCCGGCCCTGCGCGCAGAGCGCCTGCCGGCTCGGTGGGGCGGAGACGTAGCCGTGCGCCTGGGCGGGCGCGGCGACGGTGAGGGTGGCGGCGACAGCGCCCGCCGCCACCAGCGGGACGGTGATTCTTCGACGCATGGGGGCAGCTCCTTCTCCAGGTGCGGTGAGGTGCCCCCAAGGTAATTTAAACTTTATTAACAGTAAAGAGCGTCATCGATAAATCCATCGATGGTGACGACTTCACTCCTCAGAGTCGCAGCAGGCTGCCGCGGTCGTCGACCTCGTCGGCCGTCTCGTCGTCGAGCCAGACCCCGCCGCTGGCGAGATAGCGGAACCGATACTCCCCCGGGCCGAGCTTCACGGTCACCGTCCGGGTGCCGTCGCGGCGGGAGACCAGCTCGTGCCGGCCGGGCTCCCAGTCGTTGAAGGAGCCCACCACGCTCACCGGGCCGGGCGGCGCGTCCCGGGGGAGGCAGAAGGTCACCCGGGTCTGACTACCGAAGAGCTTGTTGCGTTTGATCATGGCGATCCTCCGGGGTCACGGCGGTTCATCCGGCCTAACGGACGACACGCCGGAGCCGACACGCCGCCATGGGCGGCCGACTGGCGGTAATTCGCCCGCCATCGCCCCAACTTCGGGCACCCTGGTGGCACATGTCCTGATACGGGGGGTTTTCCGTGGCAACCTGCGAGGTCTGCGGCAACGACTACTGGATGGCGTTCGAGGTGCACACCGTCAGTGGTGACGTGCACACCTTCGACTCCTTCGAGTGCGCGATCCACCGCATGGCACCCATCTGCGAGCACTGTCAGATCAAGATCGTCGGACACGGTGTGGAGGTCAACGGCCGGTTCTTCTGCTGCGGGCACTGCGCCCGGGCGGTCGAGGGCGCCGAGGGCGCCGAGATCCGCGACGCCGTGGGCGCGCGCCCCGCCTGAGCGACCACCGGGCCACCGGCGAACCCACGACTGCCGCGCCGGCCCCGCTGCTGGGCCTGCTCGCGGCCGCCGGGACGTGAGCCCTCCGGCCTACGATCGGTGCGTGCCCCAGCAGACCACCGAGGTCCTTTCGGCCCCCTTCGCCGACCTGGACGCCCGCACCTTCCACGACCTGCTCAAGCTGCGCATCGACGTGTTCGTGGTGGAGCAGCACTGCCCCTACCCGGAACTCGACGGGCGGGACGTGGAGCCGGGCACCCGCCACCTCTGGTTGACCGACGGCGGAGCGCCGCTGGCGTACCTGCGGATCCTTGCCGACCCCGACGGCGTCGCCCGGATCGGTCGGGTGGTGGTGGCTCCGGCGGCGCGCGGCGGCGGGCAGGCGGGCCGGCTGATGACGGCGGCCTTGGACCTGGTCGGCGACCGGCCCTGCGTCCTGGAGGCCCAGTCACACCTGGTCGGTTTCTACACCCGGCACGGCTTCGCGGTGAGCGGCCCGGAGTACGTGGAGGACGGCATCCCGCACACCCCGATGCGCCGCACCGCGGGGCCCGCACCGACGACGCCAACCATTGACGTCTGACGATCGGGCTGGCATCGTGCCGGGTGGAGCCAGCGCGAGAGCAACGCAGTAGGCACGGGAGCGGGCAACTCCCGGCCGTCCGGGTGTCGTCGTCCGACCTCATCCCCCCGGGGGCTCCATGTCCACTCTCGCCCGATCACCACGCGTGCTCCGGCCACTCGCCATCGCGGCGGCCGCCACGCTCCTGCTGACCACCGCGCTGAGCGTCGCGCTGGTCCAGCCCGCCTCCGCGCACGGCTCGGTCGTCGACCCGGCCTCGCGCAACTACAGCTGCTGGCAACGCTGGGGCAGTGAGTTCCAGAATCCCCGGATGGCCACCGAGGACCCGATGTGCTGGCAGGCCTGGCAGGCCGACCCGCAGGCCATGTGGAACTGGAACGGCCTGTTCCGCGAGGGTGTGGCCGGTAACCACCAGGCCGCCGTCCCCAACGGCCAGCTGTGCAGCGGCGGGCACACCCAGAACGGTCGCTACAACGCGCTGGACACCATCGGCGCGTGGAAGGCCACCCCGGTCTCGAACAACTTCCGGCTGCGCTTCTTCGACCAGGCCAGCCACGGCGCCGACTACATCCGGGTGTACGTGACCAAGCAGGGCTTCAACTCGTCGACCGAGGCGCTCGGCTGGGACGACCTGGAGCTGGCTGGCCAGATCGGCAACACCCCGGCGTCGCAGTGGAACCCGGACACCGGCGGGGTCTCCATCCAGATCCCGGTCAGCGCCCCGGGTCGCACCGGGCGGCACATCGTCTACACCGTGTGGCAGGCAAGCCACCTGGACCAGTCGTACTACCTGTGCAGTGACGTGGACTTCTCCGGTGGCACGAGCACCCCGTCGCCCACCACGCCGCCGCCGACGACCCCGCCGCCGACGACTCCGCCCCCCACCACTCCCCCGCCCACGACCCCGCCGCCGAGCACGCCTCCGCCGAGCACTCCCGTGCCGGCCGGCGCCTGCTACGCGACGTACCAGATCACCGGCCAGTGGGCCGGTGGCTTCCAGGCCGAGGTGAAGGTGACCGCGGGAGCCAACTCGCCGACCCAGAGCTGGTCGGTGAGTTGGAACTACAACAACGGTCAACAGGTCGCGTCCGCGTGGAGCGCCAACCTCACCACCAACGGCACGCTTGTCACCGCGCGCAACGTGAACTACAACGGCGCCCTGGCCGGCGGAGCGAGCACCACGTTCGGCTTCCTCGGCTCGTGGACCGGAAGCAACCCCGTTCCCCTGGTCTCCTGTACGAAGACCAGTTGATCCCCGTCCGGCGCCGCACCCGGGCGGGGGCGCGGCGCCGGCCGGCGGGGATCAGACCAGGCAGTTGACGATCTCGCCGACCGAGCGGCGGCGGCCCGTGTAGAACGGGACCTCCTCGCGGACGTGCCGCCGGGCGCCGGAGGCGCGCAGGTCCCGCATCAGGTCGACGATCCGGTGCAGCTCGTCGGCCTCGAACGCGAGCATCCACTCGTAGTCGCCAAGCGCGAACGAAGCGACGGTGTTGGCCCGTACGTCGGGGTAGCCGCGGGCCATCTTGCCGTGCTCGGCAAGCATCTCGCGCCGCTCGGCGTCGGGCAGCAGGTACCACTCGTAGGAGCGCACGAACGGGTAGACGCACAGATAGGGGCGGGCCTCCTCGCCGGCCAGGAACGCCGGGATGTGGCTCTTGTTGAACTCCGCCGGCCGGTGCAGCGCCATCTGCGACCAGACCGGGGTGAGCGCCCGACCCAGCGTGGTGCGGCGGAACCGCAGGTACGCGTCCTGCAGCGCGTCGCTCGACGCGGAGTGCCACCAGATCATCACGTCCGCGTCGGCGCGCAGCCCGGAGACGTCGTACACGCCCCGGATCACCACGTCCTTGCCGGCCAGCTCCTCGAAGAGGGACTCGACCTCGCCCGTGACGTTGTCCCGCAGCGAGGGCAGCGGGGCGCTGGCCCGGAACACCGACCACATCGTGTAGCGGATGCTGTCGTTCAGCTCCCGCAACCGGGCCGCGTTGGTCTGCTCGGTCATCTCGCCGATCCTCCCAGTGCTGTGATGATCTCGTCGGCCGCCGTCTCGCCGGAGCGGACGCAGACCGGTATGCCGACACCGTCGTAGCCGGCGCCGGCCAGGACCAGTGTGGGATGCGCCGCCCGCAGCGCCGTGCGCGCGCCACTCACCCGGTCGGCGTGCCCCGGGGCGTACTGGGGCAGCGCGCCGCCCCACCGCTGCACGTGCCCGTCGACCGGGGCGGGCAGCGGGGCGCCGAGCACCGCCGACAACTCCCGGTGCACGGTCGCGGCCAGGTCCGCGTCCGGGCGCTGGAGGTGCGCCTCCTCGCCGTAGCGGCCCACCGAGGCGCGCACCAACGCCAGCCCGTCCGGCCGACGCAGGTGCCCCCACTTGGTGGTGAAGAACGTGGCCGCCTTGATCAGCAGCCCCTCGGTGCTCGGCACCAGGAAGCCGGACAGCTCGGGCAGCGGCGGCTGCGGCAACGCCAGGGTGACAAGCGCGACGCTCGCGTAGTCAAGCTCGCCCACGGCCGCGGCGGCCACCGGGGCCGGGCCGGCGAGCAGCCGGGCCGCCGGCCGGGCCGGCACCGCAAGCACCACGGCGTCCACGTCGACGAGCTCGGGATTACGCGTGGGGCCGACGGTGAGCCGCCAACCGGTGCCGGTCGGGGTCAACTCGCGCACGGCGGCGTCCCGTCGTACCGTCGCGCCGCTGGCCGTCACCGCCGCCTCGACCAGGGTGCTCAACCCGCCGGCCAGAGTGCCGAAGACCGGGGCGCCAGGCGCGCGCGGCGCGGCGGCCTGCGCCGCCCGGACCGCGCCGATGAGGGTGTGCTCCACGCGGGCCGTGCGGGCCAGCGCCGGCATCGTGGTGACCAGGGACAGGTCGTCGGCGCGGCCCGCGTACACGCCGCCCAGCATGGGGTCGACCAGCCGGTCGACCACCTCGTCCCCGAAACGGGACCGGACCAGCGCGCCCACCGAGACGTCCGCGTCCGGCCCGACCAGCGGCCGACCGCCGTCGGTGTCGGCGCCCGCGGCCGGGCGCGCGACAGCGGCCACCCGCTCCAGATCCCCGGGTACGCCCACCAGGGTCCCGCCCGGGATGGGGCGCAGCCCCCCGTCGACGACAAGCGCGGCCTGCCCGACGCTGGGGTGCACGATCCGGTCGGCAAGCCCGAGCCGGTGCGCCAACGCCACCGCCGCGCTCTGCGCCCCGGCCGGGTCACGCATCAGGAACGACTCGGCGCCGAACTCCACGGGCGCACCGGCCAACGTCCCGGTACGCAGCTTGCCGCCGACCGCGCCGGACTGCTCGTACACCGTGATCTGGGTGCCCTCCGGCGCGCGGTCGCGCAGCCGGACCGCGGCGGCCAGCCCGGCGATCCCGCCGCCGACCACCGCCACCCGCCAGGGCTGCCGCATCGCCGTGTCAGCCCTGGTCGGCCCGGCGGCTGGAGACCTCGTGCACGAGCGCGACCACCCGGGTCAGCACGTCCGGGTCGGTCTCCGGCAGCACACCGTGGCCGAGGTTGAACACGTGCCCGGGAGCCGCCCGCCCCTGGGCCAGGATCCGGCGCACCTCGGCCTCCACCACCGGCCACGGCGCGAGCAGCACTGTCGGGTCCAGGTTGCCCTGCACCGCCTTGTCCGGGCCGATCCGGTGCGTGGCCACGTCCAGCGGCGTACGCCAGTCGACGCCGACCACGTCCGCGCCGGCCTCGCCCATCGCGCCGAGCAGCTCGGCGGTGCCCACCCCGAAGTGGATGCGCGGCACGCCGGCGTCAGCCAACCCGCTGAGCACTGCAGTCGAGTGCGGCAGCACGTAGCGGCGGTAGTCGGCCTCGGAGAGCGCGCCGGCCCACGAGTCGAACAGCTGCACGGCGGACACGCCGGCCTCGATCTGCACCCGGAGGAAGGCAAGCGTCACCTCGGCCAGCCGGCCGCAGAGCGCGTGCCACAGCTCGGGATCGCCGTACATCAGCGCCTTGGTCTTCGCGTGGGTCCGCGACGGGCCCCCCTCGACCAGGTAGCTGGCCAGGGTGAACGGTGCGCCGGCGAAGCCGATCAACGGGGTGTCGCCCAGCTCGACCACCAGCTGGCGGACGGCCTCGTCCACGTACGAGACGTCGTCGCGGCCGATCAGGCGGATCCGCTCGACGTCGGCGGCGGCGCGGATCGGCTCGGCCACGACCGGGCCGGTGCCCGGCACGATGTCCAGGTCGATCCCGGCCGCGGCGACCGGCACCACGATGTCGCTGAACAGAATGGCCGCGTCGACCCCGTGCCGACGCACCGGCTGGAGGGTGATCTCGGTTACCAGCTCCGGGCGACGACAGGACTCCAGCATCGGCACGCTGGCCCTGATCTCCCGGTACTCCGGCAGCGAGCGGCCGGCCTGGCGCATGAACCAGACCGGGGTGTGCGGGCCGGGCCGACGCCGACAGGCCCGGATGAAGGGCGAGTCGGCAGGGCCGCCGGGGCGCGGGTGTCCGTCTCGGGCGGCAGTGCCCGTGGTGTCCGTGGTCATCGCCGCAATCGTGCCACGCCGCCCGACCCCAGGCCGTCGGGGGTGAACGGAAGGGGACGCACCTGACGTCCGTCGCGCGGCGGGGCGGTCGGGGTACGTGTCGGCGCGCCGTCGAAGCCTGTGGGCCGACGGCGGCATAGGCTGCCGACATGGCCCCCCCGATCGCGCTCCCGGAGACCTTCGCCCGCGCGGTCGCCGGGTTGCGGTCGCCGGCGCCCCGACCGGAGATCACCCTCGAGGAGGTCGGCGCTCCCCAGCGGCTCGCGCCGTTCACGTTCGCGCTCTCCGCGACGGTGCTGCGCGACGGCGACGAGGTGGCCACCGGCCGGCTGATCCTGCTGCACGACCCGGCCGGGCACGAAGCCTGGCAGGGCACGCTGCGACTGGTCACCTACGTGACGGCCGAGCTGGAGGTCGACCTCGCCGCCGACCCACTGCTCCCCGGCGTCGGCTGGACGTGGCTGACCGACGCCCTGGACACCCAGGACGCGGGTCACCGGGCGATCGGCGGAACGGTCACCCAGACCATGTCGACCCGGTTCGGTGACCTGGCCGGTCCACCGACGGCCGGCGACATCGAGATCCGCGCCTCCTGGACACCAGTCGACGACGACCTCGCCCCCCACCTGCTCGGCTGGTGCGCCCTGCTCGCCTCGACGGCCGGCCTGCCCCCACCCGGGGTCACCGCCCTGGCCGACCGCCGTCCGGCCGCCACCGCCTGAACGGCGGCCGGCACAGGCGCAACCGGTAACCGTCGGTCACCTCGGTGGGGCGGATGCGGCGGTGAGCGGTATACCTCAGAGTCATATTCATACCTCTGAGGTATACCGCTCACCAGCACATCGACACGGCGGGCAGCCAAGGCGATGGCCAGCGCCCCTCGCCGCAACCCCAGCCCCGTCGTGAGTCAGGACCTATCCGTACAGCGGATCAGAGGTAGTTCTCCGCCTCGTCGCACACCTTGTCGAGGCCCTTCATCGCCGCGTTGTACGCGCTCCTGTTCCCGGCCGCCGCCGCACCCAACGCGGTGGTCAGCTTGTCCAGGCAGCTCGCGATGACCTTCTTCTGCCGAGCCTGCTCGTCGCGGTCGTTGCGGGTGCCGGTCAGGTCCTGCTCGGTGTTGTCGAGCTTGTCCTGCATGGCCTGCATATCGGTCTTGAGCTTCGCGATCTCGGTGGTGTTGGCCGCGATCGTCCCGTCACGCTGGCTGACCTGACTGGTGAGGCGCTTCTCGGTCCGGTTCAGCTCGTTGTTCTTGGTCACGAACAGCCCGGTCATCACCCCGCTGACCACGAAGAGCAGCGCGGCCACCAGGGCCAGCACCAGCACCGCGCGACCCCGTCGCGGAGCCGGGGCAGCACCGTACGGCGCCATCCCGGGCGGGCCCGACATGGGCTGCCCGTACGCCGGACCGGACACCGGCGGCGCGGACATCGGCTGCCCGTACGCCGGACCGGACACCGGCGGCGCGGACATCGGTTGCCCGTACGCCGGACCGGAGACCGGCGGCGCGGACATCGGCTGCCCGGCGTACGGCGGGGCGCTGGCCGGGTAGCTCTGCGTCTGCGGGGCGCCGTACTGCTGCTGCGCGGGCGCGGCGGCGCCGTACTGCGGCGCGGCGTGGCCCGGCGCGTACTGCTGCTGCGGCGTGGGCTGGCCCGGAACGTACTGCTGCGGCGCGGGCTGCCCGGCCGGGTACCGCACGGTCGGGTCGGCGCCGGCGGCGTTCTGCACGGTCGGGTCGGCGCCGGCCGCGTGCTGCACGGTCGGGTCGGCGCCGGCCGCGTGCTGCACCGTCGCGTCGGGGTCGGGCGAGCCGGCCGGCGGCGTCGGGGTGGCGGGCGGGAGACCCTCCGGCCCGGTCGGTGGCTGGGACATGTTCTTCCTCCAGGTGAGCAGGTCCTCCGCCGGTAGGCGCGACGGACCGGATGCAGCGGCGGGGGTCGTCCGGGGCCGAGGACCCGGACGGGTCGGGGACGGCCGGGGCGGCCGTCGGTGGCGCGAGCGGCCGGGGCGGCCGTCGGTGGCGCGAGCGGCCGGGAAGGCCGTCGGTGGCGCGAGGACGGCCGGGAAGGCCGTGGGTGGCGCGAGCGGCCGGGAAGGCCGTGGGTCAGCAGATCTTGAAGCCGTCGCAGGCGACCTTGATCGGGATGGCGAGCCCGATGCCCTCGGCGTCACGAGCCTTGGCGGTGGCGATGCCGACCACCTGCTTGCTGCCGTTGATCACCGGGCCGCCGGAGTTGCCGGGGTTGATCGGGGCGTCGAACTGGATGGCCGGTCCGGAGCCGCCCTGTGCGGCGCGCAACGCGCTCACCACACCCGTCGTGACGCTGTCCTCCAGGCCGAGCGGAGCACCGACGACGATGATCTGCTGCCCGGACTTCACGGCGGTGGGCGCGGTGACCAGGCCTGTGAACTTGCCTGTCGCCCGCAGGTGCGCCACGTCGTTGGCCTTGTCGACCTTGACGATGGTGGCGGGGAAGCGCTGGTCCGTGCGCTCCAGGAAGACCTGCCGGCCGCCGCTCTCCCAGACCGACTCGACCACGTGGAAGTTGGTGAACAGGTTGGTGCCGCCACCGGCCGCCGGCTTGCCCACCGCGAACGCGGTGCCGGTGAACTGACCGGCCCGCACGCGGAAGACGCTTGGCAGCACGGCGCTGGCCACCGCCTCGGGGTTGAACGCGGCCCCGGCCTGCTTCTCCAGCGCGTCGGTGCGCTGTTCGAGGCCGTCGAGGCGTTTGCCGTCGCTGTCCTGGGCCTGGGCCAGCCGACGGTCGGTGGCGGCGAGCCGGTCGCCGAGCCGGTTGATCTGGTACGCCTGCAGTCCGGCAACGGCGGCAAGAGCGACGACGAGCAGCGTGGCGAGCGCCCTCGGCCACCGGCGTCGGGCGGTTCGCGCGGGTGGGGTGACACCCGGCCAGCCGGGCTGGCCGGGGTGACCCGGCTGGCCGGGGTGACCCGCGGTGGCGAACGGCGGCGCGCTGGCCAGGTCACCGGCCGGCGGGTAGCCGCCGGCGCCGTAGGCCGTGGGAGTGCCCGGGTTGTACGGTCCGGCGCCGTACGGCGCCGGACCCGGCGCGTACGGCGCGGCCGTGCCGTGCGCGGCGGTGGTGCCGTACGCGGCGGCCATGCCCGGTTCCGCGGTGGTGCCGTGTGCGGCGGCCATTCCCGGCGCGGCGGCCGTGCCCTGCGGGCCGGTGGGCACGGACCCCTGGGGCGCCGCGCCCCACTGCCCGGCGTTCGGCGGGGCCACCCAGCCGGTACGGGGTGCCGGGACTGCTGCGGTGGGCTCGACGCCGGGGCTCGGTGCGCCGGGCCAGGTGGCGCCGACCTCCGGGTGCGGTTCGATGCGCGGTGGCAGAGGGCCCGGTCGTTCGGCGGCCCGCCCGCTCCCGTCGTCAGGCTCGGCGCCCGTTGGCCGTGCGTCGCCCGCACCGAAGCCAGCCGTCATGATCATCTTGCCTTTCCCCGTGGTCTTTCGCTTTCGGCCACGACCCAGGATCACCCGAGCGGGGTCGGCGGCTCGATGGACCGTACCTGCGCGAACGGGCTTTGTCTCCCCCGATGTCCGGCATCCGAAAGGACACCTTGTGGACACCTGACCGACACACGCCGGACCGGCTGCACACGCCGGATCCTGGGGCGCACTAGGGTTGGCAGGTGACCGACGAACCACCCCTGCGCCGTCGGCCCACCGAAGAACTCCCGGGACACGCACCCCAGCAGCCGCCGTCGGCCCAGCCGCAGCCGGCGGGCGAGGGGCCCGACCCGACCGACGGTGGGCCCGTTCCGCTGACCGCCCCCCGCGACGGCACCCCTGATCCGGTGACCACCCCGGCCGAACTTGCCGAGGTCGTGGCCCGGTTCGCGGCGGGCACCGGCCCGGTCGCCCTGGATGCCGAACGCGCTTCGGGGTACCGCTACAGCCAGCGCGCGTATCTGGTGCAGCTGCGCCGCGCGGGCGCCGGCACAGCGCTTATCGACCCGCTGCCGCTGCCCGACCTCAGCACGCTGGACGCGGTGATCGGCGAGGCCGAGTGGGTGCTCCACGCGGCCAGTCAGGATCTGGCCTGCCTCGCCGAGGTGGGGTTGTACCCGCGCCGGCTGTTCGACACGGAACTGGCCGCTCGGCTGGCCGGGTTCGAGCGGGTCGGCCTGGCCGCGCTGACCGAGCAGCTACTCGGATTCACCCTGGAGAAGCACCACTCGGCGGCCGACTGGTCGAGTCGGCCGCTGCCCGAGTCGTGGCTGACCTACGCCGCGCTCGACGTGGAGATGCTCACCGACCTCCGCGACGCGCTCGACGCCGAGCTGGCCCGGCAGGGCAAGTCGGCCTGGGCCGCGGAGGAGTTCGCCGCCCTGGTCCGGACCGGGGCCCGGCCGCCCCGGGTCCGCGCGGAGCCCTGGCGGCGCACGTCGGGCATCCACCGCGTGCGCGGGGCGCGGGCCCAGGCCCGGGTCCGCTCGTTGTGGTACGCCCGGGACCAGATCGCGGCCCGGCGGGACGCCGCGCCTGGACGGGTGCTGCCCGACTCGGCGATCGTCGCCGCGGCCGAGCTGGACCCGAAGGACGAGAAGACGCTGCTGACGTTGCCCGGCTTCGGGGGGCGGTCGGTCCGTCGGCTGGCTCGCACCTGGCTGGCCGCGCTCGACGACGCCCGGGAGCTGTCGGACGACGCGCTTCCGGCCACCCCTGCGGTGGAGGGTCCACCACCACCGCACCGGTGGGCGGAGCGGGACCCGGTGGCGGCAGGTCGCCTGGCCCGCTGCCGGGAGGTGGTGGTCCGCATCGCGGGCGAGCACAACCTGCCTCCGGAAAATCTGATCACCCCGGATTCGGTACGCCGTCTGGCGTGGAGCCCGCCGGAGGAGGTCACCGAGGACGCGGTGGCGGAGACCCTGCGCGGCTTCAACGCCCGCGAATGGCAGATCGCCCTGCTGACTCCCCACCTGACCCAGGCCCTGTCCCCCAACCCCATCCCCTAACCCACCCCGCCCCACCCCGGCCATGGCCGCGTTGATCATGAAGTTATTGCCCTCCGCGTCGGCGTGTCGGGACGATGACTTCATGATCGACGGGGGCGGGGGTGTGGGGTGTGCCACAACGGGGGGCGGGCGGCAGGTTGGTTACTGGCGAGTAGCATCCGGGGTAACGTGCCCGTCCGGCTAGGAGGCTCAAGTGCCCCGTGAAGTTCGGGATGTCGTCTTCGTCGACGGCGTCCGTACCCCGTTCGGCAAGGCGGGTGGCATGTACGCCAACACCCGCGCCGACGACCTGGTGATCCGCTGCATCCGTGAGCTGCTGCGCCGCAACCCGCAACTGCCGCCGGAGCGGGTCGAGGAGGTCGCCATCGCGGCCACCACCCAGATCGGTGACCAGGGCCTCACCATCGGCCGTACCGCCGCGCTGCTGGCAGGTCTACCCAAGACCGTTCCCGGCTTCGCCATCGACCGGATGTGCGCCGGCGCGATGACCGCCGTGACCACGGTGGCCAGCGGCATCGCCATGGGCGCGTACGACGTCGCCATCGCCGGCGGCGTCGAGCACATGGGCCGCCACCCGATGGGCGAAGGCGTCGACCCCAACCCGCGCATCATCGCGGAGAAGCTGGTGGACCCGTCGGCGCTGGTCATGGGCGCCACCGCGGAGAACCTGCACGACCTGGTCCCGCACATCACCAAGGCGCGCACCGACGCGTTCGCACTCGCCTCGCAGCAGAAGACGGCGAAGGCGTACGCCAACGGCAAGCTCCAGGACGACCTGGTGCCCGTGGCGATCCGCGACGCCGAGGGCGGCTGGGGTCTGGCCGGAGTGGACGAGGCCCCCCGCGACACGTCGCTGGAGAAGCTGGCCACCCTGAAGACCCCGTTCCGCCCGCACGGCAAGGTCACCGCTGGCAACGCCGCGGGCCTGAACGACGGCGCCACCGCGAGCCTGCTCGCCGACGAGGCCACCGCCCGCGAGCTGGGCCTGCCGATCGCCATGCGGTTGGTGTCGTTCGGTTTCGTCGGGGTGGAGCCGGAGGTGATGGGCGTCGGCCCGATCCCGTCGACGGAGAAGGCCCTGCGCCTGGCCGGGCTCAGCATCGACGACATCGGCCTGTTCGAGCTGAACGAGGCGTTCGCCGTGCAGGTGCTCGCCTTCCTCGACCACTTCGGCATCGCCGACGACGACCCGCGGGTCAACCCGTGGGGTGGCGCGATCGCCATCGGCCACCCGCTCGCGTCGTCAGGCGTACGGCTGATGACCCAGCTGGCCCGCCAGTTCGCCGAGCACCCCGAGGTCCGCTACGGCGTGACCGCGATGTGCATCGGCATCGGCATGGGCGGCACGGTGATCTGGGAGAACCCGCACTGGACGGAGTCCAGCAAGCCTGCTGAGCGGACGGAGGGCGACAAGTGAGCGCACTGGCCGCACCGAACGAGGTCGTCACCCGCGCGCTGCTGCGGCAGGTGACCGTGCCGGGGCTGGACCGGCCCGCCGCCCTGATCACCCTGGACAACGGCTTCGACCACACCAAGCCGAACACCTTCGGCCCGGCCGGGCTGACCAGCCTGGACGAGGCCATCACGGCCGCGCTCGCCGCCGACCCGGCGTTCATCGCGGTCACCGGCAAGCCGTACATCTTCTGCGTGGGCGCGGACATCGTCGGGCTGCCGCAGCTCGCCGACCGCGCGCAGGCGCTGGAGATCGGCCGGCTCGGCCACCGGGTCTTCGCCCGGCTCAGGGACAGCGCCGTGCCCACGTTCGCGTTCGTCAACGGCGCGGCCATGGGCGGCGGCCTGGAGCTGGCGCTGCACTGCCACTACCGGACGCTCTCCGGTGGCGCGGCGGCGCTCGCCCTGCCCGAGGTTTCCCTCGGTCTGGTGCCCGGCTGGGGCGGCACGCAGTTGCTGCCGAACCTGATCGGCATCCCCGCCGCCACGCAGGTGATCATCCAGAACCCGCTGATGCAGAACAGGATGCTCAAGCCGAAGCAGGCCGCCGAGATGGGCATCGCGGACGTGCTGCTGGAGCCGGCCGACTTCCTGGAGCGGTCCCTGGAGTGGGCCGCCGGTGTGGTGCGCGGTCAGGTCACCGTGACCCGGCCCGAGGTCGACAAGGACATGTGGGCGGGCGTGCTCTACTTCGCCCGCGAGACGCTGAACCAGCGGCTGCACGGCGCGGTTCCGGCCGCGTACAAGGCACTCGACCTGCTGGAGACGGCGAAGGACGGCGACTTCGCCGCCGGCACCGCCGCCGAGGACGAGGCGCTCGCGGACCTGGTCTTCTCCGAGGAGCTGCGCAGCGGCCTGTACGCCTTCGACCTCGTGCAGCGGCGGGCCAAGCGCCCGGCCGGCGCACCGGACAAGGGTCTGGCCCGCCCGGTCACCAAGGTCGGCATCGTCGGCGCCGGCCTGATGGCCAGCCAGTTGGCGCTGCTGTTCGCCCGCCGCCTCCAGGTTCCTGTCGTCATGAGCGACCTGGACCAGTCCCGGGTGGACAAGGGCGTCGGCTACGTGCACACCCAGATCGAGAAGGCCGTCACCAAGGGCCGGATGGACAAGGGCACGGCCGCCAAGCTGTACGGCCTGGTCAGCGGCACTGTCGACAAGAGCGCCTTCGCGGACGCCGACTTCGTCATCGAGGCGGTCTTCGAGGACCTGGGCGTCAAGAAGCAGGTCTGGGCCGAGTTGGAGAAGATCGTCTCCCCGGAGGCGGTGCTCGCCACAAACACCAGCTCGCTGTCCATCACCGAGATGGCCGCCGAGCTGGAGCACCCGGAGCGGGTGGTCGGCTTCCACTTCTTCAATCCGGTGGCGGTGCTGCCGCTGCTGGAGATCGTCCGGGGCGAGCGCACCGACGACGCCACCCTCGCCACCGCGTTCGCGGTCGGCAAGCAGCTCAAGAAGTCGAGCGTATTGGTCTCCGACGCCCCGGCGTTCGTGGTGAACCGGCTGCTCACCCGTTTCCTGGGCACCGTCTTCGCCGCCGTCGACGCCGGGACGCCGCTGGACGTGGCGAACAGCGCGCTGGATCCGCTGGGCCTGCCGATGCGCCCGCTCGCGCTGCTCCAGCTCGTCGGGCCGGCGGTGGCGTACCACGTGGGCGGCACCCTGCACGGCGCGTACCCGGACCGGTTCTCCGTCAGCGAGAACCTCAGGCGGATCGCCGACTCGGGTCAGCCGATCGTGGTCGACGACCAGGTCAACGAGGAGGTGGCCGCGCTGCTCGTCGTCGGTGACCAGCCGTTGACCGCCGAGCAGGTACGCCAGAACGCGCTCGACGCGCTCGCCCAGGAGATCCGGCTGATGCTGGACGAGGGTGTGGTCGCCGAGGCGCAGGACATCGACCTGTGCATGATCCTGGGTGCCGGTTGGCCGTTCCACCTGGGCGGCGTCACGCCGTACCTGGATCGGACCGGCACCAGCGAGCGGGTCACCGGCAAGCGGTTCCTGCCGCGCGGGGCGGCGAGCCTGCCCGCCTGAGAAAGGTCGCAGCACCACAGTCGCGGTGGCCGGACCGTCCCTCGTGGACGGGGCCGGCCACCGCGCCCGTTCGGGGGTCGGCCGGCGGGTCGGAGGGACCCGCGCGGGCGACACCGCCGTCGGCACCGGGTTAGGATCACGCGCTTCACACCCCGATCCTGGAGCTGACTGATGTCTCAGCCGCCGGCCAACCCCTTCGGCCCGCCGCACGATTCCCCTCCCCCGCAGCAGCCCGGCCAGCCGCCAGCGCCGCAGCAGCCCGGCGGCTGGTCGCCGCCGCAGCAGGGCCAGCCGCAGGGTGGCTGGCCGCCGCCGCAGCAGCAGGGCTTCCCGCCGGCACAGCCGGGCCAGCCGTACGGCGCCCCGAACCAGTTCGGCGGCCCGCCACCGGCGAAGAAGTCGAACGTCGGCAAGATCATCCTGATCGTGCTTGCAGTGGTGCTCGTGCTCTGCCTCGGCGGCGCGGCGATCACCTGGTTCGCGGTGAAGGACGAGGTGGGCGACGTCGTCGACGCCACCAAGACCCGGGTGGTCGCGCCGGCCACCCTCGCCGGCCGGGCCAAGAACACCGACCCGCAGTTGCAGACGGTCGCCGACCAGATGGTCACCGAGATGAAGGCCGAGGTGCAGAACGAGACCAGCACGGTCGGCGCGTTCTACGGCGACCCGACCAAGCAGGACCTCCTCATGATCACGGCGGTGTCCGGCGTGATGGCCGACCCGAAGAAGGAACTGGACGAGGCCGTGACCGGGCTCTCCAGCGAGCTGAGGGTGACGAACATGGCCGTGGTCGAGGCCGGCCCGCTGGGCGGTGACGCGCGCTGCGGCGACGGCAAGGCCGAGGGCGTGCCGCTCGGCGTCTGCGTCTGGGCCGACCGGGGCAGCGTGGGCCTGGTCGTCATGTACTTCAAGTCGGCCGAGGAGACGAAGGCCGAGTTCGTCACCATCCGGGGCCAGATCGAGCAGCGTTCCTGACCCGTGCACGACCGGGGCCCCGGCCACCTCTCAGGGTGACCGGGGCCCCGCCGTGGGGACGGCGTGACGGGCTCCGAGGCGGCAGTGCCTAGACCGGCTCGGCCGCACCGGCCGCCGCGCCGCCGGCCGGTGCCGCGGCTCGCTCGGCCGCGCTGCGCAGCACGCAGAACTCGTTGCCCTCCGGGTCGGCAAGCACCACCCAGCCGGAGCCGTCCGGCCGGATCTGGTCGGCGACGTGCACCGCGCCGATGCCGAGCAGCCGCTCGACCTCGTCGGCCCGGGACCGGTCGGCCGGCTCCAGGTCCAGGTGCAGTCGGTTCTTCACGGCCTTGCCCTCGGGCACGGCGATGAACAGCACCTCCGGCCCACCCGGCGGCAGGAGCATCGCCTCCGGGTCACCAGGGAAGTCGTCGGGCTGCCGGGGGCAGTCGAAGACCTGCGACCAGAAACCGGCCAGGGCGTACGTGTCGCGGCAGTCGAAACTGATGTTGTGGATCGTCGAACTCACTGTTGGTCCTCCACGGTGGTCGTGGTGACACGTTCCCCGGCGCTGCGCAGCACGCAGAACTCGTTGCCCTCCGGGTCGGCAAGCACCGCCCAACCTGTCCCGTCGGCGTGCCGCCGGTCGGCGACAATCGTGGCACCGAGGCCGAGCACCCGCTCGACCTCCTCGTCCCGGGTCCGGTCGACAGGTTCCAGGCAGATGTGCTGCCGGTTCTTGGTCACCTTGTCCTCGGGCACCGTCTGGAAGAACAGGTTCGGAGTGGCGTCGTCCGGCGGCAGCAGGACCGCCTCCGGATCACCGGGGACGTCCTCGCTGTGCCGGGCGTAGCCGAGCACCGCCGACCAGAAGCCGGCCAGGGAGTACGTGTCGTGGCAGTCGAAACTGATGTTGCGGATCCGTGGATACACGGGTGGTCCCTCCGTGGTCGGATGAGGACGCTCCGCTGCTCGGGGTCAGCCGGCGACGACCCGGGGCGCGGAGCCGTGACTGGTGGACATCGACGCACCCCCTCTCACTCTCGGGCTGACGTGGGCGATCTTGCCAGCGGCCGATCCCCGCGCGCAACCCCGTTTCAGCCGCCGGCGGGCACCGGGCCGGTCACCGCCGGGGCGTCCGCAGTCGGCAGGGTGACAGTCACCTCCAGGCCGCCGCCGGGCTGGGCGACCACCCGTACGGTGCCGCCGTGCGCCTGGCAGACCGCCCGGACGATGGACAGGCCCAGCCCCGAGCCGCGCGCCCCGGTGCGCTCCCGGCCACCGCGCCGGAACGGCTCGAACAGCCCCGGCACGTCGGCCTGGTCCACCTCGAAACCGGTGTTGCCCACCACCAGCCACGAGCGCTCGCCGTCGGTGCCGGTACGCACCCAGAGCCGACCGTGCAGGTGGTTGTAGCGGACGGCGTTCTCGATCAGGTTGCCGGCCAGCCGGTCGAGCAACCCCGGATCGCCGACCACGGGCGCGGATTCCAGCGACGTCTGCACGCGCAGGCCGATCCGCTCCACCTCGCGGCGCATCGCCGACAGCGCGTTCGCGGTGCCCGTCGCGAGGTCACACTCGGTACGCCGGCCCAGTCGCCGGCCGGTCTGGGCCTCGCTGCGGGCCAGCACCAGCAACGCGTCCACAAGGCTGTTCGCCCGCTCCGAGGCGTCCCGGACGACTGTCGCCATCCGGCGGTACTCGGCGGCGTCCGCGTCACCGTCGCTGAGCGTCACGTCGATCTCGGTCCGCATCACGGCGAGCGGGGTCCGCAGCTCGTGTGAGGCGTTGGCCACGAAGCGCTTCTGCGCCTCGAACGCGGACGCGATCCGGTCCAGCATCGCGTCGAACGTCTTGGCCAGCTCGGCCACCTCGTCGTCCGCACCGGAGTAGCCGATCCGCTGGTCCAGCGTCGCCTCGCCGAGCCGCTGGGCGGTCGCGGTGACCTGGTGCAGGGGGCGCAGCGCGCGGCCGGCAACGGCGTACGCGCCGGCCACCCCGACCACGCTTATCGCCAACAGCGCCACCAGGCCCTTGGCCAGCAGCTCCCCGGAGGCGGCGTCGACAAGCTGCCGCTGCCACTGCGCGGCGTCCATCGTCCGGTTGTCGGAGAGCACCACCACCGTGCCGGGCAGCAGCTCGTCGGTGGGCCGCAGCGCGTCGCGGACCAGCAGCCAGGCCAGCAGCACCAGGATCGCGCCCGCGCCTACCAGCAGCACCCCGTTGAGCAGCGTCAACCGCAACCGCAGGGTGGGTCGCAGCCGGGCCGGCCGGCTCACGGCAGGACCTCGGCCGTGCGGTAACCCGCCCCCACCACCGTCTCGATCAACGGCGGATCGCCGAGCTTCCGGCGCAGCGTCATGACCGTCACCCGGACGATTGTGGTGAAGGGGTCGGTGTTGGCGTCCCACACCCGCTCCAGCAGCTCCTCGCTTGACACGACCGCGCCACGCGCCTTGAGCAGCTCGCTGAGCACGCCGAACTCCTTGTTCGTCAGGTCCATGGGCACACCGGCGCGGGTGGCGACCCGGCGGGCCGGGTCGAGCACCAGGTCCGCCAGTTCGAGAACCGGCGGCGCGGCCGGGGTGGCCCGCCGGCCCAACGCCTGCACCCGGGCGACCAACTCGTCGAACGCGAACGGCTTGGGCAGGTAGTCGTCCGCCCCGAGCTGCAAACCCTCCACCCGGTCGGCCACGGTGCCGCTCGCGGTGAGCATCAGCACCCGGGTCAACGCCCCGGAGGCGGCGAGGTCGGCGCAGATCTGGTCGCCGTGCACGCCGGGCAGGTCGCGGTCGAGCACCACCACGTCGTACCGGGTGACGAACGCCGCCTCGTGGCCGGCGTCGCCGTCGTACGCCACGTCCACCGCCATGCCCCGTTTGCGCAACCCGCGCGCGATCGCATCGGCGAGGTTGCGTTCGTCCTCCACCACCAGTACCCGCATCCCGGCCTCCTCGCTGCTGACCACCGACAACCTAGTGCCGGCGGGCAACAATCCTCCCTCGCCGCCCGCACCGACCCACCGGAGGTCAGCGGGGCAACGACCACAGCCCGTACGCGCTGTCGCGGCGCCGGCAGAGCAGTCGCGCGGGGAGGGCCTGACAGTCGCCGGACGCGTCCCTCAGCACGTCGAGCGACCGTGCCCGGCCAGCGCTGACGTCCAGCTCGGCGACGAGCAGGCCCCCGCTGGAAAGGCGGCGTACGCCTATCAGCGGGTCGCCGGGGGCGAACCGGGCCAGCTCCCACCGACCCAGCTCGGCCAGCACCCGGCCAGTCGGTGGGTCGAGCACGACCAGGTCCTCCGCGCCGGGACCGGCGCTGCTCACAGTGGTGGCCACGAGCCGACCGGCGTACGGCCAGACCCACCCCCAGCGGTCGCTCCCCCACAGCTCCCGACCGGTCGCGGCGTCGAGCGCCCGCATCCCGCCGGAGCGGGTCTGCACGCAGATGACGACGCCGCAGTCCGACGCGTACATCGCACCGTCGACGGGCACGCGCCACCGCTGGCGCAGATCGTCGAGCCCGTACGCGGTGGTCGTGGGCGACGGGCCACCGATGGTGAGCAGCAGGTCGTCCACCAGTTGCACCGATCGGCCGGACCCACCTGAGGAGGCGCCCAGGTCGGCGCGGGCCAGCACCACGCCTGTGGTCGCGTCGCGGACCTCGGTCGGGCCACTCGGGCGGGCGACCACCAGGCGATCCACCCCGTGCTCGCCGTCGCGGAAGACGAACTCACCGCCGGGGTTGATCGGCACCTGCCAGCGCACCGTGCCGCAGCACGGGTCGACCCCGCGCAGGGCGCCGGGCTGGTCGTCGCTGAGGGCGGACCACATGAGGATGTTGCCGTCGGGAAGCGCGGCGGGGTTGCCGGGCTGCTGCCAGCGGTACGCCCCGGTCCGGCGGTCCAGCGCCATCGTGAGCGTCCCCTGACCGTCCGAGCCGACCTCGTGACCGGTGACCAGCAGCGTCTCGCCCTGCTGCGCGACTCCCCAGTACCGGCCCTCGGCCGGCAACGGCACCTGCCAGGCCGGCTCGCCGCCGGGCAGCCGGGTGGCGGTGATCCGCCGCTGCCCCGTCCGGCCGAGCGGCTCGACGAGGACGAAGAGGTCGCCGGAGACCAGCGCGTCGGCGCCGGGATCGGCCGGCAGCGTCACCACCTCGCGCCTGTGGAACGGCCCCGAGGCGGCGAGGCCGGCCAGCAGCAGCACGAGGACGAGCGCGCACCGCAGGGGCCGCCCGCGGGCCGCCGACGGGCGGGGCGGCGGGTCGAGGTCCGGCCCGTGCCGCAGCTCCCCGAGGTCGATCACCGGACCGGTCACCGGGACAGCCGCCACAGGCCGGTCGAGCCGTCGACGCGGCGGCAGAGCAGGACGGGCAGCGCCGCCTGGCACCCACCCGCGACATCCGGCAGCACATCCAGGATGGACGCCTCTCCGGTGCGCAGGTCCAACGCGGCGACCACGAGGTCGCTGCCGGCCGTCCGCACGCCGAGCAGCTCGTCGCCGGGCCGCACCTGACTCACCATCTGCCACTCCCCCAGCTCGGTGCGCTCCTGTCCGGTCGCCGCGTCGCGGACCGCGTACCGCTGGTCGGGCCCGGTCACCAGCAGCCGGTCCCCCCGGACGTCGACGAGCATGTCCGGGCCGGGGTCGGCCCAGCGGACGGTGCCGGTGGCCGGGTCGACGGCCTGGATGCCGCCGGTCTGCTGGACCGCACACAGCAGCTCTCCGCAGGTGGTCGCCCAGGACACCAGCGGCACCGGGGACGTCCACACCGGATCGAGCCCGGGCAGGCCGTACGCGACCAGCCCGGTGCTGCCGGGTGGGACGAGCAGCACCAGGTCGCCCACGACCTGCACCCGCTGGAACGCCGACCGGGCACCGACGAGCGTGTCGACGCCGCTCAGCAGGCGACCGGAACCGGCGTCGTACACCTGGACCTCTCCGGCCGGCTGAACGAGCACGAGCTGGTCGACCCGATCGGGTGGACCGTGGAGCTCGGGGCTGCCCGAGACCGGCACCGAGACCGTCCACTGGACGACGCCGGTGTCGGGCGTCACCTTGCGCACCGCGCCCGACCCCTCGATCGTCTCGTCCAGGAGGAGCAGGCCCCCGTCGGCCGTCCACCGGGCCACCCCGGGGTGACGCCAGAGCTGCCGACCCGTCCCGGCGTCGTAGGCGGTCGTCTCGAGCGTGCTGTTCGCGCTGCTCACACCCACGGCAAGCAGCAACCCGCGGCGGGCCCACACGGCGAGGTAGTCACCGGTGCGCGCCAGCGCCGTCCGCCACCGACGCCGCACGACGCTCTCGTCGTTCGCCGTGGGTAGGGCGTAGGCGGTCAGGTAGCGGTCCCCGGTGGGCGTCGTGGCGTCGACCACGACGACACCGGCCTCGGTGAGGTACGCGGAGGCGCCCGGCGCGGCGGGCACCGATGCCGCCGACCGCCGAGGCGCCGGAGCCGCCGCGGCCAGCACGACGAGGGCCAGCAGCAGCACCGCCACCGCCCGCAGCCGCCGGTCGGCGGCGCGCGGGCGGCGGACCGGTGGCAGCGACTCGGGCTCGTCCCGGACCTCGCCCAGCTCGATGATCGACAACGGCCGTCCCTCCATCGCCGGTGCGGCCGGCCGGAGGCCGCCCCGGCAAACCGGCCGTGAACGTACCGGGCCGGCAAAAGCGACGCATCCTCGCCTGTACGATGGCGCGTCGTGGCTGTGCCGGTGGTAGACCCCTCGTTGAATCCCGTGACCGACGCCGAGCCGGCCGAGGTCGAGCCGACACGGCGGCCTCGACGCCGCCCGGCCCGAGCCGACCTGTTGGCCCTCGGAGCCTATGTGGTGCTGGGCGTCTTCGTCTGCCTGCACTACTGGGGGGACGTGACCGGTCGGGTCTCGTCGCACCTGCCCACCGACCACAGCTGGTTCGAGTGGCTGTTCGCGCACGGGGCGTACTCGGTGCAGCACCTGGAGAACCCCCTGTTCACGGCCCGACAGAACGCCCCGGACGGGGTGAACATGATGGCAAACACCTCGTTGCTCGGGGTGACTCTGCCGCTGTCGCCACTGACGATGCTGTTCGGCCCGCAGGTCACGTACGCGCTCTACCTGGGTGGGGCGCTGGCGGCCACCGCTGGCACCTCCTACTGGATGCTCTCGCGGCACCTGGTGCGCTCCCGGGCGGCGGCGTTCGTCGGCGGGGCGTTCCTCGGCTTCGCGCCGGGCATCATCCACCACGCCAACGGCCAGCCCAACTTCGTGTCCAACTACCTGCTGCCGTTGATCGTGGTGCGGGTGCTGCGGATGGGCGAGCCGGGCCGGTGGCGGCGCAACGGGCTGGCGCTCGGGGTGCTGGTGGCGTACCAGATCTTCATCAACGAGGAGATGCTGCTGCTCACGGCGCTGGCCTGCCTGGTCGTCGTGCTGGCGTACGCGGTGCAGCGGCCACGGGCGACGCGCGCCGCGGCCGGGCCGTTCCTGGCCGGGCTGGGCGTCGCCGGCGGGCTGGCCCTGCTGCTGGCGGCGTACCCGATCTGGTTCCAGTTCAACGGCCCGCAGTCCTACCGTGGCCTGCAGGGTGGCGTGTTCCACAACTGGGGCGAGGACCTGGTCGCCTTCGTGACCTTCGCCCGGGACACCTGGGCGGGCGACCCGGCTGTCGAGCAGACGATCGGGATGACCGAGCAGAACACCTGGTTCGGCTGGCCGCTTGTGCTGCTGTCGGTGGTGGCCCTCGTGCTGCTGGTGCGCCGGTCGCTGCCCGCTCGGATCGTCGCGGTGCTGATCGTGGTCTTCACGGTGGCCGCGATCGGGCCACGGGTGCGCTTCGACGGTGTGGAGACCGGGGTGCGCGGCCCCTGGTCGTACGTGTCGGACGACCTGCCGCTCGTCGAGATGATGATGCCGACCCGGTTGACCCTGGTGGTCGCCGCCGCGGTGGGCGTACTCCTGGCGCTGACCTGGGACGCGGCGGCCCGGCAGGGCCGTCCGGTGGCCGCGCCGACCCGCGTGCCGGCCCCGCGTTCCGGCGAGCCGGCGACCGCCGGGGAGCCGGCGACGTCCGACGACCAGGCCGCCACCGCGCCTGTCGCGCCGCGCCGCCGGTGGCTGCGCCCGCTGGGGTACGCGGCTGTCACACTCGCCCTGCTGCCGCTGTTCCCCCGGCCGCTGCCCGCCCAGCAGATCGACCCGCCGCCGCACTTCATCACCGCCGGCGGTTGGCGGCCCTACGTGCCGGAGGGCCGGACCCTCGTGCCGGTGCCGATCCCGAGCAACGTGCACGGTCTGCCCACGCTGCGCTGGAGCGCCCTGACCGGGCAGGAGTTCCCCGTACCCGGCGGTTACTTCATCGGGCCGAACGAGCTGGGCGAGGGCGTCTTCGGGGCGCCGAACCGGCCCACCAGCAGCCTCGTCTACTCCACGATGGACGCGGGAGTGGTACCCGTCCTCACCGACGAGAACCGCCGCCAGGCCGTCGAGGATCTGCGGTTCTGGCGGGCGTCGGTGGTGGTGCTCGGCGCACACCCGCGCGAGGCGGTACTGCGCGAGCTGGTCACCGCACTGATCGGGCCGCCGCAGCGGGTAGACGACGTCTGGGTCTGGGACGTCCGCGCGCTCGTGGATCAGCGCTAGCCGACCAGGGCGCGCACGTCCCACATCCAGCCGCCGTCGACCGGGCGGCCGGGGCCGAGCAGCTCCTCGACGGTCCGGCGGACCGGCTCGTCGTGCGTCAGCCGGCCGAGCACCACCACTGCGGCCCGCCAGTGCCGCAGATCCTCGGCGGCCTGGCGGCGGTCGGCCTCGGTGAGCACCGGCACCGCGCCGGTCTCGGCGACCCGGCGCAGCAGCACGGCGGTGGGCCGGTCCGGGGCGCCCAGCGGGCCGCCGGGTCGTGCGGGCCGCTCGGTCCGATGAAGTACCCGCCCGGGGCGCGGAACGCCAGCCCGGTGCGGGCGGACCAGAGCATCACCGGGCTCAGCGCGGCGCCGGTCACCGGGGGCACCGCCACCACGGTCCGACCCGCGGGCACCAGAGGTCGCCACCCGCCGTCGGCGACGAATCCTGGCACCGGCGCTGTCGGCACCGCCCGGATCGGCGTCGGCGTCAGGGGCAGCAGCGCGGCGGCCACCGCGCCGGCCCCCAGCAGCCGTACCGGCAGTCCCGGCACTGCAGGTGACCGGCGAGCCGCCCGGACCCGGTCGACGAGGAGCGCCACCAGGACGCCCAGCACCGGCACGCAGACAAGCGCGAACCGGGCCGGCACCGCGAGGTCGAGCAGCGGCAGCCCGGCCACCAGCCGGTACGGACCCGGAATGCCGATGGCGGCGCCGTCGACCCGCAGGTCGGTGCCGAGCGACAGCAGGGCGAAGACGACACCGCAGCAGGCCAGCGCGCGGACCAGCGGCCGTCGCCACAGCCAGCTCACGGTGACCACGGCGAGCACCAGCAGCCCGGGCCCGAAGAACGAGTTCTCCTCGGTCGGGTTCGGCGCGAGCAGCCCCGGCAGCCAGTCGTCACCGAGCACTGTCTGCCGGGCCGACGCGGTGAACGAGGCGGCGTCGAGCTGGAAGCCGTGCGCGGCGAAGGCCATCCCCGTGTAGTGCTGCGGCCCGTGGAACTGGAACCACAGCGGGTACGCCAGCAGCGTGCCCGCCACCACGGCCGCCACCGCGATCCGGCCGAGCAGGGACGGCGCGAGGCGGCGGGCGGCGGCCCGGTCGGCGAGGGCGTAGCCCAGCGCGAACACCCCCGCGGCGAGCGCCAGGAAGACGAGCACCTCCTCGCCGATGAACACCTGCCAGACGAGCAGCAGCCCGAGGCCCACACCGGGTCGCCACACCGGGCGCGGTCTCGACTCGGGACGGAACGCCAGGGCGAGGATCGCCGGCAGCAGGAACTGGGCGGCCACGTGCAGGTGCGCCCCGGCCTGGGCGATCATGCCGGGGGCGAAGCCACAGACCAGCCCGCCGAGCGCCGCGGCGCAGCGGGCGGTGACCAGTCGACGGCGCAGCAGCGCGTACCAGGCCGCCGCGGTGCCGGCGAGGCAGCAGACCACCGCCACGCAGAACGCCACCTGCGAGCCGAACAGCAGCGTGACAGGGGCCAGTGGGACGCCGAGGCCGAGCACCGAGGTGTTCGCCATCAGGTTGACCCCGTCCGGGGCGTTCAGGGCGGTGCTGAACAGCGGGTTCTCCCCCGCGACGACGGCGTGTGCCGCGTGCGCGAGCATCCACTCGAAGAGCACCTGGTCGCCGGCCTGGTGGAACAGCCGCCCGGGGTGGCCCCACTGGGCGCTCGTCAGCAGCACCGCCAACCCCAGGTAGCCGGCGATGACGAGCGCGTCCGGCAGCCACGCCGGCCGGGGTGGACGCGCGGTCGACGGACCGACCGCCGCGGCCACCGCCTTCGCCGTCTGCGTCGTCTCCGCCGCCGACGACGTCGCTCTCGTCATCAGACCGAGCGGTCGGTGAGCGTCCGAACGTCCCACACCCAGACGTCCAGTTCCTGCCGACCGGGGCCGACCAGCTCCTCGACGGTACGCCGCAGGGGTTCGACGTGCTGCTGACGCATCGGCAGCACCAGGATCGCCGCGTGCCAGTGCCGCAGCTCGTCGGTGAAGCGCCGACGCTGCCGGTCGTCCAACTTGGGGGTCCGGCCGGTGGTCGCCACCTCCTCCAGCAGTTGGCCCACCCCGCTCGGCCGGCCGCCGAAACGACCGGGGTCGCCGGTGTTGCCGTTGCGGGGGGCGAGGAAGTAGCCACCCGGGATCTTGAAGTCGAGGTTTGTGGCCGCCGCCCAGCGCATGCCGTGCGTGTTGCCCATGCTGGGCACCGGGATCGGCACGAGCGTCTGGTCCGGGCCGACGTACGCCCGCCAGCGGTCGGCGGTGATGAACTCCGGCACCGGCGGCCGGGAGACCATCCGCAGCGGCATCGGGGCGATCGGTAGCAGCGCGAACGCCAGGCCGGCGGCGGTGAGCGTCCGGACGGTACGCCGCTCGGCGGGGCGCAGCGCCCAGGCCCGCTCGACGGCGAGCGCGAGCAGGAGACCGATGATCACCGTGGTGATCAGGCCGAACCGGGTCGGCACCACCGCGTCCAGCAGGGGCAGGTGCACCAGCAGCTCCCACGGCCCGGTGATCAGCTCCCGGTCCCACCAGGAGATCCGCTCGCCGAGGGAGAGCAGGGCGAAGAAGCCACCGGTCGCGGCGAGAGCCCGCACGACCATCTCCCGCCGCAGCCACACCACGACGCCGACGGCGAGCAGTGAGAGGCTCCAGCCGAAGAAGGCGTTCTCCTCGGAGTAGTTCGGGGCCAGGTTGACGTTGGCCCGCTGGTTGCCGCCGAGGGTGGCCGAGCCGGGGGCGAAGAAGGCGGCGATGTCGTTGCCGTAGTCCTGCACGGCGTCACTGAGCCCGTGGTACGCCATCGGCCCGGCGAACTGCACCCACAGCGGGTACGCCAGCAGCGCCCCGGCCAGCAACGCGCAGGCGGCGACGCCGACCGCCAGCGGTCGCCACGCCGCCCGCCAGCGGGCCGGCTCCTGGGCCACCACCGCGAGCAGGAAGATTCCGCAGGCCAGCGCCGTGAAGAGCAGGATCTCCTCGTTGATGAACGCCTGCGCGCTGACCAGCAGGGCGAGCAGGGCGCCGTCGCGGACCGGCCGGCGCGAGCGGGTGAGCACCAGCACCCGCCAGACGATGAACGGCAGCAGGAACTGGCTGATGATGTTCGGGTGCCAACTGGCGTGCGAGAGCATCGCCGGGGAGAACCCGCAGAACCAGCCGCCGGCCGCGGCCGCGAGCGGCGTACGCACGACGTGGCGGCGCAGCACGAGGTACCAGGCCATGGCGGTGCCGGCGAGACCGAGCGTCACGAGCACCACGAAGGACACCGCCGGCCCGAACAGCAGGGTCACCGGCACCATCGGGATGCCCAGCGCCAGCACGGCCGTGTTGGCCATCAGGTTGACGCCGTCGGGGTAGTTGAACTGCTCGGTGTAGAACGGGTACTCGCCGTGCAGCACCACGCGCACCGAGTGGGCGAGGAAGAACTGCACCTGGGCCGGATCTCCGGTGTAGAGCGACGCCACCCGGCCGGCCGGGTCCAGCCAGATCCGGCTGGTCACCCAGACCGCGGCGAGCAGGAACAGCGCGCCGACCGCCAGGTGCTGCCGCCACCGGGTCCAGCGGGCCCACCGACGTGGGCGCGGCTCGCCATCCCCCTCGGCGTCGTCGCCGTCATCTTCCGTCGCTACGCCGGCCGGCACGGCTTCGACGGGCACGCCCGCCGGCGCGGCTTCGACGGGCACGCCCGCCGGCACGGCTTCGACGGGCACGCCCGCCGGCGCGGCTTCGGCCGGCGCGGCTTCGGCCGGCACGGCTTCGGCCGGCGCAGCCGGCGGGGACTCGATCGGCCCTGCCGGCGGGGCTTCGGCCGGCGCGGCGGCGGCCGCCGTCGGCGCGCTCACGCGCTCGCGCTCGGTCCCGGGCTCGCGCTCGGCCTCCGCCGTGGGCTCGGGCTCGCGCTCGGGCTTGGACTCGGGGTCGCGCTCGGTTTCGCGCTCGGTCTCGGGCTCTACGGTCTGCACTGCCGCTCCGGCACGGGCGGCCGAGGCAGCGGCACCGCCGGGAGCGCCGACGGCCCTGGTCCGGGAAGAGCGGCGAGTGTGGTGGCTCACTGTCTCGTCGGGGCCGGCCGCCTCCGGGTGCGGCGCGGACAGGGCGCGGGACTCGGCAGGCGTCACAGTCGGCGGAGTCTACCCGAGCGGCGAAAAGGCACTAAAGCCCCGGTGACGTCCATTGTGGTGGGTCTGGGGGCGGCCAACGACGGCTTGGCGTCGGACATCTCGTACTATGGCGCTTTCCCACAACGACGGCGAGGCGATCGGGGGCGGATCAGGTGACTCCGGGCCGCCGGCACGGCAGGGCGCTCACCGTCCTGCTGAGCGCCCTGTTGGCCACCACCGCGTGTGGTCCCGTCGCCGAGCGCACACCCCGCGACCTGCGGGTGGGGTACGACAGCCTCGACGGCACGCTTGCGGTGTGGCCGCCCCGGGGTGACCTGGCCGGTGACGCGGCGGCGACGGCGGCCGTCACCAGGGCCGTGCGCGACTGGCGCTCACCGGCCGACGACCGGGCGCACCTGCCCTCGTCCGGCATCCTCTTCTCCGGCCGGGTCGACGGGGCGCCGGTGGCCCTGGTCGCGGCCGACGTGCCCGGCGAGAGCGCGTCCTGGCTGCTGCAACTCACCGGCGACGGCGGCCGGTACGCGATCGCCCGCGCCACCGAGTACACCGACCCCGGCTACCTGGTCTACTCCGACGTGCTGCCGGTGCAGACGGCCGGCGGTCGGCGCTACCTGGTCTCCGCCCGGGTGCAGCAGTTGCTCGGGCCGCAGGGCCGGGCGCTTACCGTCGCCGACGGCCTCAGCGCCCCTGTCGACGTGCCGGCCTGCACGGCGGTCGCCGTGACGGCGACCCTGCGGGCCACCGAGTCGCTGCCCCGCGGGCGGGCCGCCGACCGGCTGCTCGACCTGGGCACCGGCACGACCGACCCGCGCTATCCGCTGGTCCGTGACGAGTCCGGGGCGGGCCGGCGGGCGCTCACCGGGCTGGACACCTGTGTGCTGGCCGGCGAGCGGGGTCCGTTCGGCAGCATCCCGCGCCGGATCGGCGACCGGGACGCGCCGAAGTCGGTGCCCACCTCCTGGCCGATGGCGAAGCTCTCGGTCCGTTCGCTCGGCGAGGTGGCCCTCGGCGGCGGCGAGCCGGCCGAGTTGCAGCAGCTCAGCTGGGACACCGACGCCGGCACGATGACAGCTGTCGTCTACCGGCCGGCGGACGGGAGCGCGCCGGTGGTCTCACCTGCCGACCGGGCCACGCCGTTGCAGACCTACCAGCTTCCGGTGCCCGGCCAGCCGCTTGTGGTGCTCAGCTGGCGGGCCACCAGGGACAGCTCCCTGTCGGTGCCGCCCGGTACCCCGCTGCTGGTGGAGCGCCCCGGCCTGGTGGTCGTCCCCGAGCCGGCCCGCACCCAGACCTACAGCCTGGCCAACACCGACAAGACCCACTACCGCTCGGTGACACCCCGCTCCCGCTGAGCCCCGCCCCCGCTCCCGCTGAGCCCCCGCCCCCGCCCCCGCGATCGTGCGCTTTCCGCCCCGACAGACGGGGGCGAGAGCCGCAGCACGGCAACCGAAGGCCCGACGGCGGGCGCCCCGCGGGGCACCCGCCGTCGGGTCGCGCCGGATCAGTTCTGGGCCGGAGTCTTCGTGGGGGTCAGCCGGTCCGGGGTGGCGTCCAGGCGGGAGATCCAGCCGGTGACGTCGCGCGCCACGTCCTGGGCGGTCAGGCCGAGGTCGGCGAGGATCTGCGCGCGGGTGCCGTGCGGGTGCCAGTCGGCAGGTACGCCCAGGTCCTTGAGCGGCACCCGGACGTCGGCGTCGCGCAGGGCCTGGCCGAGAGCGTCGCCGACGCCGCCGACGCGGACGCCGTCCTCGACGCTGACCACGAGCCGGTGGCGGGCGGCCAGCTCGACCAGCTCGGCCGGGACCGGACGGACCCAGCGGGGGTCGACGACCGTGACGCCGTAGCCCTGCTCGGCGACCCGGGCGGCCACCTCCATGCCCAGCTGGCCGAAGGAGCCGACGGCGACCAGCAGCACGTCGGTACGCGCCGACTCGGCCAGCACGTCGACCGGGCCGACCCGGCGCAGCGCCGGCAGGTCCGCGGCGACCGCGCCGGTCGGGAACCGCACGACTGTCGGGCCGTCGTCGGTGGCCAACGCCTCCCGCAGCTCCTCGCGCAGCGTGGCGGCGTCCCGGGGAGCGGCGATCCGCAGGCCGGGAACCACCCCGAAGACGGACATGTCCCAGATGCCGTAGTGGCTGGGGCCGTCCGGGCCGGTGATGCCCGCCCGGTCCAGCACGAACGTCACCGGCAGCTTGTGCATCGCCACGTCCAGCAGGACCTGGTCGAAGGCGCGGTTGAGGAAGGTGGCGTAGACCGCGACCACCGGGTGCAGGCCGCCGAGCGCCAGGCCGGCCGCCGAGGTGGCGGCGTGCTGCTCGGCGATGCCCACGTCGTACACCCGCTCGGGGTACTTGCGGGCCAGCTTGGCGATGCCTGTCGGCTCGGCCATGGCGGCGGTGATGCCCACCACGTCCGGCCGCTCGTCGGCGATGGCCAGCAGCTCGTCGGCGAAGACGTGCGTCCACTTCACCGAGGGGGCGGCCAGCAGCGCGCCGGTCTCCACGTCGAAGGCGCTGCCGGGGCCGTGCAGGCAGTCCGCCTCGTCCTCCTCGGCCGGGCGGTAGCCGTACCCCTTGCGGGTGACGGCGTGCACGATCACCGGGCCGCCGAAGTTCTTCGCCGCGCGCAGCGCCGACTCGACGGCCGCCACGTCGTGCCCGTCCACCGGGCCGACGTACTTGATGCCGAGGTCCTCGAACATGGCCTGCGGCGCGACGGCGTCCTTGATGCCCTTCTTGACGGCGTGCAGCACCTCGTACATCGGCTTGCCGACCAGCGGCGTGGAGCCGAGAGCGTCCTTGACCGTGTCGAGGACCTTCTCGTAGCCGGGGTTGAGCCGCAGCGAGGAGAGGTGGTCGGCGAGGCCGCCGATGGTCGGCGAGTAGGACCGGCCGTTGTCGTTGACCACGATGACGAGGGAGTTGCCGGCGGTGGCGATGTTGTTCAGCGCCTCCCAGCACATGCCGCCGGTCAGCGCGCCGTCGCCGACCACGGCCACGACGCTGCGCGCCTCACCCCGCAGGGCGTACGCCTTGGCCAGGCCGTCGGCGTAGGAGAGCGCTGTGGAGGCGTGCGAGTTCTCGATGAGGTCGTGCTCGCTCTCCGCCTGGCTGGGGTAGCCGGAGAGGCCACCGCGCTGGCGGAGCTTGTCGAAGCCGGCCTGGCGCCCGGTGAGGATCTTGTGCACGTACGCCTGGTGGCCGGTGTCGAACAGGAGCCGGTCCCGGGGGGAGTCGAAGACGCGGTGCATGGCAAGTGTCAGCTCGACCACACCGAGGTTGGGCCCGACATGCCCGCCGGTGCGGGAGACCTTGGCGATCAGGAAGTCCCGAATCTCGGCGGCGAGCACTTCCAGCTCCTCGCCCGACATCCGCTTGACGTCCTGCGGACCGCGAACCGTCCCCAGCAGCCGGCCGTGGTTGGCCGTGTCCTCTTCAACACTCATGACCGGAGAGTCTATCGGCCGTCCGACACTCCGCAGCCTGGCCCGAGCCGCGCGCACCCCAGTGGGCGGCTGAGCGCCTGGTCAGGGCCGATCCACATCGGGAGCGTCGACCGGGAGCAGGAGCCCCAGCAGCTCGACGTGCTGGGTCATCGGGAACAGGTCGAAGCCGCGCAGCGCCGCCAGCCGCCAGCCGCGCTCGGCGAACGTGCGGACGTCCCGGGCGAAGGCCGCCGGGTCGCAGGCCACGTACGCGACAGCTCGCGGGCCGGCGGCGGTGAGCGCGCGCACCACAGGGGCGCCGGCGCCCGAGCGCGGCGGGTCGAGCACCACCACGTCGACCGGGCCGGTGATCCGTCGGCGGGCCAGCGCGGTCTCCACCCGGGCCGCCACCACCTCCACGCGGGGCAGGTCGGCCAGGTTCTCCCGGGCGGCGGCGACGCTGTGCGCGGCGGCCTCCACCACTGTCACCCGGCCGGACGCGCCGACGCGGGTGGCCAGCCCGGCGGCGAACAGTCCGGCGCCGCCGTAGAGGTCCCAGGCCACCTCCCCCGGGCGCGGGTCGAGCAGCTCCAGCACGGCCGTGGACAGGGTGTCCGCCGCCGCCGGGTGCACCTGCCAGAAGGCGGACGCGGGTAGCGCCCAGTCCCGCCCTGCGGCCACCTCGCGGACCTCGGTGGGCCCGCTCACCGGCGTGGCCACCCCGTCGCGGACCTCCGCGACGCTCACGTCCCCGCCGGTGCTGGCGACGGTCTCCACCGCCTCGGCCGCCGGCCAGCGCGTGCCGGTCGGGCTGAGCACCGGCAGTTGCTGGATGGCGGGGTGGGCGATCCGGCACTTGTCGATCGGCACGACCTCGTGCGAGCGGTGCTTGAGCAGACCGGCGCGGTCCGCGGCGTCGACCGCGTAGCGGACCCGGGAGCGCCACCCCAGCAGCCCGCCCGGCAGCGCCTCGACCCGGATGCCGAGCCGGTCCAGCTCGGCGTCGGTGAGCCCACCGAGGCGCACCAGCTGCTCGCGCACCACAGCGGTCTTCCAGGCCAGCTGCGCGTCCGGGGCGACGTGTTGCAGGTCGCAGCCGCCGCAGGCGCCCGGCCTCGCGTACGGGCACGGCGGCTCCACCCGGTCCGGCGAGGGGTCCAGCACGGTCACGGCGTCGGCTCGGACGAACCCCTTGTGCACCTCGGTGACCTCGGCGATCACCCGCTCGCCGGGCAGGGCGTGCCGGACGAACACCACCTGCCCGTCCACCCGGGCCACGCAGTGCCCGCCGGGGGCCACCGCGTCGACGGTCAGCTCCACCCGCTCCGCCTCCGCGAGGCCACGTTGCTCCTCGGCCGGGCCACGCTCGGCCGCCACTGGTGGCGCGGTCCGCTCAGTCACGGCCGTTCCCGACGGTCTCGCTGCCCACCGGGCCGGGCTCGTCCGGCGGCGGTACGGCGACCGGCGGCGGCACGGTGCCCCGGGGCCCGCGTGCCGGCGTGTTGGAGAGCGTGGCGTCCAGCCGGTCCAGGTTCTTGCTCGCCGTCGAGGCGAGCTGCCAGGGAACGCTCACCACCATCACCCCCGGTTCGAAGAGCAGCCGGCCCTTGAGGCGCAGCGCGCTCTGGTTGTGCAACAGGTTCTCCCACCAGCGCCCCACCACGTACTCCGGGATGAAGACGGTGACCACGTCGCGGGGTGACGTGCGGCGGGTGGAGGCGACGAAGTCCAGGATCGGGCGGGTGATCTCCCGGTACGGCGAGTCGACGACTGTGAGCGGGATCGCCATCTCCCGCCGCTCCCAGTCGGCCTGCAGGTCGCGGGTGTCCTTCTCGTCCACGTTCACGGTCACCGCTGTCAGCGTGTCCGGCCGGGTCGCCCGGGCGTACGCGATGGCCCGCAGCGTCGGCTGGTGCAGCTTGCTGACAAGCACGATCGCGTGGTTGCGGGCGGGCAGCACGGCCCGGCCCTCGTCCGGCGGGGTCAGCTCGGTGGCGACCCGGTCGTAGTGCCTGCGGATGGCCAGCATCAGCACGTAGATCACCGCCATCGCGGCGATCGCGATCCAGGCGCCGAGCAGGAACTTGGTGATCAGGACGATCACCAGCACCGTGCCGGTCAGACCCATGCCGAAGGTGTTGATGGCCCGGGACCGCAGCATCCGGCGACGCGCCTCCGGGTCCCGCTCGGTGCGCAGGCGTCGGTTCCAGTGTCGGATCATGCCGGCCTGGGACACGGTGAACGAGACGAAGACGCCGACGATGTAGAGCTGGATGAGGCGTGTCACCTCGGCCTGGAACCCGACGATCAGCACGATCGCGAAGAGCGCCAGGAAGGTGATGCCGTTGGAGAAGGCCAGCCGGTCGCCCCGGGTGTGGAACTGGCGGGGCAGGTAGCGGTCCTGGGCGAGGATCGAGCCGAGCACCGGGAAGCCGTTGAACGCGGTGTTCGCGGCCAGGAAGAGGATGAGCGCGGTCATCCCGGCCACCACGTAGAGCAGGAACGACCCGGAGCCGAAGACCGTCTCGCCGAGCTGGGTGGTCACCGTCTTCTGCACGTACCCGTCGGGGCCCGAGACGATCTGCAGGGCCGGGTCCTCGACGAACTGCAGGTGGGTCAGCCGGGCCAACCAGATGATCCCGACGAGCAGGCTCACCGCGATCGCGCCCAGCAGCAGCAGCGTCGTGGCGGCGTTGCGGCTCTTCGGCGCCTTGAACGCCGGCACGCCGTTGGAGATCGCCTCCACACCGGTGAGCGCGGCGGCCCCCGAGCTGAACGTCCGCAGCAGCAGGAAGACGAGTGCGAAACCGGTCACGCTGTGCTCGGCCTGGATGACCAGGTCGGCACTTGGCGCACGGAGGTCGTCGCCAAGCACGAAGACGCGGAACAGCCCGGTCAGCAGCATCCCGCCCATCACGATGACGAAACCGTAGGTGGGGATGGCGAAGGCGGTGCCCGACTCGCGCAGGCCGCGCAGGTTGACCGCCGTGAGCAGCACCACCGCGATCACCGCGATCATGACCTTGTGCGTGGCCACGAACGGCACCACCGAGCCGAGGTTGGCCACGCCGGAGGAGACCGACACGGCCACCGTGAGCACATAGTCGACAAGCAGGGCGCTGGCCACCCCGACCCCGAACTTCGGGCCGAGGTTGACGGTTGCCACCTCGTAGTCGCCGCCGCCGGAGGGGTAGGCGTGCACGTTCTGCCGGTAGCTGGCCACCACCGTGAGCATCACGACGACCACCGCGAGGGCGATCCACGGGGAGAACAGGAGCGCCGAGGCACCGGCGATGGACAGGGTCAGCAGGATCTCGTCGGGCGCGTACGCGACGCTGGACAGCGCGTCGGAGGCGAACACGGGCAGCGCGATGCGCTTCGGCAGGAGGGTGTGCTGCAGGCGGTCGGACCGGAACGGTCGACCGAGGAGCAGCCGCTTCAGCAGCGAGGTGGGACTGGCCACGAACGCCAAGGGTACGACCATCATCGCGGAAGCACGGGGGTGGGCGATCGTCGCTGCTCACCACGACGGGGTACGGTCGATCCCCGCTGGCCGCCGGGACGTGGCAGGCTCGCACCTGTCAGACCCGGCAGCGGGAGCGGTACGCACCTTGGGAGGGACAGCGTGCACGTCGTGATCATGGGATGTGGCCGGGTCGGGTCGACCCTCGCCCACAGCCTGGAGTCCCGGGGGCACTCGGTGGCGGTGATCGACCAGGACGCTGACGCCTTCCGGCGGCTCGGCCCCGACTTCGCCGGCATCACGGTGACCGGGGCGGGCTTCGACGGCGAGGTGCTGCGCCAGGCGGGCATCGAGCGCGCGGACGCCTTCGCGGCCGTCTCCAGCGGCGACAACTCCAACATCATCTCGGCGCGGTTGGCCCGCGAGACGTTCGGCGTGTCCCGCGTCGCGGCCCGCATCTACGACCAGCGCCGCGCCCAGGTCTACGAGCGGCTGGGCATCCCCACGGTGGCGACGGTGCGCTGGACCGCCGACCGGATGCTGCGGCACCTCGTGCCGGAGGGCAACGTGGAGATCTTCCGCGACCCCACGAGCACCGTGTCGATCGTCGAGGTCCCGGTGCACAAGGAGTGGATCGGCCGGCCGGTGCGCGTCCTGGAGGAGGCGTCCGGCGCGCGGGTGGCCTACCTGATCCGTTTCGGCATCGGCACGCTGCCCACCGCGTCCACAGTCGTGCAGGAGGGCGACCAGGTGTTCATGCTGGTCAGCGACGACATCGTGGCGACCGTCACGTCGGTGGCGGCGACGCCGCCGGAAGGGGGGCACTGAGCCATGCGGATCGCCATCGCGGGCGCCGGCAACGTGGGCCGCTCGATCGCCCAGGAGCTGATCGAGAACGGCCACCAGGTGATGCTCATCGAGCGGCAGCCGAAGATGCTCCGGCCGGACCGGGTGCCGGCCGCCGAGTGGGTGCTCGCCGACGCGTGTGAGGTGGCCAGCCTGGAGGAGGCCAACGTCGCCGGCTGCGACGTGGTCGTCGCGGCCACCGGTGACGACAAGACCAACCTGGTGCTGTCGCTGCTTGCCAAGACCGAGTTCGCGGTGCCCCGGGTGGTGGCCCGCGTCAACCGTGCCGAGAACGAGTGGCTCTTCACCGAGCAGTGGGGCGTCGACGTCGCGGTGAGCAAGCCGCGGGTCATGGCCGCGCTTGTCGAGGAGGCGGTCACCGTCGGCGACCTGGTCCGCCTGATGACCTTCCGGCAGGGCGAGGCGAACCTCGTCGAGATCACCCTGCCGCCGACCGCGCCCTACGTCGGTCAGCCCATCCACGCGGTGCCACTGCCCCGCGACTCCGCCCTGGTGGCGATCCTGCGCGGCAAGCGCGTCCTGGTGCCCAGCCCGGACGACCCCATCGAGGCCGGTGACGAGCTGATCTTCGTCTGCACCGCCGAGGTGGAGGACGAGGTCCGCGCGGTCATCCTCGGCCCGGACAGCGTCGAGCGGACCCGCGGCTCACGCTGAGCAGCCGCCGGGCGTGGGTGGCGCGGTCGCTCAGGCGCCGGGCAGTGGGGTGGGTTGCGGCTCCCGGGTGACCCGGCGCACCGTCCAGACGGTGATGAGCAGCAGCAGCGCGTACGGCGGGTAGCCAAGCGCCAGCCGGGCCACGCCCAGCGCGGTGTCCTGGTGGGCGAGGTAGAGCCCGGCCTGGACGCCCACCTTGGCGAGCCACACCACGCCCCAGAGCACGGTCAGCCGGGTGAAGGTGCGCACCAGCTTCGGGTCGGCCCGCCACTCCGCGCGGCCCTTGGCGACGAGCACCGACCAGATCCACCCGACGAGGGGCTGCCGGACGGCCGCCGAGATCAGCAGGGCGATGCCGTAGCCGATGCCGTAGAGGATGCCGGGAAGGTAGAAATCCCGCTCGTCACCTGTGCGCCAGGCGATGGCGGCGCCGATGCCCACACCGAACAGACCGTTCACCGCGTGCCGGATCGGCCGGCGCTGGGCCAGCCGCAACCCGGCGATCAGCAGCGCGACGGCCACCGAGGCGATCACGGCGGGCCGGAGGTCGCCGATGATGTTGGCGAGCACGAAGACGACCACGGGGATGCTCGACTCGACAAGCCCCCGCCAGCCGCCGAGCTGGTCGGCCATCTGCTCGGCGATCGTGGGCAGTGTCTCGTCCTCCTGCGGAGGATCGGTCTCCGGCTGTGCTGCCCGGTGCTGTCCCGTCGTCATGCCCGGCCTTCCGTCCGCGGTGCCGTCACTTCGGCGAGTCCAGCTCGTAGTACGGGTTGTAGATGACCTTGCGTTCGTCGCGCATGGCCACCCGACCGCGCGCGGTCAGGTGCCGCCCCGGCTCGATCCCGGAGATGTGCCGCCGGCCCAGCCAGACCAGGGTGACGACGTCGCTGCCGTCGTACAGGTCGGCTTCGAGGGTGGGCAGGTTGGTGCGCGGCGTGTAGACCACCGTGCGCAGCCGACCGGCGACCGAGACCACCTGGCCCCGGGAGCACTGCTGGGCCAGGACGCCACCGCACTCGGCGCTCTCCTGACGCAGCTCCTGCGCGTCGATCTCGGCCTCGCTGGCGGTGAACCGTTGCAGGATGCGCCGCAGCGACACCCGGCTCTCGTCGGTCGTCATGACCTCCGTGTCACCCTCTCCACGCTCGCCGGCTCCGGCCGGCTCCGGCCCGACTCCGGCGACGCCGGAACCGTCCCGCCAGCGTACGCCGACGGGCCCGGTTCCGGCGGGCCGGTGTTCGGTCGGTCAGACCTGGCGGGGCTCGGAGGCGGCGGACTCGTCCCCGCCCTCGGCGCCGGCCTGGTCGGCGATCTCGCGGGGCAGTCGCAGCGGCAGCGGCTCACGGACCGGCTTCGCCTCCTGGCCACGGTCGACCACCAGGCCGTCCAGGCACTCGGCGAGCGGCCCGGCGCTGGCCGGGTCGGTGGCCACCGGGCCCTGGAAGACACCGCGGACCATCCAGCGCGGCCCGTCGACGCCGACGAACCGCAGGTTCGTCGGGCCGTCCGGGGTGCGCACCTGGGCGTGCAGCTCCGGGCCGTACTCGCCCTCGACCTCCTGGGCGGAGGCGCCGTCCTGCAGCAACGACTGCCGGATCTCCTCGCGCACCTCGTCCCAGATCCCCTCGGACCGGGGGGCGGCGAAGACGCCGAGCTGCAACGCGTTGTCCCCGTGCACCAGCACCACCTGCTGGACCACGCCCTGCGGGTCGGCCTGCACCCGCACCTCCACCTCGGCCACCGCCGGGATGTGCAGGCTGCCGAGGTCGAGCCGCTGCACCTCGTCGTCGACCTCGGAGATGTCGTACGGCCCGCGCACGAGCGCCGGCCCCGACGCTCCGGCGCCCTCGTCGAGGACCTCGGTGGTCCGCTCGTCGCGGGTGTGCCGCCCGGCATCGGCCCGCTTTCGGGAGAAGATCACTGCGCCCACCCTCCGCTGTTCACGATCACCCTGCCACCTCTTCCGTCTGCCCGTGGCCCGGCTCGGCCCGCCGCTGGTCGGCCCACTCCTGGCCGGCCGGTGACGGCACCAGCCCGGCGTGCCCGCCGGTCGAGCCGTGCCCGCCGGTACCACGCGAGGATCCGGGCAGCTCGGCCACCGGCGCGAACCGCGCCCGCGCGACCCGTTGGACCACGAGCTGGGCGATCCGGTCGCCGCGGGAGATCTTCGCGGGTGTGTCCCGATCATGGTTGATCAGGTTGACCATGATCTCACCCCGGTAGCCGGCGTCGACCGTACCGGGCGCGTTGAGCACCGTCACGCCGAGCCTGGCCGCCAGGCCGGAGCGCGGATGGACCAGGCCCACGTACCCCTCCGGCAGGGCGACGGCCACGCCGGTGGGCACCAGGGCCCGACCACCGGGCGGCAGCTCCACGTCCGCGGCGGCCACCAGGTCGGCCCCGGCATCGCCGGGATGGGCGTACGTGGGCAGCGGCAGCTCGGCATCGAGCAGCCGTACGGGCACGGGTACGACGTCGGTCACGGGTCCCCTCTTCGTCCGGTTGTCTCCGGTGACCCTGCCATCCTGCCGGTTGGCCGGCCCGCCGTGCGCCGTACCCTCGCAGGAGTGAGCATGTCGCCCTCCCCGTCCGCTGATCGGCCGTCGGTCCCGGCCCGTCCGGCGTACGCCGAACGGCTGGACCTGCCCTGGTGGCTGTGGCTGACCGGGCTGGTGGCCGCCGCGCTGCTGGCCGTCGAGATCTGGATGGGCGGCTCCGGCCCCCGCGCCTGGGTGCCCTTCGCGGTGCTGCTGCCGGTCACCGCCGCCGGGATGTGGTGGCTGGGCCGGATCCGCGTCGCGGTCGTCGACTCGGAGCTGCGGGTGGACGACGCCCGGCTGCCGGTGCGCTTCGTGGCCGACGTGGTCCCGTTGGACGTGGCCGGCCGCCGTGAGGTCCTCGGCGTGGGCGCGGACCCGCTCGCCTTCGTGGTGCAGCGACCGTGGATCGGCGGCGCCGTGCAGGTGGTCCTCGACGACCCGGCCGACCCGACCCCGTTCTGGGTGGTGAGCACCAGGCGGCCTGTGGAGCTGGCCGAGGCGGTGCTTGCCGCGCGGGACGCCCGCCGGCCCGCCGACCGTACGGCAGGCGAGCCGGGCTGACCGGTGCCGACGGCTCCGCTCAGGTGCCCGTCGGTGGGCCGGGCAGGGCCGGCGGTGGCGCTGGCCGGGCGATGCCCTGCCGGCGCAGGTCCACCTGGAGCTGGTCGGCCATCTGGCGAGTGGCCCGGCGGTTGAGGTAGCTGGCCACCGCCGCGCCGGTCAGGAACGGCCCGAGCGTGGTGAGGTTGCGCCCGAAGCGGCGCAGCAGCATGTCCCGCATCTCCTTGCGGGCGGCGGTGCCGAGCACCGCGCCCACGCCCACGCCGGGCACCATCGGGTTGACCCCGCGCTGGGTGGCCCAGGAGTGCACCAGGGCCACCGCCCGTTGACCGCCGGCGCCGGGCAGCGCCACGCCGTGGATCTCGTGCAGCTCACCGATCAGTTTCAGCTCCACCGCCACGACGGCGACGGTCTCCGCGGCGAGCAGCACGGGCGCGGAGAGCAGCGTGGGCGCGACTGTCCACTCGACTGCGGCGACTCCCCCGCCGGCCGCGCCGATCCCGGCAGTGGCGCGGGAGGCGTTGCGGATCAGTCGCTCGGCCAGGGCTGCGTCGTCCAGGCCGGGAAAGTGTCGACGCAGGGTGGCCAGGTCCCGCACCGGTACGTGCGGGGCGATCTCGGCCACCGTGTCGGTCATCCAGCGCACGGCGGCGCGTGGCTTGAACAGGTCGGAAATGCCCCGGCTACGGGCCTGGCTCACCATCCGGGTGAGCAGTTGGCGCCGCCGGGCCGGCGCGATGTCGTCCGCGGTCAACGCCGCGACGGTGGCGCCGAGGTCGTCCGCGCCGCCGTCGGTGGTGTCGCCTCGATCGCTCATGGGTCGGACCTCCCGGTGCTGTGGCTACCCGCTACGAGTCAAGCAGGTACCCACCGGCGTCGCATGCCTACACCGGTAGCGGCGGCCCCGATCAGGAGGCCGCCGCCGGTGTCGTGAGTGTCAGACGCACTCTCGGCAGATCAGCTCGCCGTTGCGCTCGACCGCCAGCTGGCTGCGATGGTGGACCAGGAAGCAGCGGGCGCACCGGAACTCGTCCTGCTGCATCGGTAGCACCTTGACAGTGAGCTCCTCGTCGGCCAGGTCGGCACCGGGCAGCTCGAAGCTCTCGGCGACCTCGGCCTCGTCGACGTCCACCGCGCCCGACTGTGAGTCGACGCGCCGTGCCTTGAGCTCTTCCAGGCTGTCCTCGCCGAGGTCGACCTCGTCGCGACGCGGGGCGTCGTAGTCGGTGGCCATCGGTTGTCACTCTCCCATATCGATGTTGTCGCTTCCGGTTGTAACGCCGGACGACGCTGTTTCGGTTCCGCTGGCCGACCACCACTTGTGTCGGGCACCCGACCCGGGGACCGTACGGGTCGGGACCGCTGGGGCCACTCCCCTGCGAGCGCGGAACCTTACCCCCCCTTGGGCGAGGCATGTATACCGCCCTTGCGGCTGAGATGTACGCCCCCGCACGCGAAGTTGTTCCCAATGTGATTCAGGCGACACGAAGATAGGGGTAGTAGTACCCGGTTCACGGTCGGCGCGCCGGCATGTCGGACTGTTTCCACGCGACGGCCGGACAACCGTTAACCTCAGCGGCGTATTCGACGGCCGGCGGTCAGTGCGATCGTTGGCGGCCGCCGCCACCCACCTGAGGTCCCGGGAGCGCCCAGATGAGTTTTGCGCGAGTGCGAGCACTCGTCGTCGTCGGCCTGCTGGGGGTCCTGGCCCTGGCGTTCGTGATCACCGCGATCGTGCGGGACAGCCAGGGCGACGCCGGCGCGGCGGGCGGCTGCCCGGACGGCTGGCCGCTGGCGGACGTCACCCTGCACGAGACCAAGGACGTCAAGATCAACGTCCTGAACGCGACCGACGAGCCGGGCCGCGCCGGCGCCGTCGCCGACGACTTCCGCAACCGCAAGTTCCAGGTCAAGAAGGTCGGCAACGCGCCGAAGGGCATCGACGACGTCGCCGTCCTGAAGTTCGGTCCCAAGGGTGTCAGCTCCGCCCACCTGCTCAAGGCGTACTTCCTCAACAACGCCGAGCCGGTCTACGACGAGAAGCGCACTGACGACGTCGTCGACGTGGTGCTGGGCAACGGCTTCCAGCAGCTCGCCACCACCACCGAGGTCAACCAGTCCCTCGGCGACCTGGGCCCACCTGTCGCGCCCGCCGGCTCCTGCCCGTCCCCCGCCCCCAAGAAGTGACTGCGTAACCCCGGGGGGCGGTCCGCCCCCCGGCGCCCCGACACGCCCCGGGGCGCTCAGGGGCGTCGTCAGGGGCCGCCGGAGGCGTCCAGGGCGGCCAGCCGGTCGTGCAGGTCGGCGAAGAGGGCGGGCGGGGCCGCGATCACCAGGTCCGGCCCGGGCGGGCGACCGGCCAGGCCGGAGACCCGCGCGCCCGCCTCGGCGGCCACCAGCCCGCCGGCGGCCAGGTCCCAGGCGCCCAGGCCCTTCTCGAAGTACGCGTCCAGCCGCCCCTCCGCCACCAGGCAGAGATCCAGGGCGGCGGCGCCGAGGCGGCGGATGTCCCGCACCGACGCGATCAGCCCGGCGACCACCGACGCCTGGTGCGCCCGCCGGCCGGCGTCGTAGCCGAAGCCGGTGCCGACGAGCGCCTGTCCCAGGTCCGTCTCGCCGGAACAGCGCAGCCGCACACCGTCGCGCCAGGCGCCGCCGCCCGCGGTGGCGGTCCACTCCTCGCCGGTGTTCACGTTGCGCACCACGCCGGCGACCACCACCCCGTCCACCTCGGCGGCCAGCGACACCGCGCTGTACGGCAACCCGTAGAGGTAGTTCACGGTGCCGTCGATCGGGTCGACGATCCAGCGCACGCCGCCCGGCTCTGCGGGGCCGGTGTCCTGGGTGCCGTACTCCTCGCCCAGGACCGCGTCCCCCGGCCGCAGCGCGCGCAGCGCGTCGAGGACCTGCCGCTCCACCGCCCGGTCCGCCGCCGTGACCACGTCGGTTACCGTGCTCTTGGTCGCCGCCACGGAGACGCCCTCGACCCGCATCCGGTACGCGGTGGCCGCCGCGTCCCGAGCCACGTCGAGCGCGATTGCCAACAGTTCCCGCGGTGGCGGCGCCGAACGGTCCATTCCAGGGTCCCCTTCCCGTACGACCGGGGCGTTCCGGGCCGTGCGCGAGTATCATCCTTACAAAGTCCACATCTGCGCCGAATCGGCGGTCCCGCCGCCGTTACGCCGTGCGGCGCAGGATGATCGCCGCAGACGGCGTTACAATTCACCCCTGCCCACGCGCCACGGACCGCCGACCACCGGCCGGCCCGGGACACGAGGGTCCCTCAACCACATCGCCCGGCCCGGTTGCCCCACGCTGTGCCGGACGACCCGGCCGTGCCCGCTCTTCGCCTCCGGAAGGTCATTCGTGACAGAACCCCGCCAGCCCGGCGCCGACGTTCGCTCGCTCACCGACACCCTGATCGCCCACGCGCAGAGCGCCGGTGGTCAGCTCACGTCGGCCCAGCTCGCGCGCACCGTCGAGACCGCCGAGGTGACTCCGGCCCAGGCCAAGAAGATCCTGCGGGCGCTCTCCGAGGCGGGAGTGACCGTAGTGGTGGACGGCTCGGCGAGCACCCGCCGCCGGGTCGCCGCGGCCCGCTCGACGACCCCCGCGTCCCGGGCCACCACCGCCAAGACCACCAAGAAGGCGGCCGCGCCCGCCCCGAAGCAGGCGCCCGCCTCCGACGAGGCGCCGTCGACCCCGGCTCCGCGCAAGGTGGCCGCTCGCAAGGCCGCCGGCGGCACCGCCGAGGTCGCCGCCGCCGGGGCCACCCCGGTCAAGGCGACCAAGTCCACCCGCGCCACCAAGGCGACGGTGGCCGCGGCTGCCGGCGCCAAGCCGGTCAAGGCCGGCGGCAAGGCCAAGGGCGAGGGCGCCGAGGGTGAGATCGACCCCGAGGAGCTCGCCGCCGCCATCGAGGACGTGGTGGTGGAGGAGCCGGCCGAGCTGGCCCAGGCCGCCGAGACCGACGCCGCCGCGTCGGCCACCGACAACGACTTCGAGTGGGACGACGAGGAGTCCGAGGCCCTCAAGCAGGCCCGGCGCGACGCCGAGCTGACCGCCTCCGCCGACTCCGTCCGCGCGTACCTGAAGCAGATCGGCAAGGTCCCGCTGCTCAACGCCGAGCAGGAGGTGGAGCTGGCCAAGCGGATCGAGGCCGGGCTCTACGCCGCCGAGCAGCTGCGCGCGGCCGACGAGGGCGACGAGAAGCTCGTCCGGGAGATGGTCCGCGACCTGGGCTGGATCTCCCGCGACGGCGAGCGCGCCAAGAACCACCTCCTCGAGGCGAACCTCCGTCTGGTCGTCTCCCTGGCCAAGCGGTACACGGGGCGTGGCATGGCCTTCCTGGACCTGATCCAGGAGGGCAACCTCGGCCTCATCCGCGCGGTGGAGAAGTTCGACTACACCAAGGGCTACAAGTTCTCCACGTACGCCACCTGGTGGATCCGGCAGGCGATCACCCGCGCCATGGCCGACCAGGCCCGCACGATCCGCATCCCGGTGCACATGGTCGAGGTCATCAACAAGCTCGGCCGCATACAGCGCGAGCTGCTCCAGGACCTGGGCCGCGAGCCCACGCCGGAGGAGCTGGCCAAGGAGATGGACATCACACCGGAGAAGGTGCTGGAGATCCAGCAGTACGCCCGGGAGCCCATCTCGTTGGACCAGACCATCGGCGACGAGGGCGACAGCCAGCTCGGTGACTTCATCGAGGATTCCGAGGCTGTGGTCGCGGTCGACGCGGTCTCGTTCTCGCTCCTGCAGGACCAGCTCCAGCAGGTGCTGCAGACGCTCTCCGAGCGTGAGGCGGGTGTGGTACGTCTGCGTTTCGGCCTGACCGACGGTCAGCCGCGGACGCTCGACGAGATCGGTCAGGTCTACGGGGTGACCCGGGAGCGGATCCGGCAGATCGAGTCCAAGACGATGTCCAAGCTGCGTCACCCGTCCCGCTCGCAGGTCCTCCGGGATTACCTGGACTGAGCCGGTTTCGTCAACCGAACGTGTCGTTTTGGCCACCTGGTGTGCAACACCAGATGGAGATCGTCCGGATGCACGAATGTGATCGTTGACGTGGCACCCTGGGTGCACGGCACACTGTCCCTGCCAGGTGTGACCTCGGTCCCCCGCGGGCACACAGGGAAGGCAGCGCCTAGCAAGGGTGTTGCACGATAGGTGAGCAACGACCGAAGAGATTGTTCATCGGTGACGACCAGAGGAGGAAGGCGATGAACTCGACCCTCACGCCGCCGCCCGAAACGGTGGCACCCCCAGCCGCCGATGAACGGTGCGACCGCTGCAATGCTGCCGGTAAGCTCCGGATCACTCTGGTGGGTGGGAGCGAGCTGGTGTTCTGCGGGCACCACGCGAACAAGTACGCGGAGGATCTCGTGAAGATCACCGAGCGGTTCGCGACGGAGCCCGATTTCAGCTGGCGTGGCGCCGATCTGATGGCGAACTGAGTCCGTAGACCGACATAGCCCGCCGGAGGCCCCCATGGGGGCCTCCGGCGGGCTTTTTCCTGTCTCTCCGCACCCGGTTGGTCCACTCGGGTTCCTGGAGACCGGAGCCAGGTAGCTGGGGTGGACCAACGGGGCTAGAGGGTCTGCACCGTCGCGATGCGTTCCTCGAGCTGCTCGATGGTGGCCTGGGCGCTCGGCGGGCCGCCGCAGAGCCGGCGCAGCTCGGCGTGGATCTTGCCGTGGGGTTGGCCGGTGCGATGGTGCCGGGCGGCCACCAGAGCGTTCAGTTGCCGCCGGAGCGCCACACGACGCTGAGCGGCGCTAATGGGTGCCGGAGGCGCCGCCGTGGCCGCAGCGGCCGGCTGAGCGGCCCCGTCGGCCGTACGGCGGCGTTGGGCGGCGAGCTGCGCCGCCTGGCGCTTGGTCAGCAGCAGCGAGACCTGGTCGGCGGTGAGCAGACCGGGCAGGCCGAGGTACTCCTCCTCCTCGGGGGTGCCGGCCTGGGCGGCGGTCCCGAACGACGCGCCGTCGAAGATCACCTGGTCCAGTTCGGCTGTCGCCGAGAGCGCCGCGAACCGCTTCTCCAACTCCCCGCTGGCCTGGTCGTCGCGCTGCGCCCGTTCCAGCAGGTCGTCGTCGAGGCCGTCGGAGTCCTTGGGCTTGCCGAGGACGTGGTCCCGCTCGTTCTCCATCTCGCTGGCCAGCCCGAGCAGGTGCGGCACGCTGGGCAGGAAGACCGAAGCGGTCTCGCCGGGGCGGCGGGCCCGCACGAACCGACCGATCGCCTGGGCGAAGTAGAGCGGGGTGCTGGCGCTTGTGGCGTAGACGCCGACGGCGAGCCGGGGGATGTCGACCCCCTCGGACACCATCCGCACCGCGACCAGCCAACGCTGGTCGGACGCCGCGAACGTCGCGATCCGCGCGGACGCGCCCTGGTCGTCGGAGAGCACCACGGCGGCCTTCTCGCCGGTCACCTGTTCGATGAGCTTGGCGTACGAGCGGGCGGTCTGCTGATCGGTGGCGATGATCAGACCACCCGCGTCGGGCATGCCCGCGTTGCGCAGCACGGTGAGGCGGGCGTCGGCGGCCCGCAGCACCTGCGGCATCCAGTCCCCGGCCGGGTCCAGGGCGGTACGCCACGCCTGCGCCACCAGGTCCTGGGTCATCGGCTCGCCGAGTCGGGCCGCCAACTCGTCCCCCGCGTTGGTGCGCCAGCGGGTCTCCCCGGAGTAGGCCAGGAAGAGCACCGGCCGGACCACGCCGTCGCGTAGGGCGTCGGCGTAGCCGTACACCGAGTCGGCGTGGGAGCGCAGCAGCCCGTCACCGCCCCGCTCGTAGGTGACGAACGGGATCGGGTTGTCGTCGGAGCGGAACGGCGTACCGGTGAGCATCAGCCGGCGTACGGCCGGCTCGAAGGCGTTCTTGACGCCGTCGCCCCAGGAGCGGGAGTCGCCGGCGTGGTGGATCTCGTCGAGGATGACCAGGGTGCGACGGGTCATGGTGCGCCGCCGGTGCACCTGCGGGGCCATTCCCACCTGGGCGTAGGTGACCACCGCGCCGTGGAAGTCGGCCGCCGAGTGCACGTCGGCGTTGCGGAACGCGGCGTCGAGCTGGATGCCCACCCGGGCCGCGGCTTCGGCCCACTGGTTCTTCAGGTGCTCGGTGGGCGCGACAACGGTGACCGCCTCGACGGTGCCGTCGCCGAGCAGTTCGGCGGCGATCCGCAGGGCGAAGGTGGTCTTGCCGGCGCCCGGCGTGGCGACCGCGGTGAAGTCCTCGGTACGCCGGCGCAGGTACTCCACCAGGGCCTTGCGCTGCCAGGCACGTAGTGCCGGGAACGTCTCGAGCACCGGCGTCCGGGCTGCCACGCGAAAGCTCCTCTCCGACCGCACGAGGGCGGACACCGGGCGAGGGCCACGAGTACCGCCGCCCATGAAAACGCCTCCGCGCAGAAGCTGCCGCGAAGGCCGACTCAGCATAACCAGCGCGGGCCCCTCGGCCCAGGCGACACCACGCCTGTCGCATCCGTCACCCGAGCAGAACGGGCCGCAACGCGTCGACACGGCCACTCTCACCACGCCGGCACGGGCAGCCTCACCACTCCCGGTCGGTACGCGGATCGGCTCCGCTCGCCCGCGGTGGCCGCAGCGTCGCCACCGGCGCTGACCAGCGGCGGCGCAACGCGACGAGGCGCAGCCCGACCACCCCGACGGCGGCGGCGGTGAGCGGTGCCGGCCCGGTCTGGCCGGTGACGTACAGCAACGCCACCACGATCGATCCGGCCAGGGCGGCCACCGCGTAGATCTCCCGGCGCAGCACCACCGGGATCTCGGCGGTCAGCAGGTCCCGGCCGAGCCCGCCGCCGATCGCCGTGAGCATGCCGATCAGGCAGGCGCCGACCGCCGGCACCCGGGCGTCGAGGGCCTTGAGCGTGCCGGTGACGGTGAACAGACCAAGGCCCGCCGCGTCGAGCACCAGCACCGTGGTGCGTAGTCGGGCGAGCTGCGGGTGCAGCCAGAAGACGGCGAGCGCGGTGATCGCCGCGGTGGCGGCGTACCGCCAGTCGGCGAAGGCGAGCGGCGGCACCTCGTCGATGACCAGGTCGCGGAGGATCCCGCCGCCGAGCGCGGCCACGAAACCGACGAAGGCGACGCCGAACAGGTCGAGCCGTTTGGCCACCGCCGCCGAGGCGCCGGAGGCGGCGAAGACCGCCACCCCGGTCAGGTCGGCGAGGAGCAGGGCGGTGGAGGTGGTCACCGCCGCAGGCTACGTCGCCGGCCGGAGCGCCGGCCGGGGTTCACTCGCGGTACGAGTCGTAGATCTCCTTGCACTTGGGGCAGACCGGCGAGCCCGGCTTGGCAGCCTTGGTGACCGGGAAGGTCTCCCCGCAGAGCGCGACGACGAAGGTGCCCATGACGGCACTCTCGGCGATCTTCTCCTTGCGGACGTAGTGGAACATCTCGGGACCGGTGTCGGCGTCCTTCAGTTCCGGACGCTCGAGAACCTCTGTGCTCACGTCTGCACCTCCAACCGTCAAGTTTGGCAGGTCATCACGGCCGGGTCCACTTGAGCCCGGTCCGGGTACGACCCCGTACCGTGCCGGTGTGACTGACTTTCGCATCAGCTACGGCACCGAGGTGGCCGAAGCCCTGCGCGACGGCCGGCCGGTCGTCGCCCTGGAGAGCACCATCGTCTCGCACGGCCTGCCCCGTCCGCAGAACCTGCGGGTGGCCCGGGAGATCGAGCAGGCGGTCCGGGACGCCGGGGCGGTGCCGGCGACGATCGGCATGATCGGCGGGGAGCTGGTGGTCGGCCTGGACGACGCCCAGCTGACCCGACTGGCCACCGTCGATGGCGTGACGAAGCTCTCGGTCCGCGACCTGGCCGTGGCGGCGGCGACCGGCGCGGACGGCGCCACCACCGTGGCGGCTACCAGCGCGGTGGCTGCCGCCGCCGGCATCGGGGTGTTCGCGACAGGCGGACTGGGCGGGGTGCACCGGGAGGCGGCGCACACCTTCGACGAGTCGGCGGATCTGGTCACCCTGGCCCAGACCCCGATCACCGTGGTCTGCGCGGGGGTCAAGTCGATCCTCGACGTGGGCGCGACGCTGGAGCGCCTGGAGACCCTCGGGGTCGCCGTCATCGGCTACCGCACCCGGCGGTTCCCCGGCTTCTACCTCACCGATGCGGGCTTCGACCTGGACTGGTCGGTGGACTCCCCGGAGCAGGTCGCCGCCGTGCTGGCCGCCCGGGACGAGCACGCCGTGCACACCGGCGGCCTGCTCGTCGCCAACCCGCTGCCTGTCGACGAGCAGCTCGACCCGGAGCTGCACGACCGGACCCTCGCCGAGGGCCTGGCGCGGTTGGAGCGGGACGGGGTGACAGGCAAGGCGGTCACGCCGTACCTGCTGGCGCACTTCCACTCGGCCACCGAGGGCGCGAGCCTGGCGGTGAACGTCCGGATCATCCTGCGCAACGCCGACCTGGCCGCGCGCATCGCGGTCGCCGCGGTCGCCCGTACCTCCGCCGTCCCGGCATGACCCCTCCGGCCCGCGTGGTCGTCGTCGGGGACGTGATCACCGACGTGGTCGCGGTGCTGTCCGGGCCGCTCGCCACCGGTTCGGACACCGGGGCCGAGATCAGTCTCGGCGGCGGCGGCCAGGCGGCCAACACCGCCGCCTGGATCGCCGCCCAGGGGGTCGCCGTCACGCTCGTGGGCGCGGTCGGCGACGACGACGCCGGGCGCGACCGGGTGGCCGAGCTGGACCGCGCGGGCGTGGACTGCGCCGTCGAGCGGGTGGTGGACGCCCCGACCGGCACGGTGATCGTGCTGGCCTCCGACGGGGAGCGGACCATGGTCACGTCGCGGGGCGCGAACCTCGCGTTGAGCGCCGAGCACGTGGAGAAGGCCCTCACGGCGGTGCCCGACGCGGGGCATCTGCACCTGTCCGCGTACACCCTGTTGGACGCCGGGTCGCGCGGCGCGGGGTTGCGGGCGCTGGCCGCCGCCCGCGAGCGCGGGCTCACCACAAGCGTCGACGCGGCGTCCGCGGCGCCGCTGCGGCGGGTCGGCGCGCGGACCTTCCTGGGTTGGGTACGCGATGTCGACCTGCTGCTGGTCAACGCGGACGAGGCCACGGTGCTGGCCGGCGGGTTGGACCCGGCGGCGCAGGGGCGGGCGCTGTCGGCGACGGCCCGGCGGGTGGTGGTCAAACGTGGCGCGGCGGGAGCCGTCTGGGTGGACCGCACCACACCTGTCTGCGCGGCCGTGGCCCGCCGGGTGGCGGTGGTGGACGTCACGGGCGCGGGCGACGCCTTCGCGGCGGGTCTGCTCACCGCGTGGCTCGCGGGCGCCAGCCCGACCGCGGCACTGGGCCGCGCCACCGACCTGGGCGCGTTGGCCGTCTCCACAGCCGGCGCGCGGCCACAGCCATAACGCCCACTGCCACGTGCGGCAGTGACTGTCGAGCCCTGGCCCGCTCGCGGGTCAGGGCTCGACGTCGATGACCTTGTGTGGGCGTTCCTCGGCGGTGAGACTCATCGGTGGGGTCTCGTCCTGCCGCCGGGGATGGAACCGATTGGCCAGCCGGTGCTCCTCCTTGGGCGGCCGGTCGTTGGCCAGCAGCACGGCCAGCCACGGAATGAGCACCATGCCGAGGGCGCACAGCGGCAGCCAGACCCAGAGCAGTGGGGCGTTCGCGCCGACCAGGATCGCGCCGACGATGATGCAGGCCACCCGGATGCCCATCATGAGGACATAGCGACGCTGACGGCTGGTGAGCTGATCATTCTGGCTGCGCGAGGCATCGGTGATCAGAATCGGCTGGTACGCCTGACGTTTCACCATGGACCTCCTCGAGGGGATTACGCCCCATCCTGTCACCACGGAGGCGTGATCAGCGAAAATTGACCAGCCCGGCGCGTGTTACGCGCGTGGTACGCTGCCGGACGTGGGCAGCAGGTTCAGCTTCACCGACGAGGCGTTGGCCAACCTGAGGGTCTACGACGTCACACCCGGGGAAGTCTGGGAGGCGCTGCACAGCGCGCGACGGGTCATCCGTCACCTGGGTGACGACGTGATGGTGGTCTACGCCGCCGCCCGGCGGGGCCGCCGCCTGGCGGTGCTGCTCGCCGAGGCCGACGGCACCGACAACGACTGGGACATCCTCTCCGCCCGCGAGCTGAGCGACGTCGAGTCGAAGCGCTACGACGAGGCCGTGCGGAGAGATCGCCGATGAGGAGGCCGTGACGATGCACCGTAACGACGCGACCAAGCAGTTCCACAGCGGCGACGACCGGCTCGCCGACCTGATCGACGACAGCCCGGGGGTGGACCTGCCGACCCCCGACACGGACGTGCCGATGGTGAGCCGATCGGTGCGACTGCCGCTGGAGACCTACGAGCGGGTCCGCGCCGCCGCCGACGCCCGGGGCATCGGGGTCACCACGCTGATGCGGCAGTGGATCGAGGCCGGCCTCGCCGACCTGGACGACTCCGCCACCGTCTCCCTCGCCGACGTCCGGCGGGCGCTGGCGTCGCTGGCCCACCCGACCGCCGCCTGAGCGTCAGCCCTCCGCGGCCTTCGCCGCCGCCTTCACCTGCTGCTTGTGCTCCCGCACCCGCCGCAGCGAGTCGGCGTCGGTGACGTCCGCCACCGACCGGTACGCGCCGGGATCGCCGTACCCGCCGGCCGCCGTCCGCCAGTCCTGCGGGGTCACCCCGAACCGCTTGCCGAGCAGCGCCACGAAGATCTGCGCCTTCTGCTTGCCGAAGCCGGGCAGCCCGGCGACCCGCCGCAGCAACTCCGGCCCGTCGGTGACGTCTGCCCAAAGCAGCGCGGCGTCGCCGTCGTAGCGCTCCACGAGCACCTGACAGACCTCCTGCACCCGGGCCGCCATCGCCTTCGGGAACCGGTGCAGCGCGGGCGGGGTGGCGAAGAGCGCGACCAGGGCCTCCGGGTCGTAGCCGGCCAGCTCCGCCGCGTCCAGGTCGCGACCGAGCCGCTGTGTGAGGACGTACGGCGAGGAGAACGCCTTCTCCATCGGCACCTGCTGATCAAGGGTCATGCCGACAAGCAGGGCCAGTGGGCTGCGCTCCAGCAGCCGGTTGGCCTCCGGGTCGATGGGCAGGACGAGCGTCATGCCTGCCATCTTGCCTGGCGCGCGGATCCGGGCCGGCACCGACGCTCCGGCGGGTGCTGCCGACGCGGAACGGCACGAAAGGCAGGATGAGGGCGTGGACGAACACGACATGCTGCTCTCCCCCGCCGGCGTCGACGCGCTGCGCACCGCGCTGACCCGGACCGGGTTCACCAGCCACGGCATCGCCGAGCGGCTGGGCGCGCAGGCCACCGGCGCGGTCGCCCGCAACGACTACCGGGCGGCGCTGCGCGCCACCGAGGACGGCGACCCGCTCGGCACCCTGATCCGGGTGTTCATCTGCGACCAGACCGAGCCGGAGGCCGCGGTGGCCGCCGCGCTGGCGCCGCTCACGGTGGAGGAGGCGCTGGCCGGCGGGCTTGTCGAGAGGTACGGCGACGGTCTGCGCGCCGGCGTCGACCTGGAGCCGTACGGGGACGACTGGTGGGTGCTCGCCGACGTGCCGGCCAGCGCCCGGCCGGGTCGCCCGCTGCACGCCGAGCACGTGCTGGGGATCGGCGGCGCCACCCAGACCCTGATCGGCGCGACAGTGCGCCGGCGGGTGGGCAGCGCGCTGGACCTGGGCACCGGCTCCGGCGTCCAGGCCCTGCACCTGGCCACCCACGCCGACACGGTGACCGCCACGGACCTCTCCGAGCGGGCCCTGCGCTTCGCCGCGACCACCGCCGCCCTCAACGGCCAGGACTGGGAGCTGCTGCGCGGCGACCTGGTCGCCCCGGTGGCCGGCCGTCGCTTCGACCTGGTGGTGAGCAATCCGCCGTTCGTGGTCGGCCCGGGTACGACCACGCACGTCTACCGCGACTCGGGGCGGGTGGGTGACGCGATCGCCGCCGAACTGGCCGCCGCCGCCCCCGGTCTGCTCACCGAGGGCGGCACCATGCAGTACCTGGCGAACTGGGTGCACGTCGCCGGCGAGGAGTGGGACGAGCGGGTGGCCGGCTGGTTCGCCGGCACCGGCCTGGACGCCTGGGTGATCCAGCGCGAGGTGGCCGACCCGATGGCGTACGTCGACCTGTGGCTCACCGACGTCGGCGAGGGCGCCGACCCGCAGCGGGCGGCCGTCTGGCTGGACTGGTTCGATGCGCACAAGATCGAGGGGATCGGCTTCGGCATCGTGTCGCTGCGTCGAGGCGGGCACGCAGATCCGGTGGTCCGCGTGGAGGACCTGCGTCAGCGGGTACAGCCGCCGCTGGGTGACCAGATCGGCGCCTGGTTCGACCGCCAGGACTTCCTGCGGGTACGCGACACCGACGCGCTGCTCGCCGAGCGCTACCGGGCGGCCGACGGCCTCCAGCTGCGCCAGGAGGCCACCATGGGCGACGAGGGCTGGGCTGTGGATCGGCAGGTGCTCGCGATGCCGCACGGCCTGCGCTGGACCGAGGAGATCGACCCGCTGGTGCTGGCGCTTGTCGGTGGGGCCGACGGCCGGCTGCCGCTGCGCGACCAGCTCGCCCTGCTCGCCGCGGCCCACGACGTCGAACCCGCGGAGATGGCCGAGGCCGCCGGCCCGATCGTCGCGCACCTGGTGGAGCGCGGCTTCATCGAGCCGGTGACCGAGTGATGCGGGCAGACGTGCGAGGCGGGACGGCGGCCGGCGGTCTCGCGGACGGCCGCGTCCCGGACGGCCGCGTCCCGGACGGCCGCGTCCCGGACGGCCCCGCGACAAGCAGCCCCGCGCCTGGCAGCCCCGCGCCTGGCAGCCCCGCGCCTGGCGGCCTCGCGACAAGCGGCCTCGCGACAAGCGGCCTCGCGACAAGCGGCCTCGCGACAAGCGGCCTCGCGGCGGGCTGCTGATGCGGGCCGTGGTGCAGACCGTCGGACGGGCCAGCGTGACAGTGGACGGTGAGGTGGTCGGCGCCATCTCCGACGGCCTGCTGGTGCTGCTCGGAGTGACCCACACCGACACGGCGGAGACCGCTCGGACGATGGCCCGAAAGGTGCACGAGCTGCGCATCCTGGACGACGAGCGCTCCGCCGCCGACGCCGGTGCGCCGATCCTGGTGGTCAGCCAGTTCACCCTCTACGGCGACGCCCGCAAGGGTCGCCGTCCAAGCTGGACGGCAGCCGCCCCCGCCGACGTGGCCGAGCCACTGGTGACAGCGGTGGTCGACGCGCTCCGTGAACGAGGCGCCAAGGTCGAAACAGGCCGCTTCCGAGCCCACATGCTCGTCGAAAGCACCAACATAGGCCCCCAAACAATCCTCCTAGACCTCTAACCCCCACCCCACCCCCCTCTCTTGGTGATCAAGAGGTTTGCGTCATATCGAGCCCGAATCCTGACGCAAACTTCTTGATCACCGGGACAGGACAGGGCGGGACAGGGCGGGGGCGGGGGTGGGGTGGGGTGGGGTGGGGGGGCCGGTTAGGGGAAGGGGTCTCGGCGGGATAGGGATCCGCGGAGCCAGGTGTCCAGTTCGGCGGTCCAGTCGGTGGTGTCTGCGGTGGCGTGCTCGACGGTGAACCGGCCGAAGGCGTCCCGGCCCTCGGTGAAGACGCCGCCGCGCTTGTCGACCTCCAGCACCACCTGCATCTGTCGCGCGTCGGCGATGAAGGTGATCTCCAACTGGTTGATCGACCCGGCGTACTGCGGCGCCGGGCTGAACTCGATCTCCTGGTAGAACGGCAACGTCTGCCGTACGCCGTAGAGGTGCCCACGCTCCACGTCGGCGCGCGCGAAGCGGAAGCCCAGCCGCAGCAACGCCTCAAGCAGCCGCTCCTGCGTGGGCAACGGGTGCACCACCACGGCGTCCAGGTCGCTCGTGTCGACGGCGCGCGCGACCTCCAGCTCGGTCCGCAGGCCCATCGTCATGCCGTGCAGGTGCTGCCCGTACAGCTCGGTGACGGGTGTCTCCCAGGGCACGTCGAAGCGGAACGGAAGATCGTGGCGCTGCCCCGGCTCCAACCGGAACGCGCCGGTGATCCGCTGGCGGTGGAACTCCTGAGTGGTGTCGTAGTCGTTGTCGCCGCTCTCCACCTCGACCCGGGTGACCAGGCCGAGCGTGACGTGCTCGATGTCTACCTGATGGTCCCCGCCGAGCACCTGGATGCGGCCCTCCAACTGCCCGCCGGGCCGGCAGTTCGGGTTGGCGAGCACCGTCTCGACCGACGGGCCGCCGACCCCCATCGCCTTCATGAGCCGCTTGAAGACCACACAGTCCTCCATCGTCGGACCACGCCGACCCGGGTCGGCCGACCTGCCCGCAACGTAGCCGGGCGGCGCACGCAACCGCCGGGACGACACACCGCGGCAACGATCCGGCCGGATTCCTGTCGGGTGCCCGATCGCCTCACTCCCGTTTCACGCCCCGCCCGCCAAGCTGTGTGTCACACCGGCACCACTGAGCCGGAGACGCGGCACAGACGTGGACACGGGGAGAGACAGAGATGGTCCTGCAGATGACGGAACACCGGACGCGCCCGGGCACCAGCACCGAGACCAACAAGCCCGCCGAGGCCCTCACCGACCTTGACGCCACCGACGAGCGCGGTATCTCCACCGACCTGGTCCGGGCGTACCTGAACGGGATCGGCCGGACGAAGCTGCTCAGCGCGGCGCAGGAGGTCGACCTGGCCCGCCGGATCGAGGCCGGCCTGTTCGCCGACGAGAAGCTCGCCACCTGCACCCCCGTCTCCGAGGAGCTGCGGGCCGACCTCGAGCTGATCGTCGCCGAGGGCCGCGCCGCCAAGGACCACCTGCTGGAGGCGAACCTGCGGCTGGTGGTCAGCATCGCCAAGCGCTACACGGGACGTGGGATGGCCTTCCTCGACCTGATCCAGGAGGGCAACCTGGGCCTCATCCGGGCTGTGGAGAAGTTCGACTACGCCAAGGGTTACAAGTTCTCCACGTACGCGACCTGGTGGATCCGGCAGGCGATCACCCGCGCCATGGCCGACCAGGCCCGCACCATCCGCATTCCCGTGCACATGGTCGAGCAGGTCAACCGGATGGTCCGGTCCCGCCGCGAACTGGCGGTGACGCTGGGCCGCGAGCCCACTGTCGCCGAGGTCGCCCGCGCCCTGGACATCTCCGAGTTCCAGGTCATCGAGCTGATCTCGTACGACCGCGAGCCGGTCAGCCTGGACCAGGCCGTCGGCGACGACGGCGAGAGCGCGCTCGGTGACTTCGTGGCCTCGGTGGACCCGCGCACCGACCCGGGCGAGGGCGCCGCGCAGGGCGAACTGCGCAACGAGGTAAGCATCGTGCTGTCCACGCTGTCGCAGCGGGAGCAGGCGGTCATCCGGCTCCGGTTCGGGCTGGACGACGGCCGGCAGCGCACCCTGGACGAGGTCGGCCGGGAGTTCGGCCTGTCCCGTGAGCGCATCCGGCAGATCGAGAAGGTGACGTTGCTGAAGCTGCGCGCTCCGGAGCGGGCGCAGCGCCTGGAGGCGTACGCCTGCTGACGCGACCGGACGCGCAGGGAAGGCTCCGGCGGTTCGCCGGGGCCTTCACTGCTGTCGAGGTGCTTGACTGTGGCACCGATCGGCTGCGTGACGACGCGAGGAGAGTGCCATGAACTGGACGTTGGAAGTGGTGATCGTGCCGGTCTCCGATGTGGACCGGGCGAAGACGTTCTACGCCGACCAGATCGGCTTCGCCGTCGACCATGACACGGTGATCAGCGAGGACGTGCGCCTCGTCCAGCTGACGCCGCCCGGCTCCGGCTGCTCGATCGTGATCGGCACGGGCGTGGTCCCGGAGATGCCGCCGGGTTCGCTCCGGGGCCTGCAACTGGTGGTGCCCGACCTGAAGCGGGCCCACGCGGAGCTCGTCGAGCGTGGCGTGGAGGTCAGCGACATCCAGGTGCTGGGCCAGAACCCGCGGCCGACGCCGGACCCGCTGGACAACGTCGGCTTCGTCTTCTTCGCCGACCCGGACGGCAACACCTGGGGCGTCCAGCAGATCTCCAGCCGCGCCTGACCGGTCACGCTCACAGACGCCGGGGGCCGGTGTCCGGGCGGGCGGCCACGCCGCCGACCCGCACCTCGGCGTGCAGGACGGAGATGCCGTCCGGGCGGGCGAGGACCGGGTTGAGTGTCAACGAGCGCACCCGGGGCTGGTCGTCGGCGAGCTGACCGACCCGCAGCAGCAGGTCGGCCAGGGCCGCCCGGTCCACCGGCGCCGCGCCCCGGTGCCCCCGCAACAGCGGTGCCGCCCGGGGCTCGTCGACAAGCTCGGCGGCGTCGGTGTCGGTCAGCGGCACCGCCCGCCAGGCCCGATCGCCAAGCAGCTCGGTGGCGACCCCGCCGAGGCCGAAGCCGACGACCGGCCCGAACGCCGGATCTTCCACCACCTCCACCACGCAGGCCACGCCCGGTGGGACCATCGGCTGCACCAACACGTCCGCGCCGAAGCCGGCGGCCATCTCGACGTACGCGCGGCGGACGCTCGCCTCGTCGGGCAGGTCGAGGCGGACCGCGCCCAGGTCGAGCCGGTGCCGCAGCCCCGCGGCGGCGGCCTTGAGGGCCACCGGAAAACCCACCCGGGCCGCCGCGTCGACCGCCGCGTCAATCGAGCCCACGGGCACCGACGCGACGGTCTCGATGCCGTACGCGGCCAGCAGCGCCTCCGCGTCGGCGCTGTCGGCGCGCAGCGCGGCCGCTGCGGCGTCCCGGTCGATCCCTGGCAGGTCGGGGGCGACACCCGGAGGACGGCGCAGCCACTCGGCGTACCGGTGCGCCCGGGCGAGGGCCCGGACGGCCTCCTCCACACCGCCGTACGCGGGCACCCCGGCCGGCAACCGACCGACCAGGAACGTCGCCACGGTCGGCTTGCCCAGGGCGAGGGCGGCCGGCAGCGCGGCGGTGACGTCGGCGTCCACCTCGGTGCGTTGGCCGGGCAGCGGCGGGGCGAAGACCACGACGAGGGCGTCCACCCGGTCGTCGCCGGCCGTCTCGGCGAGGGCGGCGGCGAACTCGCCCGCGCCGGCGCTCGGCGCGACGTCGCGCGGATAGCCCTCGGCGACGGTCAGTCCCTGCCCCACACAGGCCGTGGCGGCCAGGCCGGTAAGCGCCGACGAGTTGCCGACCACGCCGATCCGGCCGCCGGTGGGCAGCGGCTGGTTGGCCAGCAACACCCCCACGTCGAGCAGCTCCGGCACGGTGTCGACCCGGATCACCCCGGACTGGGCGAAGAGCGCTGCCACCGCCACCTCGTCCGGGCCTGCGGTGTCGCCCACACCGGACGGGCGGGCCGGTGAGGCGAGCGCGACGACCGGTTTCGCGCGGCCGATCCGCCGGGCCAGGCGGGCGAACTTGCGCGGATTGCCGAACGTCTCCAGGTACAACATGATCACGTCGGTGCCGGGGTCGTCCTGCCAGTACTGCAGGAGGTCGTTGCCGGAGACGTCGGCCCGGTTGCCCGCCGACACGAAGCTGGACAGCCCGAGGCCACGCCGGTCCGCCTCGGCGAGCAGCGCCACCCCGAACGCGCCGGACTGGCTGAAGATGCCGACCCGCCCGGCCGGCGGCAGCGCCGGGGCGAGGGTGGCGTTGAGGCGTACCGCCGGGTCGGTGTTCGCCACGCCCAGGCAGTTCGGGCCGATCACGCGCATCCCGGCGGCGTGCGCCGCGCGGACCAGCGCACGCTGCGTGGCCGCGCCCTCCGGGCCGGCCTCGGCGAAGCCGGCCGAGATCACGACCAGGCCGTGCACCCCGGCGGCGGCCGCGTCGGCGACCACCGCGGTCGCCGCCTCCGGCGGGACCGCCACCACCGCCAGGTCCACAGCGACCCCGGCGTCGACGGCGCGGGGGTACGCGGGCAGCCCCGCCACCGTCGACGCGCTCGGATGCACGGGCACCACGGCTCCCGTGAACCCGCCGTCGCGCAGGTGCCCGAGGACCGCCGCGCCGACGCCCTGGCCGGTGCCGCTCGCCCCGTAGACGGCGATGCCGCGCGGGGCGAGCAGCCGGGCGATCGAGCGGGCCTCGGTGCGGTGCTCCCGGCCGCGCTGCACCTCCAGGGTCGTCTCCGTCGGGGCGATCGGGAAGCTCAGGTGCACCACACCGTCGGCGTACGCGCGCTGCACCTGGTAGCCGAAGTCGGAGAAGACCCGCAGCATCGTCCCGTTGGCCGGCAGCACCTCGGCGACGAAACTCATGATGCCGTTGCGCCGCGCGGCGTCGGCCAGGTGTTCCATCAGCACCGAGCCGATGCCCCGACCCTGGAAGGCGTCCTCGACCACGAAGGCGACCTCCGCCTCCGGCGCCTGCGGCCCGAGCCGTTCGTACCGGCCGACCGCGACGAGCAGGTCCCCGGCCAGCACCACGAACGCCTCCCGGTCGTGGTGGTCGACAGTGACGAACCGGACCAGATCCCGCTGCGGGATGCGCGGGTACGGCGAGAAGTAACGCAGGTAGCGGGTGCGCTCGGAGAACCGGCTGTGCATCGCCACGACCGCCGGCGCGTCGTCCGGGCTGATCGCTCGCAGCTGGACGGTGCTGCCGTCGCTGAGCAGCACGTCCACCGGCTGGTCCACTGTCGTCACCGGCGTGGTCCTCCCCCGGCCCGGCCCTAGTCCCGGGGGTCGTACGGGTCGAGCCCGAGCAGCGGGAAGACGGCCTTGCGGGTCGCCGCGATCGCCCGGTCCACCGCGTTCGGCTCGCCCGTCGGCTGCCACGGCTCGTACGACGGGTCCGCGTCGTCGGTCATCCGCAGCGGAATCTCCCGGCCCGGTCGACGGGCCGCGGCCAGCTCCCGCCAGGCCGGCGGGGTGAGCGTCGCCGGGGCGATCGGGTCGCCGGTCGCCACGGCCAGCAGGTGGCTCCAGGCTCGGGGCACCACCTCGACGAGCGCGTACCCACCGCCGCCGGTGGCCACCCAGCGGCCCTCGCACAACTCGTCGGCGAGCGCCCGCATCGCCAGGTAGGTGGCGCGCTGCCCGTCCACAGTCAGGTTCAGGTCGGCGAGGGGATCCAGCCGGTGTCCGTCCGCGCCGCACTGGCTCACCAGCACCTGCGGTCGGAACGCGCGCAGCACCGACGGCACGATCGCGTGGAACGCCCGCTGCCAACCGGTGTCGTCGACGCCGGGCGGCAGGGGCATGTTCACCGCGCTGCCCTGCGCGCCCGGCCCACCCGTCTCGTCCGGGAAGCCGGTGCCGGGAAAGAGCGCGAGTGGCGTCTCGTGCAGGCTGACCGTGAGCACCCGGGGGTCGTCCCAGAAGACCTCCTGCACCCCGTCGCCGTGGTGCACGTCCACGTCGACGTACGCGATCCGCTCCGCGCCCAGGTCGAGCAGGCGGGCGATGGCCACCGCCGGATCGTTGTAGACGCAGAAGCCGGACGCGCGGGCGGGCATCGCGTGGTGCAGCCCGCCGGCCACGTTCACGGCCCGGAGGGCGTCACCACGCCACACTGCCTCCGCGGCGGCAACTGTCGCGCCGGTGATCAGGGCGCTGGCCTCGTGCATCCCCTCGAAGACCGGGTTGTCGGAGGTGCCCAGCCCGTACCCGGCGAACAGCGGGTCACGCGGCGCGGCCCGCACCGCGGCCAGGTACGCCGGGTGGTGCACGCGGGTGAGCAGGGCGTCGTCGGCGGGCTCCGGCGTGACCACGCGTACCCCGGGACGGTCCAGGATGCCCAGCTCCTGGGCGAGCGCGACGGTCAGCTCCACCCGGACCGGGTCGAGCGGATGGTCACCCATGTTGTAGGCGAGCAGCGAGGGGTCCCACACCACCACCGTGTCGTCGGACATGAGCCCATCGTCGCACGAGGACCGTCGGCAACCCGTCGCACGCGCTGGTCAGCGGCCCGGTGTCGGCCCCGAGGCGACCGGCCGTGCCGGGTCGGCGACCCAGTTGCTCCACGAACCCACGTAGAGCGCGGCGTCCGTGCGACCGGCCAGGTGCAGCGCGAGGACCGCCTGCGCGGCGGTCACCCCGGAGCCGCAGTAAGCCCCGACCGCCCGCGCCCCGGTCGCGCCGACCGCGGCGAACCGCTCGCGCAGGACGTCGGCGGCCGGGAAACGCCCGTCGGCGCCCACGTACTCGCCTGCGGGCAGGTTGGCCGCACCGGGCACGTGACCGGCGACCGGGTCGATCGGCTCGACGTCGCCTGCGTAGCGGGGCGCCGCGCGCACGTCGAGCAGCACTGCGTCGTCGGCGGCAGCCAGCACGGCGGCCTGCCCGGCGTCCAGCACCGGAAGATCACCGGGGCGCACCTCGACGTCGCCGTCGACCGGGACGGGCGCGGTGGTGGAGACCTGTCGTCCGGCGGCGACCCAGGCCGGGAAGCCGCCGTGCAGCAGGCGCACCGGCCGGTGCCCGGCCCAGCGCAACGTCCACCAGGCGCGCGCGGCGGCCAGGCCGTCACCGCCGTCGTACACCACAACTGGGTGACCTGCGCGGACGCCGGCCGCCCGCAGCGCGGCCCGCAGCGCGCCCGGGTCGGGCAGCGGGTGCCGGCCGCCGGCGCCGGGCGGCCCGCACAGCGCGGTGTCCAGGTCGACGAAGACCGCGCCGGGCAGGTGGCCGGCGAGGTAGTCGTCGTGGCCGGGCGGGCCGGTGAGCCGCCAGCGGACGTCGAGCAGGGTGGGCGGGTCGGCGTGGTCGAGTTCGGCGGCGAGCCGATCGACTTCGACAAGCAGCTCCTCGGTACCGGACATGGCGACCATCCAACACCATCCGGGTCGGCAGCACGCGGTTCGGCGGCGGTCACCGGCCGCGCCGCGGGGTAGCATCGTGCACCGGAGGGCCGCTGACGTTATGAAGTCTCACGACCTGGTCGACACGACCGAGATGTATCTGCGCACCATCCTCGAGTTGGAGGAGGAGGGGGTGCCGCCGCTGCGTGCCCGGATCGCCGAACGGCTGCAGCAGAGCGGCCCCACAGTGAGCCAGACCGTCGCCCGGATGGAGCGCGACGGCCTCCTCACCGTCGAGGGCGACAGGCACCTGACGCTCACCGCGCTCGGCAGGGGCAGCGCCGTCTCGGTGATGCGCAAGCACCGCCTCGCCGAGCTGCTGCTCGTCAATGTCATCGGGATGCCCTACGAGGAGGCCCACGAGGAGGCCTGCCGCTGGGAGCACGTGATGAGCGACGCGGTGGAGAAGCGGGTGTACGACCTGCTCAACCGGCCGACCCGCTCCCCGTACGGCAACCCGATCCCGGGTCTTCAGGAGCTGGGCTCGGCCGAGGCGGAGACCACCGCGGCCGCCGAGGGCGAGCGCAACCTGGCCTTCCCCGGCCTCTCCGGGCCCGTCGTGGTGCGGCGGATCTGCGAGAGCGTGCAGAAGGACGCCGACGTGCTGCGCCAGTTGCACGCCGCAGGTGTCGACCCGGGCGCCACGGTGACCGTGGCCCAGGAGCGCGACGGGGTGTCGATCGACCGCTCCGGTGACCGGGTGCGCCTGCCCCGCGAGGTCGCCTCCCGGGTCTTCGTCGCCGCCAACTGACGCACCGCACACCCGGGCGTCACAGCGCCCGGGTGTCCACCTTCTTGGCCAGCGCGACCAGGCCCGTGGCCAGCTTCTCGGCGGCCGCGCGGTCGGCGTCACGGGCACCCGTCCAGGCCAGCGTGGCGAGGCGTCCGTCGGGGGCCAGCCAGCCGACCTCGGCGACCGGCCCGTGCCCGCCGGTCGCGGCTGTGGTACGCCGGTACGCCTGCTGACCCAGGCCGGTGACCTTCGCCGCCTTGTCGGGCGCCACGTCCGCGCCGAAGGTCGCCTTGTCGATTGTGGTCTCGGACACACTGAGCATCAGCTCCGGGAGCGCCGCGCTCTCGTCCCGGACCACGCAGGTGTGCGTGTCACCTCGCTCGCTGGCCGCCGCCACGTCGAAGCGCACCTTGACGAGCTGCTCGATCACCACGAAGTCCAGCAGTCGGCAGGCGCCCCCCGAGGAGGCCGCCGACACGTCCAGGGCGACAGGCGCCGGCGGCGGCACCGCCACCGGCTCGGCCTCGGCGGCACAGCCGCTCACCAGCAGGCCCGCCAGCCCGGCGACCACGATCCGCCCGCGCACGCTCCACCCTCTCGCCGACCGACGGCGGAAGGGGCCCGCCGGATGTCCGTCGGAAACCGTACGGGGTGTCCGGGTCGGGCGGAAGTCCTCGTTCACGCCTGTTCCGTCGGTGGATCGTCCACGTACGGGCAGTGGCGGCAGCCGCGTCCGCAGCACGTGCCGCGGCGGGCCAGGAAACCGGCGCTGAGCACGAACAGCCCCGTCGCCGGGTCGAGGTAGCCGGCTTCCCCGGCCGCCAACGCGGCGGCGTGCGCGGCGAGGATCCGGGCCCGCTCGGGGTGCTCGGGCGGCAGCCGGGACGGGTGCGGCTCGGTGAGCGGCCGATCCGCCAGGGGTCGTCGCTCTCCACTCACCCGCAGAAGTCTAGGGAGGGCCTCGGCCGGCGGAAATGCGGTGCCGGCTGGGTGACGCCCCCGATAGAGTCCGCGGGCCGCCGGCCGGCGGCGCTTTCCCGCACGGACAGGCGACGACGGTGAGTCAGCAGGTGGAGCAGTCTCCGGCGGTCACCGCTGGGGCGACCCCGTCGCTCTGGCGCAGCCGGAACTTCCTGCTGCTCTGGGGCGGTCAGACGGTAAGCGAGCTGGGCACCCGGATCACGAACGTGGCGGTGCCGCTGCTCGCCGCCGACACCCTGCACGCCAGCGTGTTCCAGATCTCCCTGCTCACCGTCCTGGCCTGGCTGCCGTACCTGCTGTTCTCGCTGCCGGCGGGCATCGTCGCCGACCGGCTCGACAAGCGGCGGCTGATGATCGCGTGCGACCTGGGTCGGGCCGCGCTCCTGCTGTCCCTGCCGGTGGCCGCGCTGGTCGGCCACCTCACCCTGCCCTTCCTGTACGCGGTGGTCGGGCTGGGCGGCGTGCTCACCGTGCTGTTCACCGTGGCGTACAAGACCCTGCTGCCCCGACTGGTGCCTGCGGACCTGCTGGTGGACGGCAACGCCAAGCTGACCATCAGCCAGGACGCCGCCGAACTGGTCGGCCCGACTGTCAGCGGCGCGCTGATCGGGCTGGTCGGCGCCGCCCGCACCTTCCTGGCCAACGGGTTCGCCTTCCTGGTCAGCGCGCTGACGCTGATCCTGATCCGGCAGCCACCGGTACGCCGCGAGCCGCCGCCCCGCGTACCCCTGCGGGTGGAGCTGACCGACGGGCTCGGCTTCATCAGGCGGCAGCCGATCCTGGTCAGCATCCTGGCCTGCACGACGTGGTCGAACTTCTGGGTGATAGCGTCCGCCTCGATCGAGGTGACGTTCCTGGTGCGGGAGCTGCACGCCGCGCCGGTGCAGGTGGGTCTGGTCTTCTCGGTAAGCGCCGTCGGCGGGCTGGTGGTGGGGGTGCTGGCCACCCGGCTGTCGGCCTGGCTCGGCTCGGCCCGGGTGATCTGGGTGGCGATGACCGTGCCGGGCCCGTTCTATCTGCTGATGCCGTTGGCCCGACCCGGTTGGGGACTGCTGCTCTACGGATTCGGGCTGGCCGCGTTCTCGGCCAACGCGGTGCTGTTCAACGTGGCCGCGATGTCGTACCGGCAGCGGATCACCCCGCCGGCGATCCTCGGCCGGGTCAACGCCGCGTTCCTCTGGATCTGCCTCGGGGTGGTCCCGCTCGGCGCGCTGACCGGCGGCGCGCTCGGCACGGCGCTGGGGCTGCGCGGCGCGCTCTGGGTGTGCGTGCTGGGCACCTGGGCGGCGTGCCTGTTCGTGGTCTGCTCGCCGCTACGACGAATGCGGGACACGCCGCCGCAGGTTTCGTCGTAGGGTCCGGCCGGTGCTTGAGTCTCCACCGGGGGGAGACGGCAGGGTGGGGACATGGACGGCGAAACGCGGTACACGATCGGTGACCTGGCCCGGCAAAGCGGCCTGAGCGTCAAGACCATCAGGTACTACGCCGACAGCGGGATCGTGCCGCCTACCGATCGGAGCCCGGCCGGCCACCGGCGGTACGGCCCGGACGCCGTCGCCCGACTGGAACTCGTCCGGACGTTGCGCGACCTGGGCGTGGACCTGGCGTCCATCCGGCGGGTGGTGGACCGCGAAGTGCCTCTGCACGAGGTGGCAGCCGCGCACGCGGAGGCGCTGGCGGTGCAGATCCGTGTGCTGCGGCTGCGCCGGGCGGTGCTGACCGTGGCGGCGCAGCGCGGGTCGGGCCCGGCGGAGGTGGACGACCTGCACCGGCTGGCCCAGCTCACCGCCCGGGAACGGAAGCATCTGGTGGATGACTTCCTGGACAGCGTCTTCACGGGCGACCCGCCGACGTACCCGGGTGTGATCGTCTCGATGACGCCGGAACTGCCCGACGACCCGACCACCGAGCAGGTACAGGCGTGGCTGGAGCTGGCCGAGCTGTGCCGGGACGCCACCTTCCGGGCGAGCATGCGGCGGCTGGCGCGGCAGCACGCCGCCGACCACGACGTGCCCGGGCCGCCCCGCCCGGACGCCGTCGCGATCGTCCGGGACGGGGTGGCGGACGCCCTGGCGGCCGGTCTCGATCCGACCGGCCCCGAGGCCGAGCCGGTGGTCGCGGCGGTCACCAGCCGGTACGCGCGACTGCACCACCTCCCCGACGACGCCGCCCTGCGCCGTCGGCTGCTGGACCGGCTGACCCTGGCGAACGACAGCCGCCGGGACCGTTACCTCGACCTGCTGTCGGTGCTCAACGGTTGGGCGACGGGTGGCGGGGTGACGCCGTCGGTGGACTGGTTCGGCCGCGCGCTGCGCGCCCGGCTGCCGGCGAGGGCCTGCTCTCAGCCGAACCAGCTCATCGCCTGACCATGGCCCCGGGTCCACGCCAGCGGCTTGCCGTCGAGCGCGAGGACGTTGTGCAGCGCCGCGTCCGGCGGGTCGGGCAGCCCGTCGTAGGGCAGCACCTCCGGGGCCTCGTTCGCGATCCAGTGCCCCGGCAGCTCACGCACCAGCCGGACGAACGCCTCCCGACGCGCGACGGGCACCTGGTAGAGCACCGAGGTGTGGAAGACGACAAGCGTCGCATCGGCCGGCGCCCGCGCGGCAAGCGCCGGCAGGTCGTCCACCAGGTCGCCGCGGACCAGCAGCGGCGGATCGGCCGCGGCGACCGCCGCCGCCTGGTGCAGCCGGGCCCGCCGGTGCGCGTGCTCGGGCCAGATCAGGGCGTCCAACCAGGACACGTCGCCGGGGTCGGTCACGTCGAGCGGGTTCAGGTCCAGGCCGGCCCGCCACACCACCTGGGGTACGCGTGCCGGCGGCACCAACCCGCTGGCCACGCAGTCGAGCACCGGCGTGCCTTCGCCGACCTCGTGCTCGCCGTAGCGGTAGGCGTACCGGTCGGGATAGAGGCAGAGCCCTGCCGACGCGCCGACCTCCAGCAGGGCGAGGGGCTGCGGCAGCGCGGCGAGCACGGGCAGCAGGACCGCGCACCGGCCGGCCTCGTTCGTCTGGGTTGCCCTTCTTCGCAACTCCGCCTCGATGACCGGCCAGTGCGCCACCGTGTAGTCGTGGAAGGCGACCGGGTCGTCGACCGGCCCGCCCAGCCAGCGCACGACGCCGAACAGCAGGTTGGGTTGGCGCTTGCCGGGCGGGAGCGTGTCGAGCAGGGCGAGCAGGTCGCCGTCGTGGGCGACGGCGTGGGACAGCCGCTCGTACGTCGGTGAGACGCCGCGCGCCTCGCGGGTGCCGAACTCGACGTACGCCTCAGTGGTTGTCATGCCCCGATCGTCGCAACGTTCTGCCGAGTTTTCAGCCCCGCGGCTCCCTGCCCGCCCCGGTGCCATCGGCGGCCTTCATCTCCCTAACTCCGGGCCCGGGCAACGGACAGGACGGTGGCCAGCAGGGCGAGACCCACGACGATGCTCAGGGTGTGCTGGAGGATGGCCACGGCGGGATACTCGACGGCCACGTAACCCGCCGGCCGGATGATGGTCATCGGCAGCTTCCAGCCGCCCCACGCGAACAGCGAGCCCGACGCGGCGAACGCGAGCGTCAGCGGTACCCAGCGCGGCAGCCGACCGGGGCGACGACGGTCGAGCGCCCAGACGCTCCACCCGCCGATCAGCGCCCACAACCCCGCGTTGCCGTTCAGCAGGCGGTCGTTGAGGTCACCGCCACCGGCGCGGTGCGCGGGCTCGATGCCCAGCGTCCCGCCCCACGCCCAGGACAGCCAGAGCAGACCCAGCGCGACGGTCACCCCCGCCGCCGGCAACACGAACCACGACGCGCGGGGCGGCCGATCTCCCAGCCGGCCCAGAAAGGCGGCCGGCCATCGTTGCCGCAGGTAGATCGGCAGAGCGACGGCCAGTCCCGCCGCCATGCCCAGGAAGCCGACGCCGATGAGGAAACCCTCCCAGGCCGGCGCCTGCCCGCCACCGTCGACGGACCCGCCACCACCCAGCGCCGCGAGAACACCGCTGATCACCAGGTACGGAAGCATCGGCACCAGGAAGCCGCCGCCCACCCAGGCGAAGAAGATGAGCGGTCGCGCGGGAATCCGCCTGCCCCAGTCCTGGGCCAGCGCCAGCCCGACGGTGACCCCGATCGCGGACATCCCGACGGTGACCGCGTTGAGCACCACCCAGGCGGCGGTTCCCATGTCGTCCGGCCCGCTCCCGATCAGCGCGACAGCGATCCAGATGACCTTGACGAGCAGGTACAGGGACATGGCCAGCGCGGCCGAGTAGCCGGCGACCTTGCGGGCGGCGCTCCACCGCGCGCCGATGTCCCGCTCGGGCGGCACTGTCGCCATGTCCACCGGCACCTCCATCGCTGGTCCCGCCCTTCCGCCACTACGCCCGATCCGGCTCCGGCTCCGGCTCCGGCAAGCCTCTCCCGGGTGCCGGCCGTCGGGATCCCGCCGTGGTGGGAACTTCCTGCCGCCTCGTCCCCCGGCCGCGGGAACCGCTCACGCCGCGAGCGTGGGCAGGTGATCCCCGCCGCGCGTCCCCTGCTGGGCGACCGCCTCGGCGATGGGGCATCATCGAACCACCGGCGACTGGCGGCACGGGGATGGTGGAACCATCGGGGAGCCTCTCGCGGACGTCGACCGCCTGGGCGCCCGCGTCGAGGGGCCCCTCATGTCCACGACAAGCGAATTCGCACAGACGCGCACCACACCCGGCGAGGCTCGACTCCTGCCGGGCGCACCCGTCGCCGACGCCATCTTCACCGAGGTCGCCGCGGCGGTCGCGCGCCTACGAGACCGCGGGATCACACCGAGCCTCGCCACCATCCTGGTGGGCGACGACGACGCCAGCGCCGGCTACATCGGCATCAAGCAGCGTCAGGCGGCCGAGCTCGGCTTCGACTCCCCGCACGTGCATCTGCCGGCCACCGCCACCCAGGCCGATCTGCACCGGGCCATCGCCCGGTTCAACAGCGATCCGGCCGTGCACGGACTGCTCGTGCAGTACCCCGTTCCGGGGCACCTGGACTACGACGCGGCGTTGCAGACCATCGACCCGGACAAGGACGTCGACGGCATGCATCCGCTGAACATGGGGCGTCTCGCCGTCGGCCTGCCCGGCCCGCTGCCCTGCACCCCCGCCGGCATCGAGGCCCTCCTGGCGCACTACGAGATCCCCGTCGCCGGCCGTGAGGTAGTCATCCTCGGTCGCGGCGCCACCCTGGGCCGGCCCCTGGCGATGCTGCTCGCCCAGAAGCGCCCGACGGCCAACGCCGCCGTCACAGTCGTGCACACCGGGGTTCCCGACTGGGCCCGGTACACCCGCCGCGCCGACATCCTCGTCGCCGCCGCCGGCGTACCCGGGATCGTCCAGCCCGAGCACGTCAAGCCGGGCGCCGTCGTCATCGGCGCCGGCGTCCGCTACGCCGGGCGGCGCCTCCTGCCCGACGTGGACGAGGCGTGCGCCGAGGTCGCCGGCGCCATCACTCCCCGGGTCGGCGGGGTCGGCCCGACGACTGTGGCGATGCTGTTCCGCAACGCCGTACGCGCCGCCGAACGGGCGACCCGGTAGACCCGCTCCCCGCCGTCGACAAGATCACTTGATGCTGAGCAGTCAGCGCGAATCGCCCAGATCTGCTGAGCATCAAGTGATCGAGCCGACTTCCTGCGCTCGTCACCCCGCCGGACGAGGTTTACCGGACCCAGCCCAGGAAACGCCGGTGCAGCAGCCAGGCGGGCACCCAGGTCAGGTCCTCCGCGGCCCAGACCAGGTAGGACCCCATGTAGAAGGCCAACGACACAGGTGCACCCTCGAACTCGGCACGCAGTTCGATGCGCCGGGCCCGGCAGGGCCAAGGCGCGTCGCAGCCACCGCAGGTCCACACCGGAAGGACAGGGCCGTGCGTAGTCACTCCAGCTCCTCCCCCGGCCAGAAGCCTCGGCGGATCGGGATGCGATGCCGGACGTGGCACGGTAGATCCGCCCCACACCTGCAGATCCGCCGCCACCGCCGCCACGACCAGACCGGCTGGTGCCGCCGCGCCAGAGTCAGCGCCACCGCCAGCAGGTAGTCGTCGTACGGCACACGCTTCGGCACCTGACCTCCCGACGGATCTGTCCCGCCGTCGCCTGGCGTGAACTACTCCACCACACATCACCGCACGCTGTCTTGTCAATCTGTAAGTAGCGATCGTCAAGTTTGAGTTGCGCCTACCTTCAGGCCGTGAAGCGACCGCGCTTGTACGGGCCTGGCGAGTTGGCAGCCCTGTTCAACGTGTCGCGGCAGCGGGTACTTCAGATCACCCGCCGTCCCGGCTTCCCTGAGCCGATGGCCCGCCTGATCGGGACGACTATCTGGGATGCGGACGAGGTAGACGAGTGGGCCAAGCACAACCGCCCACCACGCCCAACCGAGGGCGACGAAGACCACTGATCCGGCACCTCGAAGCGCACCCGCTCTGCCCGGCAGCCAAACCCCTGTCTTCGATGGCGAGCCCGAGCGGGGACCAAGCCCGTGTCGTATTCCCTTCGAGCAGTTGACGCCGTCCGGGCAAGCTCTCCATACCGTCAACCGGCCCGGGTCGGTCTTCCGGTTCAGCTACGGCGAACGACCCCGCTTCCTAGGCGCACTCGGGCACGGCCTCCTGCACCCAAAGGGTCGTGTCATACCCTTGGGTGACGCTCTCCGACATGCCTAAACCTCGCCCGCGTGTCCGATCCGACTTTGCCCTGCGTCTGCTGCTCCAGAAGATCGTCGATTATGGCCTTTCCGACCACATCCGCAACCTCGTCGAGGACGCGCAGCGGCACATGGGATACCGCAGTCCCTATCGCGGCGGCAGGACGCTTACCGATCTGCTGCGTCAGGCTCACGCCGGAGCCCGCTCCGAAGGCGACCAAGACGCCGCCGAGCGGTTGGAGGACGCCCTCTCGTATGCGACCAACGTGATGCTCGCCCCGGACTTGGAGATCAAGTATCAGCTGCTCGGCGGTGCCCGTGGCCGACACGCGAACGCACTGACCACCTTCGTGTCGATATCCGCGACATTCGTCGCCGACCAGGTTCGCACGTTCCTCGACGAACACCCCCAGGCGACCCGCAACGAGCTCGTGGCATATCTCGACGAAATGAAGCGCCTAGTCATCACGGACGTGGCCGGGTCAGCTGGGGTCTTCGAAGTCAGTCGCAGCACGAACGAGCAGGCAACCTGGATGACGGAGGTACTGCTCGACCGCTTGCACACTGGCGATTCAGGCGTCGGTGTCCCGCCAATCGCTGAGGCTTCGGCAGAAGAGATCGCCGACGTGGTGTTGCTGCGAGCACGGCGCCAAGCGCTTCGCGAACTCGATGCCGTCGTCCTCAACCGGCACAGCAGTGAGCGCGACCTGCAGCGAGCGCTGGAGAAGAATCTCTGGATATTCGGCGGGACGCAGCTGGCGGACAGGCTCGGGCCACGGCGAATCAGTCGCAGCATCGAGTTGGACATGACGCTGCTCCGGCCGGACGGCACCGTGCACGTGGTCGAGTTGAAGCGGGCCGCCGTTCCGCTGCTCACCCATCAGCGGGGCCGTTGGGTGCCGACCAACGAGGTACATCGGGCGGTAGCGCAGGCGATGAACTACCTCGTGGTCCTGGACGAGGACCGGGCGCGGCTCGCCGAGCAGGGCATCGACGTACGGCGGGCCTCAGCGGCGGTGATCATTGGGCATCCGCAGTTCGAGGAGGAGGCGAGCGAGAACGAGGTGGACGCGGCGCTACGCGTCTACAACAGCCATCTGTCCCGGGTCGAGGTGGTCACCTATAAACAGGTGGTGAATCGGGCCGATCGGGTCTTGCGGTTGGTGGAATGAGTGGCAGGTCCGCGTGGATAATGACCGACTTTGGCCCGGACGGCAGTAACCAGAGCTCGTCATCGGGGGTTCCTGGTCGCGATCGACCGGGCGCGGCTAGACGGCGTTTTCATCGACATGTCTGCCCTTCCCCGACGCCCGCAGCGTCGCGGGACTTGTCCATGATGCCTTCGCACTTCTCAGGTCGGTCCCGGTATGATCGGCTGCCAGGTCAATGGACCCCGGACGGGCTGGTCTGGTTGCCTGGAACCTCAAGCATCACGACATGGCGTTCGACCAGGCCGTCCTGCACCTGCACAACGGTGTGCGACACGAGCTCAGTCAGGTGCATGGAAGGGCTCTTGTCTTTCGGAGCTTTCAAGCGGAGCACCACGAGAAATCCGATCCGCACGTCAGAGGCCTGGTAGCTGACCGTCTGCTTGATGTACGCGGCCTTGCCAGCCACCGGTACTGCAGTCCCATCCGCCTTCAGCTCCAGATAAAGGTGGAAGCCCGGAAAGGAGATCTGAATATCGGTGCGGCCTGCGCCGACCTCATGTACTTCCACGTTCGTGGAGCTCGCCAACTGTCCTTGGGATAACCAGTCGTACAGGTCGGTGTGCAAGTCTTGCTCGTTGGCATCCGGCTTGAACAGATACGCCTTGGTCGACTGCTGAGTGTTCAGTCGTCGCGCCACGAACTTGATGAGCTGATCAAGAACAACGCTTACGGCAGTCGCGACGTCGCCGGTGAAGTCTTCACAGGCGGCGAGCTCAGCGAGCATCCGCTTGCGGATACCGGTGACTGTAACGTCTGGGTCGCGGTCCGAAGCGGCTTGGCGGTCGGCGATGTCGGCGGCCAGTGCCGCGAGCTCCACCGGATTGCCGCTAGTTAGGACTGCGGCGAGGGAGGCGTGGGGCCCAAACAGCTCGGCCAGCAGGGGCGGAATGTCCGCCGCCTGCTGCAGCGGTTTTCCCGGCGGCTCCCCGGTGTGGAGCAATCTCGCGCGTGCGTTCTCAAGGACCGCTTCAGATGTCATCAGCCGTGCCTGCAGCTCCGACGCATCGTTGCCAACCCCCAGAGCTTCGGTGACCCGGCGGCGCAGTCGCTCGGTATGGTCGCTGAGGTGCCGCAACAGTCCGGCTCGGGCGGCGAAGCCATTGGCAACAGCTGGCCGCAGAATCTGTAGCACCGTTTCTACGCCATGGGCGTTGCGGGTGACGTCGTAAGACCGGGACGCGGAGTAGATGGTGAGGACGTCGTCGAGCACCACGGCAGCGTCGTACAGGCTGTCGCGGCTGAGTTGATCACGAAGCCAGGCGAGGTCGTTGGCGAGTTTGCTCCAACCCTCAAGGATGGCAAGCTTGCGATCACCGCTCCAGTGATTGAGCCCGTACGCGCCAATGGCGAACTCGTGCGCTTGCCGTACGGCCTGCTCCGCGTCTGCGACTGCGGCTTTCCAGGTTGCGGCGTCTTGTGGTGCCGCTGAGCCCTCTAGCGATTGCAGCAGCTCTTGGAGCAGACGCAGCGCGGAGCGCAGCATCTTCGCATCGTCGCGGTCGTCGAGCGCCGTGACAAGTTCCAGCGCCTCCAGTGCGGCGGTGAGCCGCTCGAGCATTTGGGTGGCCTGGGTGCTGCGCAATGCTCGGGCGATTTCTACATTTGCCTTCGTCCACATGGCGTCGGCCGCGATGTCGCGGTGGTATTCGTCGTTACGGGCGAGGACATCAGCGGCCGGCGGTGTCGTGTACGTCGGCGGCTTCTCTCCTGTGAGGATGTCGATGACGTCGGCAACCTCGTCGTCAGCAGTCCAGTGGTCGAAGGCCAAACCGACTGTCCTGACGACCGCTTGAGCGTAACGACGCGGCTGCGGCTCGGCGACGTCCTCTAGGACCCCCAGGAGCTTGTTCTTCGAGGCGTGCCCCTGCACGGCCAACCGCGCAAGGGCCTCCAACGCGACGGCATGACGGATGACGGCGGCCAGAGGGGGGTCATCACCGTCGGTGCGTGGGGGGGCAGCGAGGGTGAGGCACGTCGCCGCGACCTTGGCGCCGACCATGCCGGCGAGGGCCGTTTCGGTGCAAATGGTGTTGATGTTTTGGGTGAACTGCAACGGGTCGCTGCTTCCCAGCACCGCATCTGTTAGGGCTAGTGCAGCGGGCCGGATTTGCGCAAGATTCGCGCCCGTTGCAGCAGCGCGGGCAGCATCACGGGCTAGCAGGGAGACTGCTGCGGTCAGGAGCGGTTCGTCAACGAGGGTCGGTGCGAGCACCTCGACGGCGTCCCAGCCACCAATCCGGTCAACCAGGTCCTCTGGAGGTGGCCCGCCGCTGAGGCTTCGCAGGAGCTCAGCGCCAGTGAAAGCTGGATCGAGCGGATGCGGCACGGCTCCTCCTCTTGATCCAGGTCGGGTCCTGTGGTTGCACAGCTCTGCCTATCAGGGCGATGCAGGTGTCCGACGTTAAGTGTCACCACACGAAGTTGCTACCGGTAGCGACCAAGAGGTTCTGTGGACCGATGACTTCACTCAGTATCCGACCGTGTCTAGTGGCCACGATGATCTGCAGGTCAGTCTTCTGGGCAACAGTAGCCATGGCCTCGAGCATTGTCCGCAGGTCGGCCTCGGGGATCTCCTCCGCAGCAGGAGAATCGACGAACAGCAGGCCTGGGTGCCGGCCGACTCCGTCGCTGTGCCCGATCTCGATCAGTGCGATTGCAGCAGCGAGCTTGATCCGCAGCTTCTCTCCGTTGGTCAGCCCGCTGTAGCCCGTGACGGCACCGCCCTTCTCCACGTCCATGTTGCCGTTGCCCTTGAGGGTCACCGCGGTGATGTTGGTGGACCCGAACTCGCGGGCGAGGCGGGCGATCGCGAGCGAAACGGCTTCCAGAAGAGGGCCCTGATCCTCCTTGACCCACTTCTTCGTCAGCCTCGAGGCGACCTCAAGAACAAGATGCCTTTCGTCGTCGACCGGCGACGACGGCTCCGGACGCATCGCCTCCCGCAATGCTCCCAGGGCGCTCTCTGCGCGGGCCAGGTCGATCTCGGCCTCTAGTCGAGCACGAGCGGCGCCGAGGCGACCGCGGCCTCGCTGCGCCGCGTTCTCCGCATCGAGCCGAGACCGGTCAGCCTCACGGAGCTCACCCTCGAGCCGGCTGATATCTACATCGGCTTCCGCGATGGCCGCCTGGAGTGCTTCTAAGGGGTCAACCGGCTCCTCAACCTCGTTGTCCACAACGGCCGCAGCCGACGCCTCGTCGAGGTCTGCCAAGATCGTGAATTCGTTCTTGCACATCGAGCACTCGTGGGCCGTCACCTCGGCCTCGTACCTCGCCGCCGTCACTTCCGCCGCGCACCGGGGACATGCTTTCGGCGCCATCCCATTGAACAATCGGCGCGCTACGGCGTCCTCCTCTGCCGCCTGCCGACGCATCTGCTCGGTACGTAACTGCTCTTCAGCCCCTGAGAGCGCGGTACGGGCCACCATGAGCCTCATTGACAGTTCATGTGCCTGCTGCGCACGCGCGGAGGCAACCGACGCGAGCGCGAAGACTGCATCCACGTCAGGCTGCGTCGGGTCGAACACCTCCAATGCCGCCTCTGCCTCCCTCAGGCGGGTTTCGGCCTGCCTCAGAGCTGACGTGGTCACCGAAGCCGCTGCCCGGCGTTTCTCGATGAGGACTTCGCGCTCGTAATCAGCCGCCTTAAACGCGGTCGCGACCTGCGCGTCGACCGCCGCCCACCTCGTGCCGACAAACATCTGCAGGATCCGGGTCTTGAGAGTGTTCTCATTGCCCACGATCGGGTCAAGCTTGTCGGCGTGTACGGCCAATGCAGCAGCGTACGACGGCCACGCATGCTCCGTCTCGGTCCCCTTGGAGAACACTGAGATTGCATCGAGGCGTAACCGGTCGAGCATCACCGATCCCATCAACGATTCAAACTCAGCGTGGCCGAAGAAGGATCCCAGGCTGGCATGGCCCGATCGGGTCTTCTGCGTGACGGTCCCCGACGGCATCCCACCGCGTACGTCAAAATCGACGAACAGGGGCACCTCGTCTACATGGAACTCCGCGGAAACATGCTCAACCCACGTCTCAACGTCAGCCTGTAAGTAGCTGCGCCCTGTCAACGCCCATATAGCGAAGTGCAGGACTGACGACTTTCCTCGCAGGTTCGCCTCACTACCTACACCGTTGACGCCGTCTCCGGGCTGCCAGTCCAGCTTGATGGGTGCCGTCTTCATCTCCGCAGGCGGCGTTTCCTCCGTCGGTCTTTCCGAGTACAGCTTCTCCCCCGTGACCCATACCCGGCGGACACGAAGCCGAGCGGGGACACCACGGGACGCAGTCGAGGAGACACCGGCGTCGAGCAGGATCCTCTCGATGCGGGACTGGTCGATCGCCTTTCCTCGGCGCTCAAGGTCCCGAGCGACCGCGTCCCCGAGCTTAGTCATTGCCTATCCTCCTGCTACGGGGGCCAACGATCCGCTGACCGTGGTTCTGAACGCTTCCAGCCGTCCGCGTACGGCAGAGTGGATCGGCGCGATATTTACACCGAGCTTCGTGCGCGCATACTCCGCCTGCTGGTATTGCCGCTTCTTCAGCGTGCTCCCGTTGTCACTGCCCGCCACGAGGGCGACCAGCTTCGCCTGCTCGGTGTACCAGGAAAGCACCCGTTCCTTCGCCAGGTCGGCGGCCGCCACCCGCCCCGCGTGGGTGAGGAAGAACTGGCTGCGCGCTGTCTTTTGCACCCCACCCATCCGCCTGACCAACGCTAGCCCGTATGCGCTGAGCACGGAGAACGCGTCATCGATCGCCTCATAGGCGCCGTGGTGCCATCGCGGCATGGGATACCAGTGCAAGTCTGGCTCCGGATTGTTGAGCAGGTGCTCGACCACGCTCAGGTAGTGTGCCGGTAGATCGTGGTCCTCTACCTTTGTAAGCAGCTCACCAGCGAGGTAGTCCGGGTTCCGTAACCAGAAGTCAAGGGCTTGTAGCCGCAACTCTGCCCGGATGACCGCGATGCCTTCTGGCGGGTCGCCGGTCTTTACCGGCTCGCTACATTCGCTCAGGATTGCTAGAAGCCGGATGGCGTGCTGCATCATGGTTGCCTCAGGGCGAACCCCGAGGCCGCCCACTCCCGGCTGTGTCATACATACCTCCGAACACACGCCTTGTGTCACCCGCCAGCCCTTGCTCTTGCGCAGCAACCGAAGCCCACGAAACTAGCCGTGTACGGGGAACGACAGCGGTTACGACTTCAGATTGAGGAACTGCCGGTCGGCATCATCAGCGACGACGCCGTCTAACTTGTCATGGAGACTGGTGACAGCCGAGTGGCTACCGACCTTCTGAGGATTCACACCTGGCTGGGGAACGTCTTATACGACAAGCCCGGGTGCCCGTACTCGATGCCCATCAATCCCGCAGTACAAGCATCCTCGGCATGCATGTCCACACTATACGGTGACCCTGCGTTTCTGTGTTCCCACCGTTCGTGGTCACCTTCGGGCTATCTAGCCGATTACGTGATGCAGGAGTGATGCTCATCAGCTCTCACGATGCGCTCCGACCGGGGGGAAGGTGCGGCGCCCGCTGGCGAGCCACGCAGACAAGCGCCCTCCGCGAGCAGGCCTCTCGTACGCGTCAGCTATGGCGAGGCAAGAGCACGCACGAGGCAGTGAGGTCCGCCCCTCGTCCTTGGCAGGCGGGTTTGTGTGCACCGTGCCGGCACCTGACGTCTGTCCTGTCGATCATCGGACAGAGCCGGCGGAATGCGTTGGCTAGGGTTTCGCCGTGCGCCGTGGTCAAGATGGTTGAGCAGCTCGGCGTCGCAGAACGGGAACCAACATAGTTGAATCGGTTGTGGGCACAGCTGCCCAGGCTGTAGGACCTGGACAGACTGCAGCTACTTGCGCTTGCCGGCCGTGAGGTAGTCATCCTCGGTCGCGGCGCCACCCTGGGCCGGCCCCTGGCGATGCTGCTCGCCCAGAAGCGCCCGACGGCCAACGCCGCCGTCACAGTCGTGCACACCGGGGTTCCCGACTGGGCCCGCTACACCCGCCGCGCCGACATCCTCGTCGCCGCCGCCGGCGTACCCGGGATCGTCCAGCCCGAGCACGTCAAGCCGGGCGCCGTCGTCATCGCCGCCGGCGTCCGCTACGCCGGGCGGCGCCTCCTGCCCGACGTGGACGAGGCGTGCGCCGAGGTCGCCGGCGCCATCACTCCCCGGGTCGGCGGGGTCGGCCCGACCACCGTGGCGATGCTGTTCCGCAACGCCGTACGCGCCGCCGAACGCGCGACCCGGTAGACGGCGGAAACGGCGCTGCCCCGGCCTCCTGGCGGGAGGCCGGGGCAGCGCTGACGCGTACGTCAGCTGCAGCCGCTGGTGGAGCCGCAGCCCTCGCAGACGTAGCAGCTACCGGCGGGGCGCATCTTCGTACCGCAGGTGAAGCAGAGCGGCGCGTCCGCGGCCTTGCCGATCACGGCCTCCAGCAGTTCGGTGCTGGAACCCACGCTCGGAGCCGGCTTGGCGGCGGCCACGTTGGCCATCTCCTGGGCCGGCTGGGCGACGGCCTCGGTCTTGGCCGGAGCCTCGACCGGCGCCGACGACGCCATCGCGGTGAGTTCCGCGCCGGTGACGGCGGCGGCCTCCGCGTCGGCCTCGGCCCGCAGCTGGGCGGCCCGCTCGCCGGCGGTGAAGATGCCCAGCTCGGCGCGGCGCTCGTAGGGCAGGAAGTCCAGGGCCAGGCGACGGAAGATGTAGTCCATCACCGAGGCCGCCATGCGCACGTCAGGGTCGTCGGTCATGCCGGCCGGCTCGAAGCGCATGTTGGTGAACTTGCTGACGAACGTCTCCAGCGGCACGCCGTACTGCAGGCCGATGCTGATGGCCACCGAGAAGGCGTCCATCACGCCGGCCAGGGTCGAACCCTGCTTGGACATCTTGAGGAACACCTCGCCGAGGCCGTCGTCCGGGTAGGACGACGCGGTCAGGTAACCCTCGGCGCCACCGACGGAGAAGCTGACCGTCTCGGACGGGCGCTTCTTCGGCAGGCGCTTGCGCACCGGCCGGTACTCGATGACCTTCTCCACCGCGGCCGGCGCGGCGGCTGCGGTCTCGACGGCGGCCGGCGTGGTGGCCTTGTTGGACTTGGCCACCGAGAGCGGCTGGCCGACCTTGCAGTTGTCCCGGTAGATCGCCAGCGCCTTGAGGCCGAGCTTCCAGCCCTCGAAGTAGATCTTCTCGACGTCCTCGACGGTGGCCGCCTCCGGCATGTTCACCGTCTTGGAGATGGCGCCGGAGACGAACGGCTGGATGGCCGCCATCATCCGCACGTGACCCATCGGGGCGATCGACCGCTCGCCCATCGCGCAGTCGAAGACCGGGTAGTGCTCCGGCTTGAGGCCCGGGGCGTCGACCACGTGGCCGTGGTCGGCGATGTGCTCGACGATCGCCTCGACCTGCTCCTCGGGGTAGCCGAGGCTGCGCAGGGCGCGCGGCACCGTCTGGTTGACGATCTGCATCGAGCCGCCGCCGACAAGCTTCTTGAACTTGACAAGCGCCAGGTCCGGCTCCACGCCCGTCGTGTCGCAGTCCATCATGAAGCCGATCGTGCCGGTCGGGGCGAGGACGCTCGCCTGCGCGTTGCGCCAACCGAACTTGTCACCGATCTTGTTGCCCTGGGTCCACTGCTTCGTCGCCTCGCGGACGATCGCGGTGGCCACCGGGCTGGTCGGCTTGATCTCGTCGTTGGCCGCGGCGTGCTTGCGCATGACCCGCTTGTGCGGCTCGGCGTTGCGGGCGTAGCCGTCGTACGGGCCGACGACACCTGCCAGCTCGGCCGAGCGGCGGTACGCGGTGCCGGTCATCAGCGACGTGATCGACGCGGCGACCGAGCGGCCCTGGTCCGAGTCGTACGGCAGGCCGGTGGCCATCAGCAGGGCGCCCAGGTTGGCGTAACCGATGCCGAGCTGCCGGTAGGCGCGGGAGGTCTCACCGATCTTGTCGGTCGGGAAGTCCGCGAAGCAGATCGAGATGTCCATCGCGGTGATGACGAACTCGACGGACTTGACGAACTTCTCCACCTCGAAGCCACCGTCGGCGCGGAGGAACTTCATCAGGTTGAGCGAGGCCAGGTTGCACGAGGAGTTGTCCAGGTGCAGGTACTCCGAGCACGGATTCGACGCGGTGATCCGGCCGGTCTCCGGGCAGGTGTGCCAGCCGTTGATGGTGTCGTCGTACTGCAGGCCCGGGTCGGCGCACTCCCAGGCGGCCTGGGCGATGGAACGGAACAGCTTCTTCGCCTCGACCGTCTCGATGGTCGCGCCGTCGAGCCGACCCCGCAGGTCGAAACCGCCGTCGTTCTCCACAGCCGTCATGAACTCGTCGGAGACCCGGACCGAGTTGTTGGCGTTCTGGTACTGCACGCTGACGATGTCGGAGCCGCCGAGGTCCATGTCGAAGCCGGCGTCGCGCAGCGCACGGATCTTGTCTTCCTCGCGCGCCTTGGTGACCACGAACTCCTGGATGTCCGGGTGGTCGACGTCGATGATGACCATCTTGGCCGCCCGGCGGGTCGCGCCGCCGGACTTGATGGTGCCGGCCGAGGCGTCCGCGCCACGCATGAAGCTGACCGGGCCGGAGGCGTTGCCCCCGGAGGAGAGCAGCTCACGGGACGAACGGATCCGGGACAGGTTGACGCCGGAGCCGGAGCCGCCCTTGAAGATCAGCCCCTCCTCCTTGTACCAGTCGAGGATGGAGTCCATCGAGTCGTCGACGGCGAGGATGAAGCAGGCGCTGACCTGCTGCGGCGACGGCGTGCCGACGTTGAACCAGACCGGCGAGTTGAAGCTGAACACCTGGTTCAGGAGCATCCAGGTCAGCTCGTGGGCGAAGACCTCGGCGTCGGCCGGGCTGGCGAAGTAGCCGTACTCCTCACCCGCGGTGCGGTAGGTGGTGACCACCCGGTCGATCAACTGCTTGAGCGACCACTCCCGCTCCGGGGTCCCCACCGCGCCCCGGAAGTACTTGGTGGTCACGATGTTCGCCGCGTTGACGCTCCACGACTCCGGGAACTCCACGCCCCGCTGCTCGAAGTTGATCGAGCCGTCCCGCCAGTTCGTCATCACGACGTCACGGCGCTCCCAGCTGACCTCGTCGTACGGGTGGACCCCCTCCGTCGTCCACACCCGCTCGATCTTCAGCCCCACGCCTGCCTTGTTCCGTGCACGGCTCGTTGTCACGCCGTCGCCCCCCTCGTCTGCGCGGTCACCCACCGCGCGTCCTGATCTCTCGAAAAACAGTGAAGTCAGTTGGTACGGCCGGCGGCCTCAACCGCGTCGGCCCGGCCCTGCTCCCGGGCTCGCGCCACGGCCCGCAACGTCTCGATCTCGCGCTCGAAGTCGGCGAGCGAGTCGAAGGAGCGGTAGACGCTGGCGAACCGCAGGTAGGCGATCTCGTCCAGGTCGCGCAGCGGGCCCAGGATCGCCAGACCCACCTCGTGACTGGGGATCTCGGCGGCCCCCTTGGCCCGGACGGTCTCCTCCACCCGCTGCGCCAGCAGCGCGAGTGAGTCGTCGTCCACCGGCCGGCCCTGGCACGCCTTGCGCACCCCGCCGATGATCTTCGTACGACTGAACGGTTCGGTCACCCCGCTGCGCTTGACGACCGCGAGGACCGCCTCCTCGACCGTGGTGAACCGCTTGCCGCACTCCGGGCAGGAGCGTCGCCGCCGGATGAGTTGGCCGTCGTCGGCCTCCCGCGAGTCGACCACCCGGGAGTCGGCGTGCCGGCAGTACGGACACCGCATCGCCCAACCTCCAAAAGATCATGATCAACCGCGGACGCGACCGGGCGCTCCCGGACACGGCTCGCCACGACGGCGCCACCCTCTGGCGACGGCCGCCGTGATCGACGTTACGGGAGTGCGGTCGGTAGTCGAACCCAACCTGTAGGCAACTTACGCCCGTGTCACTACTACATCTAGGGGTTGACCGTATGTCGCCGGCGAACCCGGGTCAAGTTGGTGGGCGTGTCCGGCGCGTCACGGACCATCCGGTCATCCACGCCCCCCGCTCCACCGCAGAACCAACGCCGGGGAGCCGACCCGGTTACCGGCCACACGGCCGGACCACCCCGGAAAAAAGCCACCGATCGAACACCCGTGCTATCCGACGTACCATTTATCAGAACATCCGTACGACCGGAGCGGTTTTTCACCCCGACACGCCGGTGAGAGGTCGTACAGATGTTTGAAAATGACCGATCTCACCTATACGGTCAGGAACAACCGGGCGCGATGGATCTTCACCAAACCCGGCGACGCACCACCCGAGTTCCATCCGTGGCACCACCGCACGCACCACGAGCCGACGAGGCACCCAGCGCCGACCAGGGAGGACGGACGTGACCGAGGACCGGGCCAGCCGGCCGAAGAGCCCGCAGCAGATCACCGAGGCGGGCCCGCCAGCCACCCGACGCCGCAGCGCCGCGCGCAGCCGGACGGGTCAGCCCGCCGTGCGCCCGGTCACTCCGGTGGTCAGCGCCTTCCCCGACCCGGCGACGGTCGACCTGACCGCCCGCCAGCGCCGCATCCTGGAGTTCATCCGCACCTGGGTGGAGCGGCACGGCTACCCGCCGAGCGTCCGGGAGATCGGCGAGGCGGTCGGCCTGGTGTCGCCGTCGAGCGTCGCCTACCAGCTCAAGGAGCTGGAGAAGAAGGGCTTCCTGCGCCGCGACCCCAACCGGCCGCGCGCGGTGGACGTCCGGGCCCCCAGCGAGGCCATCGACGACGAGTTGTCCCGCGCCCAACGACCCACCCCGGCGTACGTGCCGATGCTCGGCCGCATCGCCGCCGGTGGGCCGATCCTCGCCGAGCAGGCGGTGGAGGACATCTTCCCCCTCCCCCGCGAGCTGGTGGGTGAGGGCGAGGTGTTCATGCTCCAGGTCAAGGGTGACTCGATGCTCGACGCCGCGATCTGCGACGGTGACTGGGTGGTCGTCCGGCAGCAGCCGACGGCCGACTCGGGCGAGATCGTGGCCGCCATGCTCGACGGCGAGGCGACAGTCAAGACCTACCGGCGACGCGACGGGCACGTGTGGCTGATGCCGCAGAACCCGGCCTTCGACCCGATCCCCGGTGACGACGCCACCATCATGGGCCGGGTCGTGGCGGTGCTCCGCCGAATCTGACCGGCCGGCGGGCGGGTGAGTGGTCTACCGCGCTCACCCGCGCCGCCCGACCGATCAGGCGCTGCCCGCGTCAGTAGCGGTCGCCCCGGTGGCCACGGCCGCCCCCGGGATACTGCTCGTACGGGTCGCCGGGCGTGTCGCCGTCCCGCCTGCGGGCGGGCCGTTGGTCGCGGTAGTCCGGTTCCTGCCCACCACGCCGTGGCGGCTCGGCACGACCCCCGCCGGGCTGGCCGCCACCACCGCCGTACACACCGTTGCCGGGTCGACCACCGGCACCCGCCGGACGGCCGCCGCTCCCGGGACCCGTCGGGCGACCCCCACCGCCCGCGCCTGCCGGACGGCCGCCGCCAGCGCCGCCGTACACACCGCCACCGGCCGGAGCGGCACCACCGCGACCGCCCGGACGGCCGGGGCCGTAGCCGCCACCCTCACCGCCCGGTGGGCGTGCACCGCCGCCGTAGACGGCACCTCCGGCGGGAGCGGCGCCGCCCCGACCGGGGCCGCCGCCGTAGACGCCGCCACCGGCCGCCGCGCCGCCGTAGACGCCGGGGGCCGGACGGCCTCCGGTGCCCGGTACGACGCCGTCGGAGGGAGAGCCACGCCTGTCGTCCGGGTCGACATCCGAGCCCGACCCGTCGGCCGGCTCGGCGGCCGGTGGCCGGCGGCGGGCCCGCAGGATGCCGACGATTCCGGCGCCGACGAGCAGCAGACCGAGGACGCCGACCCCGCCCACGAGGTAGGTGATGTCGTCGAAACTGAGCCCGTCGACCCAGGACTTCCCGGCGGCCGGCTTGGCACCCCCGGGAGCGGCCACGGCCGCCGCCACGCTCGTGGACGGCGTGTAGCTCAGGATGTCGACCGGCTCGTCAGCGGTGAGCTGCCCGCCGTCGGAGACGGTGACGAAGGTCTTCCCGTCCGAGGTGTAGGAGATCGCCTCACCGAACGGATCGGCCAGTGGCGTCACCCGCGGCTTGCCGGTGGTGAGCGCCTCGACGATGTTGCCGCCGGTCACGTCGTACTCGAAGGCGTCCGCGTACGTCCGGATGACGACGCGGCTGCCGTCCGGCGATCGGGCGGCCCCGGTGACCGCGGACCGCCCGTACACGCTGAGCGGGTTCTCGGTAGTGGTCTTCGGCAGCTTGATCTCGCCGACCTTCTTCATCGGCACCGGCGCGGTGTCGCCGTTCTTCAGCTTCGCCGTCGGAGTGAAGATCTCCGAGTCGCCGCTCGCCACCTTGGTGATGATCAGCGGGAGGCCGTCGGCCCCCACCAGCAACGCCTCCGCGTCGTGCGGCTTGGCCTCGGGATAGGAGAGCCGGTGCAGCACGGGCTGCTTGCTGCCGTTGATCGGCATGGTCCAGACCGCGATCCGCGACCGCCGCTCCTTGCTGCTGGTGTTGTCGCCGATGTCACCGATCCACAGGGTGTCGCCCTTCGGCGACACGGCCAGGTCCTCGGTGTCGAACGGCCCCTGGCCCGAGTAGCGGACCGGCTCCTTGACGACCTTGCACTTGCTGTCGAGGAAGAAGATCCGCTTGCGCGCCTCAACGTCGGTGCCGTCGTTGATGACGATGTAGCCGCTCTTGGTCGCCACCAACCCGGACAGCTCCCGCAGCCGCTCGTCGGCGACCGTGCAGCGCTTCTTGCCGGGGGTGGCGGCGGGCGGCTGGGATGATCCGGGAGCGGGAGCGGCAACTGCTACTCCGGCCAGCGCCACGGTTGCCCCGAGCAGGCCGAGGGCAACCGTGACCGAGGAAACAACGCGGCGCATTCGGCCAGTGTCGCATGCCGCGCGTTTCCGGTGGATGACGCCGGGGCCGCTCAGGGCCGGCTGCCGACCGCCTGGCCCTCCCGCGCGACGTCGAACGGCGCCAGCTCGGCGGCGAGCGCCGCACTGACCCGGACGTGCAGCAGGGTGCCCTCCGGCAGGTGCGACGTGCTGAGCACCTCGCCGGTGCGGTGCACGCGGGACACCAGGTCGCCGCGGTCGTACGGCAGGACGGCCCGGACCTCCACGGCGGGTTGCGGCAGCCGCTCCTCGATCGCCGCCCGCAGGGCGTCGATCCCCCGCCCCGAGTACGCCGAGACGAAGATCGCCTCCGGCCAGAGGCGCTTGAGCCGCAGCAGCGCGTCCTCGTCGGCCGCGTCGGTCTTGTTGACCACAAGCAGCTCGGGGAGCCGGTCCGCGCCCACCTCGGCGAGCACCTCGTGCACCGCCCGGACCTGCTCCTCCGGATCCGGGTGGGTGCCGTCGACGACGTGCACCACCAGATCCGCCTCCGCGACCTCCTCAAGCGTCGAGCGGAACGCCTCGACGATCTGGTGCGGCAGGTGCCGGACGAAGCCGACAGTGTCGGAGAGCGTGTAGAGCCGCCCGTCCGAGGTGGTGGCCTTGCGGGTGGTCGGGTCGAGCGTCGCGAAGAGCGCGTTCTCCACCAGCACGCCCGCGCCGGTCAGCCGGTTGAGCAGGCTGGACTTGCCGGCGTTCGTGTAGCCGGCGATGGCCACGGCGGGCACGGAGTTGCGGGTACGGCGGGCGCGCTTGGTGACGCGTACCGTGCGCATGCTCTTGATCTCGCGGCGCAGCCGGGAGATGCGGTGGCGGATGCGCCGTCTGTCGGTCTCCAGCTTGGTCTCACCGGGACCACGCACACCCACGCCGCCGCCGGCGCCGCCGCCACGGCCGGAACCACCGGTCTGCCGGGAGAGCGTCTCACCCCAACCGCGTAGCCGGGGCAGCAGGTATTGCAGCTGGGCCAGCTCGACCTGCGCCTTGCCTTCCTTGCTCTTGGCGTGCTGGGCGAAGATGTCGAGGATCAGCGCCGTGCGGTCGACAACCTTGACCTTGGTGCGCTGCTCCAGGTTGCGCAGCTGCGACGGGGACAGCTCACCGTCGCAGATGACCGTGTCGGCGCCGGTGGAGAGCACCACCGCGCCCAGATCGTCGACCTTGCCGCGGCCGATGTAGGTGGCCGGGTCGGGTCGGGTACGACGCTGGATCAGCCCTTCGAGCACCTGGGAGCCCGCGGTCTCGGCCAGCGCGGCCAGCTCGGTGAGGGAATTCTCGGCGTCGGTCACCGTGCCCTCGGTCCAGACGCCCACCAGGACGACCCGCTCCAGCCGCAGCTGGCGGTATTCCACCTCGGTGACGTCGGAGAGCTCGGTTGACAGGCCCGGGACGCGTCGCAGGGACTGTCGCTCCGACAGTTCCATCTCGCCGGTGGTGACGTCGTCGAACTCGTCCTCGACGGGGACGAAGCTCTCCTGGTCTCGCAAGCGGTTCTCCTGTCCGAAATGATGAGTAGAACGTAATCCTGACATGACACAACGCCGAACGCACCTGCTATATGCCCGTGCCGAACGTCGCCAAAAGTGGGGGCGAATACCGGTCGACCTCGACAACCCGGTAGAAATGCTCAGGCGGCGGCCGACCGGCCGCACAGCCGTGACGGAGGGACCCCGTGGCCATCACCCGACTGCCGAGCGCCGGATTTTCGATCACGATCCGGATCGCCGTTACCGCGGACGCGTCCTCGATCGGCCGGCTCACCACCTCCGTCGGCGAGGCCGGGGCGATCGTCACGGCGCTGGACGTGGTGGACTCGGACCCGACCCACGTGATCGTGGACCTGACCTGCGACACCGCCGACGCCGGTCACGCCGACCAGGTGGTCGAGGCGCTGACCGCGCTGGACGGCGTGGACGTGCGCAAGGTGTCGGACCGCACGTTCCTCCTGCACCTCGGCGGCAAGATCGAGGTGACCTCCAAGGTCGCGCTGCGCAACCGTGACGAGCTGTCCCGGGCGTACACCCCGGGGGTGGCCCGGGTCTGCATGGCGATCGCCGAGAACCCGGCGGACGCCCGACGGCTGACGATCAAGCGCAACACCGTCGCGGTGGTCAGCGACGGCTCGGCGGTGCTCGGGCTGGGCAACCTGGGCCCGGCCGCGTCGCTGCCGGTGATGGAGGGCAAGGCCGCGCTGTTCAAGCGCTTCGGCGGCGTGGACGCCTGGCCGGTCGTGCTCGACACGCAGGACACCGACGAGATCGTGCAGATCGTCAAGGCGATCGCGCCCGCGTACGGCGGGATCAACCTGGAGGACATCGCCGCGCCGCGCTGCTTCGAGATCGAGGCCCGGCTGCGCGAGGCGCTGGACATCCCGGTCTTCCACGACGATCAGCACGGCACCGCGATCTGCGTGCTTGCCGCGCTTACCAACGCGCTGCGCGTCGTGGGCAAGCAGCTCGCGGACGTACGTGTGGTCGTCTCCGGCGCCGGCGCGGCCGGCACCGCGATCATGAAGCTGCTGCTGCGCCAGGGCGTCGGCGACATCATCGCGTACGACCGCCAGGGCGCCCTGCACCGCGGGCTGACCGACCTCAACCCGGCGTGGCAGTGGCTGGCGGAGAACACCAACAAGGAGAACTACGCGGGTGACCTGCCCGGCGCGATCCGGGGCGCCGACGTGTTCATCGGGGTCAGCGCGCCGAACCTGCTCACCGGGGACGACATCGCGCAGATGGCGAAGGACTCGATCGTCTTCGCGCTTGCCAACCCGGACCCGGAGGTCGACCCGCGGGAGGCGCGCAAGTACGCCGCGGTGGTCGCCACCGGCCGCTCGGACCAGCCGAACCAGATCAACAACGTGCTCGCCTTCCCGGGCGTGTTCCGCGGGATGCTCGACGCGCACGCCGAGGAGTTCACCGAGGAGATGGCGATCGCGGCGGCCCGGGCCATCGCCGACGTCGTCGGTGAGGACAAGATCAACCCGACGGTGATCGTGCCGAGCGTCTTCGACTCGCGGGTCGCCCCGGCGGTCGCCGCCGCCGTCCGCGCCGCCGCACACAACCCGAGCCCGCTGCCGGCAGCCGACCCGGGCCCGTCCGACCTCCCCGAGATCGCCGCCAACGCAAGCGCCACCCCGTAACGCGCGAACCGCCCACCGCCCCCACCGTATTGATCAAGAGGTTCGCGTCAGGAACCACGTGAAATCTGACGCGAACCTCTTGATCAATACGGTGGGGGCGCGCGTCAGACGGCAGTGGGCAGGGTGGAGAGGTCGACCTCGCCCGTCGCCACCAGGACGGCGGGGCCGGAGAGCCAGCAGGAGTTCTCGGTGACCGTCACCGTCAGTCGGCCGCCGGGGACGTCGACGGCGACCACTCCGGTGTCCCGGCCGGCGTCGCGCAGGGCCACCGCGCCCACCGCGCACGCGCCGGTGCCGCAGGACAGGGTCTCGGCGCTGCCGCGCTCGTACACCCGCATCAGAGAGTGCGCGTCGGTGGCGTCGACCGGGTCGCCCGCCACGATGAACTCCACGTTCACGCCGGCCGGGAAGACCTCCGGGTCGAACCCGGGCGCGACGGTCAGGTCCAGCGCGGCCAGCTCCACGCCCGCCGGCAGGACACAGACCAGGTGCGGGTTGCCGATGTCCACGGCGGTGCCGGGCAGGGTCAGACCGCCAAGGGTGGCGGTCGAGGCGTCGTACACCTGGGGGCGGCGCATCTCGACGGACACGGCGTCGCCCTCGACAAGCGCGCGCACGACGCCGGCCCGGGTGGCCACCGGCAGCGCCGCGCCGACCGGCGTGGCCAGCTCGTTGTCGAGCAGGTACCGGACGAAGACCCGCGCGCCGTTGCCGCACATCTCGGCGAACGAACCGTCGGCGTTCCAGTAGTCCATGAACCACTCGGCCTCGCCGGCCAGGTCGGCGCCGTCCGGATGCTTGGCCGCACGGACGACCCGCAGCACCCCGTCCGCGCCGATGCCCCGCCGTCGGTCGCAGAGCGCCGCGACCAGCTCCGGGGTCAGGTCGAGCTGACCGTCCGGGTCGGGCAGGAGGACGAAGTCGTTGCCGGTGCCGTGGCCCTTGGTGAACTCCACGCACCCATTATCGCGTCTCGGCCGGCGCCAGACGCAGGGCGGCCCCGATCAGGTCCGGCGTCGCCGAGTCCAGCCAGTGGATCCGCGGGTCGCGCCGGAACCAGGACCGCTGCCGACGGACGAAACGCCTGGTGGCCCGGACCGTCTCGTCGTGCGCCTGCGCCTCGGTCAGCTCACCGGCGAGCATCCGCAACACCTGCTGGTAGCCCAGCGCCCGGCTCGCCGTGCGCCCCTCGGGCAGCCCCCGACCCACCAGCTCGCGGGTCTCCGGCACCAGCCCGTCGGCCCACATCCGGTCCACCCGCAGCGCGATGCGCTCGTCCAGCAGCCCGGTGTCCAGGTCGACGCCGAGCTGCACCGACGGGTAGTACGGCGTCGGCTGCGGCAGCGACGCGGCGAACGGCGCACCGGTCAGCTCGATCACCTCCAGGGCCCGGACGATCCGTCGCCCGTTGCCGGGCAGGATGCCCTCGGCGGCGACGGGGTCGGCGGCGCGCAGCCGCGCGTACAGCGGCGCGGGGCCCACCTCGGCCAACTCCCGCTCCAGCCGCTCGCGCAGCGCCGCGTCGGTGCCGGGGAACTCGAAGCGCTCCAGCACCGCCCGCACGTACAACCCCGAGCCACCGACCAGCAGCGGCACCCGACCCCGGGACAGGATGTCGTCCACAGCCGCGCGGGCCAGCCGCTGGTACTCCGCGACGCTCGCCGGCTCGGTGACCTCCCAGATGTCGAGCAGGTGGTGCGGCACACCGTCCCGCTCGGCGGGGGTCAGCTTGGCGGTGCCGATGTCCATGCCCCGGTAGAGCTGCATCGAGTCGGCGTTGACCACCTCCCCGTCCAGCGCGTGCGCGAGCGCGATGCTCAACGCCGACTTGCCCGCAGCCGTCGGCCCGACCACCGCCACGACCGTGCCGGCCGGGACCGCCCCACCGCCGGTCACGCCCGCTCCCAGGACGCCACGAAGTAGGCCACGCCGTAGGGGGCCGAGTCGTGCAGCAGCTCGCCGCGCCATCCGCCGCCGCTCGACCGGGCCGCCTCGGCGAGCACCTGCCACGACGCCCGTCCGGCGACCTTCAACTGCGTCGACAGACCCGCGTCCAGGTCGCGCAGGGCGTCCAGGTCCGCCTCGGCCAGGGCCGCGGCGACCCGCTTGTCGTACGGGAGGGCACGCTTGTCGTCGTACCCGGGTGCCTTCTCCCCCCGGCAGGCCGACCCGTCGCCGAGCACCAGCAGCGCCACCCGGTCACCGGCGCCGGCGACCTGCTCGGCGAGCGCGGCCACCTCGACCGGCCCGGCGTCGGCGGTCACCTGCACGGCGCTCACCGCCGCGGCGGCCACGGCGGGGCGCGCCGCGTGCCGGGCCAGCAGCCACGCGCCGACAGTCAGGCTCAACGGCAGCACCGCGCCCCGGTCCGGCTGACCGGGGACCAGGGGCACATCCAGGTCGACGCCCCAGGGTTGCAGGGTGCCGGTGGCCGGGGGCCGGATCGGGCCGGTCGACGGGCCGACGCCGAGCAGCACCACCGCGTCCGGATCGACGGCCAGCAGCCGGCGTACGGCGAGGTCACAGGCTGCCCGCAGGTCGTCCAGCTCCCCCGCGGCGGCACCGGCGACCTCGGGCACGAGCAGGGGCGGATGCGGGCAGACAGCGGCGGCGACCAGTGGCACCCGTTCACCGTAGCGGGAATGCCCGGTGCGTCTCCGCGCCGATACGGTCAATCAGGCTCTAGGACACCGTATGGTCACGGTCGGCGATAGGCGCTCGACGCGGACCGGGTCGGACCTGTGACAATGCCGGAAGTAACTTGGCTGCGCCGTGGCGGCGACGGGGGACTGTTCCCTCGACGCCGGGAGAACGAGGATGGGCACATGAGCGACTGGACTGCCTTCGGACGGGTGGACGCGGACGGCACCGTTTACGTCAAGACCTCCGAGGGCGAGCGGGTGGTCGGATCCTGGCAGGCGGGAGCACCGGAGGAGGGTCTCGCACACTTCGCACGCCGCTTCGCCGACCTGGTCACCGAGGTGGACCTGACCGAAGCGCGGCTCAACTCGGGCGCTGCGGACGCCGGGCACTCGCTGAGCACGATCAAGCGGATCCGCGCCACGCTGCCCGAGGCCCACGTGGTCGGCGACATCGACGCCCTGGCCGCTCGGCTGGACAAGCTGTCGACAGTCGCCGAGGAGAAGGCCACCGAGGCGCGCGCCGCCCGGGACGCCGCCCGCGGTGAGGCCCTGGCCCGCAAGACCGCACTTGTCGAGGAGGCGGAGAAGCTCGCCGCCGAGTCCACCGGCTGGAAGACGGCGGGTGACCGGCTCAAGGAGATCCTCGACGAGTGGAAGACCATTCGCGGGGTCGACAAGAAGGCCGACGGCGAGCTGTGGAAGCGGTTCGCCGCCGCGCGGGACGGCTTCACCAGGCGTCGGGGCGCCCACTTCGCCTCCCTTGACGCGACGCGCAAGCAGGCGCAGACCGTCAAGGAAGAGCTGGTCGAAGAGGCCGAGAAGATCAAGGACTCCACCGAGTGGGCGGCCACTGCCAACCAGCTCAAGGAGCTGATGACGCAGTGGAAGGCCGCCCCGCGTGCCTCCAAGGAGGCCGAGCAGAAGCTCTGGGAACGGTTCCGGGCCGCGCAGGACGCCTTCTTCAGCCGACGCAGCGAGGTCTTCTCCGCCCGGGACAACGAGCAGCGCGGCAACCTGGAGCGCAAGCAGGCCCTGCTGGCCGAGGCCGAGGCCCTGGACATCGACGCCGACCCGAAGGGCGCCCAGGCCAAGCTGCGGGAGATCCAGGCCCAGTGGCACGAGGCCGGCCGGGTGCCCCGCGAGGCCGCCGCCGGGCTGGAGCGCCGGTTGCGTGTCATCGACGACAAGGTCCGCGACGTGATGGACTCGGCGTGGCGCCGCACCACCAAGGAGGACAACCCGCTGCTCGCCCAGATGCGGTCCCAGGTGGCGGAGGCCGAGGAGCGGCTGGCCCGGGCGCAGAGCGCCGGGGACGCCCGCCGGATCAAGGAGGCCGAGCAGGCCCTCGCCTCCAAGCGGCAGTTCCTCCAGCTCGCCGAGCAGGCCGGCTGACCTGACGCTGTCCGGGAGCCCCCGGTCCCCGCACGGGACCGGGGGCTCTCGCGTGTCCGCGTGTCCGCGTGTCCGCGTGTCCGCGCCCCACGCCCCACGCCCCACGCCCCACGCCCCACGCCCCACGCCCCACGCCCCACGCCCCACGCCCCACGCCCCACGCCCCACGCCCCACGCCCCACGCCCCACGCCCCACGCCCCACGCCCCACGCCCCGCGCCCCGCGCCCCGCGCCCCGCGCCCAAGATCTACGCAACATCCCGGATGTTGCTGCCTCCGACACGCGGGAGGCAGCAACATCACCGATGTTGCGCGGATCTTGGCGATGAACACCAAGCGCGGCCGACCGGAAGCGGGCCTTCGAGCACCCGCGCCGGTCAAGGTCACGCTCGATCCTGGCTGTAGTGGCCACGAAGCGACCACGAAGCCACTACATCCAGGATCGAGCGCGATCTTGCCGGGCGCACAGGGCGCGCGGGCACGCGGGCCCGAGACAGGACACGCGGGCCCGAGACAGGACACGCGGGCCCGAGACAGGACACGCGGGCCCGAGACAGGACACGCGGGCCCGGTGCAGGACGCGCGGACCCGGGGCAGGGCGCGCGGACCCGGGGGCGGGGCACGCGGCGGGCTGGGCAGTTGACGCATCGAGGCGGGCTGATGAGAATGGGCGACGGAGTCAGGTAGGGCCACCGGGACGAGGGCGACGACGGCGGGGTTCCGCTGTCGAGGATCGGCCGGTGAGCTTCCGCGAGTGTCCCCGTCCGCGTGACATGGACCGTCGCGCACTGTCCGCGTACCCCGTGGGGGTCGTGACGTGTCGACGGCAGCTCGCCCGCGCGGCCCCATGGCCGACGCCGGGCCTGTGAAGTGGAGCTCGAATGTTCCGTCCCAAAGCTCTCGGCGGTGCGCTGACCGCGCTCGCCACCGTCGCGGCCGGCGTGTTCATCGCCGCCGCCGTCAGCACCACCCCGGCCTCCGCCGCGGGCACCGGCACCGGTTATCTGCACACGAACGGCAGTCAGATCGTGGACAGCACCGGCGCCACGGTCCGGTTGACAGGCATCAACTGGTTCGGCATGGAGACCGACAACAAGACCTTCCACGGGCTCTGGTCGAGCAACCCGTGGCGGGGGCAGCTCGACACGATGGCCCGGCTGGGCTACAACACGTTGCGGGTGCCGTACTCGAACGACGCGCTGAAGGCGGGCGCGACCGCCACCGGGATCAACGACTTCGTCAACCCGGACCTGGTCGGGCTCTCACCGTTGCAGATCCTGGACAAGGTGATCGCCTATGCCGGCAGCAAGGGCATGCGGATCATCCTGGACCGGCACCGGCCGACGTCGGCCGGGCAGTCGCCGCTCTGGTACACATCGACGGTCTCCGAGGCGACCTGGATCAACGACTGGAAGATGCTCGCCCAGCGGTACGCGGGCAATCCCACGGTGATCGGCGCGGACCTGCACAACGAGCCGCACGCCGAGGGCACCAACCCGGCGGCCACCGGCGCGTGCTGGGGCTGTGGCGACACCGCGCGGGACTGGCGGCTCGCCGCCGAGCGGGCCGGCAACGCGATCCTCGGTGTCCAGCCCAACTGGTTGATCTTCGTGGAGGGGGTGAGCTGCCCCAGCGGTGGTCTCTCCAACGTGTGGGACAACGATCCGAGCAACGACGAGGACTGCGGCTGGTGGGGCGGCAACCTGTCGAAGGCCGGCCAGTTCCCGGTGCGGCTGAACGTGGCGAACCGGCTGGTCTACTCGCCGCACGAGTACGCCACGTCGGTGTACCGGCAGACCTGGTTCGACGCCCCGGACTACCCGGCGAACATGCCGGCCATCTGGGACAAGTACTTCGGTTACCTCTACAAGCAGAACATCGCCCCGATCATGATGGGTGAGTTCGGAAGCACCCTGGCCGACCCGAAGGACCGGGTGTGGCTGGAGAAGTTGATGGCGTACACCGGCACCGGGGTCACCGGGATGTCGTTCACCTACTGGTCGTGGAACCCCAACTCGGGTGACACAGGTGGCATCGCGCTTGACGACTGGACGAACATCAACACCACCAAGCAGGCGATCCTCCAGCCGTACCTGATCGCGCCGGCCGGCGGCGGGCCCACGGGCGGACCGACGACCGGCGGACCCACTGGCGGGCCGACAGGTGGACCGACGACGCCGCCCCCGGGCGCCTGCACGACCACCTACCGGCAGGTGAACGCCTGGCAGGGCGGCTTCCAGGGCGAGGTGACAGTGAAGAACACCGGCTCGGCCGCGGTGAACCCGTGGTCGGTGACCTGGACCTGGCCGTCCGGGGTGACCCTGGGCAGTGGCTGGAACGCCACAGTGACCCAGTCGGGCACGACCGTCACCGCCGCCGCGCCGAGCCACGCGCCGTCGTTGGCGGCGGGGGCCTCGGTCACCGTGGGCTTCACCGCCAACGGCACTGCCAGCACCCCGGCGACCGTGAAGCTCAACGGCGCCGGCTGCTGAGCCACCGGGGTGGCCGGCGCCCACGTCGTGGGCGCCGGCCACCCCGGGCATTTACATCCACTGGCTTCTATGTTTCTATCGGGAAAGCGCTTGCCTCCGCAGTGGCAGGCGCGAACGCGGGAGCCGCTTTCCCCGAACTGCACCGGCGGGCCCGAGACCCACGGGTCCCGGCCGACGTCGCCGCCCACGGGCATGGGCGTCGCGACGGTCCGTCCGCCTCATCGAGAGGAAGCAGCATGCGCACACCACAGCGTCGGATGACGCTGCTCGCCACCACCGCCGCCGCCACCGCAGCACTGGTCACCGGCGGGCTCCTGACCGCCGTCTCGGCGCAGGCGGCCGCCGGCTGTCGGGTCGCCTACTCGGTCGCCAGCCAGTGGCCGGGCGGGTTCACCGGCAACGTCACGGTCACCAACCTCGGCGACCCGGTCTCCGGGTGGACGCTGCGCTGGTCGTACGGGGCCGGGCAGCAGGTCAGCCAGGCGTGGGGCGCCACCGCCACACAGAGCGGCGCCCAGGTCTCCGCCACCAACGTCGACTACAACGGCACCCTGGCCACCAACGGCAGCGCCTCGTTCGGGTTCAACGCGAGCTGGAACAACTCCAGCAACCCGGACCCGACAAGCTTCACCCTGAACAACGTCGCCTGCACCGGCGGCACCACCACCCCGACCACGCCGAGCACCCCGGGCACGTCTGGCACGCCGGGCACGCCGGGCACCCCGACGACCCCGCCGGTCCCGAGCGATCCGCCGCCCAGCGTGCCACCACCGACCGGTCTCGTCGGCTGGGCCACCCAGAACGGCGGCACCACCGGCGGCGGCGGCGCACCGACCACCACCGTCAGCAACGCCTCGGCGCTTACCAGCGCCCTGAACGCGACAGGCGCCGCGGTGATCCGGGTGTCCGGCACGATCTCCTGCTCGGGCATGCTGCGGGTCCGGTCCAACAAGACCATCCTCGGCAACTCCGGCGCGACGATCGTCGGCTGCGGACTCAACGTCAGCGGTGACCGCAACGTCATCATCCGGAACCTGACCTTCCGGGACTGGAACGACGACGCGATAAACGTGCAGGAGTCGGCCACCAACATCTGGATCGACCACAACACCTTCAGCAACGGGTACGACGGCGCTGTCGACATCAAGCGCGGGTCGGACTTCGTCACGGTGTCGTGGAACCGGGTCTTCAACCACGACAAGACCATGCTGCTCGGCCACAGCGACGACAACGGCGCCCAGGACACCGGCCACCTGCGGGTGACCTACCACCACAACTGGTTCGACGGCAGCAGGCAGCGCAACCCCCGGGTGCGCTTCGGCAACCCGGTGCACGTCTACAACAACTACTACCGGGCCAACGGCGGCTACGGCGTGGCCTCCACCGAGAACGCCGGCGTGCTCGTCGAGGGCAACTACTTCGAGAACGTCAGCGACACGTACCACCTCGGCGAGGCCGACTCCGGGCCGGGCCGCCTGGTCGCCCGCAACAACCACTTCGTCAACTCACCCGCCGGGCAGACCGGCGGCAGCGTCGCCAGCATCCCGTACTCGTACCAACTGGACACCGCGAGCACCGTCAAGTCCATCGTGACGGCCGGCGCCGGCGCCGGTCGGATCACGGTCTGACCGTGTGCCGGTAGGGGTCCGCCGTGCCGGCGGGCCCCGACCGGGTCAGTGCGCGGCGCAGCCGCCGGTGGGCGCGGGTGCGACCGCCGGCGCGCCGATCGTGGGCAGACCGAGCAACACCCCGGGGGTACGCGGGGAGCGGCCCGCCTCGGCGGCGTCGCCGGCCCGGGTCCGGCGGTGCGACAGTGGCGCTCCGTCGGCGTTGAGGTGATGCGGCGCGGCGTACGTGACTGTGGTCTGCACGATGTCGCCGGGCCGGATCGACCCGGCGAAGCTGCCGGCGTCGAAGTGCACGAGCCGGCCGTCACGGGCACGGCCGGACAGCCGCCCGGTGCGCTCGTCCTTGCGGCCCTCGCCGACCGCGACCAGCACCTCGACGGCCTCCCCCACCAGGCGCTTGTTCTCCGCCCAGGAGATGTCCTCGACGCAGGCGATCAGCCGCTCGTAGCGCTCCTGCACGACCTGCTTGGGCAGCTGGCCGTCCATGGTGGCGGCGGGGGTGCCGGGGCGCTTCGAGTACTGGAAGGTGAAGGCCGAGGAGAAGCGGGACTCGCGCACCACGTCCAGGGTGCGCTGGAAGTCGGCCTCCGTCTCACCGGGGAAGCCGACGATGATGTCGGTGGTGATCGCCGCGTCCGGCATCGCCGCCCGGACCTTCTCGATGATCCCCAGGTAGCGCTCGGAGCGGTACGACCGGCGCATCGCCTTCAGCACGTCGTCGGAGCCGGACTGCAACGGCATGTGCAGCGAGTGGCAGACGTTCGGTGTCTCGGCCATCGCGGCGATCACGTCGTCGGTGAAGTCCTTCGGGTGCGGGCTGGTGAACCGGACCCGCTCCAACCCGTCGATCTCGCCGCAGGCGCGCAGCAGCTTGCCGAACGCGTACCGGTCACCGAACTCGACGCCGTAGGAGTTGACGTTCTGCCCGAGCAGGGTCACCTCCAACACGCCCTCGTCGACCAGGGCGCGCACCTCGGAGAGGATGTCGCCGGGACGGCGGTCCTTCTCCTTGCCGCGCAGAGAGGGCACGATGCAGAACGTGCAGGTGTTGTTGCAGCCCACCGAGATCGAGACCCAGCCGGCGTACGTGGACTCGCGGCGGGTCGGCAGCGTGGACGGGAAGACGTCGAGCGACTCCAGGATCTCCACCTCGGCGGCGGCGTTGTGCCGGGCGCGTTCCAGCAGCACCGGCAGCGCGCCGATGTTGTGCGTGCCGAAGACCACGTCCACCCAGGGCGCCCTGCGCACGATCTCGCCGCGGTCCTTCTGCGCCAGGCAACCGCCGACGGCGATCTGCATCCCCGGATGCTTGTCCTTCACGGGGCGCAGATGACCGAGGTTGCCGTAGAGGCGGTTGTCGGCGTTCTCCCGCACCGCACAGGTGTTGAAGACGACGATGTCCGGGGTGTCGTCGGCTTGGGGCGCACGCACGTAACCGGCCTGTTCGAGCAGGCCGGAGATGCGCTCGGAGTCGTGCACGTTCATCTGGCAGCCATAGGTGCGCACCTGGTAGGTGCGCGGGCTGCCCGCCGCTGCGGTAGTCATGACCAGGACAGCGTATCCGGGTCGGCCGGATCGCCCCGACCCGAGGAGCACCAGACATGTGCCGAAGCATCAAGACGTTGCGGGAGCCGTTCACCCCGCAGGTGACCGACGCGGACATCGAGGCGGCGGCGTTGCAGTACGTCCGGAAGATCTCAGGCTTCCGGGCGCCCGCGGCGCACAACGCCGCCGCGTTCGAGGCCGCGGTGGCCGCCGTGACGGAGGCCACCCGCACCCTGCTCGACCAGCTGGTCGTGCGGGGTGGCGGGCCGGGCTCGGCCGCCGCGGGTCAGGCCGCGGCGAGCACCGGCGCGACGGTGTCGGGCGCCCAGCGCGAGCGGTGACACTGCGACCAGCCCCGGCAGCCCGGATCACCAAGCGTGCAGAGCCGCTGCCGGCTGAGCACCTCGCCGTCGTCGGTGTCCCGGACGTCGAAGTGCACCGGGCGGACCGTCCCGTCCGGTGCGACGAGCAGGTGCCGGCCGGCGTCGAGCGTGTCGTCGCGCAGCAGGCAGTTGCGGCCCAGCAGCCGGGCCAGCGCGGCGATGCTGGCGTGCTCGGAGAGCCGTTCGGGCACCCCGTAGCAGTCGACCACGGTCGAGAACTCGCCCGGCGCCTGCCAGACGTCACACACCACCGCGTACGCCGGCAGTCGGGCCGGGTCCGCCACCGCCAGCGGCATCACCACTCGGCCGAGCGCCTCGGCCAGCGCCGGGTAGACCTCCACGGGTCGTACCCGATCGATTCTCCAGTTCCACAGCTCGGTCATTCGGCCTCCTCGCTGCGTTCGTCCCACCGGCCTCCGGATCGGGCCTTACTGACGATGGTGGGGGGCATTTGACCTCAGCCGGGGGCAAGTTACCGGTCTGTGACCATTCCGGGCAAAATTTCCCTGAGCGGCATTGCTCGGAGTAGCGGGAAGGTGACAGTTTATCGGGTATCGTGCGTCGTTCGCGTCATCGGGGGCCGCGTGTCACCGCGCCGTCGTGTCCGTCAGCGCAGCACCACCATGTGCTCCCCGCGGGGCAGCAGCTCGCCCACCACGGGCGCGCCCGGCAGCTCACCGGCGACCAGCAGACCGCCGGAGGTCTGCGCGTCGGCCAACAGCAACCGCTCATCCTCGTCCGCCGCGCCGAAATCCGTCCACTGGGTGACCCACTCCAGGTTGCGACGGCTGCCGCCGCTGACGTACCCGTCGCGCAGCGCCTCCCGCGCGCCGGCCAGGTACGGCACGCGGGCGGTGTCGATGGCCACCGTGAGTCGGCTGGCACGGGCCAGCTTCGAGGCGTGCCCGAGCAGGCCGAAGCCTGTCACGTCGGTGCCGCAGCGGATACCGGCGGCGACCGCCGCCCGCGCGGCGTCCCGGTTGAGAGCGCTCATCGTGGCGACCGCCTCCGGGAAGCTCTCGCCGGTGGCCTTGTGCCGGGTGTTGAGCACGCCCACGCCGAGCGGCTTGGTCAGCGACAGCGGCACCCCGGCCCGACCGGCGTCCAGAGTGATCAGCTCCTCCGGGCGCACGGTGCCGGTGACCGCGAGACCGTACTTCGGACCGTCGTCGTCCACGCTGTGCCCACCGGCCAGGTGACAGCCCGCCTCCCGGGCCACGTCCTGGCCGCCGCGCAGCACCTCGCGCGCCAACTCCAGCGGCAGCACGTCCCGCGGCCAGCAGAGCAGGTTGAGCGCCACGAGCGGGATGCCGCCCATCGCGTACACGTCGGAGAGCGCGTTGGCGGCGGCGATGCGCCCCCAGTCGTACGCGTCGTCGACGACCGGGGTGAAGAAGTCAGCGGTGCTGACCAGGCCCGTCCGCTCGTCCAGGCGGACCACCGCGGCGTCGTCGCCGTGGTCCAGGCCGACAAGCAGCTCCGCAGTTCCGGTGGCCGGGCCGAGACCGGCCACCATGGTCTCCAGCTCGCCCGGCGGAATCTTGCAGGCGCAGCCACCGCCACGGGCGTACTTCGTCAGTCGTACCGGTTCGGTCATGCTCCCATCGTCACGGGCATCGGGTGCCGACGCCACTGTTGCGGCCCGCTCGAGGACCGGAATCGGAGCCTCGACACCGATCGTGACCGGTGTTACCGCTCCGTGACCAACTGAGTTGCGTTCCGCCACAGCCCGCCGCCTACAGTTGCCCAACCGGGGGTCAACCGACCCCGATCCGGGGAGACGACAGGGACGGTGGACGACGTGACGACGGGCGAACCGCTCATCGTGCTGGACGCGGTCAACAAGTGGTTCGGGCCGCTGCACGTGCTGGACGACGTCTCACTGTCGGTGGGTCGGGGCGAGGTGGTCGTGGTGATCGGCCCGTCCGGCTCCGGCAAGTCGACGCTGTGCCGCGCCATCAACCGACTGGAACCGATCAACTCCGGCACCATCACCTTCGACGGTCAGCCGCTGCCGGCCGAGGGCAAGGCCCTCGCGAGGCTGCGCAGCGAGGTGGGGATGGTCTTCCAGTCCTTCAACCTCTTCGCCCACAAGTCCATCCTGGAGAACGTCACCCTCGGGCCGGTCAAGGTCCGCAGGGAGAAGCCCGCCGCGGCTCGAGAGCGTGGCCTGGCCCTGCTCGACCGGGTCGGCATCGCCAACCAGGCGGACAAGTTCCCGGCCCAACTCTCCGGCGGCCAGCAGCAGCGGGCGGCTATCGCCCGCGCCCTGGCCATGCAGCCCAAGGCGATGCTCTTCGACGAGCCGACAAGCGCCCTCGACCCGGAGATGGTCGGCGAGGTGCTTGACGTGATGACCTCGCTGGCCCGCGACGGCATGACCATGGTCGTGGTCACCCACGAGATGGGCTTCGCCCGGCACGCCGCCAACCGGGTCATCTTCATGGCCGACGGCAAGCTCGTCGAGGACGCCTCCCCCGCGGAGTTCTTCGCCAACCCGCGCAGCGAACGGGCCAAGGACTTCCTCTCCAAGATCCTCACGCACTAGGCGTCCGTAGTGGAGCTACCACCGCACCTCGGTGGGCTCCGTCGAAGAAGGAGAAGAGTATGCGTATGAAGCGCGTGGCGGCGGTCGCCATGATGGCGTCCCTCGCCCTGTCCGCCGCGGCCTGCGGCAAGGAGGGTGAGCCGACGCCGAGCGCCGGTGGAAACGCCTCCGGCGCCGCCCAGGGAGACACCTGCAAGAGCTCCGGCGCGACCTTCACCCCGAAGACGGACGCGGCCGTCGCCGGCAGCCCGGCCTTCGAGAAGATCAAGGCGGCGGGCAAGGTCTCCGTCGGCGTCAAGTTCGACCAGCCGAACCTCGGCTACAAGGACGCCCAGGGCAAGCGGTGCGGCTTCGACATCGAGATCGCCCAGTACGTGGCCAGCACGCTCGGCGTGGACCCGACGAAGATCGAGTACAAGGAGATCGCGTCGGCCAACCGGGAGACCGCGATCAAGGGTGGTGAGGTCGACTACTACGTCGGCACCTACTCGATCACCGACAAGCGCAAGAACGACATCTCCTTCGCCGGCCCGTACTTCATCGCCGGCCAGGACCTGCTGGTCCGCAAGGACGAGACGTCGATCACCGGCAAGGACACCATCAAGGGCAAGAAGGTCTGCTCGGCCACCGGCTCGACCCCGATCCAGAAGGTCCGCGACGAGGGTCTGACCGAGGCGAACAACATCGTCGAGTTCAAGACCTACTCGGAGTGCGTCTCGCAGCTGCTGGACAAGAAGGTCGACGCCGTCACCACCGACGACGCCATCCTCAAGGGCTACGCGGCGCAGAACCCGGACGAGCTCAAGGTCGTCGGCCAGCCGTTCAGCACCGAGAAGTACGGCATCGGCCTGCCGAAGGACGACAAGGCGCTGCGCGACTACGTGAACGACCAGATCGAGGCCGCCTTCACGAACGGCACGTGGCAGAAGATCTACGACGGCACGCTCGGCAAGTCCGGCTCGGCGGGCACCCCGCCCAAGCTCGAACGGTACTGACCGACCGGCTCGACACGAGTTGCGGCGCCGGACGGGGCTCGTCCCCGTCCGGCGCCCGCCCCAGGGACTGAGAGCGAGGCATGGGCGCGTTCTTCCGCGTACTGACGGACAACGGGCAACTGTTCGTCGACGGGTTCACCAACACCGTCAAACTCTTCCTGATCGCCGCGGTCGGCAGCCTCGTCCTCGGCACGCTGCTCGGCGCGATGCGGGTCTCCCCCGTGCCGGCCCTGCGGGCGTTCGGTGCCACGTACGTCAACCTGGTGCGCAACACCCCTCTGACGCTTGTCTTCGCGTTCCTCGTCTTCGCGGTTCCGAAGCTCGACGTCAACATCGACTACTTTCCCAGCGCCGCCATCGCGTTGACCGTCTACACCTCGGCGTTCGTCTGCGAGGTGATCCGCTCCGGCGTGAACACGGTCGCGGCCGGGCAGGCCGAGGCGGCACGCGCGCTGGGCATGACCTTCGGCCAGGTGCTCACGCTCATCGTGCTGCCGCAGGCCCTGCGGGCGATGGTCCCGCCGATGATGAGCGTGTACATCGCGATGCTGAAGAACACCACGATCGCCGCCGGGTTCTCGGTGCTGGAGGCCGGCGCGATCCCGGCGTACATGGCCGAGCGGGGTGAGCCGCAGTTCGCCGTCCTGCTCTGGATCACCATCGGCTTCCTGATCCTGATCCTTCCGCTTGTCGCCCTGCAACGGTTCCTGGAGCGCAAGTGGAGGGTGGCCCGATGAGCGCCGTCGGTGTGGTCGCGAACGAAGGGTGGCTGAGTTGAGCCAGGCGTCGATCCTCTACGACCTGCCCGGGCCCCGCGCCAAACGGCGCAACGCGATCCTGGGCGTCGCCTCCACCGTCGGCATCATCGCGCTGCTCGCCTACGTCGGCTACAAGTTCGCCGACACCGGCCAGTTCGAGGCCCGCAAGTGGGAGCAGTTCCAGTACGCCTCGGTGCAACGGGAGTTGCTCGGCGGCCTGGGGGCGACGCTGAAGGCGGCAGGCATCGCCGCGGTACTCGCGCTGCTCTTCGGCGCGGTCTTCGCCAGTGGCCGACTGAGCGACAAGTGGATCCTGCGGACCCCGGCGACGTTCGTGGTGGAGCTGTTCCGGGCGATCCCGCTGCTGATCCTGATCTTCTTCGGCTACTACGTGCCGCTGCAGTACGGCTGGTCGATCGACAAGCTGTGGGCGCTTGTCATCGGGCTGGTGCTCTACAACGGCTCGGTGCTCGCGGAGATCTTCCGGGCTGGCATCAACGCCGTGCCGTACGGGCAGACCGAGGGCGCGTACGCGATCGGCATGCGCAAGAACCAGGTGCTGCGACTGATCCTGCTGCCGCAGGCGGTCCGGTCGATGCTCCCGGCGATCGTCAGTCAGCTCGTCGTGCTGCTCAAGGACACGGCGCTGGGGTTCATCATCACGTACCCCGAACTGCTGTTCGTTGGCAAGCAGATCGGCGGTCGGTTGCCGTTCGGGCTGCCGTACGTGCCGACGTACCTGATCGTGGCGGCGATCTACATCGCCATCTGCGGTTCGCTGTCGGCGCTGGCCTGGTGGTTGCAGAAGCGGATGGGCCGCACGCCGCGCACGGCCGCCAAGGTGCTGCCCGCCCAGGACGCCGGCGCGGACTCCGCACGGATGATCTGACCGGGCTGTCCGGCCGGTGATCGACACGAGTTCGTTGATATCGGGGTATCACCGGCGACGGGATACCCCGATATCGCTGAAACCGTGTCGATCAAAGGCCCACCAGGTCAGCGGGCGATCTCGGTGACCCGGGACTCGCGGACCACCGTGACCCGGATCTGACCCGGGTAGGTCAGCTCCTCCTCGATCTGCTTGGCCACGTCGCGGGCCAGCACGGCCGCCCCGATGTCGTCCACGTCGTCCGGCTTGACCATCACCCGGATCTCCCGGCCGGCCTGCATGGCGAACACCTTGTCGACGCCGAGCTTGCCGGCCGCGATCTCCTCGATCCGCTCCAGCCGCTTGACGTACGCCTCCAGGCTCTCCCGACGCGCGCCCGGCCGACCGCCGGAACAGGCGTCGGAAGCCTGCGTGAGCACGGCCTCGATGGTCTGCGGCGGCACCTCGTTGTGGTGCGCCTCGATGGCGTGCACCACGTCCTCGTGTTCGCCGTACTTACGGGCCAGGTCGGCGCCGATGATGGCGTGGCTGCCCTCGACCTCGTGGGTGAGCGCCTTGCCGATGTCGTGCAGGAACGCCGACCGTTTGATCGTGGGCACGTCCAGCCGCAGCTCGGCGGCCATGATGCCGGCGATGTGCGCCGTCTCGACCAGGTGCTTGAGCACGTTCTGCCCGTACGAGGTGCGGTAGCGCAGCCGGCCGAGCAGGGTCACCAGCTCCGGGTGGATCTCGGTGATGCCGACCTCGACCAGGGCGTCCTCGGCGGCGCGCAGGCAGAGCTGCTCCACCTCCTGCCGAGCGAGGTCGTAGACCTCCTCGATCCGGTGCGGGTGGATGCGCCCGTCCAGGACCAGCTTCTCCAGGGTGAGCCGGCCGACCTCCCGGCGGACCGGGTCGAAGCAGGAGAGCAGCACCGCCTCGGGGGTGTCGTCGATGATCAGGTTGACGCCGGTCACCGACTCGAAGGCGCGGATGTTGCGCCCCTCCCGGCCGATGATCCGCCCCTTCATCTCGTCGCCGGGCAGGTGCAGGACGCTGACCACGCTCTCCGCGGTCTGCTCGCTTGCCACCCGCTGGATCGCGTCCACCACGATGTGTCGGGCCCGCTGCTCGGCGGTGTTGCGCGCGTCGGACTCGATGTCGCGCACCAGCAGCGCCGCCTCCCGCTTGGCAGACGTCTCGATCGCGTCGATCAGCTCCAGCCGGGCCGACTCGGCGGTGAGACCGGCCACCCGCTCCAGCTCCCGACGGCGTAGCTCCTCGGCCTCGGCCAGCTCGGCCTCGCGCTGGGCGAGCGCGGACTCCCGGGCCGCGAGGGCGGCGCTCGCCGCCGTGAGCTGCCGCTCCCGCTCGGCGAAGCGCTCCACCTCCTCGGTGTGCAGCCGCTCCCGCTCGTCCATCCGGGCCGCCCGGCGCTCCACCTCGGCGGCCTGCTCCCTGGTGGTGGCGGCGAGCACCGCGACCTCCCGCTCGCCGCTGCGACGGGCCGTCGTGCGCAGCTGCTCGGCGTCCGCCTCGGCCTGCTTGTGCGCCCGTTCCAGCACGGTGTCCGCCTCGGCGCGGGCGTCGTCGAGCACCCGCCGGGCCTCGGCCCGAGCCGCCTTCGCCTCGGCCTTCGCCGCCGCCGCCTCGGCACGAGCCGCGGAGGCGGCCGACTTCGCCACGTCGATCGTGCTGTTCGCGTGGTCGGCGGCGTCGCGCAGGGCGGCCAGGGACTGCTCCTGACGGTCCTTCTCCGCGATGAAGGCCGGATCCTCCGGGGCCGGCGCCGTGCCCATCCGGCGCATCGTCCGAATGCCGATCAGCACCGCTCCGACCACGACCACCGCGAGGATCAAAACGGCCGCGAGAAGCACGACGTCGAGGGCGTTCATGCCGGGACCCCGTGAGGTCTACCGGTGAACCTGTGCCGCCGCCCCGCCATGGCCGCCTCCCCTGAACGTCGAGACCGCAGCGACTGTGCCCGAGGCACACTCCTGCGGCTGTGGACGCCCGACCGGAGCGGCTGGCCGTGGATAGCTCTCTCCGCCGGCGGTGCCCGCGGGCATCGTCGGCGACCGGGTGCAGTTGTCGCGGAGCACCGGACCGGCCAGTCCGGAACTGCCGCCAAAGGCCGCGGAGTCGGCCAAAGTGATGCTGTTCTGTTACGAGATCTATGTTGTGCGCTTAGCCTGCGCTGGTCGGGCAATGTGAGCCTGTATGGCGAGGCTAGGTCGCCAAGGGCGGTCTGGTCAAGGACTCATGATCAAACCCCCCGAACGGAGCGAAGTTGTAGCGTCACCCAAAGCTGATGTCGTTGTGGACACCGGGGGACAAACACGGCGAGCCGACGGGCCTCGATCCGGATGTCGTACCTGTTCAGCGACGAGGACACCATCCTCCGAGCCGGCTTTGTGACAACAGCGACCCCGTCGCCCACGCCCGGCCGCGCCCGACCAACTCGCGCCAGACCCACCCGCCCCCGGCCGCCCGCAGGATCGCGCTTCCGCGTCCACCTGCACACGCAACGGAGCGCAGTCGGGACGACTGGGCGGTTGTCGACCAACTGATCCGCCCGTACGGTCCGCGCATGATGCGGAAGATGCTCCTGTTCGGCCTGGTGCTGGTGCTGTCGTTCAGCGTCGTGGTGATCCTCGGCCGCCGAGGCGTGATCAACGGTTCGACTGCCCGGTCGGGCAGTACGACGGCGCTCGACCCGGGTGAGCGGACGGGCACCGCCGACGGCAGGGTGAGCTTCACCGCACCCAAGGGCTGGACGACGGGCCCCTGTCCCCCGCGCGAAGACCCGGACTGCGCCCAGCTCTCGCCCCGGGGAGCCGCCGGGGGTGACACCGTCACGGTGCTGACGTCACCGGCCAACACGGTGGAGGGATCACCTATGGATCTGCTGCTGATCGACGACCCCGCCATCCTGCCGCCGGATCCATCGAAGAACGCCTGACGCTGGACGGCGCGAAGGCTGTCCGGATGGACCTCTCCGACCATGCCCCCGGGCCCCTGCCGAGCACTGCGACGCTGCCGGGCGTCGGAGACGTGATGGTCTACGGCGTCGTACCGGGCAGCACCGACACCTTCATGATCGACTGTCGCCATGATCGTCTGGTGGCGGAGATGCGGGCCGGATGCGACCTGATCGTGAAGAGCCTGCGTTTCCCCCGCTGACCCGACGTCAGCGGCTCACTGGGCGCCGGCTGCCAGCGCCGCGACGCCCAGCGCGGCACAGCGGGCCACCCACACCCAGCGCGCCGCTCAGTCGAGCGGACGGTTGTCGCGCTCCAGATCACCCTCGGCGTCGGCGAGCGCGTCCGCGTCGATCTGCTCGGCGAACTCGGCCGCCTCGGCGCTCTGCGCGGCAAGCGCGTCCTTCACCGCCCGGATGGCCACGCCGGGCGGATAGCCCTTGCGGGCCAGCATCCCGACCAGGCGACGGAAGACCGCGTCGGGCTCACCCCGGGCGGTGCGCAGTTTGCGCTCCACCAGAGTGCGCGCGGTCGCCGCCTCGGTCTCCTCGTCCAGCTCGCCGAGCGCCTCGGTGGCCACCTCGCCGTCGACGCCCTTGCGGCGCAGCTCGTTGGCGAGCGCCCGGCGGGCCAGGCCACGACCTGTGTGCCGGCTGGACACCCAGGCGCGGGCGAACGCGGCGTCGTCGATGATGCCGACCTCGTCGTAGCGGTCGAGCACCTCGGCCGAGACCTCTTCGGAGATGCCCCGCTTGGCCAACGCATCGGCCAGCTCGGCCCGGGTGCGGGGCCGGACGGCGAGCTGGCGCAGGCAGATCTCGCGAGCCACCTCCGACTCGTCACGAGGCGGCGACTCCGGCTGGTCGACCTGCTGCTCGGTCCGGCGACCCCGGGGAGGGCGGGGAGGATCGCTGGCGTCGCCCGTACGGGGTGGGCTGGCATCCCAGCCTCGCCCCGTACGAGCGCGTCGTCCTGCCACTTGTCAGCGACCGATCAGAAGTCGACAGGCGGCAGCTCCGGGCCACCGGCGGCGTCACCCGCGCCGACCCCGACGCCGAGCTTCTCCAGGATCTTCTTCTCGATCTCGGCGGCCACGTCCGGGTTTTCCTTCAGGAACTCCCGGGCCTTCTCCTTGCCCTGGCCGAGCTGGTCGCCGTCGTACGTGTACCACGCTCCGGACTTGCGGATGATCGCCTGCTCCACGCCGACGTCGATGAGCGAGCCCTCACGCGAGATGCCCTTGCCGTACATGATGTCGAACTCGGCCTGCTTGAACGGCGCGGCCACCTTGTTCTTCACGACCTTGACCCGGGTGCGGTTACCGACCACGTCGGTGCCGTCCTTGAGGCTCTCGATGCGTCGCACGTCGAGCCGGACCGAGGCGTAGAACTTCAGCGCCCGACCACCTGTGGTGGTCTCCGGGCTGCCGAACATGACACCGATCTTTTCCCGCAGCTGGTTGATGAAGATCGCCGTGGTGCCGGTGTTGCTGAGCACACCGGTGATCTTCCGTAGTGCCTGGCTCATCAGCCGGGCCTGGAGGCCCACGTGGCTGTCGCCCATCTCGCCCTCGATCTCGGCACGCGGCACCAGGGCCGCCACCGAGTCGATCACGATGATGTCGATCGCGCCGGAGCGGATCAGCATGTCCGCGATCTCCAGCGCCTGCTCGCCGGTGTCCGGCTGCGAGACCAGCATCGCGTCGGTGTCGACGCCAAGGGCCTTCGCGTACTCCGGGTCGAGCGCGTGCTCGGCGTCGATGAAGGCGGCGATGCCGCCGAGCCGCTGCGCGCTGGCCACCGAGTGCAGCGCCACAGTGGTCTTACCGCTGGACTCCGGGCCGTAGATCTCGACCACCCGGCCACGGGGCAGGCCACCGATGCCCAGCGCCACGTCGAGCGCGATGGAGCCGGTCGGAATGATCGCGGTCTGGACGACCGGCCGGTCACCCAGCCGCATCACCGAGCCCTTGCCGAATTGCTTGTCAATCTGAGCGAGAGCAAGGTCGAGCGCCTTCTCCCGGTCAGGACCTGCTGCCATCGTTGCCACCCCTGCCTTCGCCGGCGTCTTTCCTGCTGAGCTTCTCGTCACGCGAGACACGCTAGGCGCTGGGTCCGACAGAAAACCAGCCGACGGGCCGCGAGCTGTGGACGAGCACCCCGCTGTGGACAATAGCCGAACAGGTGTACGACTCGACAAGTGACACGCGGAACCGGCGAAAAGGCTGCTCAGCGTAGTCGGGCGGGCACGCGGTCGGGATACGCGGCGCAGACCGCCCGCCACACCACGTGCGTCTGCTCCCCCGACGACAGCGCCTGCTCGATGGTCCGGCCATGGAGCTGGGACAGCACCTGGTCGCGGGCGATGCTGGCCGCGTAGCCCGGCCCGAACGCCTCCTCCAGCCGCGCCCAGAAGTCGGTCAGCCGCACGTGATCAATCCTCCTCGCCCGGTGCCCCCGTCGGCACCGGGCGCAACGCTAGCGCCACCAGGGGCACTGTCGCGACCGCCGCGAGCAGGGTGAGCACCGGATAACCGGCGAGTTGCATGACAAACCCACTGAGCACCGCGGCGCTGGCCCCCGCCAACCCCATGATCAGGTCGGAGAACCCCTGGACGCTGGGCCGCACACCTGCCGACACCGACTCGGAGAGCAGCGTCGAGCCGGCCACCATCGTCCCCGACCAGCCCAGCCCGAGAAGGACCAGACCGACCGAGAGCCGGGGCGTGTGGTGCCCGGCGGTACCGGCGACCGCGCAGGCAGCCAGCAGCAGCCCGACCCCGCCGAGGATCACCGCCCGCCGGCCCAGCCGGTCGGTGAGCCAGCCGACCACCGGGGAGAACGCGTACATGCCCGCGATGTGCAGGCTCAACACGATCCCGACCAGCCGCAGCACGTCGGCGTCGGCGTGCGACTCACCGAGCCGGACCGGGGTCATCGCCATCACCGCCACCATCACCAGGTGACCGATCGCCACGGCCGCGATGCCGAGCCGGGCGGCGGGCTGTCCGCGTACCACCGACCAGGCCAGCCGCATCCCGGCGGCGCGCGGCGCGCGCACACCGACCGGCCCGGCGGCCGGCCCGGCTCCACCGCCCGCCGGCGCCTCGGCCACCGCGGCAGTCGGTGCGACACGCCTCGGCCCGGCGGCCGCCGACCCGGCACCGCCCGCCACGTCGACGCCCGGTGCGGCATTGCTCGCGACGGCGGCGTCCGGGGCGGCACCGCCGGGTGGTCCGGCGGGGGTCGGCGGCGTGTCGGCCGCCGCCAGCCGCCGCGCGGTGAGCAGTGGGTCGGGCCGGAGCAGCCCGAGGAGTACGACGGAGGCCAGCACGAATGCCGTCGCGCTGAACGCGAACGGGCCGGCCAGCGGCGGCAGCCCCCAGCCGGTGGTGACCCGGTCGGCCAGGGCGGCGAAGTTCGGCGCGGCCACGGCCCCGATGGTGGTGGCCCAGACGATGAGCGAGAGCTGACGCCCCCGGCGGGCCGGCTCGGCGAGGTCCACCGCCGTGTAGCGGGCCTGCAGGTTCGCGGCGGTGCCACCGCCGAAGAGCAGCATGCCGAGGAAGAGCAGCGGCACCGAGCGGGTGGCCGCCGCCAGCACCACCAGGACGCCGCCGACGGCGCCCACGGCGTACGCCAGCACCAGGCCGGGACGACGGCCGTGCCGCGCCATGATCCGGGTGACCGGGATGGCGAGCAGCGCGGCACCGACCACCCCGGCGCTCTGCGCGACGCCCGCCACCGCGGTGCCGGCGACGCGTGCGGCGAGCAGCGCGCCGACGGAGATGCCGATCGTCACACCGACGCCGCCGATGATCTGGGTGGTGAAGAGCAGCCGCATGGTGCGCCGCTGGATCGGCGCGACGTCGAGCCCGGCGCCGGTACGCGGCACGGTCAGGTCGGTGGCCATCGGCGCTCCTCAGAAGGGGGGTGGACCCCCATCCTTACGCACCCACACGCCGCCCCACCGCCCGCGCGCGGCCCCACCGCCCCCGGCCCGGGCCGGTCAGCCGGCCATTACGCGCTGGTGCAGGGCCGACACCGCCGAACGGGCCGCCACGAACGCGCCGTGCTGCCAGGCCACCTCGTGGCTCAGCCAGTCCCCGGCGAAGTAGACCCGTCCGGCCGGCTGGAGCAGCAGGTTGTAGCCGGCGGTGCCGTAGCGGGGCGAGGTCCAGGCGCCCTCGATGTAGCGGGTCCGGTCCCAGGCGTGGGAGTACGAGGTGACCAGCTCGCTGCGGTACTTGTCGCCGTGGATCTTCGCGCCCTGGCTCACCGCTCGCTCCCGGCGCTGCTCGGGGGTGAGCCCGCTGTACGCCCTGGCGTTCGCCCCGGTGTTGTAGTAGCCGACGACCAGGCCGCGCTTGCCGTGGAAGCCGTAGGACGGGTACCAGATGTGCGACAGGTCCAGGTCGGTCTCCGTGATGCCGCCGTAGATCCGCTGGTCGGTCTCCCACCAGCGGCTGCGGTACTCCAGGCCGATCTTGCCGGCGGCGGTGACCGGGAAGTCGGCCAGGGCGGCGGTCACCCCGGCGCCGAGGTTGTGGGGCACCCGGGCCATCAGGTGCGGCGGCAGCGCCGCCACGCAGTAGTCGGCGGTGATCTGCGACTGCCGGCCGCCCTGCCGGTAGGTCACCTCGACGCGGCTGCCCCGGTCGGTCACCCCCGTCACCTCGGCGTCGAGGCGGATCCGGTGCCCGCCCACGGCCTTGGCGAGGGCGCGCGGGATCTGGTCCATGCCGCCGACCGGCTGGAACATCAGCATCGCCTGGTCGTAGCCGAACTCGAAGGAGAAGTACCTGCCCACGTTGCTGGCGAAGACGTCGGAGAGCGCCGGCGGCGCGCCGAGCAGCGTCCCCACCTCGTTGCCGGCGCCTGGGTACGCGGAGAAGCCGCGACGGTTGGTTCCGGTGTACGCCCAGTCGCTGGTACGCCCGCCGATCGCGCCGAAGCTCTGCAGGAACGACAGCAGCCGGTCCCGGTCCTCGGTGGTGAGCCGCGCGTCCAACGCGCCCTGGTCGGTGGCCTTCGCGAGCAGTTCCGAGACGTAGCCGTACACGTCGGCCTTGGCGGTGCGGTAGCGGATCGGCTCGGTCATCCCGGCGGACTCGTTGTAGATCCAGGCGTCGGCGTTCTGGTTGGTGAAGACCTCGATGGGTACGCCGAGCTCACGGCAGTAGTCCATGGTGACCATCCACTGTGCGATCCGGCCCGGCCCGGCGTTGAAGTAGACGCCGTCGGAGAAGCCGGCCCGCTGGGTGTGCCCGTCGAGGTCGGTCTCGACGTCGCCGCCACGGATGGTGAGGTTGCGCCCGCCGACGCGGTGCCGCGCCTCCAGGATCGTGCAGTGGTAGCCCGCCTTGCCCAGCTCGTACGCGGTGGTGAGCCCCGCGATGCCGCCGCCGAGCACGACGACGCTGGCCCCCGGCCGGCCGGTGAGGGTGAAGTCGGACCGCTCGGGCGCCCGGAACGCCGGGGTCACCGACGCGTCGGCGCTGGGCGCGAGGCCCATGGCTCCCATCGTGGCGAGCATCGCACCGGCACCGCCGCTGACTCCGACCGCGCGCAGGAACCCGCGCCGGCTCACCGTCGACTGCGTCTGATCGCTCATGAACGCCTCCCCTACAAGATCGACTCACGTGAGTCTGCAGAGGACCTGTTACGCGGATCACGCAACGCCGTTTCCGGCAGGTATCGCCTCCCGGCCCGCCGGTCGCGGCGGTTTCCGACGGGGACGACGCTCAGGCCAGCCGGGGTACGCCGAGCACGGTCAACCGGCGAGGGCGCGGGCCGCCACGGTGAGGTCGGCGACGAGACCCTCGTACGCCGTGTCCTGGTCATCGGCGCGCAGCACGGCGGACGGGTGAATGGTCGCCAGCAGCCGGGCCGGCGGGGCGTCGTCCCGCTCTCCGGCGCTGTCCACCGGCACCTGGATGAAGTCCTCCGGGTGCTGGGCGGACGCGGGCCAGGGCAGCAACTCGCCGCGCTGTCTCGTCACCCGGAAGGACGGGCCGAGCAACGCCTTCGCGGCGGTCGCGCCGAGCACCACGACGATCTCCGGGTCGAGCCGGGCGAACTCGGCGACCAGCCAGGGCCGGCAGGCGGTGATGTGCACCCGGTCCGGGGTCTGGTGGATGCGCCGCCTGCCGCGCAGCTCGAAACGGAAGTGCTTCACCGCGTTGGTCAGGTAGATCTGCGCCGGGTCGAGCCCGGCGTCGTCGACGGCCTTGCGCAGCAGCCGGCCCGCGGGACCGACGAAGGGCAGACCCTTCTGGTCCTCCATGTCGCCGGGCTGCTCCCCGACGAGCACCACGCGGGCGCTCTCGTCGCCCCGGCCGAAGACGGTCTGGGTGGCGTCCCGATACAGCTCGCAGCCTCGACAACCGCCCGATGCCGTGCGCAACTCGGCGATGGTGTCGGCGTCGGGCGGGATGAACCGCTGGGCGCCGGGAGCGTTGTCGGTCTGCTCGGCCATGCCGACTGTTATATACCCGTTCGATATCGCCTGCCGGATACGCCCGCCCTCGCGTCCCGCGTCCCGCGTCCCGCGTCCAAGATCTTCGCAACATCCCGGATGTTGCTGCCTCCGACGCGCGGGTGACAGCAACATCGCTGATGTTGCGCGGATCTTGACGACGAACACCAAGCGCGGCCGACCGGAAGCGGGCTTTTGAGCACCCGCGTCGGTCAAGGTCACGCTTGGCCCTGGATGTAGTGGCCACGAAGCGACCACGAAACCACTACATCCAGGATCAAGCGCGATCTTGCCGGGCGTGGGGCGCGCAGGACGCGTGGCGCGGGCTCGCAGGGGTGGGGCGGAGGCGCGCACGGGCACGGACGCATGGGCACGGTGCGCGGGCGCCCAGGTGGGCGCGGTGGGGTCGCTTCAGCAGTACGCCCAGTTAGGTGAGATCAATCAGATAGTCCAGATCAATCCGGTCGGCCCGCATCACGATCTGTGCCACCTCAGCGACCCAATCACCCACATCTAGGGGTATGCACTCTGTGTCGGCCTCCCCCACGAACTCGGGAGGCAGAGTTCGCCGATGGAAGTGGTTCCAACGCTCAGACGAGCCGATCGACGTAGTTGAGCGCTCCGTGTACCAGCCTGTCGAGTGCGAGCCTCCTGCGCCACGACGGCGGCCGGACGAGGCCACCAGCAAGCGTCAGGCGCTCAGGCGTCGCAACCACCGAGGCGGCCGTCATCATGCTTGAGGAGATTGCGAGTCATCAGGAAGCTCGACTGGCCGACGTATGACGGTTGGGCCTGGATCGACGCTTATGAGCTGGACGCCAAGCGCGAGGCCGTGGCGCGACGCTCCCTGTTCGTACGGCCGGAATGTGTGCAGTACCAGCGAGAGGCGTCCGTGGCGGGTACGCCCAGGTCAGCCGCGGCCCGGCCGCGTCAGTAGCCGTTGCCGCCCCCGCCGCCGCCGCAGGATGCGAGGGCGATCAGCACGATGATGATCACGATGATGGCGACCGCGATCGCGATCCACAGTCCCCTACGGTTTCCGCTTGCAGCCATGGTCAGGCACCTCCGGCGGCCCGCATACCCGCCCCACTCGCTCCGAATCGTCGCAATTCCCCCTTTTACCAGCGGAAGGTTCGGTGGCACCTCAGATGGCGAAGCCTGACGCCGGGGAGGGATGGATGGCTCGGGCCAGCGCGGCGGCCAGCGGGGTCAACTCCTCGACGGCCAGCGAACTGACGGTGATGCGCAGGGCGGGCGGGGCGGCGATCCGGTAGAGAGCGCCGGGCGCGACCGCCCAGCCGGCGTCCCGCAGGGCGGTCAGCGCGCTTGTCTCGTCCGGCACCGGCAGCCAGACGTTGATGCCGCTGCGGCCGTGCGCGGCCAGGCCGTGCTCGGCGAGCGCCGCCAGCAGGCCCTCGCGCCGCAGCTCGTAGCTCTGCGCCGCCCGCCGCACCAGCTCGTCGACAGCCGGATCCCGCCACAGGGCGAGCACCAGCCGTTGCAGCACGGTGGACACCCAGCCGGCGCCGACCCGCGTCCGGCCGGTCACCCGGGCCACTGTGGTCTCGTCGCCGGCCAGCACCGCCAGCCGCAGGTCGGGACCGAAGGGCTTGCTCACCGACCGCACGAAGGCCCAGCTTCCGGTCGCGCCAGCAAGCGGGTGCAGGGGTACGCGGGCCAGCTCGGCGGCGTGGTCGTCCTCGATGAGGAGCAGGTCCCGTCGGCCGGCGAGCAGTGCGCGCAGCTCCTCGGCGCGGGCGGCGGAGACGGCGGCGCCTGTCGGGTTCTGCGCTCGGCTGGTGACCACAAGCGCCCGCGCGCCGGCGGTCAGCGCGGCCGCCACCCCGGCCACCAGTGGACCGTCGTCGTCAAGCGGAACGCCGATCGGCCGCAGCCCGAGGGCGGCGACCAGGTCGAGCAGGTTGGCCCAGCCCGGATCCTCCACCGCCACCGCGTCGCCGGGACGCAGGTGGGCGCCGAGCAGCCGTTCGATGCCGTCCAGCGCGCCGCCGGTGAGGGTGAGGTCCCCGGCGGGCACGCCGTCGGCGCTCAACCGGGCGCGGGCGGCCTCGGCCAGCTCCGGGAGCACGCCGGCCTGCGAGTAGCCGACCGGCGGACCGGCGTCGGCGGCGAGCGCGGCCAGGTGCGGGCCGATCGGGGGCAGCAGGCGGGGGTCGGGCTCGCCCCGGGACAGGTCACGGGCGTCGGGCAGCGGCGGGGGACGGAGCGCGGAGCGGCGGGCGGCCACCGGTGGGCGCGGGCGGACGCGGGTGCCGTGCCGACCGGCGGTGGCCAGCACGCCACGCTGGCGCAGCTCCCGGTAGGCGCGGGCGACAGTGGCCGGGCTGACGCCCAACTCGGCCGCGAGGGCCCGCACCGGCGGCAGGGCAGCGCCGGGTGGCAGGACGCCGGCACGGATGCCCGACTCGATGCTCGCCGAAATCGCGACGGCCGTTGTTCCACTGAGCTGATAGCGTGCTGACACAAACAGGAGATTGTACTAGAACAAAGGGGCGACCATGTATCCACCCACCGCCCGGACCACTCCCACCCGCTCGCGCGACCGGATGAGCTACGACCGGGAGGCCGCGCACGCCGTGCTCGACGAGGCGTACCACTGCGCGCTCGGCTTCACAGTCGACGGCGAACCCCGGGTGCTGCCCACCCTGCACGTCCGCATCGGCGACACCCTCTACCTGCACGGGTCCACCGGCAGCCGTCCCCTGCTCGCCGCCCGGGGCGACGGGCTGCCCGTCTGCGTCACGGTGACAGTGCTCGACGGGCTGGTCTACGCCCGCTCACAGTTCCACCACAGCGCCAACTACCGCTCGGTGGTCGCGCTCGGCACCGCCCACCTGGTCACCGACGAGCGCGAGAAGAGCGCCATGCTCACCGCGCTCGTCGACAAGGTGGGCGCGGGACGCAGCGCCGACAGCCGCCCGCCGAACCGCCGCGAACTGGCCGAGACCGCAGTGCTGGCGCTGCCGCTGCGGGAGGTGTCCGTCCGGTCCCGCACCGGCGGGGTCCGCGAGGACGAGGCCGACCTGCACCTGCCGCACTGGGCCGGCGTGCTGCCGCTGCGGCTGACCGCCGGCCAGCCGCAACCCGCCGCCGGGGTCAGCGCGCCCCTGCCGGCGTACCTGCGGGCGGCGCGCACGCCCTGGCACGACCCGGCCGCACTGCGCGGCGAGCACGTCCTGCTGGAGCCGCTGGACCTGGCGCACGCCGACGACCTGCACAGCGCCACCGCCGACGACGACGTCTGGCGGCACCTCACCGTTGCGCGACCCACCGCGCCGGCCGGGACCGCCGAGGTGGTCGCCTCCGCGCTGGCCGCCCAGCAGCAGGGCGAGCGGGTGCCCTGGGTGCAGCGCTGCGCGGTGACCGGGGCGGTGGTCGGCACCACGTCCTACTACGAGATCGACCCGGAACGGCGGTCGGTGGCGATCGGGCACACCTTCCTCGGCCGGCCGTGGTGGCGAACCGGGATCAACACCGAGGCCAAGCTGCTGCTGCTCGGCCGGGCCTTCGACGACCTGGGCGCGGTGCGGGTCGCCTGGCACACCGACATCCGCAACGTTCGTTCCCAGGCCGCGATCGAGCGACTCGGCGCCACCCGGGAGGGGGTGCTCCGGATGCACCGGCTACGCCCGGACGGCTCGTGGCGGGACACCGTGCAGTACGCGATGACCGTCGACGAGTGGCCGAACGCACAGGCCAGGCTGCGAGAAAGACTTCTGCGGACGGCACCTGTGGCGTGATGATGGCGGGCGTGCTGGGGATCACCGACATCTGGACGTACGTGCTGGGCACCGTGGCCATCATCCTGCTACCCGGACCGAACTCGCTCTTCGTGCTCTCCACCGCCGCCAAGCGGGGTGTGGGCGTCGGCTACCGGGCCGCGGCCGGGGTGTTCGTCGGCGACGGGGTGCTGATGATCCTGTCCGCCGCCGGGGTGGCGTCGCTGCTCAAGGCGTACCCGCCGCTGTTCCTGGTGATCAAGTACGCCGGCGCCGCGTACCTCGGTTATGTCGGGGTGACCATGCTGCTCGGCGCCGTGCGGCGCTGGCGCGACCGCAACGACCCGGACACGCCGCGGCTCATCGACGCCGCGGAGCCGGCGCAGATGCGCAGCCCGTTCCGCAAGGCGCTGGTGATCAGCCTGCTGAATCCGAAGGCGATCCTGTTCTTCATCTCGTTCTTCATCCAGTTCGTCGACCCCGACTACGCCTGGCCGGCGCTGTCGTTCCTGCTGCTCGGCCTGATCGCCCAGGTCACCAGCGCGCTCTACCTGACCGCGCTGATCTTCGCGGGTACGTTCCTGGCCACCCAGTTCCGCAGGCGTCGCCGCCTCGCCGCGGGCGGCACCACAGCCGTGGCGGCCCTCTTCCTCGCCTTCAGCCTCAAGCTCGCCACCGCAAGCGCCGGCTGACCCCGCTCAGGTCCCGTCGCCTCCGCCGGAGCCGCCGCCACCGACGCCGGCGCCTCCGGCGGTGCCGCCCAAGCCGTAGCCGGGTTTGATCGGCTCGTCGGGGTGGCGGCTGACATGGGCGGACCCGCTGATGTTCGCGGACCAGTCGGCGTGCGCGGCGGCCGCGGCGTGTCTGTTGATCGCCTGACGTATCCAGCCGTCCACGGTGGCGATCCAGTCCCGCTGCCCGGCGTCCGCGTGCCAGATCCGGAACCGGCTGATGCTCTGGTGGGTGATCCCGGCCAGCGACAACCGGCGGTCCAGCCAGATGATCACCTCCAGGCCGGCCGAGTTCGTCACGAAGATCAGTTCCAGCTCGGTGATCGGGCCGGCGTAGAGCGGGCCCACCCAGTAGCCCCACCGCTGGTGCAGCGGCAGGGTGTGCTCCACCCCGGGCAGCCCGCCCTCCTGCAACCCGGACTGGCGGATCAGGAAGCCCAGCGTGGCCAGCGCCGCCAGCACGTGCTGCTGGGTGGGGATCGGGTGCACGAGGACGGGCACCATGGCCCCCTGGTCCAGATCCGGGTCGACGGACACCTCGGTCCGCAGACCCATCCGCAGGCTCAGCAGCGGCACCCCGCCGAACGTGGTCACCGGGGTCTCCCACGGCAGCGGCAGGGCGAAGTCGACAGCCCGCCGCCGACCCGCCGGCACGACGAACCGCCCGGCGATCGGCACCTGGTGAAACTGCATGAGCCGTCGGGGGCCGGCCGGGTCGTCCGGCTCGACAGTGGTGACCAGGCCGAGCCGGATGTGGCGTACGAGCACGTCGTCCGGCCCGGCGGCGACTGTCACCCGCCCCGGCAGACGCAGACCCGGACGGGTGCTCGGGTTCGGCAGCGTGGTCTGCACGGACAGCCCGGTCCCGCCGGACTCCCGAGACACCCCCGTCAACCGCACCACGCGCCCCCTCACCGCTGGCCCCGGACCAGCCGCGCCTACCCGGAAGCGGTCATCTCAAGCCCAGCGGCCGACCCGGCCGCGCCGAGCGGCACGGCCGGGTCGGCACGTCAGCGCAGTCGCCGGCCGCGCGGCACCGTGTCGGTCTCGTCGTCGAACTCGCCGATGACCTCCTCGAGGAGGTCCTCCAGGGCGACGAAGCCGATCGGGCGGGTCGGACCACCGCCGTTGCGGACAAGCGCGAGCTGGGACTGCCGGGCGCGCATCGCGGCCACCGCCTCGGTGACCGAGGACGTCGCCGGGAGGGTGAACGCCTGCGTCATCAGCTCCCCGGCCGTGGCGGCCCGGCCGGTGGTGACCACCCGCACCGCCTCCCGGACGTGCACCAGGCCACAGACGTCGCCGCCGGTGTCCAGGACCGCCAGCCGCGACCGGCCGCTGTCCCGGCTGACCTGCTCGATCCGCTCGGCCGGGTCGTCGCGCCGGACGGTGACCATGGTGGCGAACGGCTCCATCACCTGCGCCACGGACGTGCCCTGCAACTCAAGCATGCTGGTGAGCAGTTGGTGCTGCTCGGCGCCGAGCAGCCCGTGCTCGCGGGACTGCTCCAGCAGCATCCGCAGCTCGTCCGGGCCGTGCACCTGGGCCAGCTGATCCTGCTGGTTGACCCCGACCAGGCGCAGGATCGCGTTGGCCAGGGCGTTCAACGCCGACAGCACCGGCCGGGACACCCGGGCGAAGGCCCGGAACGGCAGCGCGAGCAGCGTCGCCGAACGCTCGGCGTCGGTGATCGCCCACGACTTCGGCGCCATCTCCCCCACCACCAGGTGCAGGAAGGTCACCAGGCCGAGGGCGAAGACCAGGGCGACCACGTGACTTGCCGCGTCGGGCAGCCCCACCGCGTGCAGCAACGGGCTGATCAGGTGCTCGATCGCCGGCTCGGCCAGCGCGCCGAGCCCAAGGGTGCACAGCGTGATGCCCAACTGCGCCCCGGCCAGCATCAGCGACAGCTCGCGGACACCGTCAAGCGCCGCTCGGGCCGCCCTGCCGCCGCTGGCAGCCGCCTGCTCCAGCCGGTACCGCTTACTTGCGACCAGGGCGAACTCGGCGGCCACGAAGAACCCGTTCAAAGCGAGCAGGACCCCCGAGCTGAACAGCGCGATGCCGGGGCTCACGCGGTCACCCCCGGCGTGCTCAGCTGCAGCCGTACCGAGTCGGCGACGTGCCGGTCCACGGCGAGCACCTCGACCAGGGCCCGCGGCTCCTCCTCGCCGTCGTCGATTTCGACACCCTCGGGCAGCAGGCTGATCTCCAGCCGGTCGCCGACCTCAGGCACCCGGCCCAGCTCGCGCATGACAAGCCCGGACAGCGTGTCGTACTCCGGGGCCTCGGGCAGCGCGATGCCGGTGCTGTCGGCGACCTCGTCGATCCGCCACCGGGCCGGCACCACCCAGGACCCGTCGTCCTGCCGGGCGGGAGCGCGCTCCGGCGGGTCGTCCTCGTCCCGGATCGGGCCGACCAACTCCTCCGCGATGTCCTCAAGCGTGATCACGCCGGCGAAGCCGCCGTACTCGTCCACCACGCAGGCCATCTGCCGGTGCCCGGACCGCAGGCGGTCAAGCACCGTGGGCAGGGGCAGGGTCTCCGGTACGAGCAGCGGCGGCCCCGCCACCGCGCTCACCGGGGTGGTGGCCCGCTCACCCGGCGGTACGCCGAGCACGTCGGCGATCCCGACGATGCCGATCAGGTCGTCGACGCCCTCCGCACCTCGCACCGGGAAGCGGGAGTGGCCGGTGTCCAGCAGCTCGACGACCCGGCTGACCGGCTCGTGCGCCCGGACGGTGTGCACGTCGACGCGCGGGACCATGGCCTCGCCGGCGGTCAGCTCGCGGAAGTCGAGCCCCCGGTCGAGCAGCGTGGACATCTCGGCGTCCAGGCTGCCCTCCTCGCGGGACTCGGCAATGATCTGTTCCAGGTCGGCAGGGGTGGCGCCGCTGGGCAGCTCCTCGATCGGCTCGATGCCGACCCGGCGCAGCAGGCGTACCGACGCCTGGTCGAAGAGCCGGATCAGCGGCCCGGCGACGGCCAGGTAGGCGAGGGTGGACCGGCTCAACGCCCGGGCGAGTGGCTCGGCCCGGGCGATGGCGAGGTTCTTCGGGGCCAGCTCGCCGAGGACCATCTGGACCACTGTGGCGATGACCAGGGCAAGCGCGACCGACAGCGGCAGGCTTACCGACTCGCGGAGGCCGGCGACGCCGAACAGGTCGGCGAGACCGCCACCGAGGTACGGCTCGGCGACGTAGCCGACAAGCAGTGCGGTGACGGTGATGCCGAGTTGTGCGCCGGAGAGCACGAAGGAGAGCCGGCTCGTGACGGTGAGGGCCCGGGCGGCGGCCTGGTCGCCGTCGTCGGCGAGCTGCCGCAGCTTGCCCCGGTCCACGGCGACGTAGCCGAACTCCTGCGCCACGAAGTAGCCGGTGGCGGCGGTGAGCACGATGATCAAGAGAAGGCCGACGACGATCAGCACCTGTCGCTCAGGGCTCCCGGGGCCGTCGGGACGGGAATATGCCGGGCACGACCCGGCTGGCTACTGCTGCCCTCCTGGGCAGACGAGTCGATCATGCCGCCATTTTATCGGTGCCGGCTGGGACTCCGCTGAGGGTGGGCCGAAGGCGTCGATCGTCCGGTTCACCCAGGCTGCGCGCGGTCGTCGCCGGAACCGCCGCCCGTCGGGCGCTCGGCCAACTCGTCGGCGTCGAGCAGGCTCCGGTCGAGCCGCCCGGACCGGTACGCGGCCCGGCCGATCATCTGCGCCGCGACCGGCGCGGTGGCCAACTGGAAGACCGCCACCAGCAGGATCATGCCGAGGTCGGCCGGGGACCGCAGCCGCAGCGCGATGCCGAGCAGCAGCAGGAGCACGCCCAGCACCTGGGGTTTGGTGGCCGCGTGCATCCGCGACAGCGCGTCCGGGAAGCGCAGCACACCGATCCCGGCGGACAGGGCGAGCAGCGCGCCGGCCACCAGGCAGGCGGCGCCGAGCCAGTCGGCGACCACCCCGAGCACGCCTGTCGTCGACATCACGCCTGCTCCCGGACGGCGAAGCGGACAAGCGACACCGAGCCGACGAAGCCGAGCAGGGAGAGCACCACAAGCACGGGCAGCGTGGTGGCGTGCCGGTTGACGGCCGCCTCCGCGCCCACCGCGCCGACCATTGTGGCGAGCAGCATGTCGGCGGCGATCACCCGGTCGAGCAGGGAGGGACCCCGGTAGAGCCGGATCAGCGCGAGCAGCGCGGTCACCGACAGCAGGGCGGTGAGGACGACGGCCAGGAACGTGATCATTGGGAGTTTCCCTTCTCGACGGGATCGGGCTCCACGCGGCGCAGTTCGGCGGCACTGCCCACCGCCCGGACGATCCGTCGCTCGACGTCGAGGGTGCGTTCCCGGGAGAGGGCCAGGTCCGCCGGCCCGTGGGTGTCCAGGACGTGCAGGTAGAGCGTCGCCGACTCCCGGTCCACCTCGAGGATCAGCGTGCCCGGCACCAGCGAGACCGCCTCGGCGGTGAGCGCCAGGTTCAGGTCGGTGGGCACCCGCAGCGGCACGGCGATGATCGCGCCGCGCGGCCGGTAGCCGGGTTGCACGGCGATCCGGGCGATGTGCAGGCTCGCGCTGACGAGTTCGACGGCGAACCGGCCCGCGAACGCCACCAGCGCACCGGGACGCAGCCGCCCGCCGAAGCTGACCGTCGGCAGCGGAAAGAACAGCAGGACCGCGCCGCCCACCAGCAGGCCGCCGATGATGTTGGCGAGGTTGATCGCGCCCCAGAGCAGGTTCCAGACGAGCACCAGCCAGCCGAGCGCCAACGCCTGGTCCCGCCAGCGCCCGAACCGGCCCCGCATCGGCGGGGCGGCGTCCGCCGGGGGCGTCGCGCGCGGGCCGGTCACGGCGCGACACCTGGCAGGACGGCCCGCACGTACGGGGTACGTGAGAGCAGGTCGGTGGCCGCGTCGGTGGTGACGTCGAAGAGCGGTCCGGCCAGCACGGTGAGCGTCAACCCGAACGCGACCAGGGCGGCGGTGGCGCCGACCATCAGGGTGGGCAGCCGGACGGCGGGCTCGGTGGCGGCGATTCGGGGCGCCCGCCAGAACGCGATGTTCCACACCCGGGAGGCCACGTACAGGGTGAGCAGGCTGGTCAGCGTGCCGGCCGCCACGAGCGTCGCGGGCAGCGCCCCGCCGGCCGCCACACCGGCCTGGAGCAGGCCGAGCTTGCCGAGGAACCCGGAGAACGGCGGCACCCCGGCAAGGTTCATCGCCGGGACGAAGAAGAGGACGCCGAGCAGGGGCGCCATCCGGGCCAGCCCGCCGAGCCGGCGCAGGTCGGTGCTGCCGGCCCGCTCCTCGACCAGGCCGGCCACCAGGAACAGCGTGGTCTGGATGGTGATGTGGTGCACCACGTAGAAGATCGCGCCGGCGAGGCCGGCCGCGGTGCTCAACGCCACCCCGAAGATCATGTAGCCGATGTGGCTGACCAGTGTGAACGAGAAGAGCCGCTTCATGTCCGACTGCGCCACCGCGCCGAGGATCCCGACCACCATGGTCAGCCCGGCGACGACCATGAGCAGCCCGTCGACCTGGCCACCGGGGAACAGCAACGTCTCGGTACGGATGATCGCGTACACGCCGACCTTGGTGAGCAGCCCCGCGAACACTGCGGTGACCGGGGCGGGGGCCGTGGGATAGCTGTCCGGCAGCCAGGCCGACAGCGGGAAGACCGCCGCCTTGATCGCGAACGCGAGCAGCAGCGTCAGTTGCAGGGTCAACCGGACGTTGTCCGGCAGGTCGTCGAGGCGCTGGGCGAGCTGCGCCAGGTTGAGCGTGCCGGTGGCCGCGTACACCAGCCCCACCGCGGCCAGGAAGATCATCGAGGAGAGGATGCTGACCACCACGTACGTCGACCCGGTGCGGATGCGCGTCTCGGTGCCGCCCAGCGTGATCAGCACGAAGCTGGCCGCCAGCAGGATCTCGAAGCCGACGAACAGGTTGAACAGGTCGCCCGCCAGGAACGCGTTGGTGACGCCCGCGGTGAGCACCAGGTACGTCGGGTGGAAGATGACCACGGGCGCGCTCTCGCTCGTCTCGCTGCGACCCTGGCCGATCGAGTACAGCAGCACGCACAGGGTGACCGCCGAGGACACCACGAGCATCAGCGCGGCCAACTGGTCGGCCACCAGCACGATGCCGACCGGGGGCGGCCACCCGCCGATCGCGAGCACCACCGGCCCGTGCCGGTACGCCTGGACCAGCAGCACGACCGCGACTGTGAACGTGACAGTCAGGCAGAGCACGCTCACCGCACGCTGCACCCGTGGGCGGGTGGCAAGCAGCAGGGTCAGCGCCGCGCCGAGCAGCGGCACCACCACAGGCAGCGGCAGGAGCCGGCTCACGACGGCCTCCGCGACGACGGGGTCACCGCGTCCCGTCCTCTCTGCCGCGTCGCAGCCGGCGGCGGGCCGGCTCGGGATCCACCTGCTCCGGGTCGCCGTCCGGACCCTCCCCGCCGTGGTCGACGGCGCCCGTCTCCCTGCGCCCGGCCCGGCGGATGATCTGTCGGTCCTCCAGGTCGTCGGGCACCTCGTCGTCGCCTGTGAGATACCAGCTCCGGTAAGCCACGGCGAGTAGGAACGCGGTCAACCCGAACGTGATCACGATGGCGGTCAGCACCATCGCCTGCGGCAGCGGATCACTCATCTCGTCCACCGGCCCGGTGCCCACGACAGGAGCGCCACCGGACCGGCCGCCCAGCAGGATCAACAGGTTGACCCCGTTGCCGAGCAGGATCACGCCCAGCAGGACGCGGGTGAGGCTGCGCTCCAGCAGCAGGATCACCCCGCACCCGACAAGCACCGCGACGGCGAGCACAAGCACCATCGTGGGTCCGGGGTCACTGGCCGTCATGTCCGGCCGCCCTTGTCGACGGCCAGACCGCCGTTGGCCGTGTCGGTGGCCTCGATGTGCCGGTCCACCTCGGCGCCGAGGCTGCGCAGGATGTCAAGCAGCAGCCCGATCACGATGAGGTACACGCCGATGTCGAAGAAGAGCGCGGTGACGAGGTGGACGTCGCCGATCAGCGGCAGGGACAGGTCGAGCTTGGCGCTCTGCAGCACCGACCCACCGGCCAGCAGCGCCACCGCGCCGGTGCCCACCGCCAGCGCCAGTCCCGCGCCGAGGATCAGGCCGGCGCCCACCGGGGCGGCCTCGGTCAGCTCGTACCGGCCGCCGGCCAGGTAGCGGACCACGAGCGCGAGGCCGGCCACCAGACCGCCGGCGAATCCGCCGCCCGGCGCGTTGTGCCCGGAGAAGAGCAGGAACAGCGAGAACAGCGCCACGGTGTGGAAGATCAGCCGGGTGACCACCTCCAGCACTATCGACCGCCGCTCCTCGTAGAGGGTCGGGCCACCCCGTAACCAGACCGGCCGGTCGGAGCGGACCGCCCGGTCGGCCGACTCCGGTCGGCGTGGTCGCGGCCCGGTGCGGGACCTCTCGAAGATCAGGCTGGCCACCCCTGTCGCGGCCACCACAAGCACCGCCACCTCCCCCATGGTGTCCCAGGCCCGGATGTCGACGAGAGTCACGTTGACGACGTTGCGGCCGTACCCCTCGCTCACCGCCAGGTCCGGAAAGGCAGCGGAGATGTCCGGCGCGCGACGGGCGCCGGCCGCGACGAGCGCCAGCCCGCCCGCCACCACTCCCATCGCCACGCCGATCAACCGACGGACCCATCGGCTGCGACGCAGCGGACGGGCCGAGAAACGCTCCGGCAGGCGGCGCAGCACCAGCACGAACACCGCGATGGTCGCGGTCTCCACCAGGAACTGGGTGAGTGCGAGATCAGGTGCGCCGTGCAGGATGAACAGCATGGCCGTGCCGTAGCCGGTCATCCCCACCAGCAGCATCGCGGTCAACCGCCGGCGGGCGCGGACCGCGAGCAGCGCGGCCACCGCGATCACCACCACGACCACCGGTTGCAGCGGGTTGTCCCAGAGCGGCAGCCGGGCCCGCCACGGCCCGGCGGCGAGCATCGCCCCACCGGGCAGCAGCACGAGGGTGACCAGGATGATGCCGAGGTACTGCGGCAGGGAGCCCCGTTGGGTCGCGCCTGTCACCTCGATGGCGAGCCTGTCGAACCGGTCCACGACCCACTCGTACCCCTGGTTGCCGCCGACCGGGGAGCGGAGCCGGGCCAGCACCGGGGCGAGCGGCCCGCGCAGCGCGAAGAGCAGGCAGCCGCCGGCCAACGCCAACACGGACAGACCGAGCGCCGCGGTCGGCCCGGGCCAGAGCGTCAGGTGCCCCTCGACCGCGCCGAGCAGTTCGGCGTACGGGCTGAGCAGGCCGTCCAGCACTCCGGCGGCGGGGCCGGCGAGCAGCCCCACGACGGCGAGCACGGCCGGGGGGACCAGCATCGACGCGGCGATCGGCCCCGGCTGGACCGGTTCGACGCCCGGCCGGTCGGCGAACGCGCCCCAGAGGAAACGAGCGCTGTACGCGACGGTCAGCACCGTCCCGGCGACAAGTCCGGTGAGGAGCAGCGGGTCGTCGGTGAACGCCGCGAACACCGCCTCCTTGGCGACGAACCCGACGAGCGGCGGTACACCGGCCATCGACGCCGCCGCCAGCACCGCGACCCCGAACAACGGCCGGGACCAGCGCCGCAGCCCGGACAGCTCGCGGAGATCGCGGGTGCCGGCGCCGTGGTCGATGATGCCGACGACCAGGAACAGCGCCGCCTTGAACAGGGCGTGCGCCAGCAGCATCGCCGTGCCGGCGAGCGCGGCGGCCGGGGTGCCCGCCCCGGTCACCGCGACCAGCAGGCCCAACTGGCTGACCGTCCCGTACGCCAGCAGCAGTTTCAGGTCGGTCTGCCGCAGCGCCGCCCAGCCGCCGACGAGCATGGTGGCCACGCCGGCGATGAGCACCACGGGCCGCCACGGGCCGACAGTGGCGAGCACCGGCGCGAGCAGGCCGACCAGGTAGACACCGGCCTTGACCATGGCGGCGGCGTGCAGGTACGCGCTGACCGGGGTGGGCGCCGCCATCGCGACCGGAAGCCAGGAGTTGAACGGCAGCACCGCCGACTTCGACAGCGCCCCGGCCAGGATCAGCAGCACCGCCGTGATCAGGTAGCCACCGCCGGGCAACGGATGGGCGGAGATCTCCGACCAGCGGTAGCTGCCGGCGTGCTCGCCGAGCAGGATGAACCCGACGAGCATGGCCAGCCCGCCAAGCGTGGTGACTGTCAACGCCTGCGCCGCCGCCCACCGACTGGACCGTCGTTCGGTGCTGTGCCCGATCAGCAGGTACGAGAAGATCGTCGTCAGCTCCCAGCCGACGTAGAGCAGCAGCAGGTCGTCGGCGAAGACCAGGACGAGCATCGCGCCGGCGAAGGCGACCAGGACGGCGGCGAACTGGGCCATCCCTGGCGCGTCCGCGTCGAAGTACCGGGCGCTGTAGACAAGCACCAGCGCGCCGACGCCGCCGATCAGCAGGGTCAGGAGCCAGGACAGCGTGGTGAGGCGCAGCGCGATGTCGAGGCCCAACTGCCCGATCCACGGGTACGTCTCGACCACCGCGTCGCCGTGACCGACGGCCGGGGTGCGGGCCAGCGCCCAGCCGAACGCGGCGGCCGGCGCGAGCGCCAGCGGATAGCACGCGCGGGGACCCCACCACCGGACGAGCAGCGGCGCGGCGAGGGCCGCCACGAGGTGGAGGATGAGCAGTACCAGCACCCGCACTCCCGATCGAGGTGGCCGACGCCCGTACAGCGGTGGCGCCTGACAGCGATCAGACGCCAGATCTCCGCCCCTCGGGCGGTTTTGCCGGAATTCGCCCTCTACGGCGCGGGCTGCGCGGTGTGCGGTGTGTGGTGTGTGGTGTGCGGTCAGCGCAGCAGGGCGTCGTCGGCGGTCAGCACGTCGTCGAGGTGCGCGCTCTCCAGGTGCAGCTCGGCCAGCAGGTCGACGCGGCCGAGCTGACGGGCGACCTTGGCCACGACCCGTTCCGCGACGGCAAGCGACCGCATCGAGAGCAGCCGACCGCGGCTCTCCCGGCGGAGCACGAAATAGTGCACGGCGACGCGGACCTGCCCCCGGTCGGCGGCGCTGGCCTGGGCGGTGGAGACGACCAGCTCCCGCAGGCAGCGGGCAAGGCGTTCGGCGAGCTCCAGCTCGGGCCCGTGCAGACCGCCGCGGAGCGTGGCGAGGTGACTGTCGACCTTGCGGATCAGCACATCGGTGCCGGGTTCGACGTGTCGCGGCTCGGCGGTCATCCGATCCCCTCCACCCGGTTCGCGTTGCGGGTGAAGTTACTTTATGTTGCTCCGTACAAGCAAGCAGTTAAGTGAGACTTAACGTATTAATGACGCATCCATCGCTTTTTCCGGCCAGCCCGGCACGTTCCGCCGTGGGTCGCTCGTGGTTGTCGTACCGGCGGGGCAGGATGGATCGGTGACCGAGGGAGATGCGGACAGGGGCGGGGTGCTCGACGGGTTCGGCCCGGCCACCCGCGCCTGGTTCGACGCCGCCTTCGCCGCGCCCACCGCCGCCCAGACCGGCGCCTGGCGGTCCGTCGCCGCCGGGCGCAACGCCCTCGTCGTGGCGCCCACCGGCTCCGGCAAAACGCTCGCGGCCTTCCTCTGGTCGCTGGACCGGCTGGCCCGGGAGCCGGCGCCGGCCGAGGCGCGGCAGCGGTGCCGGGTGCTCTACGTCAGCCCGCTCAAGGCTCTCGCCGTCGATGTGGAGCGCAACCTGCGCGCCCCGCTGGCCGGCATCCGGCAGGCGGCGACCCGGCTCGGCGTCACCCCGCCGGACATCACCGTCGGCATGCGCACCGGCGACACCCCTGCCGACGAACGACGCGCCTTCGCCCGCACCCCACCGGACATCCTCATCACCACGCCCGAGTCGCTGTTCCTGCTGCTCACCTCCGCCGCTCGGGACTCGCTGCGCGGCGTCCAGACGGTGATCGTGGACGAGGTGCACGCGGTGGCCGGCAGCAAGCGCGGCGCCCACCTCGCCCTCTCGCTGGAACGCCTCGACGAGCTGCTGCCCGCGCCGGCACAGCGGATCGGCCTCTCCGCCACCGTCCGGCCGATCGACGCCTGCGCCCGGTTCCTCGGCGGCGCCCGGCCGGTCGACGTCGTGCAACCGGCCACGGCGAAGACCATCGAGGTCAGCGTGCAGGTCCCCGTGGAGGACATGACCCGGCTGGACGAGCAGGAGCAGCCCCCGGAGGATTCCCTCGGCGGTCCCGGGCCACGCCGGGCGTCGATCTGGCCAGCCGTCGAGGAGCGGGTCTTCACCCTCATCGGGCAGCACCGCTCGACCATCGTCTTCACCAACTCCCGCCGCAGCGCCGAGCGCCTCTGCGCCCGCCTCAACGAGCTGGCCGCCGAGGCGGTGACAGCCGAGGCGCTGTCAGCCGAAGCAGGGGCCGCCGAAGCAGGGGCCGCCGAAGCAAGAGCCTCCGAGGCGGCGGTCTCCGCAGCAGGGGCATCCGCGTTGGCGGAGGGTGCGGTCGGCGTACCCGAGGGGTTGTCGACGGACGACGACCCGGCGGCCGACGGCGGCCCGGTGTCCGGCGCACAGCGGTGGGGTGGCCCCGCCGGTCCGCTGCGCAACCGGCCGCCGGCCGAGGTGATGGCCCAGTCCGGTGCGGCCGCTGGTGCGGCACCCGTGATCGCCCGCGCCCATCACGGCAGCGTCTCCCGGGAGGAGCGCAAGCACATCGAGGAAGCGCTCAAGTCCGGCCAGCTCCCGGCGGTGGTGGCCACCTCCAGCCTGGAGCTGGGCATCGACATGGGCGCTGTCGACCTGGTGGTGCAGATCGAGGCGCCGCCGAGCGTGGCCGCCGGGCTGCAACGAGTCGGCCGGGCCGGGCACCAGGTGGGCGCCGTCTCCCGGGGGGTGGTCTTCCCCAAGCACCGCGGCGACCTGCTCTCCTGCGCGGTGGTCGCCGAGCGGATGACCGACGGCGCGATCGAGGAGCTGCACTACCCGCGTAACCCACTGGACGTGCTGGCCCAGCAGATCGTCGCGATGGTGGCGCTGGAGCCGTGGGCGCTCGGCGACCTGGCCGTGCTGGTCCGTCGGGCCGCGCCCTTCGCCGAGCTGCCCGACTCGGCGCTGCACGCCGTGCTGGACATGCTCTCCGGCCGCTACCCGTCCACCGCGTTCGCCGAGCTGCGTCCCCGGCTGGTCTGGGACCGGGCCAGTGACCTGCTCACCGGCCGCCCCGGCGCGCAGCGGCTGGCCGTGACCAGCGGCGGCACCATCCCCGACCGGGGCCTGTTCGGGGTCTTCCTGGCCGGTGCCGAGCGGGCCGCCCGGGTCGGTGAGCTGGACGAGGAGATGGTCTACGAGTCGCGGGTCGGCGACGTCTTCCTGCTCGGCTCCTCGTCCTGGCGCATCGAGGAGATCACCCCGGACCGGGTGCTGGTCTCCCCCGCGCCCGGCCAGGCCGCCCGGATGCCGTTCTGGAAGGGTGACCAGCTGGGCCGCCCGGTCGAGCTGGGCCGGGCCATCGGCGCGCGGGTGCGTACCCTGCTGCGGTTGAGCGACGAGGCGGCGCTGACCGCGCTGCGCGACGGCGGGCTGGACGACTGGGCCGCCGCCAACCTGATGGCGTACCTGCGCGACCAGCGGGAGGCCACCCGTTCGCTGCCCGACGACCGCACGATAGTGGTCGAGCGGTTCCGCGACGAGCTGGGCGACTGGCGACTCGCCGTGCACAGCGTCCTCGGCGCGCGGGTCAACGGGCCGTGGGCCCTCGCCGTGGGCCGCCGGCTGGCCGAGCGGTACGGGGTGGACGCCCAGGTGATGCCGTCCGACGACGGCATCGTGGTGCGCCTGCCCGATACCGCCGACGAGCCGCCCGGCGCCGACGTGGTGGTCTTCGAGCCGGACGAGATCGCCCAGCTCGTGGAGGAGTCGGTCGGCACGAGCGCGCTGTTCGCCGCCCGTTTCCGGGAGTGCGCCGCCCGCTCGCTGCTGCTGCCCCGCCGCGACCCGCGCCGCCGCCAGCCGCTCTGGCAGCAGCGGCAACGCGCCGCGCAACTGCTCGACGTGGCCCGCGAGTACGCCGACTTCCCGGTCACCCTGGAGGCCGCCCGGGAGTGCCTCCAGGACGTCTTCGACCAGCCGGCGCTGGCCGGGCTGATGCGCGACCTGGCGGCCCGCAGATCCGGCTGGTCGAGGTGGAGACCAGCGCGCCGTCCCCGTTCGCCCGTTCGCTGCTCTTCGGCTACGTCGGCGCGTTCCTCTACGAGGGCGACGCCCCGCTCGCCGAGCGCCGGGCCGCCGCCCTCGCGCTGGACTCCACCCTCCTCGGCGAGCTGCTCGGCCGGGTCGACCTGCGCGAACTGCTGGATCCGGCGGTGCTCGCCGAGACCGACAGGCAACTGCGGTGGCTGACCGACCAGCGCCGCCCGCGTGACGCGGAGGACGTGGTCGAGCTGCTGCGGGTGCTCGGCGACCTGAGCGACGCCGAGTTGACCGAGCGGGGTGTGCCGGAGGGCTGGCTGACCGAGTTGGAGGCCACCCGCCGGGTGCTGCGGGTCCGGATCGCCGGCGAGCAGCGCTGGGTGGGCATCGAGGACGCCGCCCGGCTGCGTGACGCCCTCGGCGTGGCGCTGCCGGTCGGGGTGGCCGAGGCGTACCTCGCCCCGGTGGCCGATCCGCTGGGCGACCTGGTGGCCCGCTACGCCCGCACCCACGGGCCGTTCGCCGCCGCGAGCGGCGCGGCCCGCTTCGGACTCGGAGTGTTCGTCGTCGAGCAGGCGCTGCGCCGCCTCGCCGCCACCGGCCGCGTCGTCTCCGGGGAGTTCACGCCCGACACGGCAGGCGCCCAGTGGTGCGACGCCGAGGTGCTGCGGATGCTGCGCCGCCGTTCGCTCGCCGCGCTGCGCCGGGAGATCGAACCGGTGCCGCCCCGGGCGCTTGCCACGTTCCTGCCCCGCTGGCAGCAGGTCGGCTCGTCCGGCCGAGGTGTGGAGGCGCTCGCCGCGACCGTGGAGCAGTTGCAGGGGGCCGCGGTGCCGGCGTCCGCGCTGGAACGGCTGGTGCTGCCCGGCCGGGTCGCCGACTACTCCCCCGCCCAGCTCGACGAGCTGTGCGCCAGCGGTGAGGTGCTCTGGGCCGGTTCGGGGGCGATCTCCGGGGGCGACGGCTGGGTCACCCTGGCGTACGCGGACGCCGCGCCGCTGCTACTCCCGCCGCCCGACGAGGCGCTGACCCGCACCCCGCTGCACGACGCGGTGCTCGACGCGCTCGGCGACGGGCAGGCACTGTTCTTCCGGGCGCTGGCCGACCGGGTCGGCGCCACCGACGACGCCGCCCTGACCGGGGTGATCTGGGACCTGGTCTGGGCCGGTCACCTCACCAACGACACCCTCGCCCCGCTGCGGGCGGTGCTCGGCGCCGGTGGCGCGCACCGGTCGCGGCCCTCTGCCCCACGCACGCGTTACCGGCGGCCCGGTCGGGTGGCGCTGCCCACCCGGGGCGGCCCACCGACAGTCGCCGGCCGCTGGTCCCGGCTCCCGGACCGCGACCTCGACCCGACCCGACGGGCCGCCGCCCTCGCCGACGTGCTGCTGGAGCGGCACGGGGTGGTCACCCGCGGCGCGGTGATGGCCGAGCAGGTGGTCGGTGGATTCTCGGCGGTCTACCCGGTGCTGTCGGCGCTTGAGGAGCGCGGCGCGGCCCGCCGGGGCTACTTCGTCGAGGGCCTCGGCGCGGCGCAGTTCGCGGTGCCCGGCGCGGTGGACAGGCTCCGCGCGCTTGCCGACCCGGCCGACGGTGGTCGTGGCCGGGGCGCCCCCGCCACGGTGCTGGCCGCCACCGACCCGGCCAACCCGTACGGTGCGGCGCTGCCCTGGCCGGAACGCGTCGTCGACTCCGGTGACGGAGCCACCCCCGCGACGGGGCACCGGGCCGGCCGCAAGGCGGGCGCCCTCGTGGTGCAGGTCGGCGGTGACCTGGTGCTGTACGTCGAACGCGGCGGCCGGACCCTGCTCTCCTTCACCGACGACGCCGAAACCCTCGCGGCGGCCGGCAAGGCGCTCGCCGACGCCGTCCACTCCGGAGCGTTGGGCGCGATGTCTGTGGAGCGGGCCGACGGCGAGGCGGTGCACTCGTCGCCGCTCGGTGACGCGCTGACCGCCGCCGGCTTCCGGGCCACCCCGCGCGGCCTGCGCCTGCGCGGCTGACCCACCCGCGCGGCGTCGAGTCGGCGGACGGCGGCCGGCCACCGCACGACCACCACGACCGCCGCCTGTCGAGCGAGCCTCCCGCCTGGTCGCCGTCACCTGGACGACCCACCTCAGGCCACACCGCCACGCAGCCACCGCCGTCGGCCGGTCTGTTTCCGTTGACCGGCATACCTGTGAGTCATAGATATGACTCACAGGTATACCGGTCACGAGACACACATGCCTCGGACCACCGACGCCACGCGGCCAGCGGCCAGCGGCCAGCGATCGGCTGCGGCGGTCAGTGGAGGCTGTTGAGGGTCTTCTCGTAGCGCGGGCGGTCGGCCGCCGGGGTCTTCGCCTCGAGGTAGTTGAGCACCACCGCGCCGCGCCGGTACGACTGGCCACCCCACGTCTCGGCGATGTCGCCGGCGCTGGTCTCGTCCGGAAAGACGTAGACGGTGACGCCGTCGGTGGCGACGATCTCGGAACAGCCCAGACCCAGGCCGTCCGGTCCACAGTCCACCGAGCGGTCCTTCGGGTGTGTCACGCGCAGACCGGCGGCCCGGAACGCGTCGACCACCTGCCGAGCGCCCGGAGCGCCGGGCGGACGCGGGGGCAGCACCACAGGCGGTGGGCTGGCCAGCCGGCGCTCGATCGGCCCCTGCGGGGCCGCGGGCGGCACGGCCGACGGCGGGGCTGGCGGTGCGGGACTGCTCGGGGGCTGGGTGACACCGGCGGGGTTTGACGGGGCCACCGACGGTGTCGGCGCGCTCGCGAGGCCGCTCGCCGCGGGAGCGGTGACCGGCGAGACGGACTGCGCCGCGCTTGGCTTGTCGTCACTGCCGCAGGCAGCGGTGAGGGCGACGGCGACCAGCAGGACCCCGACGGCGGGCAGGCTCCGATGTGTCACCAGGGCAGTCTGCCGGGCGACGCCGGCCGCCGGCAGTGGCCGGTCGGTCACCGCGTTGTCCCATATCCGCCACCCGGCGATCGGCCGTGCGGCGACCGGGGCACGTCGACGGTTAACCTGCCGGCATGGCTGTCACGCACTGGGTCTCGTTGACCACCGACTACGGCCTCACCGACGGCTTCGTGGCCGCCTGCCACGGGGTGATCGCCCGGATCGCGCCAGCCGCCCGGGTCATCGACGTGACCCATCTGGTGCCGCCGGCGGACGTCCGGCGCGGTGCCGCCGTGCTGGCGCAGACGGTGCCGTACCTGCCGGTGGGCGTCCACGTGGCGGTTGTCGACCCCGGGGTGGGCACCGCCCGGCGGGGCGTCGCGCTGGCCACCCCGGGCGTGCGCCCGGGCGACCTCCTGCGGGTGGCCGGGTGACATTCGACTATGGAATGCTGCCCCGGTGGGTGAACACGTAGTTCCCGTGGGCTGTCCCTGTTGTGCCTCTCGGACCGGCGGCGGGACCTGCCCGGTCTGCTTCTGGACCGACGACGGTCAGAGCGACGCCGACGCCGACGCGGTGCGCGGTGGCGCCAACGGTGACCTGAGCCTGTCGCACGCCCGGCTCAACTACGCCGTGTACGGGGCGAGCCACCCGCGTTACCAGGACATGGTGCGCCCCGCCCGCCCCGACGAGCGTCCCTGACGACACCCGCCGGGCGGTATCGACTCAGCAGACAGGCACGGCGCCGCCGTAGACCGCCGAGATGTACGCGTGGCTGACGTACTGCCCGGTGGCCAGGCGGTTCCACCTGGTGGTGGTGCGGTACGGGCCGACGACCGACTGACCTGTGACGTAGCACTGGATCGGCACGTTCGCGAACCGCGCGGCGAGGCCACGGACCGCGTACGACGTGCCGGGTCCGCTGCGGATGTTCAGCGGCCCGTCGCCGACGACGCCGCGCGGCCCGCCGCCGGTCCACAGGTAGGCGACGTCCACCCAGGCGTTGGTGGTGAGTCGCAGGCCGTCGATGAAGGTGCCGTCGGCGAGGTCGATGCCGGCCGGGTTGAGCACCGTACGCCCGAACTGGTCCCGCCCGCCGTTGTAGCCGGACTGGTACGCGGCCTGCGCCTCGGGCCGGCCCTGCGGCAGGTTCTTCCAGTTCTCCCGCACGGCGGACGGGTTCCAGTAGTCGTCGCGGGTGTTCCACGGCCCGACGTCCCAGACCGGGGCGTACTCGCAGCGGGCGCCCGTGGTGGTGCAGACCCGCACGGTGTAGTCGCCGCTGTTGAGCGGGGAGAGGCCCCGGCGCGACGGTAGCGCCGCGAAGTGGTCGCGCGCCTGGATGGTGTGGCCGTTGGCGGTCAGCTCGCCGACCAGGCCGATGCGGGTGGCGTACACCCGGTAGGTGAGGCCGGGCGTGGCGGCGGAGACGGCTGCCGTCGCGTCGGCGGTGAGCTGGACGGCGCGTACCGTCGCGGTGGCGCCGCCGGCCCGCGCGGTCAGCACCACCCGGGTCTGCACGTGGCTGACCGGCCGGTCGAAGACCACGCCGGCGGTCGCGGCCCGCCATTCGGTCCAGCCGCTGATCCGCCATCCGCGGACCTGCGCCTCCACTGTGGCGCCGGCGGGGACGTCGGCGGTGATCTCGGCGCGGACCCGGGTGGCCGGTCGGGTGAGGGTGCGCGGCGCGGTGAGAAGCATGCCCTCGGCGACCGCGCTGTGCGGGCTGCGGGGGCTGCGGCCGCCCGCGCGGGCCTCGCGCAGCCGCAGCCCGGCGGGGGTACGCCTGACGTTGACGTCGTCGCGGTTCACTGTCGACAGGTCGGCGCTCCACCGTTCGCCGGCGGCTGCGACGGCGGTCAGGGTGAGCGAGGGTCCGGTCGCGGAGGGTGCGGTCGGGGATGCGCCGATCGCGGACACGGCGGCCGCGGCGAGGGTGAGGGCGAGGGTGGCGGTGAGGGTAGCGGATCGGATACGACAATGAGGTCGCGTCATGGCATTCTCCTCAGAACCCCCCTGACCCTTCCATGTCTGTAGATCACCAGGAACCTGAGTACAAATAGCGACACATGCGAATCATGCTCGAAAGAGGGAGAATGGCAGGATGCCCGAAGGCGACACCGTCTGGAACACGGCCCGCGTGCTGCACCGCGCGCTGGCCGGCGCGCGGCTCACCGGGTCCGACTTCCGGGTGCCGCAGCTCGCCACCACCGACCTGACCGGGTGGACCGTCAGCGAGTCGGCCAGCCGGGGCAAGCACCTGCTGCTCCGCCTCACTTCCCCGGACGAGGCGCGGTGGACGCTGCACTCCCACCTGCGGATGGACGGCGCCTGGCGGGCGTACGCGCCTGGGGAACGGTGGAGCGGCCGCCCGGCGCACCTGATCCGGGTGGTGCTGCGCACCCCCGGCGCGGTGGCGGTCGGCTACCACCTGCACGAGCTGGCTCTGGTGCCGACCGCCGAGGAGGACGGCCTGGTGGGCCACCTCGGGCCGGACCTGCTCGGCCCGGACTGGGATCCGGCCGAGGCGGTCCACCGGCTCGCCGCGCACCCGGAGCAGAGCATCGCCGAGGCCCTGCTCGACCAGCGCAACCTTGCCGGGGTGGGCAACCTCTACAAGTGCGAGGTGCTGTTCCTGCGGGGCGTGTCGCCGTGGACGCCCGTCGGCGCGGTGCCCGACCTGCCCGGCACTGTGGCGCTCGCGCAGCGGCTGCTGGCCGCCAACCGGGGCCGCTGGACGCAGAGCACCACAGGTTCGCTGCACCGGGGTCAGACAAGCTACGTGTACGGCCGCCGCGCCCAGCCGTGCCGCCGCTGCGGCACCGCCATCCGCAAGGAGGAGCTGGGCGAGCGGGTCACCTACTGGTGCCCGGTCTGCCAGCCGGAGCTTCCGGGCACGCCTTCGTCCGGCTGACCAGGGCCCTCGTCGATCGAGGTCTGCCCAGAAACGGACGATTGGGTAATTCCTAACCGGCCTCCGACGTCGCATGCTGCGGTTGAGTGCTCACCGCCCGTCAGCAGAGTGCCGGGGGGCCGCCACGCCGGGGTGGCGATCCTCCTGCCCCAACCTCGGGGAGAGTCATGGCGATCTTCCGCAGACTCCGCTCCACCTTCTTCTACCGGCCCACCCCCGACAGCCTCGGCCGGACGGTGTCCGTCCCGGCCGCGCGTACCGCCGAGGAGGCCGCCCCCACGACGAGCCTGGACCCGACCGCGGTGCCGCGCTGTTTCGGGCCGGTGCCGAACGTCGCGTACAGTCCCCGCCCGACGCGCGCCCCCGACGGTCGGCCGATGCCGGGCACCGGGCTGCGGAAGTTCGTCGACGCGCTGCCGACCCCGGGCCGGGCGAGCGGCACGGACCTCGTCGGGCGGTTGCCGGTGGCCGTGCCCGACACGATCAGCTACCCGGGCTGCGACTACTACGAACTCGGGCTCCAGGAGTACGCGCAACGCCTGCACCGGGACCTGCCGGCCACCCGGCTGCGCGGCTACCGGCAGCTCAACCTGGGCACCGACGCGTCCGGCCACAACACGGTGGCGCCCCCGGAGCGGCCCTGGCACCTCGGCCCGATGATCCACGCTAGGCGGGGCCGGCCGGTCCGGGTGAAGTTCATCAACCAGCTTCCCACCGGCCGTGCCGGCGAGCTGTTCCTGCCTGTCGACGAGACGGTCGAGGGGGCCGGCATCGGCCCGCTGGACGGCCCGGCGCCGTACCCGCAGAACCGGGCGGTGCTGCACCTGGCCGGGGCGCAGACCGGCTGGACCAGCGCGGGCACTCCCGGGCAGTGGATCACCCCGGCCGGGGAGATCACCCCGTACCCGACCGGGGCGGGCCTGACGCCCGTGCCGGACATGCCGCCGCCCGGAGCGGGCGCCACCACGCTCTACTTCCCCAACGAGCAGAGCGGCCGACTGCTGTGGTTCCACGACAACACCCTCGGCCTGGCCCGGCTCACCGTCTACGGCGGGCAGCTCGCGCCCTACCTGCTCACCGACCCGGTCGAGAATCAGCTCGTCGCCGACGGGGTCCTGCCGGCCGAGCAGCTACCCCTGGTGATCGAGGACAAGACGTTCGTGCCTGACGACACCCAACTCGCCGCCGAGGACCCGACCTGGGACCGGGAGCGGTGGGGCGCCCGGGGCAGCCTGTGGCACCCCCACGTCTACCAGCCCCGGCAGAACCCGTACCGCTCCGGGGGACGCAACCCGACCGGCAGGTGGGACTACGGCCCCTGGTCGCGCAGTCCCGCCCCGGACGGCAGCCGCGCCGACGGCGGGCCCACTGTCGACGGGTGGCCGCTTGCGGACCGGATCGCCGGCGGGCCACCGCCTACCGGACCGGGGCCGGTGCCGAACCCGCACCACGACCCCGTCGGCGCGCCCGCCGAGCCGCCGCTGCGCCCCGGGGTGCCGCACCCGTCCGCGGTGCCCGCGGCGTACGGCGACACCCCGCTCGTCAACGGTGTCGCCTACCCGTACCTGGAGGTGCGCCCGCGCACGTACCGGTTCCGCATCCTCAACGCCTGCCTGGACCGCAGCCTCAACCTCCAGCTCTACCGGGCCTGCTCGGACGCCCCGATGTGGACCGACGGCGGCGCTCTGGCCGACGCGGACGCCGGCGAGGTGCCGATGGTGCCCGCCGTACGGGCGCCGGACCGGCCGGCCGGCTGGCCGAGCGACGGGCGCGACGGCGGTGTGCCGGACCCACGGGCCGCCGGCCCGGAGTTCGTCCAGATCGGCAACGAGGCAGGGTTGCTGCCCGCCCCGGTGGTGCTGGCGAACCGGCCCATCGGGTACCGCTACGACAGGCTCGACCCGACAGTGCTGAACGTGGACGGGCACACGCTGCTGCTCGCTCCGGGTGAGCGCGCCGACGTGCTCGTCGACTTCTCCACGGTGGCCCCGGGCAGCACGCTGATCCTCTACAACGACGCCCCGGCCCCGCTGCCCGGCTTCGATCCGCGCTACGACCAGCACACCGACGCGCCGGACCGGACGGCCGAGGGCGGCCCGCCGCCCACCGAGCCCGGGTACGGCCCGAACACCCGGACCCTGCTCCAGCTCCGGGTGAGCGGTGTGCCCGAACCGGCGTACGACCTGGCCCGGCTGCGGGAGCGACTGCCCGGGGCGTACGCGGCCAGCCAGCGCCCGCCGATCGTGCCGCAGCCGGCGTACGACCCGGCGTTCGGCAGCCGGACGGCGGCCGAGACGACCGTGTCGGCGCACGCCGACACGGTGACGTTCACGCCGCTGGGCGGCGCCGGCCCGGTGACCCTGCCGATCGAGGTCAAGGCCACGCAGCAGGTCTTCGAACCCGGTCACGGCCGGCTGGCCGGGCGGCTCGGTGTCGCCCACCCGCACGCCGGGCCGCTCGCCCCGGCGACCCTGCCGCTCGGCCCGACCGACCCGGTGACCGAGGTGCTGTACGCCGCCGACCCGGCCGTACCTGTCGGCGCGCCGGCCGACGGCACCCAGCTCTGGCGGATCAGCGGCAACGTCCGGCAGACCGAGCCGCTGCACTTCGGTGGCTGCGACGTGCAGCTCGTCAACCGGGTCGGCTGGGACGGCACGCAGCGCCCCCCGCACGGGACGGAGCTGGGCTGGAAACAGATCGTCCGGGTCAACCCGCGGGAGGACGTGGTGGTGGCGCTCCGCCCCGTCGCGCCGGCCCTGCCGTTCAAGTTGGGCGACAGCGTCCGGTTGCTCGACCCCGGCCGTCCACCCGGTGCGCGGGTCGGATCGACGCCGCTCAGCCCGACCGACGGGCGACCCGCCGTGGTGGTCAACCAGATGGTCAACCTCGGTTGGGAGTACCGCTGGCACAGCCAGCTCGCCGGCCACCGTGACCTGGGCATGAGCCGCCCGCTTGTGCTGCGGGTGACGCCGCGGGCGCCCACCGGGCTGACCGCCACGCCGGTGCCCGGGTCGGCCACCGCGTTGCCGGCGATCGCCCTGGCCTGGACCGGCAACGGCGGACGCCCGGCCGCGACCAGCCACCTGCTGCAACGGGCCACCGACGCGGCGTTCGGCGGCGACGTCACCACGATCACCGTCGCGGCCACCGCCACCCGCTACACCGACGCGACGGTCACCCCGGGCGTGACCTACCACTACCGGATCCGGGCGGAGAACGACGTCAGCTACTCGTCCTGGTCGAACAGCGTGCCCGCCTCGGTGCACCTCGCCGCGCCTGGTGCGCTGATCGCGGCGATCCCGCCCGCCGCGCCGCTGCGGGTGGCCCTGCGCTGGACGAACCGCTCCTTCGCCACAGGCATCGACGTACAGCGCGCCACCAACCCGACGTTCACGAGCGGCCCGGGCACCACGGCGATCGGGGTCGGCGACAACCACCTGGACACCACTGCCGCCGCGGACACCACGTACTACTACCGGGTCCGCACGACCTACCTGGGCGCCGCCTCGGCCTGGTCGACGGTGGCCGCGGCGAGCACCCCTCCCGCGCCGGGCACCCCGAGCGAGGTGACCGCCGCCGCGAGCGCGCCGGGGCCGGACACCGCAACTGTGGTGCTGGGCTGGACGGCGCACACGCCCGCCGGCCCGGGGTCCGGGTTCATCGTGCAGCGGGCGCTGGACCCGGCGTTCGGCCAGGAGGTGGCGACCTTCACGGTGACCGGTCGCGGCTTCACCAACACGGGGCTGGCCCGGGGCGTGACCTACCACTACCGGATCCGGTCGTTCAACGTCGTCGGCAGCTCGCCGTACACGGGCCCGATCCCGGTCACGACCCCACCGTGACGGGTGGGTCCTCAGCGTGGGGGCGCGCGGGTCGTCAGCGGGTGGGCGCGCGCAGGCCGTCGCTGCCGGCCCGCAGCTCGGCGAGGGCCGAGGCCACCCCGTGCAGCAGGTCGGTCGCCTCGGTCAGACGGTCGGCGGCCGGGTGGGTGGGCTCCGGTCGGGAGTCCTCGGCGAGGTAGCCGGCGGCGGCGACCACCAGCCGCTCGTAGGCCGCCACGCCGCTCTCCAGCTGGGTGGTCAGCGTGCGGTGCGCCTCGGCCAGGGGCGTCCGGGCGTCGGTCGGCGCGAGCCGCAGGGCCCGTTCCACGCTTGCCACCCGCTCGGCGAGGTCGCGCAACGACCGGTCGGCGGCAGCGGCCTCCCGCACGGCCGGCTCGGCCAGCCCGCTGAGTCGCGGCGCCATCCCGGCCAGGGTGAGCGACGCACGGTCCAGTCGGGCCCACTGCTGCCCGGCGGTGGTGCCGCGCAGCGCGACCCGGCTGCGGACCCGGCGTACCTCGGCCAGCACGCCCGAGCCGACCGGCAGTCGCTCGACGGCGGCCACCAGCCGGGCCCGGGACCGCGCGGCAGCCTCGGCCGGATCCAACGCCGGGGGCGCCGGGCGGGCGGCCAGCGCCCGCAGGTCGATCCACCGCCAGGCGGCCATCGCCACGGCGCTGCCCGCGGCGCCGGCCCAGGCCGCGTCCGGCAGACCGAGGCCGGCGTACGGGGTCAGCACCGCCGCGGCGCCGCCGAGCCCACCGGCCAGTACGCTCCACCGCCGCGCGGACCGGCGCAGCCGACCCAGCCGACGGAAGTACCGCGTCCGCTCGTCTGCCACCGTGACCTCCTCGGACCGGTCGTTCAGCCGGCGGCGGTCGGGTCGCCGGTGCCCCGTTCGCGGGCCATGCTGGCGCGCAGCTCGTCCAGCCGGGCTGCGGCGGTCGGGTCGTTTGCCGGTCCCGCCTTCTCACCCTGCGGCACCGCCGGACGCTGGGCCGTGCCGCCGAGCTGCTCCCCCGCCATGCTGGACCGGATCTGCTCCAGCCGGGCCGAGCCCGCCGAGTCGATTGTCGCCTTCTGGATCTCCAGCATCCGGCCCTCGACGGAGTTGCCGGCCAGCTCGGCGCGGCCCATCGCGTTGGCGTACCGCCGCTCGATGCGATCACGCACCTCGTCCAGGGACGGGGTGTTGGTGGGCGCGGTCAGCGACGACATCGACTCCAGCGAGCGGGCCACCGTCTCCTGCATCTTGGCCTGCTCCAGCTGGCTGAGCAGCTTGGTCCGCTCGGCGAGCTTCTGCTGGAGGATCATCGAGTTGTTCTCGACGGCGCGGCGGGCCTGCGCGGCGGCGCCGAGCGCCTGGTCGTGCAGGGTCTTCAGGTCCTCGGTGGCCTGCTCGGCAGAGACGAGCTGGGTGGCCAGGGCCTGGGCGGACTGCTCGAACCGCCCCGCCTCGGCCTCGTCGCCCTTGGCGCGGGCCTGGTCGGACAGCACCAGGGCCTGCCGGGCGTTGCCCTGCAACCGCTCGACCTCGGTCATCTGCCGGGACAGCTTCATCTCCAGCTGACGCTGGTTGCCGATGACCGCCGCAGCCTGCTGGACCAGCGCCTGGTGCTGCCGCTGGGCATCCTCGATGGCCTGCTGGATCTGCACCTTGGGATCGGCGTGCTCGTCGATCTTGGCACCGAAGAGTGCCATCAGGTAGTTCCAGCCCTTGACGAACGGGTTCGCCATCTCCGCGGTATCCCCTCAGTAGCGTCGCTCCACCGCGATCGGGCCGGGGTCGCCCCGACCGACCGCGCACCGGCCGGTCTCCATCGTCCCAGCCGAACGCCAGCGAGGCATCCGTACCGGGCGCTCGACGGGCACCGTCGGCTCCTGCGGGCAACCCTACGCGGCGGGGGCCACCTCGCCCATGGTCAACCGCGCGACGGGCTCAGGCGGCGCAGACCACGTCCCGGTCGCGCTCGGTGGGGCGGACCCGGGTGCTGCGCAGCGTTGCCCGCAGCGGCGAGTCGTGCCGGACCGACACGGCGACCTTGCCATCGGACGTGACCTGGCGAACGCCCCGGTTGGCGCCCTTGCGCACGGCTGCCGACGCGCCGACGGGCGCGGCCTCGGCCGGCTCGTCCTGCATGCCGACGAGCACCCCGGCGGGCATCTGCTCGGCGAGCGCCACGGTGTCGCTCACCTCGCGCAACAACTCGGACAGGCGGGCGCCGAGCGCGTCGCAGATCGCGGCGAGCAGCTCGCTGGACGGCTCCTTGTGCCCCCGCTCGATCTCGGAGAGGTAGCCGAGGCTGACGTTGGCGGCGGTGGACACCTCACGCAGTGTGCGCTGCTGTCCCTGCCGGCGCGCCCGCAGTGCGTCACCGATCACCCGGCGTAGCAGGACCATCGCACCTCCCCCTGAGGGATACCTCTCGCCCGGCCTCGGGCAGCCGGCCGCGGCGGACCGCGCCGGCTCCGAGCGTCGGAGCCTTCCCGCAACCGTACCCGTTGTGGGGCCCGGCGACATCCCGCCCCGCCCGTCGGTTCGCCCGGGGCGGCTCATCGGCGCCCCGCGCCGCCCGTTCCCACGCCGTCGCGGGCGGCCTCGTCGGCGCTGTGTATCCGGTCGGCGAGCAGCCGCAACGCCTCGACGACGGCGGCCGAGCGCACGTGGTCCCGCCCGCCGTCCAGGTCGAGCTGACGAACCTCGGCGCCGGTCGGGCCGGCGACCGCGACGTAGACGAGGCCGACGGGCTTGCCGTCCTGCGGCTCCGGGCCGGCGACCCCGGTGGTGGCGAGCCCCCAGTCCGCGCCGCAGCGCTGCCGACCGCCCTCGGCGAGCGCCAACGCCACGTCCGGGTCCACCGGGCCGCGCTCGGCCAGCAGATCGGCCGGTACGCCGGCGAGCGTGGCCTTCAACTCGGTGGCGTAGACGACAAGCCCGCCCCGGTAGATCGCACTGACCCCGGCGATCTCCACGATCGACGCCGAGAGCAGGCCGCCGGTGAGCGACTCGACAGTGGCAAGGGTCTCGTGCCGCTGCGCCAGGCTGTGCACCACGCCCGCCGCCGCGCTGCCCGCCACGTTCCCGTCCCCCACGTCCCGCTCGCCCCGCTTCATGAGCCCGTCCTCCCCACCCGCCGACCCCCAACCCTCCCGGCCGAACCCGTCCGATCATGAAGTTATCGCCCCGACACACCGGCCCGGACGGCAACAACTTCATGATCGACGCGGGTGGGTGGGGGTGGGTGGTGTCAGTCCCGGTGGGGGCGGCGCAGGCGTAGGGCCTGGGTGACGTAGTCGAAGCCCGTCGCCACCGTGACGAGGACGGCGGCGCCCATGATCCAGGGGCCGACGGCGACGAGCGCGGCAGGCATCGGCCAGAGGTACCAGGCGATGGCCAGGATCTGGAGAGCAGTCTTGATCTTGCCGCCGCGGCTGGCCGCGATCACCCCGTGCCGGATCACCCAGAACCGCAGCCCGGTGATGCCCAGCTCGCGGGCGAGGATCAGCGCCGTCACCCACCAGGGCAGCCGGTCGTACCAGGACAGCAGCACCAGGGCCGCGCCGGTGAGCGCCTTGTCGGCGATCGGGTCGGCGACCTTGCCGACCGAGGTGACCAGCCCGAACCGGCGGGCGATCCAGCCGTCCACCAGGTCGGTCGCCGAGGCCACCGCGAAGATCAGGCAGGCCGCCATCCGCCAGCCCGCGTGGGTCATTCCCGACACGATCACGGACGCGGCGAACACCGGCACCAGCGCCAGCCGCAGGGCGGTAAGCGCGTTTGCCGCGTTGAGCACGGGCACCCGCGCGACCACCCGGGCCGGCGTCGACTCCGTCGCCCCGGTCACCGTCTCGCTCCGCTCGGGTCGCCATGGCGTCTCCGGCACCGCACCACCTGGCTCCCCCGCTTCGTCCGGGCCCGCCGTCACCGTGCCGCGCCGGGCGAGGCCGAGATCATCTCATCCGGCACCGCGAGCAGATCCACCCCTTCGGTGCCGGTCACCGTGGCCCGCACCAGGTCACCCGGGCGCAACGCGGCCAGGTCGACCCCGCCCTCGGCAGGTGCGACGAGGGTGGTGGAACCGTCCACCTCCGGCGCCTGGTGCGCCGCCCGGCCCTCCACCACGCCGTCGACGATCGCGTCGACGAGCACCTCGACAGTCGAGCCGAGCCGGTCCTCGGCCCGCTGCGAGCACAGCTCGTCGGCGAGCGCGCTGAGCCTGTCGTAGCGCCGCTTGATGGTCGCGGCGGAGACCTTGCCGGGCAGGCCGGCCGCCTCGGTGCCGTCCTCGTCGCTGTAGTCGAACATGCCTATCGCGTCCAGCCGCGCCTCGGTCAGGAACCGGGTCAGCTCGTCGATGTCGGCGCGGGTCTCACCGGGGAAGCCCACGATGAAGTTGCTCCGCGCGCCCGCCTCCGGGGCCAGCGCGCGGGCACTGGCCAGCAGCTCCAGGAAACGGTCGGTCGAGCCGAAACGCCGCATCCGGCGCAGCACCGGTTCACTCGAGTGCTGGAACGACAGGTCGAAGTACGGGGCCACCCCCGGCGTGCCGGCGATCGCCTCGACCAGACCGGGCCGGGTCTCGGCCGGCTGGAGGTAACTCACCCGCACCCGCACGATGCCGGACACCGCGGCGAGCTGCGGCAGCAGCTTCTCCAACGCGCGCGGGTCGCCGAGGTCCTTGCCGTACGAGGTGGAGTTCTCGCTGACCAGCACCAGCTCCCGTACGCCGGTCTTGGCCAGCCACTCCGCCTCGGCGAGCAGTTCGTCGGGCGTACGCGAGACGAAGGCCCCACGGAACGCGGGAATGGCACAGAACGCGCAGCGCCTGTCGCAGCCGCTGGCGAGCTTCAGTGAGGCGACCGGGCCGGTGTCCAGCCGACGGCGCAGCACCTGGCGCAGGTGCGCCGGGGTGTGCTCGTCGGTGTCGACGGGGGTGCGCGTCACGGTCCCGTGCCCGGGCAGGGACACGGCGGCGCTCTGGCGCTGCACAGGGGTCAGCGGCAGCAGCTCGCGGCGGTCCCGGGGAGTGTGCGCGGTGATCTGCTCCCCGGCGACGACGGCGTTCAGCCGGGCGGCGATGTCCGGGTAGTCGTCGAAACTCAGCACCGCCTGCGCCTCGGGCAGGCTGTCGGCCAGCTCCCGGCCGTACCGCTCGGCCATGCAGCCGGCGGCGACCACCTTGGCGCCGGTGCCGGCGGCGGCGAGCAGGGTCTGGATGGAGTCCTGCTTGGCCTTCTCCACGAAACCGCAGGTGTTGACGACCACCACGTCGGCGCCCTCGCCGTCGGTGGTCACCTGCCAGCCGTCGGCGTGCAGCCGGGCGGCCAGCTCCTCCGAGTCGACCTCGTTGCGGGCGCAGCCCAGGGTGAGCAGGGCGACGCGGCGGCCCTCGGCGTCGTCGGAAGGAGAAGGAGAGGTGGCAGACACCATCCGAGGGTACCGGGCCGGCCCGGGTAGCCCACGCACGCGGGCCGTGCTGACGGCCGGGGTGGCCCCGCGCGGCGCTCCGGTCAGCCCGCCGCCGCGCCCACCCGGGTCAGCGCGTCGAGCAGGAAGACCTCGGTGCCGGCCAGGCCCGTGGAGCAGAAGACGGAGCGTTGGTCCGCCGTGGTCCGGCCGGGGACCGCGCCGGCCAGGATGCCGCCCAGGTCACGCAACCGCCCGGCGTACGGGGGCAGGGCCGCGAGCATCGGCGGCTGGTAGTCGGCCGCCTGGGCCGGCGAGTCGGTGACCAGCAGGTCGGCGACGTCCAGCAGGTCGGTGCCGAACTCGCTGCGGTCGTGCTGCTTGAAACCGACCGCGTTGACGTGTGTGCCGGGGCTCACGTCGGCGGCGCGCAGCACCGGGGTCGGGCTGGTGGTGGCGAGCACCACGATGTCGTGTCCGGTGACCGCCGCGCCCGGGTCGGCGACGGCGCGGGCCGGCACGCCCAGCTCGGCGCGCACGCGGGCGGCGAAGGCGTCCCGTCGCGCCGCCGAACGGCTGTGCACGGCCACCTCGCGCAGCGGGCGGACCGCCGCCGCGGCCCACACCTGGGTCCACGCCTGCCGCCCGGAGCCGATCACGCCGAGGGTCGCCGCGTCCGGCCGGGCCAGCGCGTCGACAGCGACGCCACCCAGCCCACCGGTACGCCGGGAGCCCAGCTCCTCGCCGACGGCGACCGCCCGGACCGCGCCGGTGCGCTCGTCGTGCAGCACCACAAGCTGCTCGCCCTGCGGGTGGCCGAACGTGTCGTACGAGCGGTAGCCGTACCACTCGCCGACCAGGTGCCCGGCGGTGAGCACCATCCGTCCCCCGCCGAGCCGGGCGGTGGCCCGGGGTGGGGCGACCAGCCGCCCCTCGTACGCGGCCACCAGGGCGACCCGCATGGCGTCGACGGTGGTGGTGGCGTCCAGGACGGCAGCGACCTCGGGATCGGCATAGAGCAGGGCCATACCGCCATCCTGCAAGTTGAAGCGAGGTACAGGTCAACGTGTGGTGGTGGGAGTCACCGCCCCGCCCGCCGGGCCGGTGCTAGCGTCGGCCGATGGCCTGGCTGGTGTTGGTGATCTCAGGATTCTTGGAGACCGCCTGGGCGATCGCCCTGGACCGCAGCGCCGGCTTCAGCCGGCTACTCCCGTCGGCGGTGTTCGTCCTGACCCTGGTGCTGAGCATGGCCGGGCTGGCGTACGCGCTGCGTGACATCCCGGTCGGCACCGGTTACGCGGTCTGGGTCGGCATCGGCGCGGTGGGGACGGCGCTGGTCGGGATGGTGGCGCTCGGCGAGTCGGCGAGCCTGCCCCGGATCCTCTGCCTGCTGCTGGTGGTCGCCGGCGTGGTCGGGCTGAAGATCTTCCACTGACGAGGGACGCGTGACGAGCGCCCACAGTGGGTAGTGATCGGTCCGCCACCACAGGCTCTCACACCGGAGGAAGACATGGCCGACGTTCCCGGCACCGCCCGCCAGCGCACCAACGCCGCCCGGATCCTCACCATCGTGGGTTTCGTGTTCGCGGTGCTCGCCCTGCTGCTCAACCCGATCATCTTCGGTGTGCTCGGCGTGATCGCCGGCGTCGTCGGCGCCGTGCTCGGTGACAAGCCGCTGGGCTGGTACGCCGCCGTGGCCAGCGTCGTCGCCGCGATCATCAGCCTGGTGATCATCGGCGCGCTGATCAACAACTGAGCGCACTTCCTTCACGGGCCCGCCGGCTTCCGGCGGGCCCGTCGCGTACTCCCGGTCCGGTTCTTATCTCCCGGTCAGTCCACGTCGCCGCGCAGGCCGCCCAGGACGTCGTCCAGCTCGTCCGGCTTGACGAGCACGTCGCGGGCCTTCGACCCCTCCGACGGCCCGACCACCCCACGGGTCTCCATGAGGTCCATGAGACGACCCGCCTTCGCGAAACCGACCCGCAGCTTGCGCTGGAGCATCGAGGTGGAGCCGAACTGTGAGGTGACCACCAGCTCCACCGCCTGCACGAGCAGGTCGAGGTCGTCGCCGATGTCCTCGTCGATCTTCTTCTTGTTCTCCTGCGCGGGGGCCAGCACGTCCTTGCGGAACTCAGGCTCCCGCTGGTCCTTGCAGAACTTCACCACGTCGGCGATCTCGCGCTCGGTCACCCACGCGCCCTGGATCCGGACCGGCTTCGAGGCGCCCATCGGCAGGAAGAGCCCGTCACCGCGGCCCAACAGCTTCTCCGCGCCGGGCTGGTCCAGGATGACCCGCGAGTCCGCGAGGGACGAGGTGGCGAACGCCAGGCGGGACGGCACGTTCGCCTTGATCAGGCCGGTCACCACGTCGACCGACGGGCGCTGGGTGGCCAGCACCAGGTGGATGCCGGCGGCCCGGGCGAGCTGGGTGATCCGGACGACCGAATCCTCCACGTCGCGTGGCGCGACCATCATGAGGTCCGCCAACTCGTCCACGATCACCAGCAGGTACGGGTACGGGCGCATCTCCCGTTCGCTGCCCGGCGGGGCCTTGATCTCGCCGTTGCGGACCTTGCGGTTGAAGTCGTCGATGTGCCGGACCCCGTTGGCGGCGAGGTCGTCGTACCGCATGTCCATCTCGCGCACGACCCAGTCCAGCGAGTCGGCAGCCTTCTTGGCGTTCGTCACGATCGGGGTGACCAGGTGCGGGATGCCCTCGTAGCCGGTCATCTCGACCCGCTTCGGGTCGATCAACAGCAGCCGCACCTCGTCCGGCGTGGCTCGGGTGAGGACGGACACCAGCAGAGTGTTGAGGCAGCTCGATTTCCCGGCGCCGGTGGCCCCTGCGATGAGGATGTGCGGCATCTTGGCGAGGTTGGCCACCACGTAGCCGCCCTCGATGTCCTTGCCGAGCGCCACCACCATCGGGTGGTGGTCGCTTGTCGCCGCCCGCGAGCGCAGCACGTCACCGAGCGCCACGTTCTCCGGGTCGGTGTTCGGGATCTCCACGCCGACCGCGCTCTTGCCCGGGATCGGGCTGAGGATCCGTACGTCCGGCGACTTCACCGCGTACGCGATGTTGCGGGAGAGCTGGGTGATCCGCTCGACCTTGACCCCGTGGCCCAGCTCCACCTCGTAGCGGGTGACGGTCGGGCCACGGGTGAAGCCGGTGACCGCGGCGTCCACGTCGAACTGGTCGAAGACGCCTGTCAGCGCGGCGATCACCTCGTCGTTGGCCTTGCTGCGGGTCTTCGCGGCGGCGCCGGCGCTGAGCATGTTCGCCGGCGGCAGCGTGTAGTCGCCGGCCAGGCCTGTCAACGCGAGCTGCTCGGCACGGGTGGGCGCGGGCGAGTGCTCCGGAGGCTCGGCCGGCTTGCGGCCGGCCGGCACCTTGGCCGGGGCCTTGCGCGGCAGAACCATCGTCTCCTGGAGGTCGGCGCCCTCCAGGTCGTCGAAGTCGTCCGGGTCCAGGGGTTGGGGCATCCGCTTCGCCGGCCGCTTGCGGGCCGGTCGGTTGAGGACGGTCTCGTCGGTCTCTTCACCGACGACGGCGTCCGGTGTCGCCACCAGACTTCCGGCGAGCAGGCCCAGTCGCTCGGGGATCTTGTTGATCGGCGTCGCGGTCACCACGAGCAGGCCGAAGAGCAGCAGCAGGATCAGCAACGGCACCGCCACCCACGCGGTGACCGCCCGCTCCAACAACCCGCCCACGCCGGCGCCGACCAGGCCACCGGCGTAGTCGCGCTGCACGGTGTCCGTCGGGTCCTGACCGATCTGGAGCAGCGCGGCTGTCGACACCAGCAGCGAGCCCCACCCGATCAACCCGCGACCCCGGTGCTCCGGATCGGCCGGCTGACGCATCAGCCGCCACGCCCCGATCATCAGCAGCACCGGCACCACCACGGAGATCGCGCCCAGGAACAGCCGGATCGTGTCGGCCAGACGCGCGCCCACCGGGCCCGCTCCGGAGAACCAGAGCGCGACGGCGCTGAGCAGGGCCAACCCGAACAGCAACAACCCGCCACCGTCGCGACGGTGCTCGGGGTCGAGGTCACGGGCGGAGGCGGCCTGCCGGCCGGCGGCCCGCACCGCCCAACCCATCCCGTGAGCAAGCCCCATCCACACTGCGCCGACCGCGCGGCCAACGTAGACGGCCGGGCCCGGACGGGCGGGTGTGGTGCGTCGGCGTACCGGTGCCCGAGTCTTCTTCGCCTGTTGACGGGCACGGCTGTTGGTGCCACCGCGCGGCGACGCGCCGCGTCGCCGGCTCGCCTGAGAGGTACGGCCCGCCATAGAGTCACGGTAACGGTGGGACCGGGCAGATCCCCGCTTTTCCGGGTCGTGTCCGCGCGTCGCAACACGGACCCCGCCGCCGGTCGTGATATCCGCCTCAGAAGGGATGCCCGATGGCGTCGCCGAGACTCGAGGACGATCCGCTGGCCGGGCACCCCGACAGGTTGCGCCCGCTGACCGGCGAGCTGGTCACCGCGGTGCTCGCCGCGCGTGGCCTGTCGGTCGGCCGCGCCGTGAACGGTGACCTCCTGGGTCGCTTCGACGACAACCTCATCTGGTTCCTGCGTCTCGGGGGCGCCGGCGAGGTGCTCCAGGTCCGCACGATGGTCGCGCCCGCCTTCGGGATCGAGCAGGTGCCCGCCCTGTACGCCTTCTGCAACGCATGGAACCACGACCGGCTCTGGCCGAAGGCGTTCGTGCACGTCGACGACGGCGGCGAGGCCCGGATCTACGGTGAGGTGATCACCGACCTGGAGCGCGGGGTCACACCACACCAGCTCGACCAACTGCTCGACTGTGGCATCACTGCCGGCTGCCAGCTCGGCGTCGCCGTCGGCCGGCTGCCCGGAGCGGTGTCGGCGTGACCGGGCGGGAGGAGGCGACGGGCAGCCGCACCGACCGGGCGGACGGCACCTCCGATGGTGGGGCCGCAGGCCAGAGCAGCGCGGCGCTGGTGGCCGCGCTGGCCGACGCGCGGGACCTGCCCGACGCGCCGGGTCGGCTGGTCGCCCTGGAACGGGTCGCCGAGCGGGCCGACGCCGCCGGGGACGTCCGGTCCGCGGTGGACGCCCGGTTCGCCCTGATCGAGGCGTACCTGCTGCACGGCGAGCGGTGGCGACTGATCGAGCCGCTGCGACGCTGCCGGGCCGCCGCCGACAGGTGGCCCACGCTGCTGACCGACGCCGAGGCCGAGCTGCTGCTGCGCTACCAGCGGTACGCGGTGGAGGCGTTGCTCGGGACTCCCCGTGTCGGGCTGGACCAGACCCGACTCCTGCTTGACGACCTGGCCCACCGGGTGGGGGCCGACGGACCCGACGCGCCGACGGTCGCCGAGCTGCGCTGCCGGGTCGCCGACCACCTCGGCGACGAGCCCACCGCCCGGCACTTCTACCAGGCGTGGGCGGGCACTCGTCCCGGGCCTGCCGGTGGGTGCCCGGGCTGCGCACCGGCCCGGCGCGCGGAGCTGCTCGCCGGCTGGGGCGAGTGGCAGGCCGCCCGCACCGAGCTGGAGGCGTCCGGCCCCGAGGCTCAGGAGTGCACCGACCAGCCCGAGCGGGCGCTGGTCGCCGCGCTGCTGCCGCTGTTGCGGGTCGGCGAGCCCGAGCAGGCCGCGACGGCGCACGTGCGGGCGTACCGGCGGCACCGTCGCGAGCGTTCCGCCTTCCCGTACCTGGCCACGCACCTGCGGTTCTGCGCGCTCGGCGGGCACCTGGAACGTGGGCTGGCCATCCTGACCGAGCAGCTGCCCCGACTGGACCGGCCCACCGACGACCTCGCCGCGATGGAGTTCGCCGCCGCCGGGGCGCTGGTCTGCGCGCTGGCCGACGAGGCGGGGCTGGGCGACCGGACGGTGCACCGCCCGGCGTACGCCGAGCGCCCGGCCACCGAGCTGGACGCTGCCGCCCTCGGCGCGCTGCTGCTCGGCCTCGCCACCGACCTGGCGGGCAGCTTCGACGCCCGCAACGGCACCGGTCACCAGTCCGGTCGGATGGCGGCCTGGCTGGCCGAGCGCCCGTCCGCGGCGGCGGTGCCACTGCCCGCCGACGACGACCCCGGCGACGAGGCCGGCGCGGACGAGGCCGGCGGGGACCGCTCCGGCCCCGAGACGGGCGCTGCCGACGCTGAGGCCGGCGCGGACACAGCGTCCGAGCAGGAGGTGATGGCGCTCACCATCGACATGATCACCTCGACTCTGGACCGGCGCGGCGACAGGTACCTGGTCGACGACGACGGCACCGTGGTCGGCCGGTGGGGTGCCGCGGTGATCCAGTTCCGCCGGGCCGGCGAACGCGGCGAGGTGCTGCACACCAGGGCCATGGCCGCGCGCCGGCTGCCGCCCGCGCGCCGCGCCGAGGCGTACGCCTTCTGCAACGCCTGGAACCACGACCGGCTGCTGCCCAAGGCGTACGCGCACGACCTCGACACGGAGATCGTGCTCGCCGGGGACGTGGCGACCGACCTGACCCACGGAGTGGCGCCGGCACAACTGCTGGTGCTTGTGGACGCCGCGATCGCCACCGGCGTCGCGTACGCCGAAGCGGTTGCCGACCTGCCCTGACCGCCAGGCGGCCGATACGGCGACGCCGGTCCACCCGAGCGGGTGGACCGGCGTCAGCGCGACGTGCTCAGACCTCGACGACTGTGGGCACGATCATGGGCCGCCGCCGGTACGCGTCGTTGACCCACCGCCCCACTGTCCGCCGGACGATCTGCTGAAGCTGGTGCGGGTCGGTGATCCCGTCCGCGGCTGCCCGGTTGAGCGCCTCGGTGACCAGGGGGATCACCGGGTTGAACGCCTCCGGATCCTCGGAGAAGCCCTTCGCGGACAGCGTCGGGCCGGCGACGACCTTTCCGGTGACCGAGTCGACGACAACTGTGGTGGCGATGAAACCGCCGTCGCCGAGGATTCGCCGTTCGGTGAGCAGCGACTCGCTGACGTCGCCGACGGCGAGGCCGTCGACGTAGACGTACCGGCTCTTCACGTGCCCCACGAGACTGGCGCGGCCCTCGACGAGGTCGACCACGTCGCCGTCCTCGCAGATCACCACCCGGTCGGCGGCCACCCCGGACTCGATGCCGAGGCGGGCGTGGGCGCGCAGGTGCCGCCACTCCCCGTGTACGGGCATCAGGTTGCTGGGCCGGACCACGTTGAGCAGGTACAGCAGTTCACCGGCCGGCGCGTGCCCGGAGACGTGCACCTTCGCGACGTCCTTGTGCACGACCACCGCGCCGGCCCGGGCGAGCCGGTTGATGACCCGGTACACCGAGGTCTCGTTGCCCGGCACCAGCGAGGACGCCAGCACGACCGTGTCGCCGGGTGCGATGGTGATGTGCCGGTGGTCGCCGCTTGCCATCCGGCCCAGCGCGCTCATCGGCTCACCCTGCGAACCCGTGGACATCAGCACGATCTGCTCCGGCGGCAGCGTGGTCGCCTCCTCGATGCCGACGACCAGGCCGGCCGGGATGTTGAGCAGGCCGAGATCCCGCGCGATGCCCATGTTGCGCACCATGGACCGGCCGATCAGCGCGACCTTGCGGCCGTGCTCGGCGGCGGAGTCGAACACCTGCTGCACCCGGTGCACGTGCGAGGCGAACGAGGCCACGATGATGCGGCCCTTGGCCTTCGCGAAGATCGAGTCGAGCACCGGCCCGATCTCCCGCTCCGGGGTGACGAAGCCGGGGATCTCCGCGTTTGTGGAGTCGGACAGCAGCAGGTCGACGCCCTCGGCGCCGAGCCGGGCGAAACCGGCCAGGTCGGTGATCCGGCCGTCCAGCGGGAGCTGGTCCATCTTGAAGTCGCCGGTGTGCAGCACCAGGCCGGCCGGGGTGCGGATGGCCACCGCGAGCGCGTCCGGGATGGAGTGGTTGACAGCGAAGAACTCACACTCGAACGGGCCGAGGCGCTCCCGGCCGCCCTCGCGCACGGTGAGCGTGTACGGCTGGATCCGCCGCTCGGCCAGCTTCGCCTCGACCAGGGCGAGGGTGAACTGTGAGCCGACCAGCGGGATGTCGGGCTTGTGGGCGAGCAGGTACGGCACCGCGCCGATGTGGTCCTCGTGACCGTGGGTCAGCACGATCGCCTGGACGTCGGCAAGCCGGTCCAGGATCGGACCGAAGTCGGGCAGGATCAGGTCCACACCCGGCTGCTCGACGTCGGGGAACAGGACCCCGCAGTCGACGATCAGCAACTTGCCGTCGTACTCGAAGACGGTCATGTTCCGACCGATGGCGCCGAGCCCGCCGAGCGGGATGATCCGCAGGCCACCTTCCGGCAGCGGCGGGGGTAGCTCCGCCTCGATGTGCGCCTCGGTCACGCGTCCACCTCATTCTGCGACGCCGTCACTCGGCGCCCATCGTGTCGTTCGATCATTCGGGCAGCTCCAGGCCCGCTGCCGCGAAGTCCGCGCGCAGCTGGGCGATCTCGTCGTCGGTGGCGTCCACGAGCGGGGGTCGCACCGGGCCGGCCGGCAGGCCCAGCGAGGCCAGGCCCGCCTTCACCAGGATGGTGCCCTGCGTGCGGAAGATGCCGGTGAACAGCGGCAGCAGCCGCCGGTGCAGGGCAAGCGCGGCAGGCATGTCCCCCGCGTCGTACGCCTCGATCATCTCTGCGGTCAGCGCCCCGGTGAAGTGCGTCGAGGTGCCGACCACGCCCACGCAACCGACTGCCAGCGCCGGCAGGGTCAGCGCGTCCTCGCCGCTGTAGAAGGCGAGGCCGGTCCGGCTGGTCACCCAGCTGGTGGCGGTCAGGTCACCCTTGGCGTCCTTGACCGCGACGATCCGGCCGTGGTCGGCGAGCCGGACCAGGGTCTCGGTGTCGATCGGCACTCCGGAGCGGTGCGGGATGTCGTACAGCATCACCGGCAGTCCGCTGGCGTCGGCCACGGCGGTGAAGTGCCGCAGCAGACCGCTCTGCGGCGGCTTGTTGTAGTACGGGGTGACCACGAGCAGGCCGTGCGCGCCGGCCTTCTCGGCGGCGGCGGCAAGCTCGATGGTGTGCCGGGTGTCGTTGGTGCCGATCCCGGCGACGACCCTGGCCCGGTCACCGACGGCCTCCACCACTGCCCGGATCAGGCGTTCCTTCTCCGCGTCGGTGGTGGTCGGCGACTCGCCGGTGGTGCCGTTGACCACCAGCGCGTCGTTGCCCTGCTCGTCGACCAGGTGGCTCGCCAGCCGGGTGGCGCCGTCGAGGTCGAGCGAGCCGTCGGACGTGAACGGGCTCACCATGGCCGTGAGCACCCGGCCGAAGGGGCGGGACACCGGTCGGGCCGCGGCGTCGGGGTGGTCGTGCGTCATACCCTCCAACCTAGCGGACGACCAGCCGGAGCCCGCCGGGGAAGGGCTCAGGACGCCTCGTGCGGGCTGGCCGCCACCTCGGTGCCGTCCGGCAGCGTGGAGATCACGAAGTCGGCGAAGACGTTCGGCGCCACCGTCTGGAGCTGGCGCAGGCACTCCACGGCCAGCTCACGGATCTCCACGTCGGCGTACTCGGTGGCCCGCATCGCGACGAAGTGCCGCCACGCCCGGTAGTTGCCGGTGACCACGATCCGGGTCTCGGTCGCGTTGGGCAGCACCGCGCGGGCCGCCTGCCGGGCCTGCTTGCGACGCAACGTCGGGTTCGGCTCGTCGGAGAAGCGCTGCTCGAGCCCCTCCAGCAACTCGGTGTACGCCCGCACGCTCGCTTCGGCGGCCTCGGTGAAGCGCTTGTGCAGCTCGGGGTCCTCGGCGATGACCGCCGGCTCGACCATTGCCGCGTCCCGCTCGGGGACGTAGCGCTGCGAGAGCTGGGAGTACGAGAAGTGCCGGTGCCGGATCAGCTCGTGGGTGAAGGAGCGGGAGACCCCGGTGAAGTAGAAGGTGACCGAGCCGTGCTCAAGCACGCTCAGGTGGCCGACGTCGAGGATGTGCGCGAGGTAGCCGGCGTTGGTGGCGGTCGCCGGGTTCGGCTTCTTCCACGACTGGTAGCAGGCCCGCCCGGCGAACTCGGCGAGCGCCTGGCCACCCTCGGCGTCGGTCGACCACGGCACGTCGTCCGGGGCCGCGAACTGGGTCCACGCGATCAACTTGACCTGGGGCTGCACCATCTCCGGCATGCCAGCGACTGTAGTGGCGCGGCGCCTGCGCACCCAACTCAGGCGCGCCCCGTGCAATGTCGATCACTCGGGCGTCGTCGCCGGGCCCGGAACCAAGGGTCCTGGCCGCGCCCTTTGGAGCTGATGTCGTCTGCGACATCAGCCGCCGACCGACGGCCAGCCCGAGTGACCGACCCCGCCCGACCGGAGGAACCGAGCCGCCCGACCGGAGGAACCGAGCCGCCCGACCGACCCGGCGTGCCCGACGGGCAACAGCCGCCCAGGTCGACTCGGCTGAGCGGAGGCGTGGCCGGCTCGTCGGCGAATGGCTCAGGACCAGGTACGTGATGTCGTCAACGACATCAGCTCGAAAGGGTCTGAACAGCAGGGGCCGACCACGCGCCGGACGCCTGCGCCGGTCCGAGGCGGGGCGCGGCGGGTCAGACGTAGAGCGAGGTGAACGGCGCCCAGGGCAGGTTGCGCAGCACCGAGAACGCGAGCCACGCGCCCAGGAACCCGACGATGACCTTCGTGCTGATCCGCAGCTCGGGCAGCCGCCAGCCGAACGCCTGGTTGGCCGCCCAGGCCACGAAGAGGTACGCCAGGAAGGGCAGCGCGAAGACGAACAGGAAGTGGTGGCGGGCCGCGGCCGGCAGGTCGGCGTGCAGCACGTACCAGAGCGCGCGGGTGCCGCCGCAGCCTGGGCAGTCGAGCCCGGTGGTCAGCTTGAGCAGGCAGGTCGGCGCGGCGTCCGGGTCGGTCTGGGTCGGGTTGCTCAGCAGCGCGTAGGCCATGCCGAGACCGACGCAGCCGACCGCGGCGAGCGGCCCCACCCAGCGCGGCGACCGCTCGTAGAGCCGCAGCACGACCCGGGTGAGCACGTCAGCCGGCACCTCCCGCGCGTAGTGCGTGAGCCGGTCGGGCTCGGGCTGCGGATAGCCGTAACCCTCAGGCGGGCTCGCCGGCCACCCGGTGGGCTGCGGCTGGTCGACCGGTCCGGGAGCGCTCGTCACGCGCTCACGGTACACCGGACACGCCGGCCAACGCGGCGGTGAGCGGACCGGCCAGGTCGCCGGCCGCGGGGGGCGCCACCGCGTCCAGCCCGAGCCAGCCGGCGAGCCGGTACAGCTCGGCGGCGAGCGCGACGGCAGTCTCCCCCGGGTCGGCGCCGGGCTCGATCCAGGCGGCCGGAACCAGCAGCACCCCGGCCTTGCGGTCGGCCTTCAGGTCGACGCGGGCGGTGAACCGGTCGCCCTGCAGGAACGGCAGCACGTAGTAGCCGTACACACGCTGTGGCGCCGGGACGTAGATCTCGATCCGGTAGCTGAAGTCGAACAGCCGCTCGGTGCGGGCCCGTTCCCAGACGAGTGGGTCGAAGGGGCTGACCAGGGTGTTGCCGCGAACCCACCGGGGCAGCCGGGCGGACGCGTGCAGCCAGGCCGGCTGCCGCCAGCCCGCCACGGTGACCGGCACCAGCTCGCCGGCCTCGGCAAGCTCCGCGACGGCCTGCCGGGCGCCGGCCAGTGGCAGCCGGAAGTAGTCGCGCAGCTCCGGTTCGGCGGCGACCCCGAGCGACCGCGCGGCGAGGGCCACCAGAGCCCGGTACGCCTCGGCGTCGCTCGGCGTGGGCATGGCAAGCACGGCCGGCGGAAGCACCCGCTCGGGCAGGTCGTAGCGGCGGGCGAAGGAGGTGCTGCGCTCGGCGGCGGTCACCTCGCCGGCCCAGAACAAGTACTCCAGCGCCCGCTTCACGGCCGACCAGTTCCATCCCCAGTTGCCGGTCTCCCGGGGTGCGTCGTGCTCGATCTCGGCGGCGGTCAACGGGCCCCGCGCGGCCACCTCGTCACGGACCCAGGCGACAAGCTCCGGCTGCTCCTGGGCGATGCGCCGCATGCCACCCCAGGATTCGCTGTGCGCGCGGGCCATCCGCCAGCGCAGCAGCGGGTGCAGCCCCACCGGCACCAGGGACGCCTCGTGGCCCCAGTACTCGAACAGCTCGCGGGGACGCCGGTAGGCGGCCTGGTCGAGAAGCGTGGTGGGGTACGGACCGAGCCGGCTGTAGAGCGGCAGGTAGTGCGCGCGCTGCAGCACGTTCACCGAGTCCATCTGGATCAACCCGACCCGGTCGAGGACCCGGCGCAGATGTCGACGCGTGGGCGCCCCGACCGGCGGCGGGTCGGCGAAGCCCTGGGCGGCGAGTGCCACCCGGCGGGCCTGGGCGAGTGAGAGTGATTCCGGTGCGGCCATCGTCGGCGACGATAAATCATCGGTACGACGCCGGTGCGGGAAGCTGGACTCCGACCGCCACGGGGGCATAGAACGGTGCAATGCTGACCATCCGCCGGGAGGAGCCGGACGACGCCGAGGCGGTCGCCCGGGTGCACGTGCACGGCTGGCAGTCGGGTTACGCCGGCGTCATGCCGGACGAGGTGCTCGATCGGCTCAACGTGGGGGCCTGGGCGCAGCGCCGCCGTGACGTGGGCACCGCCGACCCGGAGCACCCGTTCAGCACCCTGCTCGGTGAGGTGGACGGGCTGGTCGTCGGCTTCACCACGTTCGGGCCGTACCGCCGCAACCAGGACCGCGACGACCTGGACCCGACCGTCGGCGAGGTGCTGGCGCTCTACGTCGAGCCGGCGTTCTGGGGTGACGGGACGGCCGCCGCGCTGCTCGCCGCCGCCCGCGTCGGGCTCAGCGAGCGGGGCTGGACCGGCTACCGGCTGTGGGTGCTGGCGGACAACGGACGGGCCCGCCGGTTCTACGAACGGGCCGGGCTGTCACCTGACGGTGAGCGGTCGACCTACCAGGTGCCGCTCGCCGGCGGGCGCGGGCCGGTCGGGCTGGTCGAGCTGCGGTACGCCGGCCGCCTCGACGACTGATCCGCCCGGTGTCAGCCACCGGCGGACCGGCAGGAAGGCCAGCAGGGCGAGGCTGATCCAGACGTACGCGTTGCTGCCGACGAAGCCGTCGACGCCCGTGAAGTCCTTCTCCCAGAACCAGACGGTCCGGCTGATCAGCAGCACGTACCCGATGGTCGCGGCGGCCAGCAGGACGCGGCGGCGGCGACCGGCGGGCGCGGCCATCGCGTTGTCGACGAGCAGGATCAGCCCGGGCAGCAGCCAGACCAGGTGATGGACCCAGGTGACCGGGCTGACCAGGCACATCACCGCGCCGGTCAGCGCCAGGCCGGTCGCCTCGTCGCCGGCCGCGACGGCGGCCCGGGACCGCCAGGCCCAGAGCGTCAGGGCGCCGAGCACGAGCAGCAGCCAGAGCAGGGTGCTCGGGTGCTGCGGGTCGAGCCGGGCGACCACCCCGCGCAGCGACTGGTTGGAGACGAACGCCAACTCGCCGACCCGCCCGGTGTTCCACAGCGCCTCGGTCCAGAACTCCCGGGAGGCGTCCGGGAAGAGCGCGCCGGCCAGCAGCGACACCCCGGCGGCCGCGCCGCTGGCGGTGAGCGCCGCCCGCCAGCGCCCGGTGACAAGCAGATAGACGATGAAGATGCCCGGGGTCAGCTTGATCGCGGTGGCCAGGCCGATGCCCACCCCGGCCCAGCGGTTGCCGGCCGGCAGCAGCCGCAGCAGGTCCACCGCCACCAGGAAGAGCAGCAGCGTGTTGACCTGGCCGAAGTTCACCGTCTCCCGCATCGGCTCGAAGGCGGCGGCCAGGCAGAGCGCGACGGCGAGCGCGAACCAGCGGGTCCACCCGGCCCGGCGGGCGATCGGGTCGACAAGCCACCAGATCAACACCGTGGTGGTGACCACGCTTGCGAGCACGCTCACCGCGATCGCGGCCGTCCACGGCAGGTACGCCATCGGCAGCATGACAAGCGCCGCGAACGGCGGGTACGTGAAGCCGTACTGGGTGCCCGGTTTGAGGTAGTCGTAGATCTCCCCGCCGTCGTGCACCCACCACGTCAACGCGCCGTAGTAGACCTTCAGGTCGAAGAAGCCGTGCCGGACGGCCGCGACGGCGAGGAACGCGGCGACCGCCGCGGCGAGCACCACCACCCCGACGACCTGTGCGGTCGTCCTGTTGGCACCCTGCGCCACCGTCGCCTCCCTCGCCCTGCGTAGGCTTCCGTCCCATGGCTCTCGGGTACGTCCGCCCGGCGCGTCCCGAGGACGCCGGCGAGATCGCACGCATCCAGCTCGCGACGTGGCGGGTCGCGTACCGCCGCATCCTGCCTCGGCATGTGCTCGACAACCTGGACGAGGCGTTCCTCGCCCGGCGGTGGAGCGCCGCGGTGCTGGAGCCGCCCTCGGGCGCGCACCGGGTGCTCGTCGCCGTCGAACAGGCCGAGCAATCGTATCTGGTGGGGTTCGCGGCCTCCGGTCCGGCCGACGGCGAGGCGCTCGCTCCGGGTGAGCCGGCCGACGCGCTGGGCCCGGACGTGGCCGCCGTGACCGACCTGCTGGTGGAGCCGCGCTGGGGTCGGCGGGGGCACGGCAGTCGCCTGCTCGCCGCGACCGTCGACCTGTGGCGCGAGGACGGTCTGCGTCGGGCGGTGGCCTGGGCGTTCGACGGTGACGAGGCGACCCGGAAGTTCCTCACCAGCACCGGCTGGGAGCCCGACGGCGCGGCCCGGGCGCTCGACGTCGACGACATGCTGGTGCCTCAGGTGCGCCTGCACGTGGCCGTCCCGCCGGAGAAGACCGAGTGACAGACGGTGGCGGCCCCGACGCGGGGCCGCCACCGCCGGTCGGGGTTCAGCCCTTGTCCGAGCCGTCGTTGGCGTCGCGGACGAAGTAGCGCTGGAACACCACGAAGATGATCGCCACCGGGATGGTGGCGAGCAGCGCGGCGCCCAGTTTGAGCGGGTACTGGGTGCCGCTGCCCAGCGAGCCGCTGACCAGGTCGGCGAGGCCGCGGGGCAGGGTGAACAGGTCCGGGTCCTGCACCGACACGAGGCTGTGCGGGAACTCGTTCCAGGAGCCCTGGAACGACAGGATGGTCAGGGTGATCAGCGCCGGCTTCGCCATCGGCAGCACCACCGACCAGAAGGTACGGAAGATGCTCGCCCCGTCGATGCGGGCGGCCTCCTCCACGCTCACCGGGATCGACTCGAAGAACTGCTTCATGATGAACACGCCCGCCGCGTCGGCCAGCAGCGGCACCACCAGGCCGGCGTAGCTGTTGTAGATGCCGAGCTGGTTGAGGACCAGGAACTTCGGGATCAGCAGCACCACGCCGGGCACCGCCATCACCGCGATGACGGCCGCGAACAGCCCTCCGCGCCCGGCGAACCGCAGCCGGGCGAGCGCGTAGCCGGCGAGCGAGTCGAAGAACACCCGGCCGAGGGTCACCAGCACTGTCACCAGCAGCGAGTTGCCCAGCCAGAGCGGGAAGTTGGTGCCCGCGAAGATCCGCTCGAAGCCGGCCAGGGTGAGGGGGTCCGGGATCGGCGAGAGCGGGTTCGCCGCCGCGTCGGGCTCGGTCTTGAACGAGCTGGCGATCTGGATGACGAACGGATAGAGGAACACCAACCCGAAGAAGACAAGCGTGGCGTACCCCAGGAAGCGGGTGGCCAGGGTGCGGGCCGCGCGCTTGTCGTCGCGCGCGGGCGCGGGCGCGGCCGCCTGGCGGTCGGTGAGCACGGCCATGTCAGAACCTCTCCGGTACGCGTCGACGCCACCAGCCGCGGCGCGGCCGGTCGGTGTCGCGCTCGGCGAGCGCCCGGCGCTGGATCAGCGTGAGCACGATGATGATCAGGAACAGCACGAAGGAGATCGCCGCGCCGGAGCCGTAGTCGAAGTCCCGGAACGCGGTCCGGTACGACAGGTAGGCCGGGGTGAGGGTGGTCTTGGCCGGGTCGCCCTGGCTCATGACGTACACCTGGTCGAAGACCTGCCAGGAGCCGATCATGCCGAGGGTGAGCACCAGGAAGGTGGTCGGCCTGATCATCGGCAGGGTGACGTAGCGGAGGCGTTGCCAGCGGGAGGCTCCGTCGAGGGTGCTTGCCTCGTCCAGCGTCACCGGAACGTTCTGCAGGCCGGCCAGGAACATCAGCATGAACGTGCCGGACGTGGTCCAGACGACCAACGTGATGATCGAGATCATCGCCACGCTCGGGCCGGCCAGCCAGTCCCACCAGGTCAGCCCGAACGGGCCTCCGTCGGTAAGCGCCGCCGGGGGCGTGTCGACCCCGACCGCGCCGAGGAGCAGGTGCAGCACGCCACGGGAGTCGGCGAACCACTCCGGGCCGTCGATCCCGAGGAAGCCGAGCAGCGCGTTCACCGCGCCTGAGTTGGCGAACAGGAACAGGAACACCACGCTTATCGCGACCGAGCTGGTGACCGAGGGGAAGTAGAACGCGCTGCGGAAGAAGCTCTTGCCCTTGAGCATCCGGCTGTTCACGACAAGTGCCAACCCGAGCGCCAGCACTGTCTGCGCCGGCACCACGATCGCCACGTAGTAGATGTTGTTGCGGATGCTCGTCATGAAGTCGCGGCGGGCCAGCCCGTCCTCGGTGAACAACTGCGTGTAGTTGTGCGCGCCGACGAACGGGACGTCGCCCGTGAACGGGCTACCTTGCCCGTTCCAGTCGGTCAGGCTGACCCAGAGCGCCATCAGGATCGGCAGCAGCAGGAACAGCCCCAGGATGACGATCACCGGCGTGACGAAGAGCCAGCCGGCGAGGTTCTCGTTGCCGCGGACGCCACCCCTACGTCGCCGTGGGCTCGCCCCGGGCGCGGTCGCCGCGGCGGTCAGTGTCTCGGTTGCCATCTCCCCTCCTCCCCTCTCTCGGGCCGAAGGCGCGGACAGGGGCCCCGCGCGTTGTCGGGGCCCCCGCCGTCACCTCAGCTGCCGCCGAGCGCCGCCTTGGCGTTCTTGTCGAAGTTCTGCAGCACGGTCTTCGGGTCGCCGTTGGTCAGGCCCTGCAGACCGGTGTCCAGGTCCTTGAGGACGCTGTCCATCTTCGGCGCGTTCACCGGGCCCTGGGCGTACGCGGCGCCGTCGATGAACACCTTGTCCGTCGGCGAGGCGGCCGTGTACCTGTCGCGCACCGACTGCCGGGACGGCATGACACCTACCGCCTTGGCGAACGTCAGCTGCTGCTCACCGCTCGTCATCGCCTCGACGAACTTGATCGCCTGGTCCTTGTACTTCGACTTGGCGGCGATGCCCCAGCACTGGGTGAAGGAGAGCGTGCCCTGGCCCTTCGGGCCGGCCGGCAGCGCCACCACCTTGTACTTGACGTTCGGGAAGTCGTTCTGCAGGGCGCCCTTGATCCAGTTGCCTTCGATGGTCATCACGGCCTTGCCCTTGCCGAACGCCTCACCGGACCAGCCCGCGTCGAGCTGCTTCGGGTACTTGGCGAGACCTGAGGTGAGCAGGGTCTTGACGTACTGGAGGGCGGCCAGGTTCTCCGGGGTGTCGGCGGTCGGCTGCTTGCCGTCCTTGCTCAGCAGCCAGCCACCGTTCTGCACCATGAAGGCGCCGATGCGATCCCGGGTGTCGCCGAGCGCCAGGGCGACCTGCCCCTTCGCCTTGATCTTCTGGGCGGTCGCGGTGAGCTGGTCCCAGGTGGTCGGGACGTCGGCGTCGGTCAGCCCGGCCTTCGCCCACAGGTCCGTGTTGATCTGCAGGGCGAGGGTGGAGAAGTCCTTGGGCGCGCAGTAGAGCTTGCCGTCGTACGAGAACGTGGTGCGCAGGCTCTCGTAGAAGTCGTCCGGGTTCGAGATCTTGTCGCCGTACGGCTCGAGCGCGCCGACGCTCGCGTAGTCGGCGAAGCGGGCCGCGTCGACGTAGAAGACGTCCGGCGGGGTCCCGCCGGCGAGGGCCTGGCCGAGTTGCTGGGTGAGGTCCTGCGCCGGGGTGACCGTGGCGGTGTTGCCGGAGCTGTTGGCCCACGCCGCCGCGGCGTCCTGCACGGCCTTGGTCTCGGCGTCGCCTGAGGAGCCGATGAGAATCTGCAGACTGGCCGGGCCGCTGGACTGCTTGGCGTCGTCGGAGGAGTCGTCGAAGCCGCTGCCGCAGGCGGCGGAGCCGAGGAGCGCGAAGGCGGCGAGGCCGGCCACCGCCGCCCGGGTGAGGTGTCGAGGTGCCATGGGGTTCTCTCCTGGTGGGGGATGGGACTACGCGGTGTGCCGTAGCGCCAGCGAGGGCTGGAGCAGCACGTGGGTGGGGGTCTCGTGGTTGCCGTCGAGGACCCCGGTGAGCAGGTCCACGCAGCGCGCGGCGGCCTCGCCAAGTGGCTGGCTGACGCTCGCCAGTCCCACCGCGGCGGCGACAGGCGTGTCGTCGAAGCCGATGACCGACACCGGCGGGTCGGTGCCCCGGATCGCCTGGAGCGCGCCGAGGGCGAGCGAGTCGCTCGCACAGAGCACGGCGGTCGGCGCGACGGCGGCCAGCAGGTCGCGTGTCAGCCGTTCGCCCTCGGCGATGCCGTCCTCGGTCTCGCGGTGCAGCCCGGTCGGGTCGACGCCTGCGGCGTGCAGCGCGTCGTGCCAGCCGGCCCGCCTGTCGTCGCCGACACCGGACCCGAGCGGCCAGCCGATGAACGCGATCCGTCGGTGCCCGGCGGCCAGCAGGTGCCTGGTGGCCGCGCCGGTGCCGGCGGCACCGTCCACGTCGACCCAGGGGTGCGCGTCGAGCGCGTCCCACGGGCGGCCGAAGGTCACGAACGGCACGTCCCGGTCGGCGAGCCAGGCGGTACGCGGATCGCCGTACTTGGTGCCGACGAGCACGAAGGCGTCCAGCTCGTAGGTGCCGAGCAGGTCGTCGTAGGTGGCGATCTCCCGCTCGTCGTCGGTGGCGGTGTAGAGCAGCACCCGGTAGCCGGCGGCGTCGGCGGTCTCGGTGAGGCCGTGCAGGAAGCGGTCGAGCACGGAGCCGTTGATGCCGTCGCGGGTCGGTTCGATCCGGGCGGCGATGAGTCGGGACCGGCCGGTACGCATCTGTCGGGCCGCCTGGTTGGCCCGGTAGCCGAGCGCGTTGATCGCGTCCTCGACCCGCTGGCGGGTCTCCTGCCGCACGATGTGCGGGGCGTTGAGCACGTTGGAGACCGTCTGCCGGCTCACTCGGGCGTGCCGGGCCACCGTCGCAATGGTTACCTTCTCGGGCACTTAATCCCTCTCGCCGTCTTGAACGATCCAATTCGGATAGTGCAGGATTAGATCGTTCAAGTTTCTGGAATGTTTCGCACTTTGCACCGCCCGGGGCGCGTTGTCAAGATGTCCGCCCCGCACCCCGAGATCTGGAGCCGCACCGTGATCGAACGCCAGCTGCAACCCCTCCTGCACGAGTTGGTGGGGGTGGTGCTCGCCCCGACCAGTGCGCTGGGGGACGCGACCGGGCAGATCCGCCCGACCGGCGTCCAGGGCGTCTTCCACGCCGACGCCCGGGTGCTCTCCCAGGCCGAGCTGCGAGTCGACGACCAGGAGCTGGAGGGGCTGACCCGCGGCGCGGACGGCCCGCACGGCGCCCGCTTCGTGGGCCTGGCACGCTGGCTCGGCGACCCCACCCCCGACCCCACCGTCCGCGTCGACAGACTCCGTCACGCGACACGCAACGGCCTCACCGAGGAGCTGCGGATCGTCTCCACCGCCACGATCGGCGTACGGGCCACCGTGAGCGTCGACCTCGGCTGCGACCTGGCGCCCATCGAGGTGGTCAAGTCCGGTGGGGCCACCGAACCGCTGGAGGCCAAGACCGGCCAGCCGGGCGTGCTCACCTGGTCGGCGGACGGGATCAGCGTCACGGTCACCGCGCCGGACGCCCGCGTGCTCGCCGCCGACGAGCGGGCCGTCGCGCCCCGGCTGGCCTGGCCGATCGACCTGCCCCCCGGGGGCGAGACGGTGCTGCGCTGGCAGCTGGGCGTCGAGGCCCCGCGCGCCGTGGTGGTCGGCCCGACCGGCGAGCCGGAGTGGGCCCGACCCGAGGTGACAGCTGACGACCGCCGGCTCGTCCGCCTCCTCGACCGCAGCCTGGACGACCTGCGCGGCCTCCGCCTGGCCGAGACCGGCACGCCCGGGGACGTCTTCCTCGGCGCCGGCGTGCCCTGGTTCCTCACCCTGTTCGGCCGGGACAGCCTCTGGGCGGCCCGGATGATGTTGCCGCTCGGCACCGACCTGGCCGCCGCCACCCTGCGCGTGCTCGCCCGCCGACAGGGCACCCGCGTCGACCCGGCCACCGGGGAGTCCCCCGGCAAGATCCTGCACGAGTTGCGCGGGCACGAGGTCGCGCTGCCCGCGAACGGGCTGCGCCTCCCACCGGCCTACTACGGCACCGTCGACGCCACAATGCTCTGGGTCAACCTGCTGCACGACGCGTGGCGATGGGGCCTGCCGGCCGAACAGATCGAGCCGCTGCTTCCACACCTGGAGGCCGCGCTGCGCTGGCTCGGCGAGCACGCCGACCCGGACGGCGACGGCCTGGTCGAGTACGTCGACACCACCGGCCACGGGCTCTCCAACCAGGGCTGGAAGGACTCCGGCGACGCCGTCCGCTTCCACGACGGCGCACTGGCCACCGCGCCGATCGTGCTGGCCGAGGTGCAGGGGTACGCCCACGAGGCGGCGGTGAACGGCGCCGCCCTGCTGGACGCCTTCGGCCGCCCCGGCGGCGACCGCTGGCGCGAGCACGCCGCCACGCTTGCCCGCCGGTTCCGGGAGAGCTTCTGGGTCGACGGCCGGTACGGCCCGCAGCCCGCCCTGGCCCTCGACCGGGACAAGCGGCCCGTCGACTCGCTGACGAGCAACATCGGGCACCTGCTCGGCACCGGCCTGCTGACTGTCGACGAGGAGGCCCAGGTCGCCCGCCTGCTCACCACCGACACGCTCGCCGGCGGCTTCGGGCTACGGACGATGTCCACCGACGACGCCGGGTTCAGCCCGCTGTCGTACCACTGCGGTTCGATCTGGACGCACGACACAGCGATCGTGCTCGCCGGGCTGGCCCGCGCCGGGCACCGCGACGCCGCGCTCGGCCTGGCCGAGGGGCTGCTCGCGGCGGCCGAGGCGTTCGACTACCGGATGCCGGAGCTGTACGGCGGCGACGACCGGGCGCTGCTCGACCGCCCGGTGCCGTACCCGGCGGCGTGTCGACCACAGGCGTGGGCCGCGGCGGGTGCGGTGCTGCTGCTCCAGGCCGCGGCGGGCCTCTACCCGGACGTGCCGGGCGCAACGGTGCGGCTGAGCCCGCTGGCCGGCCCCGAACTGGGCGCCCTGACGGTCCGCAACCTCCGGGTGGCCGACACCGCGGTCACTGTCGAGGTCGCCCGCACGGGCGAGGCCACCGCAACCGGCCTTCCCACTCCCCTGACGCCCGCCCTTCCCACTCAGCGCCGCCCCACCAACCCGACCACCCCTCGCAGGTAGCCCCGCCCCCGCCACCGACCCGCCGAGCGCACCGCCTCGGAGCCGCTTGCCCGACAGCGACATACCTGTGAGTCATAGTTATGACTCACAGGTATGTCGCTGTCGAGGAACACCGACGCCCGGGACGGCTCACCCGACCTTGCCCGCACGGTGGCAGCGCGGGCGCGGTCAGTCGAGGAGGGGGTCCAGGCCGACGGTGAGGCCGGGGCGGTTGCGCACCGCGCGGACGGCCAGCAGCACGCCGGGCATGAACGACACCCGGTCGTACGAGTCGTGCCGGATGGTCAACGTCTCGCCGGTGCCGCCGAACAGCACCTCCTGGTGGGCGACCAGACCTGTGGCGCGTACCGCGTGGACGCGTACACCCTCGATCTCGGCGCCCCGCGCGCCCGGCACCTCGTCCTTCGTGGCGTCCGGCACCGGGCCGAGACCGGCCTCCGCGCGGGCGCGGGCGATCTGCCGGGCGGTGTGCGTGGCGGTGCCACTCGGCGCGTCCAGCTTGCGCGGGTGGTGCTGCTCGATGATCTCGACGGACTCGAAGTGCCGGGCGGCCCGCGCGGCGAACTGCATCATCAGCACGGCGCCGATGCCGAAGTTCGGCGCGATCACCACGCCGACCCCGGGCTTGTCGGCCAGCCAGCCGCGCACCTGCTCCAGGCGCTCCTCGGTGAAGCCGGTGGTGCCGACGACCACGCTGATGCCCTGCTCGACAGCCCACCGCAGGTTGTCCATGACGACGTCCGGCGTGGTGAAGTCGACGACCACCTGGGCGGCGGGGAGTGCGGAACGGCTGTCGCCCTGGTCGATCGACGCCGTCAGCTCAAGATCGTCGGCGGCGTCGACCGCCTTGCAGACCTCGATGCCCATCCGGCCGCGGGCACCGAACACACCGACCCGGATCTTCTCCTGCTCGTGAGTCACGGGGCACAACCTATCCCAATCGGGACGTGCCCTCCCCGCCGGATCCGGTCCGCTCCACCGGCCGGGACGCGCCCCCGACGGCGCGGCGACAACCCTCAGGCGGAGAAGTCGCCCTCGCCGAACGGGCCGACGACTGCCAGCGACATCGGCCGGCCGAGCAGCTCGGCGGCGAGAGTGTTCACGTCCGCGACGCTCACCTCGTCGACCCGCCGGAGCAGCTCGTCCACGGGCATCAGGTCACCGTAGAGCAGCTCGCCCTTGGCCAGCCTGCTCATCCGGGAACCGGTGTCCTCCAGGCCGAGCACGAACGAGCCCTTGCTCATCCCCTTGCCCCGGGCCACCTCGGCCTCGGTCAACCCGTCGGCGGCCACCCGGGCCAGCTCGGCGCGGGTCAGGGCCAGCACCTCGTCCACCTTGCCGGGCGCGCAGCCGGCGTAGACGGCGAACAGGCCGCTGTCGGCGTACTGGCTGGCGTAGGAGTAGACCGAGTAGGCCAGGCCGCGCTGCTCGCGGATCTCCTGGAAGAGGCGGCTGGACATGCCGCCGCCGAGGACGTTGTTGAGCACCCCGAGGGCGAAACGCCTGTCGTCGGTGCGGTCGATGCCCGGGCAGCCCAGCAGGACGTGCGCCTGCTCGGTCTCCTTCGGTTCGACGAGTGTGGTGGCCGGCTTGGTGCGTACCGCCGGGGTGGCCGCGCGGTGTGCGGCCGGCGCGGCAGGGTCGCTGTCAAGTGGCGTGCCACGCACGGCCTGCCGGACCAGCTTGACCACCGCGGCGTGGTCGAGATTGCCGGCGGCGGCGATGACGATCTGCGGCGCCGTGTAGCGACTCCGGTAGAAGGTCTGGATCTGCCTGCGGGTCATCGGCGTGACGGTCTCCTCGGTGCCGGAGATCAGTCGGCCCAGCGGGTGGTCGCCGTAGACGGCCCGGGCGAAGAGGTCGTGCACCTCGTCGCCGGGCTCGTCGTCGTGCATGGCGATCTCCTCAAGGATCACGCCACGCTCGGTCTCCACGTCGGCCGGCTCCAGCAGCGAGTCGGCGACCAGGTCGCACATCACGTCGATCGCCAGCGGCAGGTCCTCGTCGAGCACGCGGGCGTAGTAGCAGGTGTATTCCTTCGTGGTGAAGGCGTTCGTCTCGCCACCCACCGCCTCGATCTGCGACGAGATCTCCAGCGCGGTGCGCTTGTGCGTGCCCTTGAAGAGCAGGTGCTCCAGGAAGTGCGCGGCGCCGGCCTGCGGACGGGTCTCGTCACGCGAGCCCACCGCCACCCAGACGCCGAAGGACACGCTGCGCATCGCCGGGATCGCCTCGGTGAGCACGCGCAGACCGCTGGGCAGCACGGTACGTCGTACCGTGCCGCCCAGCGGGTCGTCGCTGAGCGTCCGGGTCACCGCGCGGGCGGCACCGCCGGAGCGGCCCGCCCCGTTGTCCCGGGACGCAGCCACCCCCCGTCGATCCGGTGGAAACGGCGCACTGAAGGCCCGACTCACGTGTTGCTCCCGGTTCGACGAGGGGTGGGTGTTGCAGGTGCCTGTGGTCAGCTGTGCCGGGTCCGGCGGCGCGGACGCTCGCCGCCCTCGCCACCACCCTCGCCGCCGCCGTTGCCACCCTCGCCACCGGTGCCGCGCTCCGGACCACGCCCGCCCCGGTCGCCGCCACGCTCGCGGTCGCCCCGGTCACGCGGACCCCGGTCGCCCCGGTCCCGGCCGGACGGACGGTCGCCACCGGCGGCCTCACCGGCGGCCGGCGCCTCGGCGCCCTCCGGACGGACCTTGTCCAGGTAGATCTTGCCGCGGGCGTCGATGTCCGCGATCTCGACCTCGACCCGGTCACCGACGTTGAGGAAGTCCTCAACGCGCTCGACTCGCTTGCCGTCGCCCACCTTGGAGATGTGCAGCAGGCCGTCGCGGCCCGGCAGCAGCGAGATGAACGCGCCGAACGCGGCGGTCTTGACCACCGTGCCGAGGAACCGCTCGCCCTGCTTGGGCAGCGTCGGGTTGGCGATCCCGTTGATCCGGTCGACGGCCGCCTGGGCCGACGGGCCGTTGGTGGCGCCGACGTAGATCGTGCCGTCGTCCTCGATGGAGATCTCGGCGCCGGTCTCGTCCTGGATCGCGTTGATGGTCTGACCCTTCGGGCCGATCACCATGCCGATCTTGTCCACCGGGATCTTGACCGTGGTGACCCGCGGCGCGTAGTCGGACATCTCGGCCGGAGCCTCGATCGCCGCCTTCATGACACCGAGGATGATCTGCCGGGCCTCGTTGGCCTGCTGCAACGCAGCGGCCAGCACGTCCGACGGGATGCCGTTGAGCTTGGTGTCGAGCTGCAGCGCGGTGACGAACTCAGGCGTGCCGGCGACCTTGAAGTCCATGTCACCGAACGCGTCCTCGGCACCGAGGATGTCGGTGAGCGTCACGTACTGGGTCTTGCCGTCCACCTCGTCGGAGATGAGGCCCATGGCGATGCCGGCGACCGGCGCCTTCAGCGGCACACCCGCGGAGAGCAGGCCCAGCGTCGAGGCGCAGACCGAGCCCATCGAGGTGGAGCCGTTGGAGCCGAGCGCCTCGGAGACCTGCCGGATGGCGTACGGGAACTCCTCGCGCGACGGCAGCACGGGGATCAGCGCCCGCTCGGCGAGTGCGCCGTGGCCGATCTCGCGCCGCTTCGGCGAGCCGACCCGGCCGGTCTCACCCGTCGAGTACGGCGGGAAGTTGTAGTTGTGCATGTAGCGCTTGCGGTTCTCCGGGGACAGCGTGTCCACCATCTGCTCCATGCGGAGCATGTTCAACGTGGTGACGCCCAGGATCTGGGTCTCGCCGCGCTCGAACAGCGCCGAACCGTGCACCCGGGGCAGCACGCCGACCTCGGCGGTCAGCGGCCGGATGTCACGCGGGCCACGCCCGTCCATGCGGACCTGCTCGCGCAGCACGCGGTTGCGCACCTCGGACTTGGTCAGCGACCGGAAGGCGGCGCTGAGCTCCTTCTCCCGACCCTCGAACCGAGCGCCCAACTCCTCGGCGACCCGAGCCTTGACCCGGTCCAGGGCCTCCTCGCGGTCGGCCTTGCCGGCGATGGTGATCGCCTCGGCCACCTCGGTGCGGGCCAGCTCGGAGACGGCGTCGTAGACGTCGTCCTGGTAGTCCAGGAAGACCGGGAACTCGGCGACCGGCTTGGCGGCCACCTCGGCCAGCTCGGCCTGCGCGCGGCACAGCTCGCGGATCGCCGGCTTGGCGGCCTCCAGGCCGCTGGCGACGACCTCCTCGGTCGGGGCGGTGGCACCTGCCGAGATCAGGGTCACGGCGTTCGGGGTGGCCTCGGCCTCGACCATCATGATGGCGACGTCGCCGTCGTCGAGCGTGCGGCCGGCCACGACCATGTCGAAGGTGGCGCGGGCCAGCTCCTCCAGGGTCGGGAAGGCGACCCACTGGCCGTCGATGTGGGCGACCCGGGTCGCGCCGATCGGGCCGGAGAACGGCAGACCGGACAGCTTGGTCGACATCGAGGCGGCGTTGATGGCCACCACGTCGTACGGGTGCTGCGGGTCGAGCGCCAGGATCGTCTCGACGACCTGGACCTCGTTGCGCAGGCCCTTGACGAACGACGGGCGCAGCGGCCGGTCGATCAGCCGGCAGGTGAGGATGGCGTCCTCGCTGGGCCGGCCCTCACGGCGGAAGAACGAGCCGGGGATGCGGCCCGCGGCGTACATCCGCTCCTCGACGTCGACGGTAAGCGGGAAGAAGTCGAACTGCTCCTTCGGGTGCTTACCGGCGGTGGTGGCGGAGAGAACGACCGTCTCGCCCAGCTGGGCGATGACGGAACCGGCGGCCTGGCGAGCCAGCCGACCGGTGGAGAAGGTGATCTCGCGGGTGCCGAAGGACCCGTTGTCGATCACGGCGGTGCGGGATTCGGTGCCGAGTTTGGTCTCGGTCATGTGCTGTCGTGCTCCTTCGCGTCGTGGGCCCGCGACGTCGGGGAGCTGCTCAGCCGGCCGGTCTTCGATCGAAGCGCCCGGGTGGCCGGCGTGCTGCCGGGTTCCCGGGGGCCACTACCGGAGACCGGTACGCTGACCGGCTCCCTCTCGGGTTGGTCGCGCGGCCCGTGTTCTTCAGGTGGGACGCCGATCGGGGGAGCAGCCGTACGGCCGCTCCCCCGTCACGTCACCGGCGCAGACCGAGCCGCTCGATGAGCGTCCGGTAGCGGGCGATGTCCTTCTTCTGGACGTAGTTGAGCAGCCGACGGCGACGGCCGACCAGCAGCAGCAGCCCACGGCGGCTGTGGTGGTCGTGCTTGTGCACCTTCAGGTGCTCGGTCAGCTCGGCGATCCGCTTGGTGAGGACCGCTACCTGGACCTCCGGCGAACCGGTGTCGCCCTCGGCGGTGGCGTACTCCGCGCGGATGCTGGCCTTGGCTTCCTGGTCGAGCGCCATGTTCTCCCTGTTTCGATGGGTTGATCAAGTAGGTGTCCGTCGTCCCGGTGGACCGGGAACGGACCGGTACCTCGCACCCGCGGCGTCGAGCAGGCACGCGAGGCCCCACGCCGGTCACCCGACGTCCCCGCAAGCCTACCAGCACCCACCGGAAGCGCCCGGTCAAGGGCCTGCGCGACCCGGTGGATGATCAGCTCAGAGCGCTCCGGGTGCGTGCGACGTCCTGTTCGATCTGGGCGATCAACGGCTCGATCGAGTCGTAGCGGACCTGACCGCGCAGGTGCGCCACGAAGTCCAGGGCCAGCCGCTCGCCGTAGAGGTCGCCGTCGAAGTCCAGCGCGTACGCCTCCACCCGCCGCTCCCGCCCGGAGAAGGTCGGGTTGGTGCCTACCGACACCGCGGACATCAACGGCTCGGACTGGCCCCGACGGATCAGGCGGGCGGCGTACACCCCGTCGGCCGGCACCGCCGCGTACCTGTGACAGAGCAGGTTCGCGGTGGGGAACCCCAGCACGCGACCGCGCTGGTCACCGCGGACCACCACGCCCTCCACCCGGTGCGGGCGACCCAGCGCGCCCGCCGCGGCGCCCACGTCGCCCGCGTCGACGCAGGAGCGGATGTACGTGGAGGAGAAGACCGTGCCGTCCGCGGCGACAAGCGGGCCGCCCTCCACCCCGAAGCCGAAGGTCTTCCCCAGCCGCTCCAGCAGCGCCACGTCGCCCGCCGCCCGGTGCCCGAAGCGGAAGTTGCCGCCGACCACCACAAGCGCCGCGTGCAGGTGCTCGACCAGGATGTCGTGCACGAACTGCTCAGGCGTCAGCCGGGAGAACTCCGGCGTGAACGGCACCACGCAGAGCACGTCCACGCCGAGCGCCTCGATCAGCTCGGCCTTGCGGGCCGGCTCGGTGAGCACGGCCGGATGCGAGCCGGGACGGACCACCTCGGCCGGGTGGGGGTCGAACGTGACCACCACCGACTGCACGCCCAACTCCCGGGCCCGGGCCACGGCGTGCCCGATGGTCGCCTGGTGCCCCTTGTGCACGCCGTCGAAGACGCCGATGGTGACGACCGAGCGCCCCCAACCACCGGGCGCCGCGTCGTACCCCCGCCACCGCTGCATGCCGTTCCTTTCCTGCTGTCCCGCCGGTCGGCGGGTCGACACCGCCGGCGGCGAAGCCGGCGGACCTGCGTCCCGCCGTCAGGCGGGGGCGAGCACGATCTCCGCGCGGGCCCGCCCGTCCCGCTCGCTGACGATAGCGATCAGGCCGCCGGTCGGTCCGAAGACGGCGTACGGACCGGCGATGCCGGCCGGGTCCAGCGGACCGCCGTGGCCGAGGACCTTCGCCTCGTCGGGTGTCGCCTCCCGGCGCGGGAAGAACCGGTCGGCCGCCGCGTCCAGCGGCAGGTTGACCACGGCCGGGGCGCGCCCCTCCAGCTCGTCGAGCGTGGCCGCCTCGGCGAGGGTGAAGCCGCCCACCGCGGTGCGGCGCAGCGCGGTGAGGTGCCCACCGACACCGAGGGCAAGGCCCGCGTCCCGGGCGATGGCCCGGATGTACGTTCCCGAGGAGCAGGTGACGTCCACGTCCACGTCCACCACGTCCGGCTCGGCCCGGCGGATCGCCAGCACCTCCAGCCGGGAGATGGTGACCCGCCGCGCCGGCAGCTCGACGCTCTCGCCGTCGCGCACCCGCTTGTACGCCCGCTGCCCGTCGATCTTGATGGCGCTGACCGCGCTCGGCACCTGGTCCACCTCGCCGCTCAACGCGCTCAACGCCGACCGGATCGCGTCGTCGGTGACCTGCCCGGCCGGAGTGCTGGCGATCACGTCGCCCTCGGCGTCGTCGGTGACCGTGGCCTGGCCGAGCCGGATGGTGCCGGTGTAGCTCTTGCCCGCGCCGATCACGTAGGTAAGCAGTCGGGTGGCCCGGCCGACACCGATCACCAGCACACCTGTGGCCATCGGGTCGAGGGTGCCGCCGTGCCCGACCCGTCGGGTCTTCGCCAGTCGGCGGATCCGCGCCACGACGTCGTGCGACGTCATGCCGCCGGGCTTGTCGACCACGATCAGACCATCGGTGCTCACGTCGCCCAAGCCTGCCAGACAGCCTCTCGGTGACCGGAGTCGCCCGGCGCCCTCGGCCGCCCGACCCCGGCCCGCTGCCGCCACGGCGGCGCCCTGATGCCCGCTGGCGCTGTAGACGCCGAACGGGACAGCACCACCGTCGGCCGGATGCGAAGATCACTCGCCCGCTCCCGCCGAACCAGGACGTCACGATGACCAGCGAAGACCCCACCAGCCCGCCGAACACCACAGACCGGTACGCGGTCGCCAGCGAGACCGACGACATCCGGGTGCCGGACTGGATGCGGAGTACGGCGACCGAGACCCCCGTGACCGGCACGGATCGGCTGCGGCTGAGCTGGGAGCAGCATGCGGGCAAGCTGCTCGGCGGTGTCGGTGGGCTGGTCGCGCTTGCCCTGCTGGCCGTGCTGGCGTGGAGTGGGTACAGCGCCGTGCAGCGGATCCACGACGGGGAGCCGCTGCTGGACCGGGGCTCCTCCACGACGCCTCCCCGGCCGGTCGACGAGAGCGGCAACAGCCTCGGACCGTACGTCGGCACGCCCGCGGAGACCTTCGCCGTGGGTGCGGCGGCGATCACGCTCCCGACGGCCAAGGCTGCCGCTCCGTTCACCGCCAAGCAGGTCGGTGACGCGTTGGCAAAGGTCAAGAACGCGTTGATCCAGAGCCGGCTCGACCCGTCCATGCTCTTCGGCGATCCGGACCAGTTCCTCGCTCTCCTGGCCCCGGACGCCCGCACCTACCTGGGCAAGGACTTCACGCAGGGGACGAGCCTGAACTACGCCACCCAGGTCGACCGCGGCACCGACCCGAGCCTCGAACTCGCCGACGGCATCCGGGCCAGCGGCACCGTGGAGTACCTGTCGACGACTGACAGCGACGGAGTCCGGGTCCTGGCGATCACCACCCGGTTCATCTGGGTCTACCCCTTCGACCTGCCCCGCCCGCAGGCGTACGCCCCGGGCGCCGAACTCGTCACCCTCCGGGACCAGGTCGTCTGGCACCTGCCGCACCACGACGACGTGCGGGCGGGCTCGGCGGGGCTGTGGGTGGACAGCGCCGACGTGACGGTGTTCAACGCGACCTGCGCGGCGATCCGGAAGGGTCGGATCGACCTGGACACCGCGCCCGCGGTGGGCCTGCCGAACACCGCGCCGACCGGGGACGTCTACGGCCCGGGATGGCGTCCCGGCGACGGCGAGAACTGCTGAGCCGGGGGCGGACCGTCAGCGCACGGCCCCGACCACCGCCCAGCCGCCACCGCGCAACCGCAGCAGCAGGGCGACGAGGCGGATCGCCACGAAGAGGGCGAGCCCGGCCCAGATGCCGCCCAGCCCCAGGTCCAGCCCGTACGCCAGCCAGATGGCCGGCAGGAAACCGCCGAGCGCCGCCACGATGGTGAGGTTGCGCAGGTAGCGCCCGTCGCCGGCGCCGATCAGCACGCCGTCGAGCGCGAACACCACTCCGGCCAGCGGCTGCATGGCGACGAACCACGGCCAGGCCACCATTGCCTGCTCGCGTACCTGCTCGTCGGAGCTGAACCAGGACGGCACGACGCCTGCGCCGGCGGCGATGAGCAGCGCGAAGGCGACGCCGCAGACGCCGCCGAGCAGGCCGATCCGGCGGGCCAGCGCGCGGGCTTCCGCCGCGTCGCCGGCCCCGAGCGCGGCGCCGACCAGGGACTGCGCGGCGATGGCGAGGGCGTCGAGCACCAGCGCCGTGAAGAACCAGAGTTGCAGGGCGATCTGGTGTGCGCCGACGGCGGCGGCGCCGAAGCGGGCGGCGACGGCTGTCGCGGAGAGGAAGCTGGCCTGGAACGCCACGCCCCGGATCAGCAGGTCGCGGCTGAGCACGAGTTGCTGGCGGATCACCCGGGGTCGGGGCCGCAGCGACACCCGTTCGGCGACCAGCGCCGCGGCGAAGAGCCCACCGGCGATCGTCTGGGCGACCACGTTGGCGATCGCCGAACCGGTCAGGCCGAGCCCGCCGGAATAGACCAGCAGCGGGCAGAGCAGCGCGGAGAGCAGGTTGGGGCCGAGCACGAAGAGCAGCGGCCGGCGGGTGTCCTGCACGCCGCGCAGCCAGCCGTTGCCGGCGGCGGCGAGCAGCAGGCCAGGGGCGCCGAGCGCCGCGATCCGCAGCCATTGGGCGGCGGCGTCGGCCACGTCGCCGCCACCTCCGGCGAGGGTACGCGCCAACGCGCCCCCGCCGATCTGCATGCCGATCGCGACCAGCAGCCCGACGCCGAACGCGAGCCACGACGACTGGACTCCCTCGGCCACGGCCGCCGCCCGGTCGCCGGCGCCGAAGCGGCGGGCCGACCGCCCGGTGGTGCCGTACGCGACGACGGTGCCGAGCCAGGCGGTGAGCGTCATCACGGTGCCGCCGACGGCGAGCGCCGCGAGGGGCACCCGGCCGAGGTGACCGACGACTGCCGTGTCGACGAGCACGTAGAGCGGCTCGGCGGCCAGCACCACGAGGGCCGGCAACGCGAGGCCGGCGATCCGGCGCGGTGAGGCGGATCCGGTGGCGGTGGCGCTGGGGGCGTGGCTCATCGCCGCCGATCCTGGCACGACCACGGTAAGGATCGCAATCCCACCGAGGGCTTACTCAATCGGCGACGTCACCGGCCGGCGGATCTACTGGCGGGTGTCCATCGACGTCTGCAGCGCGCGGCGGGCCTGCTCGCGGGCGTCGTCGGTGGTGGTCTTGGTGGTCTCGGGCTTGGGCTTGTTCGGCATGGTGGCGCTCCTTCCAGGGTGCGAGCCACCGGCACGCGGCAGCCCTCACGGGCGGTCGTGCTGAGCGCCCCACGGCGGTCCGGGGTTACCGGAGCAGCCGGCTGGGCAGCGTGAGCCCGGGTCGGTCCGACCCTGGAGGGAGGCAGCGCGAGGTGTGGCACCACCGCCCACGACCTGCGCCACAACGTGGTGCCGGCCGCCTCCCAAGTTATCGTTCAGGTCCACATGCTGCTCCCGGTTCCCGCCATTTGGACGGTCGGGCACCCGGCTCAGCGGGCCAGGAAGTGCCAGCCCAGCCACCACCAGAACCCGAACAGACCGATCCTGCCCACCGGCACCGAACCGACCTCGTACCGCATCACGTACGCGCAGACCTCACCCAGGGTCGGGATGCGGGAACCCTCCCGCCGGGCCAACCACTCGACCCCGACGAACAGGGCGAGCGCGGTGAGGAAACCGCCGATAGCGAGCGCCCGCATCATCGCCGCACCAACCCCCAGAACGCGGCCAGCCAGGCGAACCAGGCCACCGACCGGGTCAGATGATCCTCCAGAAGGGGATCGGCCAGCCGGGAGAAGGTGGGGAAGTCGTCGCCCACGGCCAGCACGAAGGTCGCACCCTCGAAGACGCCGAAGACCACCACCGGCAACGCCCACCACGCCGCTCCCGCACCCAGCCGACGCGGCGCCGGCCGCCGCGGCACCCGGTTGCTCAGACCGAGCCAGATCAACACGCCGCCGGTGCCCAGCGTGTAGAGATTCGCCTCGGTGGAGAAGGACGCGAACCGGCCACCGACGAGGGACAGGCAGAGGAGAACCGGAACGGAGACGGCGGGCCGGTCCCAGGCTCGGGGGGCCTCCACGGTGAGATCGTGCGGCTGCTCCATCCCGCAATTCTTCCCGCTATCACGGAGCGCGGGAAGACCGACACTCCCCGGAGCTGACCCTGAACTTCCCGGCCCCGGCGGACACGGTCACCGCCGCCCGTACGCCGGACGGCCCGCAGCCGGTCAGGCGTCGCCGGTGAGCAGCGCCCCGGTCAGCTCGCCGCGGATCGCCTCGATGACCTGCTCGGCGGTGCCCCGGCCGGTGAACCCGGCCGCGAACGTGTGGCCACCCCCGCCCAGCGCCACCGCCACGCGGCTGACGTTCACCGCGCCCTTGCTCCGCATCGACACGGCCCACTCGTCCGAGGCGGTCTGCTTCAGCACGCAGCTCACGTCCGCCTCGGCGGTGCAGCGCACCGAGTCGATGAGCGCCTCCAGGACGTACGGCCGCTGGTCGTGGCGGGCCAGGTCGTCGAGGGTGGCGAAGGTCCACACCAGCCCTCGGCCGTCGGCGGCGGCCGGCTCCAGCCGGGCACGGCCGAGCACCTCCCCGAAGAGGCGGACCGCGCCGAAGGGTCGGGTGTCGAACACCCGCCGGGAGATGTCCCCGGGTGAGATGCCGGTGGCCAGCAGGCGGGCGGCCAACTGGTGCACCGCCGGAGTGGTCGCCTCGAACCGGAACGAGCCGGTGTCAGTGGTCAGCGCCACGTACAGGCACTCGGCGATGGCCCGATCAAGCGGTACGCCCAGTCGCGCCAACAACTGCTCGGCGACCACCGACGTGGCGGCGGCCCGCGGGTCGACCAGGTTGACGGTGCCGAAGCCCGGGTTCGAGGCATGGTGGTCGAGCACCAGAGCGGCGGACGCCGTCGACAACCGACCGGCCAGCTCGCCAAGGCGCGACTCGCTTGCCGCGTCGAAGCAGATCACCAGATCCGGAGCCGGGTCGGCAGCGCTAGCCGGGACCAGCAGCTCCAGGCCGGGCAGCCCCCGGAACGGGTCGGGCACCTCCGGCGGCCCGGGGAAGGTCGCCTGCAACAGGTGTACGCCCAACTGGCGCAGGCCCAGCCCGAAGCCGAGCATGCTGCCCAGCGCGTCGCCGTCCGGGTTGACGTGGCAGATCAACAGCACCCGGCTCGTCGACGGGAGGGCACGGATCAGCGCCTCCGCCGCGGCCCAGTCCGCCTCGGCCGGGCCGGTGTCGACCGTCGCGGCGAGTTGAGCACCGGCGGCGGCCGTCACCGCGCTGCCCCACCCCGGGGCTGCTCCGTGACATCCGCGGCCACGTCGGCCTCGTCGTCGGTCTCGTCGTCGTCGGTCTCGTCGTCGTCGACCCGGTACGGCTGCGCCTCGCCCGCGTACTCCGCGCGGGCGGCGAGCCGCTGCACCTCCGCGTCGGCGTTGCGGGCGGCGGCGAGCAGGTCGTCGATGTGCTTGACCTGGTCCTGTACGTCGTCCAGGACGAAGGTGAGCGTCGGCGAGTGCCGCAGCCCGAGCGCCTTGCCGACAGTGCTGCGCAGCAGCCCCTTGGCGCTCTCCAGAGCCGCAGCGGTGTCCGCCTGGGCCACCGCGTCGCCGAGGACCGTGTAGAAGACCGTCGCGTCACGCAGGTCAGCGGTGATCCGGGCGTCGGTGATGGTGATCATGCCGAGCCGCGGGTCCTTGATCTGGCTCCGCACCACCGACGCGACCAGCTCACGCACCCGTTCCGCGTGCCGGCGTACCTTGGCCGGATCAGACATCTCGCCACCTCCACGGCGTCCTGCTCCCGGCCGACCCGACGACCAGGGGGCCGCCGGCCGACCGGCCAACATCTCGAACACTACCTGCGCGGCGGCACCGGTCGCCCGGCACCGCCGGCACCCTGAGTCAGTCGTCGTCCACGCCGTACAGCCGGCGTCGGACCGACAGCAACTCGACCTCGGGGCGCGCGGCCACCAGGCGCTCACAGGAGTCGAGCACCTCGCGGACGTGCGCCGTCTCGGCGGCGACCACGGCCACCGCTATCTCCGCTCGACCGTGCAGATCGAGCGCACCCACCTCGGCGGCCGAGACCTCGAAGCGGCGCAGTGCCGCCACGATCGGCCGTACATATGATCTCTTGGCTTTGAGCGACCGGGAGTCACCCGGCAGCAGCAGGTCGAAGACCGCGGTTCCGGTAAACATCGTCCCGGACGATACCGCCAACCCACCTCGCATGATCAAGGGGTTTACGCCGTGCGGCGTAAACCCCTTGATCAGCGTGTCACTGCCGGATCAGGCGCGAGCCTTCTCCCGCATCTCGAAGGTCTCGATGACGTCGCCGACCTGGACGTTGTTGTAGCCACCCAGGGTCAGACCACACTCGAAGCCCTCGCGGACCTCGGTGGCGTCGTCCTTGAACCGCTTGAGCGAGGTGATCGTGAGGTTGTCCGCCACGACCGCCCCGTCCCGCAGCAGGCGAGCCTTCGCGTTGCGTCGGATGATGCCCGACCGGACGATACAACCGGAGATGTTGCCGATCTTGGACGAGCGGAAGACGTCGCGGATCTCCGCGCTGCCCAGCTCGACCTCCTCGTACTCCGGCTTGAGCAGGCCCTTGAGCGCTGCCTCGATCTCCTCGATGGCCTGGTAGATGATCGTGTAGTACCGGATCTCCACGCCCTCGCGGTCGGCCATCTCGCGGACCTTGTTCGAGGCCCGCACGTTGAAGCCGATGATCGTGACCGGCTCCGACGAGGCACTCGCGAGCATGACGTTGCTCTCGGTGATCGCGCCGACGCCCCGGTCGAGGACCTTGAGCTGGACCTCCTCGGGGATGTCGAGATTGAACAGCGCGTCCTCCAGGGCCTCCACCGAACCGGAGACATCGCCCTTGAGGATGAGGTTGAGCGACGTCTTCTCGCCCTCCTTGAGCTGCTCCATGAGCGTCTCAAGAGTGGCCCGACCACGGGAGTTGGCGAAGGACGCCGCCCGCCGCCGTGCCTGCCGCTGCTCGGCGATCTGCCGCACCGTACGGTCGTCCGCCGCGGCGAGGAACGTGTCGCCCGCGCCGGGAGGCGCGGTCAGACCCAGCACCATGACCGGACGCGCCGGACCGGCCTCGGTGAGCTGGTTGCCGTTCTCGTCGAGCATGGCCCGGACCCGGCCGTGCGCCCCACCGGCGACGATCGAGTCGCCCGCCCGCAGGGTGCCCTTCTGCACGAGCACCGTCGCCACCGCACCGCGACCCTTGTCCAGGTGCGCCTCGATGGCCACACCCTGCGCCGGCCCGTCGATCGGCGCGGTGAGCTCCAGCGACGCGTCGGCGGTCAGCAGGACAGCCTCGAGCAGTTCCTCGATGCCGATGCCCGGCTTCGCGGCCACGTTGACGAACATGGTGTCGCCGCCGTACTCCTCGGCGACCAGGCCGTACTCGGTCAGCTGCTGGCGGACCTTGTCCGGGTTGGCCTCCGGCTTGTCGACCTTGTTGACCGCGACCACGATCGGCACGTCGGCCGCCTTGGCGTGGTTCAACGCCTCGATGGTCTGCGGCATCACGCCGTCGTCGGCCGCGACCACAAGGATCACGACGTCCGTCACCTGGGCGCCACGGGCACGCATGGCGGTGAACGCCTCGTGGCCCGGGGTGTCGATGAACGTGACCGCCCGGTCCTCGCCCTCATGCGGGACGTGCACCTGGTAGGCGCCGATGTGCTGGGTGATGCCACCCGCCTCACCGGCCACGACGTTCGCCTTACGGATCGCGTCGAGCAGCTTGGTCTTACCGTGGTCGACGTGACCCATGACGGTCACGACCGGCGCACGACTGACCAGACGCTCCTCGGCCACCTCCGCGTCGAGGTCGATGTTGAACTGCGCGAGCAGCTCGCGGTCCTCGTCCTCCGGGCTGACGATCTGGATGTCGAAGCCCAGGTGCTCACCCAGCAGCTGCAGGGTGTCGTCAGAACAGGACTGGGTCGCGGTGACCATCTCGCCCAGGTTGAACATCTCCTGGACCAGCGAACCCGGGTTGGCGTTGATCTTGTCAGCGAAGTCCGACAGCGAGGCGCCACGGGAGAGCCTGACGACCTGACCCTGACCCCGGGGAGCACCCGAGCTCATGGTCGGAGCCGACAGGTTGTCGAACTCCTGTCTGCGCTGCTTCTTGGACTTGCGACCGCGCGTCGGCCGGCCACCCGGACGCCCGAAGGCACCCGCGGCGCCGCCGCCACGGCCACGACCACCCGCACCCGGACGGCCACCGCCACCGGAGGGAGCACCCGGACGGAAACCGCCGCCGGGAGCACCGCCACCGCCGCCGGGACCACCACGGTAGCCACCGCCACCGCCGGCACCCGCGCCGCCACCGGGGCCGCCGCGGTAACCGCCGCCACCACCGGCGCCGCCGCCGGGACCACCACGGAAGCCGCCGCCACCGCCACCGGGGCGACCTGCGCCGCCACCGGGACGACCCGCGCCACCCGGGCCGGGACGACCGGCAGCCGGACGCTGACTCGGCATGGACGCCGGGCTGGGCCGCGGCGGCATGGAGTTCGGGCTCGGCCGCGGCGGCATGCCCGCCGGGCTGTTGGGCCGGGGGCCACCCGCACCCGCGGCCGGCGGCCGCTGCTGCTGGCCACCCTGGATACCGAACGGGTTGTTACCGGCGCCGCGCGCCGGCGGACGACCGCCCGGTCGGGCACCGGGACCCGGCGCCGGCGTGTTCGGCCGAGCGGCCGGCGAACCGGGACGGGGCGGCATCGCGGCCGGACCAGGCCGCGGACCGGGGCGGTTGCCGTCGGCCGGAGGCTCCCGGCGAACGGGGTTGTCCCGCTGCTGCTGGCGGGCGGCCTGCGCGGCCTTGACCGCGGCCTCCTGCTCAGCCTTCAGCGCGGCGGCACGCGCCTCCGCGGCCGCCACCTCGATGTCGTGGGCACTCGCCGGCTTGGCGACCGGGGCCGCGGACTGCGGCGCACCGGGCACCGGACCCTTGGGCTTCGGACCGGGTGCCGGCGCGGCCGGCCGCCGAGGCGGCATCGGCTTCGCCGAGACCCGGGGGGCGCCCGGGGTCGGAGACGGCGTCGGGGTCGGCGTCGAAGCCGGCGTCGGCGCGGGCGCCGACGGGGCGGCCGGCGCCGGAGCACCGGAAGACGCGACGAAAGCGTTGCGCAGCCGTCGGGCGACGGGCGCCTCGACAGTGCTGGACGCGGACTTGACGAACTCGCCCATTTCCTTCAGCTTGGCGAGAACGGTCTTACTCTCGACCCCGAGCTCTTTTGCAAGCTCGTGAACGCGGGCCTTGCCTGCCACTGCACTCCTCACTCCGAGGTCGTGCGGGCAGCACCCGCAGCGACCTCACTCGTGCACTTGAAGCCTGGTCATTTCAGGGACTTCATCGTGTGCTCATGTCGGTCGTCCTACCCTGCTAGCGACCCTCGCCCGGTCGGGCTGACCGGACGTAGTGGTTGGCGCATCGACGTGCTCTGCCAGCACACCGTGGTCGAGGACCTCGGTGATGCGCAGCGCTCGCCCGAAGGCGCGGCGCCGCACCGCCAGCGCGAAGCAGGCCGGATCCGGGTGCATGTTCGCTCCCCGACCCGGCAGCCTGCGGCGCGGATCAGGCCGGAGGCTGTGACCAGCCTCGTCCCCGATCGCGACGACCCGCAGCAATTCGCTGGCCGGCGCACGTTGCCGGCAACCCACACAGGTGCGCTCCGGCTGCGCGCGTCGTACCACTGGAGGAAGTCTACCCCTAGCTGCCCGAGATCGCTCCGCCCGGCTCCCGCACGGGCTCGGCCGCGCCGCGCGCGGCCGGCGTGGTCTGCTCCGCGTCGGACCGGATGTCGATCCGCCAACCGGTCAACCGGGCAGCGAGTCGGGCATTCTGCCCCTCGCGGCCGATGGCGAGCGAGAGCTGGAAATCCGGGACCGTCACCCGAGCGGCCCGGCCGGCCAGATCCACCACCTCGACACGCAGCGCCTTGGCCGGCGACAACGCATTGCCGACGAAGGTGGCCGGGTCGTCCGACCAGTCGATGATGTCGATCTTCTCACCGTGCAGCTCGCTCATCACCGCGCGCACCCGCTGGCCCATCGGGCCGATGCAGGCGCCCTTGGCGTTCACGCCGGGGGTCGTGGAGCGGACGGCGATCTTCGTACGGTGACCTGCCTCACGGGCGATCGCGCCGATCTCCACAGTGCCGTCGGCGATCTCCGGGACCTCCAGCGCGAACAGCTTCTTGACCAGGGCCGGGTGCGACCGGGACAGGGTGATCTGCGGCCCGCGCATGCCCTTGGCCACGTGCACCACCACGCACCGGACCCGCTCGCCGTGCGCGTACCGCTCGCCGGGCACCTGCTCGGACTGCGGCAGCACACCCTCCAGCTTGCCCAGGTCGACGCTGACGATGCCCTTCTCGGTACGGGTCTCGTGCGCCTGCACCACGCCGGTGACCAGGTCACCCTCGCGACCCACGTACTCGCCGAAGTGCACCTCGTCGGTGGCCTCCCGCAGACGCTGGAGGATCACCTGCTTGGCGGTCATCGCGGCGATCCGGCCGAAGTCGTGCGGGGTGTCGTCCCACTCGCGCACCAGGGAGCCGTCGTCGTCCATCTCCTGCGCGTACACCAGGGCCGCGCCGGACTTGCGGTCGATCTCCACCCGGGCGTGCGGCTCGGCGCCGTCGGTGTGCCGATAGGCGGTCAGCAACGCGGTCTCGATCGCCGCGAGAATCGTGTCGAACGGGATCTCCCGCTCGCGCTCGAGTGCGCGCAGCGCCGCGAGGTCGATGTTCACCTCTCCTCGTCCTCCACATCATCTTCGTCGTCGATGTCGTCTGAATCGTCGATCTCGTCGGTCTCGTCCGCGTCGTCGAACTCGTCCTCCGGCTCACCCAGCTCGGCGAGGCGGGTGAACTCGACCTGCACCCGGCCCGGGCCCAGCTGGGCGTACGCCCACAGGGTCTGGCCGTCGTCGGTCTCCAGCCGCACGCCCTCGTCGTCGGCCCCGACCACCCGGCCGGTCAGCTGGCGGTCGCCGGAGGGCTGCTCGCCGCGCTGGCCGGGCAGCGCGACCGCGCCCCGGACGGTGACCTTGACCAGCCGGCCCACATTGCGCCGCCAGTGCCGGGGCAGGGTGAGCGGTCGGTCCACGCCCGGCGAACTGACCTCGAGCTGGTATTCCCCAGCGAGAATGTCGCCGCCGGACTCCTCCGCGGCGTCCAGGGCGCTGGAGACGGCGCGGGAGACGTCCGCGACGGCGTCCAGGTCGATCCCACCGTCGCGGTCCACGATCACCCGCACCACGTGTCGGCGGCCGGCCCGGGAGACCGACAGGTCCTCCAGGTCGTAGCCGGCGCCGTTGACCACCGGCTCGATCACGGCCCGCAACCGGGTACGCCGTGCGGCGAGGTCACCGCCGCCGCGCGGACCGGCGGCGTCGCGCGGACCGCGGGCGCCCGCGCCGTCGCGGGGTCGACCCGTCGACCTGGTGGCACGGCCACGCTGCGTCATCTGCGCACCCTCTCCCTGGTCGACCGGGACGCTCGTCCCGCCATGCCGGCACGCCACCGGAGCGGACGCGCCGGTGGCTGCGCAGAGCGTAACGCGCCTGCCCGTCGGCGGACCGGGCGGCGCACCGACGGCGGTGGCCCCCGGACCGGCGGGGATGGTGTTCACTTGCCCGGTGGGGATCGGCAGAACGACACCGCGTGACCAAGTTTCCGGGCATACCCGGCGAAAGCTCCTGCGCGCCGGGGCGCTGCTGACGCTCGGCGGCGCCGCGACGTCGCTGACCGGCTGTGATCTTTTCGACCGCGACGACCAGCCGGCACCACCGCCGGACCCGCTGCGCCCGATGGTCGACGAGTCGCTGGGCCTGGCCGCGGCGTACCGGGCGACCGCCGCCGCCCAGCCGGAGCTTGCCGACCGCCTCGGCCCCATCGCCGAGACACACACCGCGCACGCCACCGAGCTGGCCCGGGTCGTCGGCGTCGCCCTCCCGTCGGCGCCCGCCGCCGACCCGAGCGCCACCACGGCGACCGAGCCGGCCGCCGCGCTGGCCGCCCTGCGCGCGCGGGAGAAGACCGCACAACAGTCCGCCACCGCCGCCTGCGCGGCCGCGCCCGCCGAGCGGGCGGCGCTGCTCGGGTCGATCGCCGCCGCGCGGGCCACCCACCAGGAGGCACTGAAGTGAGGCAGCCGACCGCTGGGGAGGCGCTCGCCGCAGTCCTCTCCGCCGAGTACGCGGCCATCTACGCCTACGGGCGGATCGGCGTCCGGCTCACCGGGGCGGCGCGCGAATCCGCACACCAGGCGGAGGCCGCCCACCGACGCCGGCGCGACGCGCTCGTGGTGCAGCTCAGCACCACCGGGGGCACCGTTCCGCCGGGGCGGGCCGGGTACGCGCTGCCGTTCCCCGTCACCGACCGGGCGAGCGCGTTGCGGCTGGCAGTCGAGGTGGAGGAGCGCACGGCGGCGCACTGGCGGGCCGCGCTGGCGTCCACCACCGGCCCCGACCGCGACCAGGCGCTTGCCGCCCTCGTCGAGTACGCCGTACGGGCCACGCGGTGGCGCAAGACCGCCGGTGTGACACCGCCGACTGTCGCATTTCCCGGCCGCCCGACCTGAACCGGTCCGCTCCGGTTGCGGAGCGCATACCAGGTATGCATACTCCGTTGCCATGTCCATCCGTCACGGGCTGCTCGCCCTCCTCGAGCGCGGCCAGATGTACGGCTACCAGCTGCGCGCCGCATTCGAGGAGTCGACCGGCTCGACGTGGCCGCTGAACATCGGGCAGGTCTACACCACGCTGTCCCGGCTGGAACGGGACGGTCTGGTGCGCCCGCTGCCGGAGAGCGAGGCCGGGCAGCGCCCGTACGAGATCACCGACGCCGGCCGGGCGGACCTCGCGCTGTGGTTCGCCACCCCGATCAGCCGCAACGACAGGCCCCGCGACGAGCTGGCGATCAAACTGGCCCTGGCGCTCACCACCCCCGGAGTGGACGTCCGCTCGGTGGTGCAGGCCCAGCGCAGCGCGACGATGCGCACGCTGCAGGAGTTGACCCGGTTGAAGTACGGCAGTGACCGCCCGGAGGACCTGCCGTGGCGACTGGTGCTGGACTCGATGGTGTTCCAGGCCGAGGCCGAGGTGCGGTGGCTGGACCACTGCGAGAGCAGCCTGGTCCGGCACCAGCCCAACCGGCCGACGCCGCCCCCACCCCGGCCGCCCGACGGCGGGGCGTCCGACGGCGCGCGGTGGGCCGACGAGGAGGCGCGACGGTGAGCGGACCGGACGACGCGGTGCTGGAGCTGCGCGCCGTCCACCGCACCCATGGCGCCGGCCCGGCGGCGGTCCACGCGCTGCGCGGTGTCAGCCTGGTCGTCCGGCCGGGCGAACTGGTCGCCGTGATGGGTCCGTCCGGCTCGGGCAAGTCGACGCTGCTGGCCCTCGCCGGTGGGCTGGACCGCCCGACCCGCGGCGACGTCCGGGTCGAGGGCCAGCCGCTCGGGGCGTTGGATCGCCGTGGGCTGGCCCAGCTGCGCCGCCGCCGCATCGGTTACATCTTCCAGCAGCTCAACCTGCTGGCCAGCCTGAGCGCGTTGGAGAACGTCGCGCTCCCGCTGGAACTCGACGGCATCGGCGGCCGACGGGCCCGCGCGGCGGCCCTGGCCGCGCTTACCGAGGTGGGCCTTCCGGCGCTCGGTGACCGCTTCCCCGACCAGCTCTCCGGTGGTCAGCAGCAGCGGGTCGCGATCGCCCGCGCGCTTGTCGGCGAGCGGCGGCTGGTGCTCGCCGACGAACCCACCGGGGCGCTTGACTCGCAGACCGGCGAGGCGGTGCTGCACCTGCTGCGCCGCCGGGTCGACGCGGGCGCCGCAGGCATCCTCGTCACCCACGAGGCGCGCCACGCCGGCTGGGCCGACCGGGTGGTGTTCCTGCGCGACGGCGTGCTTGTCGACACGACGGCACCCCTGGGCAGCGTCGAGCAACTGCTGTCCGGAAGCGACAGTTGACCCTCCTGCGGAGGCAGCGGGCACGCGGCCATCCGGGCGCCCCGGTGGACCGTGCGCCTCCCGGCCGGCGACGGTTCGCCGAACTGGCCGGCTCCTGGCGGGCGGCGCTGCGGATCGCCCGACGGGAGTCGCGCCGGGCGCGTCGGCGTACCGCCCTGGTGCTCGCGATGATCGCCCTGCCGGTTCTGGTGCTGGCCTTCCTGGCCGCGAGCTACGACATGGCGGAGCTGACCCCGCAGGAGCGTGTCGACCGCCGCCTCGGCGTCGCCGACGCGGAGCTGCGGTGGGTGGCCGAGACCCCTGTCGTCCAGGACGAGGGGGGCGACGGCTGGTATTCCCGGGACGGCGGCCAGGCGCAGGCCGGCCGGACGGTCACCGCCGCAGAGGTGACCGCGTTGCTCGGCCCCCGCAGCCGGGCCACCGAGATCCGCGCCGGGAGCCCGGTGACGGTGCGGGGCCCGCGAGGCGACGAGACCCTGGCTGGGCGGATCCTCGACCTCACCGACCCGCTGGCCCGAAGCCTGGTGCGGTTCCGGTCCGGGAGGGCGCCGCAGCAGCCCGGCGAGGTCGCCGTGAGCCCTGTGGCGCTGCGCCGCCTGGACGTACGCCTGGGCGAGGCCGTGGCCACCGCCGACGGGACGAGGGCGTACACGGTGGTCGGGGTGGTCGAGTTTCCCGACGACCTCGGCCCGGTGGTGGTGCTGCACCCGGCGGCCGTCGGCCGGGCCGATCCACAGACGGACATCCGCTGGCTGGTCGACGTGCCCGGCGGCGTCGACGAGGCCATGATGTCGCGGCTCAACGACCACGGGGTGGTGGTCGCGCCCCGCCACCTGCCCGCTTCGACGACGTCGTCCCGGTCCTGGTTCGGCGACGCCGACACCACCGACCTGAGCACCGGGGTGCTGATCGCCGGCCTGGGGTTGCTCGAGGTCGTGCTGCTGGTCGGGCCCGCGTTCGCCGTCGGGGTTCGCCGTCGGCGCCGGGACCTGGCGCTGGTCGCGGTGGCCGGCGGGGACGCGGCCCAACTGCGTCGGATCGTGCTCGCCGACGGGGTGGTGCTGGGTGTGCTGGGCGCCGTGGCCGGGTTGCTGCTCGGTGTCGGCGCGGCGTTCGCCGGCCGTCCGCTCGTGGAGCAGTACGTCTTCGGCGCCCGCTTCGGCGGGTACCGCTGTTGGCCCCTTGCCCTGCTCGTGCTCGGCGGGGTCGCGGTGCTGGCCGGGGTGCTGGCCGCGCTGGCGCCGGCCTGGACCGCGGCCCGGCAGGACGTCACCGCCGGGCTCGCCGGCCGACGTACCCCGCCCCGGTCCCGGGCCCGCGCGCTGACCCTCGGGTTGGCGCTTGTGGTCGGTGGGGCGGCGCTCGCGGCGATCGGGGCCACCCGGACGTCGTCGCCGGTGATCCTGACCGGCCTGATCCTCGGTGAGCTGGGCCTGGTCTGTTGCACGCCCACGTTGATCGGTGTGCTCGCCCGCCTCGGCCGGGTGCTGCCGCTGGCGCCCCGCATCGCGCTGCGCGACGCCAGCCGCAACCGGGCCGCCGCGGCGCCGGCCATCTGCGCCGTCATGGCGGCGGTGGCCAGCAGCGTCGCGCTCGGCGGATACCTGGCAAGCGACGGTGCCCGAGACGCCCGCGCCTATCGGCCTGAGCTGCCCCCCGGCCACGTCCTGGTCGCCCCGGACCAGTCGACCCGGCATCCCGGCCCCACGCTGGCCCAGATCGACGGCACCGCGCGAGCGCGTCTCGGCGCCACCGCGGTCGCCGTGGTACGGACGGCAGCCTGCCCATCGGCCGAGGAGCCGGGCGGCTACTGCTACGTGGCGCCCGAGCTGCCGCCCGACCGGGTCTGCCCCTGGCAGCCCGGCGACGATCTGTCAGCGGCGCAGCGCCGGCAGGCCCGGGCCGATCCGCGCTGCCAGGGCCGCGACGTGGACTACTACGGGGACTACGTGGAGACGCTTGTGGACGACGGCAGCGCGCTGCCGCTGCTCACCGGCGCTGACCCGACGGTCACGGCCGATGCCGCGACGGTGCTGCGCTCCGGGGGTGTGGTGGTGACCGACCCGCGCTACCTGCACGACGGCCACGTGACGGTGCAGGTGAACGAAGCTCTGGGCGGGTCCGACGAGTTGACCACCAGCACGATCGAGCTGCCCGGGTACGCGCTGCCGGCGGCTGTCGGCTCGCCGCGCCTGCTGCTGTCCCCGTCCGCCACCCGACGCCTCGCCCTGAAACCGGTCGAGGCCGGTTGGGTGGTCGCCACCCCGGCGCCGCCCGGCCAGCGCGAGCAGGAGCGCTTCACCGCCGACCTGCGGGCCTTCGGGACGTTCTCCCTCAACGTGGCCCAGGGCACCGCCACGCGCGACGACTCACCGCTGTTGCTGCTGCTCGCCGCGGCGGCCGGCGTGATCACGGTGGGCGCGGCCGGGATCGCCACGGCGCTCGCCGCCGCCGAGGGCCGCGCCGAACTGTCCACCCTCGCGGCGGTCGGCGCTGCCCCTGCGGTACGCCGACTGCTGGCGATCTGTCAGGCCGGGGTGATCGCCGGTCTCGGTTCGGTGCTCGGCATCGTGGCCGGACTCGGCACCGCGGCGATCGTGCTGTTCTCGGCCAACCGGGAGTACGCCACGGCCTGGCCTGTGCAGGAGCCGTTTCCGTACCTGGTGCCGTGGCCGGCGCTCGGCGTGCTGGTGCTGGTGCCGGTGGTGGCGATGCTCGGCGCGGGCCTGTTCACGCGTGCCCGGCTGCCGATCGAACGTCGGCTGGACTAGGGGCACGCGTCATCCGTGGGTCCTCGATCGTCGGCGGCCCCGCACCTCGACACGCCGCACACCGGGCTGCTGAGCTGCCACCGATCGTCGCAACGATCACGAGTCAACGCCGTCCGGGGGTGCCGTCGAGGCACGGCGGCCGGCAGACTGATCCGCGTGTCAGCGATCGCAACCCTCACCCGTCGACTCGGCCACCACCGCTGGTTCGGGGCGGCCGCCCGCCTGCTGGTCCCCGCCGACCGGATCGTCGGCCGGCTCACCCGGGGTCGGGTGGTCGCGCTTGGTGTGCTCCCGTCCCTCGTCATCACCACGACCGGTCGCCGCTCGGGCAAGCCGCGCAGCAATCCGCTGCTCTACGTGACCGACGGCGACGCGTACGTGGTGATCGGCTCCAACTGGGGGCAGACCCACCAGCCCGGTTGGGCGATGAACCTGCTCGCCGACCCGGCCGCCGAGGTGGACGTGAAGGGTCGCCGGTTTCCGGTGCGGGCCGACCCGGCCACCGGTGCCGAACGGGACCGCCTGTGGCGCCTGCTGGTCACCGAGTGGCCGGCGTACCGCACGTACGTCGAGCGGGCCGGGGGCAGGGAGATCCGCATCTTCCGGCTGGTGCCGACCGGGCGCGACGCGTCGGCCGGCCCTCCGTCGGCTGGCTAGGTCGAGGCGATCCGCGCACCGGTTGACAGGCGTCACAGCCCGCCCTGCACTCCGATCAGCGAGCCGATCAGGTAGGTGGCGCCGGCAGCGGCGGCGCCCAGCAGTAGTTGGCGCAGGCCGCTGGTCCACCAGGGTCGGTTGGTGAACCGGGCCACCACGGCGCCGGCGGCGAACAGGCCGAACCCGCCGACGACAAGTGCCAGCCAGAGCACGGTGGCGCCGAGCAGGTAGGGCAACAGCGGGATCAGCGCACCCACCGAGAAGAACAGGAACGAGGAGATCGCCGCCGCCCAGGGGCTCGGCTGGTCGTCGGGGTCGACGCCCAACTCCTCGCGGACGTGCACCCGCAGCGCCTCCTCCGGGTCCCGTCGTACCGCCTCGGCGACCTGGGTGGCGAGGTCGCGGGGCAGGCCGCGGGCCACCCAGGCGTCCGCCAGCTCGCGGGCCTCCGCCTCGGGGTGCCGTTCCAGCTCGCGGCGTTCCTTGGCGACCTCGGCGGCGACCTGTTCGTTGGCCGAGCGCACGCTCGTGTACTCGCCGAGCCCCATCGAGATCGCACCGGCCACCAGGCCGGCGGACCCGGTCAGCACGATGCTGTGCGGTGACACGCCACCGCCGCCGACGCCGGCGATGAGGGCGATGTTGGTGACCAGCCCGTCCATCGCGCCGAAGACGGCCGGGCGCAGCCAGCCGCCCGTGACGTCCGCGTGGTGTGCCTCGCGCAGTGCCGCGGGGGTGTCGGTCACGGCAGGGTCAGGATCTCGTGGCCGTCGTCGGTGACGACGATCGTGTGCTCGAACTGGGCGGTCCATCTGCGGTCCTTGGTGACCACTGTCCACCCGTCGTCCCACATGTCGTACTGGTAGGTGCCGAGGGTGATCATCGGCTCGATGGTGAAGGTCATCCCCGGCTCCATGATGTCGGTGGGGCGGGGGCTGTCGTAGTGCGGCACGTAGAGCCCGCTGTGGAAGGTCTCGCCGATCCCGTGGCCGGTGAAGTCGCGGACCACGCCGTAGCCGAACCGTTTGGCGTACGACTCGATGACCCGGCCCACCACGTTGATCTGGCGGCCCGGGGCCACCGCGCGGATGCCGCGCATCATCGCCTCGTGGGTCCGTTCGACGAGCAGCCGGGCCTCCTCGCTGACCTCGCCGACGCAGAAGGTGGCGTCGGTGTCGCCGTGCACCCCACCGATGTACGCGGTGACGTCGACGTTGATGATGTCGCCGTCGGTCAGGACCGTGGAGTCCGGGATGCCGTGGCAGATGACCTCGTTGACGCTCGTGCAGCAGGACTTGGGGTAGCCCCGGTAGCCGAGCGTCGACGGGTACGCGTCGTGGTCGCAGAGGAACTCGTGCACGAGCCGGTCGATCTCGTCGGTGGTCACGCCGGGCTTGCAGTGCTCACCGGCGAGCTGTGTCGCCTGGGCGGCGAGCCGGCTGGCGATCCGCATCTTCTCGATGGTCTCCGGCGTCTGCACGTGCGAGCCGCGCCACTGCTGCGGGCCCTTCTTACCCACGTACTCCGGGCGGGGAATGTGGGCGGGCACCTGTCGCATCGGGGAGAGCGTGCCTGGGGTCAGCGGCGGACGGACGGTCATGCCGCAAGCCTATCGCCGGAGCGGTCGTGACTCGTGCCACGGCCGGTCGGGGCCGGTTGTTGCCCTGCCAGGTCGCCTGTGCCATGGTGTCAGCGTGGATCAAGGGGAGGCACCACCGGTCTTCTCCGCCAGCGCGGAGATCGACGGCGAGCACCTCCACGTGGTGGTGACCGGCGAGGTCGACATGGCGACCGCCGACACGATGCTCCAGACCGCCCTGCGCGAGCCCGCCCGTCGGATCACGCTCGACCTGCGGGCGGTGACCTTCTTCGACTCGGCTGCCATCCACGCCCTGGTCCGGCTCGCCCAGCAGTTCTCCGGCACGCTCACCGTGCTGCCGTCGCGGCAGGTCCGTCGGGTGTTGGAGATCTCCGGCCTGGGCGACCAGAGCTGGCTCGACCCGGTCTGAGACCGCCGACGCCCGCGCCGCCGGCACCCCGGCCGCCGGGCGCCCGTCAGCCCCGCAACTGCCGGCGCAACGTCACCTCGGTGCCCTCATCGGTACGCCGCACCACCAGGTCACCCAGCGCCTTGATCAGTGACAGGCCGCGCCCCCGGAACCCGGAGCCTGTCGACTCCCGCCACTGCCCGGTGTCGCGGACGGTGGCGATCACCGTCCGGTCCTCGATTGCCACCTCGACGCTGATGACCGCCTCGGCGGGCTGGACGGGGTGCTCGATGGCGTTCGCGGCGGCCTCCGAGACCGCCACGGTCAGGTCGAACAGGTCGGTCTCGCCGACGTCGTGCGCCACGAGGAAGTCCTCCAGGCGCTTGCGCAGCACACTCAACCGGGTCGGGTCCGCCGGCAGGCGCAGCGCGAACCGGTTCAGCTCGGCCGCCTCCAGGGCGAGCACCGCCACGTCGTCGCGGCGCGGCCGCCCGGTGACCCGCTCGACCACCGTGTCGATCAGATCGGCCACGTGCTCGCTCGGGGTCGCCGCGTCGGCGCGCAGCTGTGCCAGCGCGGCGTCGATGCCGAGCTGACGGTCCTCGATCAGGCCGTCGGTGTAGAGCAGCAGCCGGCTGCCCGCGGTCAGCTCACCCTCGACCGTCCGGTACGTCACGTCGGGGATGGCGCCGACCGGCGGGCCGAGCGCGCGGTCGTGCAGGAACGCCACGTCGTCTCCTCGGATCAGCAGGGGGGACGGGTGCCCGGCGCTGGCGTAGCGCAGCAGACCGGTACGGGGGCTGAACTGCAGGCAGACCACTGTCGCGAACGAGCGCCCCTCGGTGGACCCGACCAGCCGGTTGAGGCGGCTCAGCGACTCACCCGGGTCGAAACCCTCCAGCAGGTACGCCCGCAGCGCGTTGCGGAGCTGTCCCATCGCGGCGGCGGCCTGGACGCCCTTGCCGACCACGTCGCCGATCACCAGCACCAGGTCGTCGCCCTCGAGCGCGAGCGCGTCGTACCAGTCACCGCCGACCTCGACGTCGGCGCTGCCCGGCAGGTAGCGGCTCGCCACGACCGCGCCCGGCAGCTGCGGCAGCGACCTCGGCAGCAGGCTGTGCTGCAACGTGGTGGCGATGCGGTGTTCGGCCTCGTAGAGCTGGGCGTTCTCCAACCGGACGCCGACCAGGCGGGCGAGCTGGGTGAGCGCTGCCTCGTCGGCCTGCGCGTCGTCGCCGGCGGCCCGCCAGACCTGAAGCTCGCCGAGCTGCTCGCTCGTGGTGCCGGTCAGCGCGGCCACGAAGGACGGGTCGGTGGCGGTGACTCCGCCGCCGTCGGCCTCGGAGCGGGCGCCGGCCGCGGTGACCACGACCCGGGCGGCCTCGGCGAGGGTGAGCGCGTGCCGGGCGGCGACCTGCAGCACGTCGGCTGTGGAACGGGCGGTGTTGACCGCCACCACCGCGTCGGCAAGTGCCCGAAGCCGACGGATGATCTGCCCGCGCAGCTGACCCAGCTCGACGTTGGCCCGGACCCGGGCGATCAGCTCCTGCCCGGAGAACGGCTTGGTGAGGTAGTCGTCGGCGCCGACGGAGAGGCCGGCGACGGCCTCCGCGGCGCCGGCGCGGGCGGAGAGCAGCACGATCGGCACGTCACGGGTGCGAGGGTCCGTGCGCAGCGCGCCGACCAGGCCGAACCCGTCCAGCCGGGGCATCATCACGTCGGTGAGCACGAGGTCGAACCCGCCGTCGCGGGCCAGCGTCAGGGCCGCCTGGCCGTCGCTCGCGGTGACCACCTCCCAGATCGGGGAGAGCAGCCGGGTGACGTGCTCGCGCAGGTCGACGTTGTCGTCGACGACCAGGATCCGGCCGGCCGGGGCGGCGGCGGTCGGCTGGCGGTCGGTGTGACCGGGCGTGTCATCGTCGACCCACAGGGCGGTCTCGGCGACGAAGAGCCGGGCCTGCTCGGGCTCGCCCGAGGGCAGGGGGGCGAACGCGGCCACCCGGTCGGCGGGCAGGTGCGCCGATCCGAACGGGACGGTCACCGTGAAGGTGCTGCCCACGTCGACCTGGCTGGTCACCGTGACGTCGCCGCCGTGCATCTCGACCAGTTCCCGGACCAGCGCGAGCCCGATCCCGGTGCCCTCGTGCGTACGGGCGCGCACCCCGGGCACCCGGTGGAAACGCTCGAAGACGTGCGGCAGCTCGGCCGGCACGATGCCCACGCCGGTGTCGGAGACCTCCAGGCGGGCGACGCCGTCGTCGGCCCGGATCCGCACCCGGATCTCGCCGTCGAAGGTGAACTTCACCGCGTTCGACACCAGGTTGAGGACGATCTTCTCCCACATGTCCCGGTCGACGAACACCGGCGCCGGCAGCGGCGGGCAGTCCACCACAAGTCGCAGCCCGGCACGTTCCGTGGCCGAGCGGAAGGTGCTGGCCAGCCTGGCGGTGTAGCCGGCCAGGTCGGTGGGCTGGTAGCGGGCGGCCAGCCGGCCGGACTCCAGCCGGGAGAAGTCGAGCACCGTGTTGACCAGCTTGAGCAGGCGCAACGCGTTGCGGTGCATCACGACGAGCCGGTCGGTGTACGTGGCGGACAGCTCCGGGTCGGCGAGCATGTCCTCCAGCGGGCCGAGGACCAGGGTCAACGGCGTACGGAATTCGTGGCTGACGTTGGCGAAGAAGTTGGTCTTCGCGCGGTCCAGCGCGGCCAGCTCGGCGGCCCGGGCGCGCTGCTGCTCGTACGCCCGCTGGGTGCCGACCGCGCGGGAGATCTGCGCGGCCACCAGGTCGAGGAAGTCACGGTAGTCGTCGGCGAGCGGCAGCAGGCGGGCCACGCCGAGGACAAGCGCGCCGACCGTCTCGTTGGCGGCCTTGACGGGCAGCACGAGCGCCACGTCGGCGGCCTCGGCCGGTGGCCGGGCGAGCAGACCACTCACCTCGATGGTGGCGGGCGAGCCCTCCGCGACCAGCTCGGCGATCGTGTCGGCCGGGAGGTCGACCGCGGCCGGGTCGACGCCGCTGGTGGCGGTCAGGGTGAACCGGCCGGTGGAGTCGGCCAGGTGGACCAGCGCGAACGGCACGTCGGCGGAGTGCCGGGCGAGCACGTCGGCGGCGGTCCGGCCCAGCTCGCCCGCGCTGCTCACCTCGGCCAGCGCGGTGCCCAGCTCCGACAACGCCCGCAGCCGACGCTCGCCGACCACCCGCCCGGTGGTCTCGTTCACGATGCAGTAGACGCCGCTGACCGAGCCGTCGGCGCCCCGGATCGGGTCGTACGAGACGTCGAAGTAGGTCTGCTCGACGAAGCCGGAGCGGTCCAGCAGGAAGGGGTGGTCCTCGCCCCGGTAGGAGAGCCCGGTGCGCCGGACCCCGTCGAGCAGCGGACCGAGGACGTCCCAGGTCTCGGCCCAGTGGTGCCGGGCCGGTTGGCAGAGCACCTGCGGGTGCTTGCTGCCGATCGTCGGCCGGTAGGCGTCGTTGTAGAAGGCGAGCTGGTCGTCGCCCCAGAACATGACGATCTGCGAGCTGGAGGAGAGCATCATGCCGATCGCGCTGGAGAGCGCCACCGGCCAGTTGGACGGCCCGCCCAGCGGTGCGGTGGACCAGTCGAAGGCGCGGAGCCGCTCGCCCAGCTCACCGCCGCCCGCGAAGGCGGCGGCAAGGTGTGGGGGGATCTCGTGGACGTACGCGTGTGAATGCCCCGCGTCCGCGCCCCCCTGGGCCGAGCTCATGCAGCCTCCCCGCTTCGGCCGTACCCCGCAGCCGTTGATCTTCACGCGCCGTGCTCCGACTTGTACCCCGGCGGACCAGCAACGTAACGCATGACGACCCGTGGACGCTGGTTACCTGGGCCCCGCCCGTCGCCGACCCGACAGCACGGCTGTGGACGCGGGCCCGAGCAGGGCTCTGACCTCTCAGAAGACCGGTAGTCCGTCGATGCTCGCGGCGTTCTTGGTGGCGCGGTAGGTCACGAGGTCATCGGCCGTGCGGCGGGAGTGTGAGGTAAGCAACAGGTCACGCTCCGCGCGGTAGTCCATCAGCGGCACCGCATAGCCGCAGGAGTCGCTGACCCGCTCGACCTCGACACTGATCACGGCCCGCACGGCGTGCACGTCCGGCGGCGCGGGAAACTCGGCGAGGCGCTCCGCGAAGCCCGCCTCGGTCACCGCGACGCTGCTGCCCCTACCGTGCAGGCGCACGATCTTCGGCGGCCCGTCGAACGCACAGAACATCAGCGTGATGCGAGAGTTGTCGCGCAGGTGGGCGATGGTCTCCGCGCCACTGCCGTGGTAATCCAGGTAGGCGACCCGGTGCGGACCGAGGATCACGAAGGTGCCCGTCATGCCCTTCGGTGAGACGTTGACGTGCCCCTCGGGACCGGACGGCGCGGTGGCCACGAAGAAGACCGGCTGGGCCGCGATGAACTCCCGCAGACGAACGTCGATCTCCGGATAGACCTTGCCCATGTGGCGATCCTCCCACCGCACCCGCCGCCCGACGGGGGCGAGCTGCGTCACACCACCGGCGGCACCGCCACGCGTACGCCCCCGGGGTCGGCGCCCACCGGCGGCCCGGACGCCCGCCCGCGGGCGGCCCGGACCAACGCCGGAATCGGACGCGGGTCCGGCTCGATCTCCGGATGCCACTGCACCCCGAGCACGAACGGACGGTCCGGGTCCTCGACAGCCTCGATCACGCCGTCCGCCGCCCAGCCGGTGACCGCGAGCCGCCCCGGGGTGGCGACCGCCTGATGGTGGTACGAGTTGACACGGTCCACCCCGACCAGCGTCCTCGCCGCCAGGCTCCCCGGGGCGAACCGCACCGGATGGGTGCCGTAGACCGCCGGGGCCGGACGGTGCGCCTCCGTTCCGACGACGTCGGGCAGGTGCTGGTGCAGGGTGCCGCCGTACGCCACGGCGAGCAACTGCATCCCCCGACACACACCCAGCACGGGCAGGTCGGCGGCGAGCGCGGCCGTCAGCAGGGTCAGCTCACCGGCGTCGCGGTCCGGCCGGTCCTCGGTCCGGGGGTGCGGCTGCTGGCCGTACCGGCTCGGACCGACGTCCGCGCCCCCGGCCAGCAGCAGCCCGTCGAGGACCGCCAGCACGTCGGCGTCGGAGTCGTCCGGGGGCAGCACCACCGCCCGGCCACCGGCGGCGGTCACCGCCCGCACGTACGCCTCGGGCACCAGCACCGCCCGCACACCGCGCCAGACGGCCCAGTCGGCGGGCTCGACGTACGCGCTGATCCCGATCAGCGGCCGTCTCACAGGGGTGTGACGTAAGCGCCGGTGATGCCCCCGTCGACGACGAACTGCGCGGCGGTCATGAACGAGGCGTCGTCGCTGGCCAGGAACGCCACCGCGGCGGCGATCTCCTCCGGCTGCCCGAAGCGGCCCATCGGCACGTGCACGAGCCGGCGGGCGGCCCGCTCCGGGTCGGCGGCGAACAGCTCCAGCAGCAGCGGAGTGGCCACCGGGCCGGGACACAGCGCGTTGACGCGGATGCCCTCGCGGGCGAACTGCACGCCCAGCTCCCGGGTCATCGCCAGCACGCCGCCCTTACTCGCGGTGTACGCGATCTGCGACGTCGCCGCGCCCATCAGCGCCACGAACGAGGCGGTGTTGATGATCGAGCCCTTGCCCTGGCGGCGCATGTGCGGGATCGCGTACTTGCAGCACAGGTAGACGCTCGTGGTGTTGACCCGCAGCACCCGCTCCCAGGCGTCCAGGCCGGTGTCCAGGATGGAGTCGTCGTCCGGCGGGGAGATGCCCGCGTTGTTGAAGGCGACGTCCACCCGGCCGTGCCGCTCGGCGACCCCGTCGAACAGGTCGCGGACTGCCGCCTCGTCGGCCACGTCGGTGGCCACGAACTCGCCGCCGCACTCCTCGGCGGCCTTCGTGCCGGCCTGCGCGTCGATGTCCACGCAGACCACCCGGGCCCCCTCGGCGGCGAACCGCCGGACGGTGGCCAACCCGATCCCGCTGCCCGCTCCGGTGACCACTGCCACCCGGTCCTGCAACCGACCCTGCACTGGCGTCACTCCTCTGTCGCGATGAACACGTTCTTGACGTCGGTGAAGGAGTGCAGCGCGTCCGGGCCCAGCTCACGGCCGAGTCCGGAACGCTTCATCCCGCCGAACGGGGTCCAGTAGCGCACCGAGGAGTGCGAGTTGACGCTGAGGTTGCCCGCGTCGACGGCGCGGGCCATCCGCAGCGCGCGGCCGACGTCGCGGGTCCAGATCGAGCCGGAGAGGCCGTACTCGGTGTCGTTGGCGAGCCGGACCGCGTCGGCCTCGTCGTCGAACGGCAGCACCGACACCACCGGGCCGAAGATCTCCTCCCGCCAGTGCCGGTCCGCAGGCGAGTCGGCCAGCACCACTGTCGGGGCGTGCCAGAAGCCGGGACCGTCGGGGCACGAGCCGGCGAACGCCACAGTCGCCCCGGCCAGGTAGCCGGCGACCCGGTCCCGCTGGGCCGCCGAGATCAGCGGCCCCATCTCCGCGGTGTCCCGGGACGGGTCCTCGACCCGCACCGCGCGGACCGCCGGTTCGAGCAGTTCCAGGAACCTGTCGTACACCTGGCGTTGGACCAGGATCCGTGACCGTGCGCAGCAGTCCTGGCCGGCGTTGTCGAAGACCGCGCCGGGCGCGGTCGCGGCGGCGCGTTCCAGGTCCGCGTCGGCGAACACGATGTTGGCGCTCTTGCCGCCCAGCTCCAGGGTGAGTCGCTTCACCTGGGGGGCGCAGCCGGCCGCGATGCGCGTGCCGACCTCGGTGGAGCCGGTGAAGCAGATCTTGCGGACCGCCGGATGGCTGACGAACCGCTCCCCCACCACCGCTCCCTCGCCCGGGAGCACGGTGAACACGCCGTCGGGCAGACCGGCCTCGCGGGCCAGCTCGGCGAGGCGCAGCGCGGTGAGCGGGGTCAGCTCGGCGGGCTTGAGCACCACCGTGTTGCCGGCGGCGAGGGCCGGGGCGAAACCCCAGGCGGCGATCGGCATCGGGAAGTTCCACGGCACGATCACGCCGACCACGCCGAGCGGCTCGTGGAAGGTGACGTCCAGGCCGCCGGGCACGGGGATCTGCCGCCCGGTCAACCGCTCCGGCGCACCGGCGTAGTAGTCAAGCACGTCGCGGACGTTGCCGGCCTCCCAGCGGGCGTTGCCGGCGGTGTGCCCGGAGTTGCGCACCTCCAGCACTGCCAACTCGTCGAGGTGCGCGTCGACGACGGCGGCGAACCGTCGCAGCAGTCGGGCCCGGTCCCCCGGCGCGACGGCCCGCCACGTCTCGAAGGCCGAGGCGGCCCGGGAGATCGCCGCGTCGACCTCCGCCACCGAGGCACCGGGGACCTCCCGGATCCCCTTACCGGACGCCGGGTCCACGACGAGAGTCACACCCACCACCCCAGCACGTCAGAGGCGTTCGAAGCCACGGGTCAGCTCCCAGTCCGTCACCGCGGCGTCGAAGGCCGCCAACTCCACCTTTGCCTGGTTGGCGTAGTGGGCCACCACCTCGTCGCCGAACGCCTCCCGGGCCACCGTCGAGCCCTCCCACACGGTCAGGGCGTCGCGCAGCGTGCCGGGGACCCGCTCGGCCTCCGGGTCGTCGTACGCGTTGCCTGTGCACTCCGCGCCCAGCTCCAGCTCCCGCTCGATGCCGTGCAGCGCGCCGGCGACCAGCCCGGCGATCGCCAGGTACGGGTTGACGTCGGCGCCGGGCACCCGGTTCTCCACGCGCATGCCCTGTCCGTGGCCCACCACCCGCAGGGCGCAGGTGCGGTTGTCCACCCCCCAGCGCAGCGCCGTCGGGGCGAAGGAGCCCGGTTGGTAGCGCTTGTAGGAGTTGATGTTCGGGGCGAACAGCAGGCTGAACTCCCGCATGGTGGAGAGCAGCCCGGCGAGCACGCGCTGCCCGATCTCCGACAGGTGCGCCGGCCCGTCGCCGAGCATGGCCGACGAGCCGGTGCTGTCGCGCAGCGAGAAGTGGATGTGGCAGGAGTTGCCCTCCCGCTCGTTCGGCTTGGCCATGAAGGTGATCGCCATGCCCTCCTGGGCGGCGATCTCCTTGGCCCCGTTCTTGTAGATGACGTGGTGGTCGGCGCAGGCCACCGCCTCGTCGTAGCGGAAGGCGATCTCGTGCTGGCCGAGGTTGCACTCGCCCTTGGCGCTCTCCGGCGTGAGCCCCGCGCCGGCCATCTCGGTGCGGATCCGGCGTAGCAGCGGCTCCACCCGGGCGGTGCCGAGCAGCGAGTAGTCCACGTTGTACTGGTTGGCCGGGGTGAGGTCGCGGTAGCCCCGCCGCCAGGCGTCCTCGTACGAGTCGCGGAACAGCACGAACTCCAGCTCGGTGCCCGCGTACGCGGTCAGCCCGTGCTCGGCCAGCCGGTCCAGTTGCCGGCGCAGGATCTGCCGGGGCGAGGCGATCACGTCACCGGAGCCGTCCAGCCAGGTCAGGTCGGCCAGCAGCAGGGCCGAGCCGGGCTGCCAGGGCACCCGGCGCAGGGTGGCGAAGTCCGGGACCATCGCGAAGTCGCCGTAACCGCGCTCCCAGCTCGACATCGCGTACCCGTCGACGGTGTTCATGTCGACGTCCACGGCGAGCAGGTAGTTGCAGCCCTCGCTGCCGTTGGCCACCACCTGGTCGAGGAAGAACGGCGCGTGGAACCGTTTGCCCTGCAACCGGCCCTGCATGTCGACGAGGGCCAGCACGACGGTGTCGATCTCGCCGTCGTTGATGGCGACCCGCAGCTGTTCCAGCGTGAGCGGAGCTTTCGTCATTCGCGGGCCTCCATCACCAAGGTCTACTGGCAAACCGGATCACCGTCAATGCCCCCGATGGAGACGGCGGCAAACCCGGCGGGACGGGCGCGGCGCCCGCCTCACCGGGTGGGCGTCAGGCCGGGCCGTCGACAGGCGCCGGGTCGGACGTCGGCGCGGTTTCCTCGACGGTACGGACGGGACCGGCGAACCACTTCCGGGCCGACGCGTACCACCAGACGGCGACCACCAGCAGCACCCCGCCCACGGCGAGCGGCGCGTAGTTCACCGCCGACCAGGTGAAGTCGTCGTTGCCGGGCACGCCGGCCGGCACGATCGGCAGGACGAAGTACACGGCGATGACCGCGATCTCGATGACCGCGATCCAGCCGAGCAGCCTGTACTTCCGTCCCAGCGTCCACGGGCCGGGCACGAACCTGTCGCCGAGGCGCAGTCGCAGCGCGATCGGGATGAGGAAGGACAGGTAGAGGCCGATCACCGCGACGGAGACCACCGCGTAGAAGGCGACCGGGATGCCTGCCGAACTCTCGTAGAGCGCCGGCAGGGTCAGCACCAGGCCGGCGATCGTGGTGCCGATGATCGCGTTGACCGGGGTGCCGTTGCGGTTCACCTTCGACCAGAGCCGCCAGCCCGGCACCGCGCGGTCCCGGCTGAAGGCGTACGCCATCCGGCTCATCGAGGTGATGCAGCTCATCCCGCAGAAGAACTGCCCGATCGTGGAGATGATGATGACGACCTTGAAGAAGACCGGGGTCAGGGCCGACTCGAAGATGGCCCCGGAGAAGCCACCGGCGGCGTTCACCGCCTCGACGTCGGTGGCCGCGAACAGGAACGCCAGCAGCAGGATCCAGCCGCCGATCGCCGAGTAGAAGATCGACTGCCAGAGCCCGCGCGCGGCGGCCTGCGAGGCGCCCCGGGTCTCCTCGGAGACGTGCGCGCAGGCGTCGAAGCCGGTGATCGTGTACTGGGTGAGCAGGAAGCCAAGCGGTAGCACGTAGAACCAGAACGTCAGCCCGCCGGTGTCCCCGTCGCCGAAGCCCGAGTTGTTGAACCGCTCGGTGAACACGAACTGGAAGCTCTGGTGGTCGTCCGGAACGAACACCAGGATGGCCACCACGACTGCCGCGCCGGCCACGTGCCACCAGACCGAGACGTTCTGGAGTACGTCGATGATCCGGTGCCCGAAGATGTTGATGAGCCCGTGCAGCGCCAAGATGATCACGAAGAGGACGAACGCCTGCCGCAGCGTCCCGGCCCAGCCGTCGAAGAGCGCCGACAGGGTGAGGTTGAGGAAGGTCGCGCAGCCGTAGTCGACCGAGGCGGTGACCGCGACCAGGCCGATGAGGTTCAACCAACCGGTGAACCAGCCGTGCACCGGCCGGCCCATGGTCGCCGCCCACCAGTAGATCCCGCCCGCCGTGGGGTAGGCCGACACCAGCTCGGCCATGCAGAAGCCGATGATCAGAATGAACAGTGAGATCAGCGGCCAGCCCCAGGAGATGGCGACCGGCCCGCCGTTGTTCCACGCCTGGCCGAAGGTGGTGAAGCAGCCGGCAAGGATCGAGATGATGGAGAACGAGATGGCGAAGTTGGAGAAGCCACTCCACTTGCGGCGCAGCTCCTGCTTGTAGCCGAGTTCGGCGAGTCGTCGGGCGTCGTCGTCGATCGGTTGCTCTGCGGTCGGCACGGGCGTCGTGGCCACTGCACACCTCCCTGAGGTGGTTCCGCTGGCGAGTGCGCAAAGTGTCGTCCCGCCGATCAAGACAGGTCAATACGATGCCGGTGGGAATCTCACCGCCGTCCCGGCTAATTGCGTTGCCGCCCGCCCGACCCGCCCGCATGCTTGACCCCGTGACCAGGCCCGATCGCGACGGGCCACCGCCGGGCGCTCGGACCGTCCGGCACCGCGGCGGCGCGGGGCGCCACCTCTCTCTCGTACGGTGGAATGCCGTATCCGACGGGTACCTCGCGTCGCCGCTGCCGCTGTGGATCCGCAACGGGGCGAATGGCAGCCGCACGTCCATCCGCTCCTTCGGTCACCGCCGGCCCTCGGCCGAGCCCACCGCCCCCGCCGGGGTCAGGAATCACTCGTCCAGGCCGACAGCCGCGGCGAGGTGCCCGGTCAGACGGCGGGGCACCCGGCCCGTCGCGGATCCGCTCAGGTGAGGAGGAGGCCACCAACCCAGAGGGCGCCGATGGTCAGGCCGGCCAGGAACTCCACAAGCATGGACAGGCCGGCCGCCTTGAGCGCCTGCACCGTGGATGGCCAGGCGAGCCGGTTGCTGCCCAGCCGCAGCCGTTCCGCCGCCCACACTCCCGCCACGAAGCCCAGCACGAGACCGACCACCGGGATCACGAAGAACCCGACCAGGCCGAGCGCGCCCCCGGCCAGCAGCGACCACGTCGGCACGCCTGTGCGTTTGAGGTTCCTCCCGGGCCAGAGGTACTTCACGACGATGCCCCCGACCGCGACAAGCGTCGCGGCGGCGAACACCGCCCAGCCACCCGGGCCGGCGCCGCCGAAGATCGCCCAGACCAGCACCCCACCCCAGCACAGCGGCAGCGCCGGCAGGCCGGGCACCACCACACCGGCCAGCCCGGCCAGGATGGCCAGCGCGGCCACCACAGTCACCACCGTCTGCGAGTCGTTCAGGCTCACCGCGCCACCTTCCGTTGCCACCGTTCGGGCCGGACGCATCCCCCGCTCACGCCGCCGAACCGCCGCCCAGCCGGGCGGTGATCTCCTCGGCCGGCGCGGGTGCGCCGAAGTACCGCCCCTGCCCGGTGTCACAGCGCAACGCCCGCAGCCGCTCGGCCTGCACCGGGGTCTCCACCGCCTCGGCGGTGACCCACAGTTCCAGCGCGTGCGCCAACCGGACCAACGCGTCGACGATCCGCTCGTCGCGGTGGTCCGCCACCGCGTCAGTCCCGTCGGCGCGGATGCCCTCGACGAAGGGGCCGGCCAGCTTCAGGCAGTGGATCGGCAGCCGCCGCAGGTACGCGAGGTTGGAGTATCCGGTGCCGAAGTCGTCGACCGCCAGCCGGACGCCGAGCGCCGCGAGTCGGTGCAGGCTGCGCAGCGGCTCGCCGGCGCTGCCCATCACGGCGCTCTCGGTCAGCTCCAGTTGCAACAGCTCCGCCGGCAGGCCGCTGGTGGCCAGCGCGTCCGCCACCGTCGCGACGATCGTCGGCTCGTCGGCCTGCCGGGCGGCCAGGTTGACGCTGACCACAAGCCGGGCGTCGGGGAACTCCCGCCGCCAGCGTTCGGCGTCGTGGCAGGCCTGCCGCAGCACCCACTCGCCGAGCCGGACGATCAGGCCGGTCTCCTCGGCGAGGCCGATGAACCGGTCCGGGCCGATCAGACCCAGCTCCGGGTGCTCCCAGCGGACCAGCGCCTCCACCGCGAGCATCGTGCCCTCCAGCAGCGACACGATCGGCTGGTAGTGCAGCACGAACTCGCCCCGGTCCAGCGCTGCCGGCAGACCGGCGACAAGCGCCGACCGGGCGAGGTCGCGGGCGCTGCGCTCCGGGTCGTACACCGCCCACCGGCCGCGACCGGCCGCCTTGGCCCAGTAGAGCGTGGTGTCGGCGGCCTTCATCAGCTCCGAGGCGGTGGTCTCGGCGGCCGGGCAGTCCACGATGCCCACGCTGGCCGAGACCGCCAACTGCTTGTCGCCGAGGTGCACCGGGGCGGCGACGGCGGCAAGCGCGGCCTCCGCCACGGCCACCGCGTCGTCGACGTCGTCACCGCCGTCGACGAGGATGACGAACTCGTCGCCGCCCATCCGGGCGACCAGGTGGCCGTGGTCGGCCACACACTCGGCGAGCCGCCTGCCGATCGCCACCAACAGCCGGTCACCGAGGTCGTGCCCGAGGCTGTCGTTGATCGCCTTGAAGCCGTCCAGGTCCAGGAAGCACACCCCGACCCGCTGACCGGGCCCGGCGGTGTCGAAGACCCGGCCCAGCGTCTCGAAGAACAACGTCCGGTTGGGCAGGCCGGTCAGCGGGTCGTGCAGCGCCTGGAAGCGCAGCCGCTGCTGGAGCTCGTACCGCTCGGTGATGTCCTCGATCATGGCAACGGTGAACCGGGGTCGTCCGTCGTCGTACCTGATCAACGAGACGGCCAGGTCCGTCCAGACGATGCTGCCGTCCTTGCGGTGGTAGCGCTTCTCCACCCGGGCCGAGTCCTGCTTGCCCTCGATCAGCTCCTGGTACAGCTCCCACATGCCGGCGGCGTCGTCGGCGTGGAACAGCGCCGCCACGTTCATCTCGCACAGCTCCTCGATCGAGTAGCCGAGCATGGCGGCGAACGCCGCGTTGACGTCGATGATCTGGCCGTCCACCCCGGCGATGCCGATCCCGATCGCCGCGCCGGTGAAGACCGCCCGGAACCGCGCCTCGCTGTCGCGCAGCGCCTGCTCGACCTCGTCGCGTGCCTGCCAGGCCGAGCGGGCGATGCGCTCCTGCTGGCTGAAGGTGCGGTCGCGCAACGCGCGGGCGAACCCGGCGGCCAGCCCGCCCTGCACCGCCGCGATCCGCTCGCCCAGGTCGGCCGGCCGGTCGCCGGACGGCAGGACCCGAGCGGGGAAGTCGTCGCCGAGCGCGCGCAGCGACCACTCAAGCGCCCGAGGCTCGGTCAGGTGCGCCTCCACCAACGCCCGCCCGACCTCCTCGGCGGGACGGGCGCTGAACGGATCGGCCCGCACCACCTGGGCCAACCGGACTGTGTGCAGCAGCAACAGCCGCTCGGTCTCGGCCGCGCTCAGCGGCACGAAACCGATCCGGCGTACGGCGCGGGCCCAGTCGGCGGCGTAGCCCTGGGCGCCGCCCCGGCCGACGTCGACCCCGGTGGGGTCCGGGACGGCGGCCACTCCGATCAGCCGGCGGGCTGGTCGTACCGGGCCACGCCCCCGAAGGCGCCGAACCGCTCGGGGTGCTCGTCCACGTCGGACGGCGAGTCGGGACGCCACAGTGGCATGTGCACCACGCCCGGTTCCAGAACGGTCCAGTCGCCGAAGAAGCCCGTGACCTGCGCGCGGGAGCGCAGGGTGATCTCGGTGGCGGTGCGGGCGGAGAGGCGCTGGGCGTCAAGCATCTCCTGCGGCTGGTCCTCGAAGGTCGAGTGCGAGATGACCAGGAAGCTGCCCGGCGCGGCGGCGGCCCGCAGGGTGGACAGGATCTCCTCGGGACCGTCGGCGTCCGGGATGAAGTGCACCACCCCGGCCAGCAGGATGCCCATCGGTCGGCTGAGGTCGATCAGCCCGAGCCGCCGGGTCTCCTGGAGGATCCGCTCCGGCTCGCGCAGGTCGGCGTGGATCACCCCGGTCAGGTCGTTGCCGGCGAGCAGCTCACGGCTGTGCGCGACGGCCACCGGGTCGATGTCGACGTAGACCACGCGGGCCTTCGGGTTCGCCGCCTGGGCCACCTCGTGCACGTTGCCCACCGTCGGAATGCCGGAGCCGATGTCGAGGAACTGGTCGATGCCGGCGTCGAGCAGCACCCGGACGGCCCGGCGCAGGAACTCCCGACCGGAGCGCATGGTGGCCGCGAGATTCGGGGTCATGCTGGCGATCTGCTCGGCCAACTGCCTGTCGACCTCGAAGTTGTGCGCCCCGCCCAGGAAGTAGTCGTACACCCGGGCGGCGCTCGGCCTGGTCAGGTCAATCTCGGTCGGCAGTGCGTCCGGCATCGGTGTGCTCCCCAGTTCGTCGCCGTCGCGAAGGGCGGCACCGGCGTCGACGGGCACGCGCGACCGCCGGCCGACCCCGCGGGTCGTGTGGTGTGGACCACTCTAGGCCGCCGACTCCCGCGTACGGGAGATCCCTTCATGTAACTTTCCGCGCTCAGGCGGCCGACTCCAGCAGCAGCGAGATGCCCTGCCCGACGCCGATGCACATCGTGGCGAGCGCCCGTCGGCCGCCGCGACGGCGCAGCTCCAGGGCGGCGGTCAGCGCCAGCCGCGCGCCGCTGGCGCCCAGCGGGTGTCCGAGCGCGATGGCCCCACCGTTCGGGTTGACGTGCTCGGCATCGACGGGCAACCCCAGCTCGCGCAGCACCGCCACGGACTGCGCGGCGAACGCCTCGTTCAGCTCGATCACGTCCACCGCGCCCAGCTCGACGCCGACCCGGTCGAGCAGCTTGCGGGTGGCCGGCACCGGGCCGATTCCCATGATCCGTGGCGGTACGCCGGCCGTCGCCGCGCCGCCGACGCGGGCCAGCGGGGTGAGGCCGTACCGCTGCACCGCCGCCTCGCTGGCGACCAGGAGCGCGACCGCGCCGTCGTTGACACCGGAGGAGTTGCCGGCGGTCACCGTGCCGCCGTCGCGGAACGGGGTGGGCAGCGCTGCCAGCTTTGCAAGCGTCGTCTCCCGGGGGTGCTCGTCGACCTCGACGAGTCGGGTCTCCCGGCGACCGGCCGACACGGACACCGCCACGATCTCCTCGGCGAACCGGCCGTCGGCCTGCGCCTTGGCGGCGCGCTGCTGCGAGCGGTACGCGAAGGCGTCCTGCTCGGCCCGATCGACGCCGTACTCGGCGGCCACGTTCTCCGCCGTCTCCGGCATCGAGTCGACCCCCCACCCGTCGCGCATGAGCGGGTTGACCAGCCGCCAGCCGAGGGTCGTGTCGTACATCTCCGCAGCGCGGGAGTACGCCGAGGTCGCCTTCGGCACGACGAACGGCGCCCGGCTCATGCTCTCCACCCCACCGGCGACCACCAGGTCCGCCTCGCCGGCCACGATGGACCGGGCGGCGGTGGCGAGGGCGTCCAGGCCGGAGCCGCAGAGCCGGTTGACGGTGCTGCCCGGCACCTCCTCGGGCAGGCCGGCGAGCAGCGCCGCCATCCGGGCCACGTTGCGGTTGTCCTCGCCGGCCTGGTTGGCGCAGCCGAGCACGACGTCGTCGACGCGGGCCCAGTCCACCGACGGGTGCCGGGCGACCAGCTCGCGGATCACGTGCGCGGCCAGGTCGTCGGGGCGGACGCCGGCCAGCGCGCCGGCGTACCGGCCGATGGGGGTACGGACACCGGCCACCAGGTATGCCACGGTCATCGCGAGTCCTTCGGGGGTGGGAAGGGCGGGGTGCGGGCGTCCACCCGGGTCGCAGGGGACTCCCCAGCCGTCAGGATATCCACGCCCGCAGCGGATAGGTTGGCGGCATGGCCCGGGCCCAGTTCAGCGCAGAGACCAGCGGCGGCGGCGCGTTCGTCCGCCAGCCCAACCGTTTCACCGGTCGGGTCACCGCCGACTCGACCTCCCCGCCCGGAGGCGGTCCGGACGAGCAGGACCGGTGGCCGTTGGAGGCCGGCCGGTACCGGCTGATCTGGTGCCGCGCCTGCCCGTGGGCGCACCGGGCGAGGATCGTGCGCGGTCTGCTCGGGCTTGACGACGCCATCTCGCTGGGCACCGTCGACCCGATCCGGGACGAGCGGGGCTGGGCGTTCGCCCTCGACCCGGACGGCTTCGACCCGGTCCTCGGTGTCAGCTTCCTCTCCGAGGCGTACCTGGCCACCGACCCGGACTACACCGGCCGGGTGACCGTGCCGGCGCTCGTCGACACGCTCACCGGCCGGGTGGTCACCAACGACTACCCACAGCTCACCCTCGACCTCTCCACGCAGTGGCGGTCCCTGCACGCGCCCGGCGCACCGGACCTGTACCCGGTCGCGCTGCGCCCGGAGATGGACGCGCTGATGGACGAGATCCACCGCGACGTCAACAACGGCGTCTACCGCTGCGGGTTCGCCACCTCCCAGGAGGCGTACGACGAGGCGTTCCGGGCGCTCTTCGCCCGACTGGACGCGCTGTCCGAACGCCTGGCCGGGCAGCGCTACCTGCTGGGCGACGCGATCACCGAGGCCGACGTGCGGCTGTTCACCACGCTCGTGCGCTTCGACGCCGCGTACCACGGGCACTTCAAGTGCAACCGCAGCAAGCTGACCGAGATGCCGGTGCTCTGGGCGTACGCCCGGGACCTGTTCCAGACCCCGGGCTTCGGCGAGACGGTGGACTTCGACCACATCAAGCGGCACTACTACGGCACCCACCGGGAGATCAACCCGACAGGCATCGTGCCGCTGGGGCCCGACGAGTCCGGTTGGACGACGCCGCACGGGCGTGGCTGAGCCGGGGCGGCCCGGCACCGCGACGGCGCCCGCAGCCCGCGGGGACGTCGCCCGCCGGGTCGCCGGTTCCGCCGCCGCCGGCTGCGCGGTGGCCGGCGCGGTCGCGGTGACGGTCGCGGTCGTCGCCGGTCCCGGTCCGGGTCTCACCGGGTACGTGAGCGAGGCGGGCATCGCCGGCAGCGCGCACGCCGTGGCGTACCGCATCGGGGTTCTCGCCCTGGCCGGCGCGTTGCTGCTGGTCGCCGCGGCGCTGCCCCCGGGGGTGCGGGTGGCGCCGGCGCTGCTGGCCACCGGCGCGGTCCTCACCGCGGTGTCCGGGGCGGTGACCTGCTCCGCCGGCTGCCCGCTGCCGCCGTTCGAGCGGACCACGGTGGCCGACCTGGTGCACGGGGGCGCGAGCATCGCGGCGACTGCGGCTGTGGTCCTCGCCATGGTCGCGCTGGCCGTGTCCGGGCCGGCCGGGGCGATGGTCCGCCGGTTGGCGGCCGGCACGGCCGTGCTCGCCCTGCCGCTGTGCGCGACGGTCGGGGTGGCCATGCTTGTGGTCGGCCGGGGCGCCCTGGTCGGCGTGGTGGAGCGGTTGGTCCTCGGGCTCGCGGCGCTGTGGGGCGTGGCCACCGGTACGGCACTGGCCCTGACCCGCGGCCGACGGGGCTTGTAAGGAGCGTCACGACAAGCGCGCCTTGCAGGTGGCGCCGATTGGCGTATCGTCGGCTGACGATGACAAATGTCTGGGGCCTCACCGTCCGCCTGTATGTCGATCTCCGACTGCAGGCCAGCGGCATCTGTCCGGCGTAGCCGCCCTCCACGCGCCTACCCCGACCAGACCAGACAATTGGATACGTCATGCCCTTCGGCCTGCGCAAAATTCCGTTCTCCGTGCAGATCCTCCTCGGCCTCGTGCTCGGCGTCGCGCTCGGCTTCGTTGCCCGCAGCAACGACCTGAGTTGGCTTACCAGCACCCTGCACACCATCGGCTCCCTCTTCGTCCAGCTACTCAAGCTGGCCGTGCCGCCGCTGGTCTTCACCGCAATCGTGGTCAGCGTGGTCAGCCTGCGTGGCGTGGCCAACGCCGCCCGGCTCGCGCTGAAGACCCTGATGTGGTTCGGCATCACCGCGCTGATCGCCGTGAGCATCGGCATCGGCCTCGGCCTGCTCGTCGACCCGGGCCGGGGCGTGACCCTCGACCTGGGTGGCGCCGCGGCGCCGAAGAAGACCGGCTCCTGGACCGACTTCCTCACCGGCATCGTGCCCACCAACCCGGTCGGCGCGTTCGTCGAGGGCAACGTCCTGCAGATCGTCTTCCTCGCCGTGGTCATCGGCGCCGCGGCCCTGCTGGTCGGCGAGGCCGCCGAGCCGTTCGTGGCGCTCAACCGCTCGCTGCTGGAAATCGTGCAGAAGGCCCTGTGGTGGGTCATCCGGCTCGCACCGATCGGCACCCTCGGCCTGATCGGCAACGCCGTCGCCTCGTACGGCTGGGACCTGCTGGCCCCCCTCGCGAAGTTCACCACAGCCGTCTACGTCGGCTGCGCCATCGTGCTGTTCGTGGTCTACCCGCTGGTGCTGGTCCTCGCCGGCCGGCTCAACCCGCTGCGCTTCTTCGCCGGCGCCTGGCCGGCCATCGAGCTGGGCTTCGTGTCCCGCTCCTCGGTCGGCACCATGCCGGTGACCCAGCGCTCCGTCGAGCGACTCGGTGTGCCCCGCGAGTACGCCTCGTTCGCGGTGCCCTTCGGCGCCACCACGAAGATGGACGGCTGCGCCGCCATCTACCCGGCCCTCGCCGCGATCTTCGTGGCGCAGGTGTTCGGCGTGCACCTCGGCGTCGGCGACTACCTGCTGATCGCCTTCGTCTCGGTGGTCGGCTCGGCGGCCACCGCCGGCCTGACCGGCGCGATCGTCATGCTCACCCTGACCCTCAGCACGCTGGGTCTGCCGCTGGCCGGCGCCGGCCTGCTGCTCGCCATCGACCCGATCCTGGACATGATCCGCACCGCCACGAACGTGGCCGGGCAGGCCCTCGTGCCGACAGTGGTCGCCGCCCGTGAGGGCACCCTCGACCGGGCCGCGTACGAGTCCGCGGGCCGCCGGGATCTCGTCGATCCGGACCCGGTCGCCGACACCCGGCCCGAGCTCAGTCCCGTCCCTGCCTGACCAGATCACCGCACGGCGACGGGCCCTCTCCCCGGGGCCCGTCGCCGTCTCGGAGAGGATGACCCCATGAGTTCCCTGTTCACTCCCCTGGCCCTGCGCGGGGTCACACTGCCCAACCGGATCGCGATGGCGCCGATGTGCCAGTACTCGGCCGGCCCCGACGGCCTGCCCACCGACTGGCACCTCACCCACCTCGGCACCCGCGCCGTCGGCGGGGCCGGCCTGGTGCTGACCGAGGCGACAGCCGTAACCCCCGAGGGTCGGATCTCTCCGCAGGACACCGGACTGTGGTCCGACGCGCACGTGGACGCCTGGCGACCGGTGACCGCGTTCGTCGCCGCCCACGGCGCCGTACCTGCCGTCCAGCTCGCGCACGCCGGGTTCAAGGCCTCCACCTACCGGCCGTGGGCGGCGGAGCGCGGCGGTGTGCCCGACGCCGAGGGCGGCTGGACGCCAGTCGCCCCCGGGTCCGAGCCGTTCACTCCCGGCTACCGGACGCCGACCGCTCTCGACGCGGCGGGCATCGCCGGCGTGGTCGACGCGTTCGCCGCCGGCGCCGAGCGGGCCCTCGCCGCCGGTTTCGCCGCCGTGGAGATCCACGCCGCGCACGGGTACCTGCTCAACGAGTTCCTGTCGCCGCTCACCAACCACCGCACCGACGCCTACGGCGGCGACCGGGCCTCCCGGATGCGGCTCACCCTGGAGGTCGCCCGCGCGGTGCGCGCCGCCGTCGGCGAGAGCGTGCCGGTGCTCACCCGGATCTCCGCCACCGACTGGGTGGAGGGCGGCTGGACTGTCGAGGACAGCGTGGTCCTCGCCGGTGAGCTGGCCGGCGTCGGCGTCGACCTGGTCGACGCCTCCTCCGGCGGTGTCAGCACCGGCCAGCGCATCACGCTCGGCCCCGGCTACCAGGTGCCGCTTGCCGCCCAGATCCGCCGCGAGGCGGGCGTGCCGACAGGCGCGGTCGGCCTGATCGTCGAGCCGGAGCACGCCGAGCAGATCGTCGCCAGCGGCGAGGCCGACCTGGTGCTGCTCGGCCGGGAACTGCTGCGCGACCCGTACTGGCCGCGCCGCGCCGCCGCGAAGCTCGGCGTCGCGTACACCGGACCCGCCCAGTACGCCCGCGCCTGGTGATCCGCGCCGGTCGGGCGGCTGCCGTCGCCGGCAGCCGCCCGACCGTCAGCCGGCCAGGTGCGACCAGTCGCCCTCCAGCTCCCGCCACGTGCCCTGCGCCGCCACCGTCCCGGCGTGCAACACCACCACGTGGTCGGCGCGGACGAGCGCGGCCCGCTTCGCTGTCGACCCGACCACTGTCACCCCGTGCGCCCGCAGCGCCCGCCACAGCGCCAACTCGGTGGTGACGTCCAGCGCCGACGACACGTCGTCGGCGACAAGCAGTTCGGTACGCGGCGCCAGCGCCCGGGCCAGCGCCAGCCGCTGTAGCTGGCCGCCGGAGAGCCTGGTGCCCTTGTGCCCGATGAGCAGACCCAGCCCACCGCCGGCGGCGGCCAGGTCGTGGTCGAGCTGGGCGGTGCTGACCGCGCCGGCCGCGTCCACCTGGTGGCCGAGCGCGATGTTGTCGGCCACCGTGCCGGACAGCACCCGGGGCAACTGGCCGACGTAACCGACCTGGTTGGGGCGCAGGAACAGCTCGGGCTCGGTGACCGGATCGCCGTTCCAGGACAGCTCGCCGGTGTGGTGCACGATGCCGGCCAGCGCCCGCAGCAGCGAGGACTTGCCCGACCCGACCGGCCCGACGACAAGCACCAACTGCCCGCGCTGCACCGTCAGGTCCACGTCCCGGACGGCGAGCGTGCCGTCGGAGTGCACCACCGAGAACCGGCGCAGCTCCAACCGGCGCAGCGGGTGCCGCGGCGACGACGTCGGCGCGGGCGCCGTCCCGCCGGCCAGGTCGACGGCCGGCACCGCCGCCGTGTACGCGCCCACGCCAGTCATCGCCACCGTCCGCCGGGTCCACACCCGCGCCGACGGAAGCTGGGAGATCAACGACGCGGTGGTCCAGGCGAACCACCGGGCCGCGCCCAGCGTGGAGACGGCCACCAGCACCGCACCGGCCGACAACTCGCCGCCCAGGTAGAGCGCCCACGCGCCGATCGGCAGCAGGCCACTGGCCACCGACGGCGTCGACCGCGACCACACCTGCACCGAGATCTCCCGTCGCTGCCTGTCGCTGCGCAGCGCGTCCAGGTCGGCCAGGTGACGCAGCACCGCCGCAGTCGCGCCGGCGAGCTTCACCGTGCGCGCCGCGGAGAGCGCGGAGACCAGGGCGGTGGCGAACGCCGCCCGCGCCGTCACTGTCGCCCGTGCCGCACGCTCAAGCCTCGGGCCGAACAGCGTCGCGGCCAACCCGGAGACGACCATCGTGCCGAGGAAGAACAGCCCCGGCACGACGCTGCCGGTGACCGCAGTCATGGCGACCACCAGGACCAGCGCGACCGACTGGTCGAGCACGTTGTCGGCGAGCTGCACCACGCGCTCGGTGTCACCGCCCTGCGCCACCACCTCTGCCGGGGTGTGCGAGCTGACCCGGCGCGGGCCGGTCTGACCGTGCACCAGACGCAGGCCGATCCGCAGCATCTGCCGCACCCACCAGTGCGGGAACCAGACGTGCGTGTAGTACGGCAGCGGCAGGGTGACAAGCAGCCCGGCCACGATGCCGAGCGCCGGCAGGTACGGGCTGCCGGTCCCGTCGACCAGGTCGGCCCAGAGCCACGGCAACAGCGGGCCGTCCAGCCCGAGCAGGCTGAGCCCGAGGAACAGGGCCATCGCCGCCGCTCCGTACCGGGGGTCGTTGGTGCAGAGCCGGATGATCTCCCGGAACGTACGGGCCGGCGGGGTCGGTGGCAACGGCGGCGGCTCGGCCCGCACCGCCGGGCCGGCGGTCGGCCAGGTCCCGGCGGCGTCCGGGCCGGCGCCAGGGACGCCCCGGCCAGTCCCGGCGGCGTCCCGGCCAGTCCCGGCGCTGTCCCGGCCGGTCCCGGCGGTGTCCGGGCCAGTCCCGGCGCTGTCGGTCAACAGGTCGGTGCCGGCGCTGTCCGGGCCGGTCAGCAGGTCGGTGCCGCCGCCGGACCGGGACGACGACGTCCCACCGGCGTACACGGCGGCGTGACTGGTCGCCAGCAGCTCGGCGAAACGTGTCGACGTCTCCAGCGGGCCGGCCTCGACCACTGCGCCGTCGGCCAGCACCACCACCTCGTCGCAGCGGCGTACCGAGGAGAGCCGGTGGGCGATGACGATGCCGATCCGGTCGCGCAGCAGCCGTTCGGTGGCCCGCTGCACCCGCGCCTCGGTCACCGGGTCCAGCCGGGCGGTGGCCTCGTCCAGGATCACCACGTGCGGGTCACGCACCAGGATCCGGGCGAACGCCACCAACTGCTCCTGACCGGCGGAGAGCACGTGCCCACCCTCCCCCAGCCGGGTGGCCAACCCGTCGGGCAGCTCGGCGATCCAGCCGGCCAGGCCCAGTTCGTCAAGCGCCCGGGCGGCGGCGTCGAGCAGCTCCGGGTCGTAGAGCGCGACGTTCTCCGCGAGCGTGCCGGCCAGGATCTCGGTGCGCTGCGGCACCAGCGCCACCCAGCGGCGCAGCTCTTCGACGTCGAGGTCACACAGGTCCGTGCCGCCGAGGAACACGGTGCCCGGCGGCACGTCCACGGCCCTCGTGAGCACCTTCGCCAGTGTCGACTTGCCCGATCCGGTCCGCCCGATCAGGGCGTACGACCGGCCGCGCGCGAAGGTCAGGCTGAGTCCGCACAGCGCCGGCCCTCGCCCGCTCTCCGGGCCGCTCACCTCGTACCCGAATGTCAGGTCCCGGATGCGCAGGTCCCCCTCGGCCGGACTGGCCCCGCCGACGGGCTCCTGCCGTGACTTCTGGAGCAACTGCACCCGGGCCCACGCGCCGAGGGCCTCCTGCAGCTCGGGCACCATCCGGCTGACGTGTTCGGCGGTGGCCCCGAAGGCCAGGGCGAGCAGCCAGATCGCGGTGAGCCGGGCGGCGTCGACCCGGTCGGTGGCCAGGGCCCAGGCCCCGCCGAGCACCACCACGCCGACGCCGGCCCGGATCGTCGCGGTGGCGACCGTCGCCACCCGGGCGGACAGCACCCAGACCCGGTGGCCGCGGGACAGCACGGCGGCGGCCCGCCGTGCGTACAGCCGCAGCACGTACGGCTGGGCCAGGCTGGTCCGCACGTCGTCCTGCCCGTGCACCGCCTCCTCCATCACGGCGGCCAGGTCCGACCATGCCTCCTCCTCGACCATCCGGGCGGGGCCGATCCGCGCCGTGGGCCGGCGCAACCCCAGCCCGAGCAGCACCGTGAGTAAGAGCATCGCCATCCCGGCGGGCCACCAGACGGCCACCGCGACAACAATCGACAGCAGGCCGACGCAGAGCCCCTGGGCGAGGCGCGAACCCTGGTTACGAACCGCCGACGCCACCTGGTAGACGTCCCCGTCGATGCGGTCGAGCAGCTCGCCCACCGGGGTGGTCTCCAGGCTGGGGAGATCCTGCCCGAGCGCAACCCGGCAGAGTCGCCGACGCACGTCCGCGGACCAGTCGGCGGTCAGCCCGGCCATCAACAGGCTCACCACGAGGTCGCTGAGCACGACGGCGGCCAGCGCCGCGGCCAGGACCGCGAAGGCGCCTGTCGACCTGTGGACCAGCACCGCGCCGGCGAGCGCCGACGCGCCCGCCTGACCGGCGGCACCCAGCACGATCAGAACGGCCACGAACGTCAGACGGCGCGGCGAGGTGCCCCACAGATCACGGAGCAGGCGCATCGGAGTTCCTCCGGACGTGGGTGGCGGAACACCCAGCGTGCCGGCAGCAGCCCCGTCGACTCAACCGATTTACCCGCCCTGAGCAGGGCTTGCGATCAGGTCTTGGTGACCCGGCGCCCGTTGCCGAGCACCAGCATGATCGACACGAGATCGGTGATGTCGGGGTGTCCCGGTGCCCCGGATACCCCCATATCAGGGAACTCGTGTCGATCACTTCCCGCATGCCCGCTTCGATGGGCACCGAAGGCCGGTCTGGGCGCAATGCCCGTTTCTGTGGGCCGGTCGGGTGTGACCGGGTGCATCCGTGGGCCGGAATCGTGGCGGGCCGGGGGTCGTTACACACCCTGACGATCGCAGGACCACGGCCACCCGCCCGCGCCACGCCCCCGTCATGGGGGTGGGAATGGCCGGCCCGGCCGGGTCGTTGCAGACCCCCGAACCACCGTGAGCCCGCCCGGCGCGCAGACCTGATCCGGTCCCCGCCGTTGGGCTCGCCCCCGGGAATCACCCCGGCCCGACGGTCGTTACATCCGGTCCCGGCGCCACGAGCCCCCGCTCGCAGGCCGCCGACCCTGAGACTTTCCCCCCTTTTGAATCTGCAGCGCCGGACGAGGTGCTCACACCCCGCCGTGCCGACCCCCATCGGTCGCGTGGGTGTTCCTACCCCCGAAGGAGCTACCCCTGATGAACACGATCTTCCGTAAGAGCATGCTGTCCGTTGCTGGTCTCGCGTTCGCCGGTGGTGTCTTCGCCGGCCCGATCGCCGCCCACGCCAACCCCGTCGACGCCAAGCCGGTCGCCGTCGCCGTGCAGACCAGCGCGCCGAAGCCGCAGGGCGACCAGTCGCACATCACCCTCAACGGTGAGCAGACGGCCAACGCCAAGGCGATCATCGCCGCCACGAAGAAGGCCGGCCTGCCCGAACGCGCCGCGGTCATCTCCATCGCGACGAGCCTGCAGGAGTCGAAGCTCGACAACCTCGGCCACCTCGGCGACGCCAACGACCACGACTCGCTGGGCCTGTTCCAGCAGCGCCCCTCCAGTGGTTGGGGCACCCCCGAGCAGATCACCAACCCCGAGTACTCCACCACCGCGTTCCTCAAGGGCCTGCGTCAGATCGACGGCTGGCAGGACATGCCCCTGACCGACGCCGCGCAGACCGTCCAGGTCTCCGCCTACCCCGACGCGTACGCCCAGTGGGAGCAGCAGGCCACCGACCTCGTCACCCAGCACTGGAACAGCTGACCCACCGCACGACCCGACCGACTGGCCGGCATCCCGAACCCGGGATGCCGGCCAGCGGCACACCCAGCCCAGCCCGACCCGGCGGCCACCCCAAGCCGGGGACACCGAGCTGCCCCGTCGAGTAATCCAAGATCTGGAGCCCGCAACCACGGGTCCGGCTCGACGCGTTGCCGTCGGTACGGTGCCGGAGGAGTCAGAAGAGGACAGTGGCGAGCGTGCCGACCGGCTGGAAGCCGCAGCGCTCGTACACCCGGCGGGCCGGCAGGTTGAAGTCGTTGACGTACAGGCTGACAGTGGGGGCCACCCGGAGCAGCGCGTCACGTACGACGGCGGCCATGGCGGCGGCGGCGATGCCGCGGCCTCTCCACTCCGGCGCGACCCAGACGCCCTGGACCTGGGCGGTCCGTTTGGTCACGACGGCCAGTTCGGCCTTGAACACGACCTTGCCGTCGACGATCCGGGCGTACGCGCGGCCGGCGCGGACCAGGTCGTTGACCCTGCGGCGGTAGCTGCGGCCGGCGTCCTCGGCGAGTGGGGAGACGCCGACCTCCTCGGTGTACATGGCGACGGCCGCCGGAAAGAGCCTGTCGACCTCGCCGGAGCGGACGCGGCGTACCTCTGGGTCGGCCGGTACGGCCGGCATCGTGTCGGTGGCCAGCAGCGGCTGGTTGGGGCGGACGTCGCGGGCGGGCCCCCACGTGCCGGAGAGCCGGTCCCAGAGGCCGAGGACGGCGTCGGCGCGGCCGACGATTGAGGAGCAGAGCCGCTCCTCCCCCGCGAGCAGGTCGGCGAAGGCGGACACGGCGGCGTCGGTGGCGAGCACAGGTGTCAGGTTGCCGCCGAGCCAGCACAGCGATTCGAGGTTGCGCCGGGCGCCGTACCCCAGGATCCGTCCTTCGGCCCTCCACCACGAGAGCCCGCGCGCGGCGATGCGCTCGGCGACCTGCGCGCCCGCGAACGGGTCACGGTCGAGCAGGCGCTCGACCGCGCGGCGCTCCGATTCCCCCAGTTGCCGTACCGGCACCGTCAGCACGTCTATCAGCCTGCCAGATCGACCCCCCGCCCCGCCGGCCGAGTGGCGAGCCCGCCGAGGTCGGCCGAGAACTTGACGGGAAGACTTGTCGACGATGCATTGCCGATATATCGTTGATGCATCAGCGACAGTACGCAGAGAGGGAGAACCCCATGAGGTTCCAACGACAGCACCACCCGATGCACGAGGCCCGGATGCGTGGGTTCGGCTTCCCGCCGGTCCCGCCCGGCCCCCATGGCCCGCACGGTCACGAACACGGCGGCCCCTGGGGCGGACGCGGTCGCGGACGAGGCAGGGGCCGACGCCCCAACGTCCGGGGCGCGGTGTTGGCCCTGCTCACCGAGCGGCCGATGCACGGCTACGAGATGATCCAGGAGATCGACTCCCGCACCGGGGGCGCCTGGCGGCCGAGCCCGGGTTCGATCTACCCCACCCTCCAACTCCTGGAGGACGAGGGTGTGATCGCCGCCAGCACCGAGGAGGCCGGCGGTGGACGCAAGCGGTTCACCGTCACCGAGGCCGGTCAGGCGGAGGCCACCGCGGCCGCGGAGACCCCGCCGTGGGCGGACGTCGCCCAGGGCACCGTGAGCAGCTGGCACGACATCCGCGACTCCGGCGCGCAGGCGATGAACGCCCTGCGTCAGGTCATGATGAACGGCACCGACGACCAGCGTGAGCGGGCCGCCCAGGTGCTCGACGAGACCCGGCGCAAGCTGTACGCGATCCTCGCCGAATCCGAGTGACGCGCGACGCCGGCACAGACGAAAGCGGCCGTTCCCCGTGCGGGGAACGGCCGCTTTTCCGGATGGAGAATCAGTGCACGGTGACGGTCGGGCCGGTGACCAGCCCACGCAGCTCCTCGGGCAGCTCGGCGCCCATCTCGTCGGCGATGCGCAGCGCCTCCTCGATGAGCGTCTCCACGATCTGCGCTTCGGGCACCGTCTTGACGACCTGGCCCTTGACGAAGATCTGGCCCTTGCCGTTGCCGGAGGCGACGCCGAGGTCGGCCTCGCGGGCCTCGCCCGGACCGTTGACGACGCAGCCCATGACGGCGACCCGCAGCGGCACCGGCAGCCCTTCCAGGCCGGCGGTGACCTCCTCGGCGAGCTTGTAGACGTCTACCTGGGCCCGTCCGCAGGACGGGCAGGAGACGATCTCCAAGCCGCGCTCGCGCAGGCCGAGCGACTCCAGGATCTGGTTGCCGACCTTGATCTCCTCGACCGGCGGGGCGGACAGCGACACTCGGATGGTGTCGCCGATGCCCTCGGCGAGCAGGGCGCCGAAGGCGACAGCCGACTTGATCGTGCCCTGGAACGCCGGCCCGGCCTCGGTGACGCCGAGGTGCAGCGGGTAGTCGCACTGCTCGGCGAGCTGCCGGTACGCGCGGATCATCACGACCGGGTCGTTGTGCTTGACCGAGATCTTGATGTCGCGGAAGCCGTGCTCCTCGAACAGCGAGCACTCCCACAGCGCCGACTCGACGAGCGCCTCGGCGGTGGCCTTGCCGTACTTGCTCAGCAGCCGCTTGTCCAGCGAGCCGGCGTTGACGCCGATCCGGATCGGCACCCCCGCCGCCCCCGCGGCACGGGCGATCTCCTTGACCTTGTCGTCGAACTGGCGGATGTTGCCCGGGTTGACCCGGACGGCCGCGCAGCCGGCGTCGATCGCGGCGAAGACGTACTTGGGTTGGAAGTGGATGTCGGCGATCACCGGGATCTGCGACTTCTTGGCGATCGCGGGCAGCGCCTCGACGTCGTCCTGGGACGGCACGGCCACCCGGACGATCTGGCAGCCGGACGCGGTCAGCTCGGCGATCTGCTGGAGGGTCGCGTTGATGTCGGAGGTGAGGGTCGTGGTCATCGACTGCACGGACACCGGCGCGCCGCCGCCGACGGGCACCGAACCGACCATGATCTGGCGGCTGGCCCGGCGGGGTGCGAGCGACGGGGGCGGCACGGCGGGCATACCGAGACTGATAGCTGTCACTTCAGGCACTCACCTTGAGAAGAGCGTGATCGGGTTGACGACGTCCGCGGCGATGGTGAGCAGCGTGAACGCGCCACCGATCAGGATCACCGCGTACGTGAAGGGCATCAGCTTGAGGTAGTCGACCCGGCCCGGGTCGGCCCGGCCGATCCGCGCGTAGACCCAGGAGCGGGCCCGTTCGAACCAGGCGATGGCGATGTGGCCGCCGTCCACCGGCAGCAGCGGCAGCAGGTTGAACACGCCGATGAAGAAGTTCAGCGACACGAACAGCATGAAGAAGACCAGCCAGGCGTTGTTCTGCACAGCCTCGCCGCCGAGCCGGCTGGCGCCGACCACGCTGATCGGGGTGTCCACGTCCCGCTCGCCGCCGGTGAGGGCGGTCCACAGGGCGGGGACCTTCTGCGGGATGCGCTGCAACGCCTGCGCGGTGCCGACGGCGAGTTGGCCTGTGAAGTCGGCGGTGGCCCCGAACGCGCCGACCGGCCCGTACGTCACGCGGGTGGGGGTGCTGGGGACGAGGCCGACGCCGAGCGCGGCCACCGGCGCGGCGGCGCCCTTCGGGTCGTCGAGCGGCGGACGCTGGGTCTGCGCGAGCACCGTGCTGGTGCTGCCCGCCTGCCCGTCGCGGACGTACTCGATCTGGGTGGTGGCCCCCGGCTTGAGACCGCGCAGCGTGGTGAGCAGGTCGCCGTAGTTGCCGATCGGGGTGCCGTTGATCGAGGTGATCCGGTCGCCGTCGCGCAGCTGGGCCTGGGCGGCCGGGCTGGCCGCGTCGGCGGGGGTGCACTCCCGCAGCGTGTTCTCCGGCACCACGCAGGGGCTGAGCTGGATGACTGCCGGCTCCTGGCGGGCCTGCGCGTCGGTGGTCGGGAAGTCCGGGTTGGGCAGGCCGGCGGAGACGGCGAGGATCCAGATGGTGACCAGGGCGAGCGCGAAGTGCGTGATCGACCCCGCGGCCATCACGATCGTCCGCTTCCAGACCGGGTAGCGCCACATCACCCGCGACTCGTCGCCCGGCTCGACGTCGTCGTCCTGGGGGGTCATGCCGACGATCTTGCAGAAACCGCCGAGCGGAATGCCCTTGAGGCCGTACTCGGTCTCGCCCCGCTGGAACGACCAGATGGTGGGGCCGAAGCCGACGAAGTACTTCGTCACCTTCATCCCGAACATCTTGGCGGTCAGCAGGTGCCCCGCCTCGTGCAGACTCACCGAGATGAGGATGGCCAGGGCGAAGAGGACCACCCCGAGCAGGTACGACATCAAGCTCCTTCCACCGAACCCGCGATGATCTCCTGCGCGTGCGCGCGAGCCCACGACTCGGCCGCGAGCACGTCCTCGACGGTACCTGGTTCGGCGAAGTCCGGAGCCTCCTCCAACACGCGTTCGAGGGTGTCGACGATGCCGAGGAACGGCAGCCGGCCCGCCACGAACGCCGCCACGCACTCCTCGTTCGCCGCGTTGTAGATCGCCGGACGGCAGCGCCCGGCCTCCCCGGCGGCCTTGGCCAGCGCGACGGCCGGGAACGCGGCGTCGTCCAGCGGCGCGAACTCCCACGTGTGCGCGGCCGTCCAGTCGACGGCGGTGGCCGCCTCGGGAACCCGGTCCGGCCAGCCGATGCCGAGCGCGATCGGCAGCCGCATGTCAGGTGGGCTGGCCTGGGCGATCGTCGACCCGTCCACGAACTCGACCATCGAGTGGATCACCGACTGCGGGTGCACCATGACGGTGATGTCGGCGTACGGCACGTCGAACAGCTCGTGCGCCTCGATCACCTCAAGCGCCTTGTTGACCATGGTCGCCGAGTTGATCGTGACGACCGGCCCCATGTTCCACGTCGGGTGCGCGAGCGCCTGCTCCGGCGTGACCTGGGTCAACTCGTCGCGCCGCCGACCCCGGAACGGGCCACCGCTGGCCGTGACGATCAGGCGCCGCACCTCGCCGCGCGAGCCGGACCGCAGACACTGCGCCAGCGCCGAGTGCTCCGAGTCGACCGGGACGATCTGCCCCGGCCGTGTCACCGCGGCCCTGACGAGCGGGCCGCCGGCCACGAGCGACTCCTTGTTGGCAAGCGCGAGAGTACGACCACCGCGCAGCGCGGCCAGCGTAGGAGCGAGGCCCAGCGAGCCGACCACCCCGTTGAGCACGATGTCGCACGGCCACTGCGCCAACTCGGTCATGGCGTCAGGTCCGGCCACGATCTTGGGAAGTTTGAAGTCGCCGGTGGCCCAGCCCTGCCTGCTCGCCTCCGCGTAGAACGCGAGTTGCAGGTCCTGCGCGGCGGACGCCTTGGCCACCCCGACCGCCTCGACGCCCAGTTCGAGGGCCTGCGCGGCGAGCAACTCGACGTTGCCGCCGCCGGCGCCGAGCGCCACCACCCGGAACCGGTCCGGGTTGCGCCGGACGATGTCGATGGCCTGCGTGCCTATCGAACCGGTGGACCCGAGCAGGACGAGGTCGCGGGGGGAAGTCACGAAGCCATTCTCCCCCACCGTCACTGAACGCCCGCTGGGAGCCTCAGCCGCCCGCACCCGGCGCTCGCGACAATGATCGACTCCAGATCGCCGATGTCGGGGTGTCCGCAGCTCTCGGACACCCCGACATCGCCGAAACCGTGTCGATCAAGCGGTGCCCGGCTCTTCCGGGACTGCTTCCTCGCCCAGCAGGTCGCCCGGATCGATAGAGAACTCGAACGGCTCGCGCATGACGAACCGCGTGCCGGCGGCAGCAGCGGCCACCGGTCGGTACTCCCCCTCGGTCAGCTCGTACAGAGCGAGGGTGGGTACCCGGTTCCGCAGGTCGACCCGGAGGAAGAAGGGAACACCGACAGCGGCGTACTCACGCGGTCGGTCGATGATGTCCTTACGTCGGTTGCCGGGAGAGACGATCTCACCGAGCAGCACGGCGTGCCTGATGTCCATCGTCGTTCGCCCGCCGCCCGGAGCATCAAGAATCACGATGTCCGGAATGAAGAGGTCCTCGCCCGAGACGACGTTCGTCTCCAGATAGAGCCACAGTTTCGCGCGCCGAGCCGCCTGCTTCAGGAGATAGGCGAGATCGAGCTCCGCGTCCTGATGGTCATATCCCGCATGTGGTGTCACGATCACGCTTCCGCTCAGGACCTCAACCTTGGGGCCGTTGGTCTCCGGCAACAGGTCGAGGGCGAGCTGCGCGGTCCACGGCTCGTCATGCCACCGCAGCACGTCGAATGACGGCTCGGTGTGCTGCGGCGCCGGCTCCGGCGCGAACGCTGCCTGGGCCATCCGGGCTCACCCCCTCAGCGGGACATTCTGCTCAGGTCAGCCTAGCCACCGCAGCCCTCGGAACGCGTCATCGCACACCCAGTCCGACACCCAAGTGGCTCACGGTCAGCCGCACTGATCCTGATCAACGAGCCGGGGTGGCACGACCCCGTCGCCGTAATTGACGGCCAGAGTCGTGGCCCACACGTCCGGGACGGTCCAACCGGAAAACGCCAGCGGGAGGTACTCCTGCAGCGCGCCGGACGCGTCCAGCATGGGCCCGAACTGCTCCTGCCATTCGGCGCGTACGGCCGAGGTGGGGAACCCCCGGAAGACCGCCACTCCGGGATCCCGCTCACCCCAGCATCCCCACCTCCCCTCCAAGAGGCCGAATTCTTTCAAGATCTCGGTGAACGAGATGGCGCGGGCGGCTCAGCGGCGGTTGTCCAACTGCTTCGCGCGGGTTGCAGCGACGAAGCCACCCCAGGCCGAGAGGCTGAAGCTCAGCTCCGGCCCCTGCTGGTCCTTGCTGTCGCGCACGCCGACCGTCTCGGTGAACCCCGCCACCTCAACGCAGTTGCCCTCGCTGCCGGATCGGGTCGACGTGCGCCAGACTCCGTCACGCACCATCTGTCATCTCCTTCGCCATGGCCGCGATCAGCTCGCGGGACTCGTCGGCGCTGAGCGCCCGCTCGCCGAGGGAGCGCCACGCGTCCTCATAGATCTCGATCTCGTGGGTCTTGTCAAGGTAGACGGCACCACACGGCCCGTCCATGTAGATCGTCGTCGGCTCCGGCTCGCGCACGTCGGACGGGAAGTCGAGCATCGTGAAGGTGCCGGACTGCGCCCAGCGCACCAGCCCCGCATCGAACGGCAGCACCCGGATGCTGATGTTGTGCTGCCGCGACGACACCAGTAGCGACTCCAGTTGCCGGGCCATCGCCGCCCGGTCGCGCAGCGGGCGGCGCAACACCGCCTCACTCAGGATGACGTCGAGGCGTGGAGCGCGGGGCACCGCCCGAGCCAGCAGGCGTTGGCGGCGAAGCCGCACGTCGACCTTCGCCTGACGCTGCTGCTCGCCCATCTGCGGTTGGTCGGTGGCGATCAGCTCGGCCATGTACTCGACCGTCTGCAACAGGCCGGGGACGAGGTTCGCCTCGTAGTGGCGGATGCGGGTGGCGGCGGCTTCCAGGCCGACGTACAGCTTGAACCAGTCCTTGATCGCCTCGCCGTAGCTGTGCCACCAGCCGTGCGCCTTGGTCTCCCGGGCCAGCGCCCGCATCGTCTCGATCGTCTCCGGCGACGCGCCGTAGACGCGGCACATGGCCGCCACGTCATTGGGGTGCATGGAGACCTGGCCGGTCTCGTACCGCCAGATCCGGGGTGCCGACCACTCCAATTCCCTGGCCGCCGCGGTAACTGTCACATACGCGTTTTCGCGAAGCTCTCTCAGGTATCTGCCGAGCTGCCTCCGTGGAACTGTGCTGCCGGGGTCGTCCACGTCATCTCCCTGACTGTCGTTGCATTAGGCACCTCGTCCCTTGGTCCACATTCTGCTTTGAAAGATTGCGCCAGACCAGCACCGCAATGACGCTCGTTGATGACCACCGACCCGAACATCCCACCGAAGGACGGCCATGGAACCGACCGACGAACTGCCGTTGCCGCCCTACGTGACCAAAGAGGACGTCGTGTTCGCGCTGCGGGCGGTCAGCGTGCACGCCGCCGAGCACCGACCGGACGGCGAGCGCTGCCGCAAGGACGACGCTCGGCACCCGTGCCGACTGCACCGCTGGGGCCGTCGCGTCCTACAGAAGCGCGGCCTGACCGACGGGCAGATCCAGACGTTGCTCGCTGGAGGAACGGTGGTCCTGCCATGAGCTTCGCCACCCGGCCACGCTGGATCATCCACCTGCCGACCACGTTGACAAGCCTCGACGAGGTCGCCGCGCTGGCCGTGGCGCTGTGCGACTCGCTCGGCCACCTCGCCGTCGTCGACTTCGGCGAGATGACGCTCAGCGAGGAGGATGCGCAGTTTCTGCGTACCCGAGTGTTCTGTGACGCCCGGCTCGGCGGCGTCGGCCGGTGCCGACGTCCCGACGCCCACGACGGCCCCTGCGGGCAGGCCCGAAACCGCGGGTGACCCGACGGCGACCATGGCTGACCGTCATGATCATGCGCCTGATCGACGGATGGCCCGGGGTGTCCTGTTCCGCGAGCATCAGCGGCGATCACGGTCAAACACGGAGGGGACCACATGAACCAGAAGCTTCAGACCCGTGCGTTCGAGCGAGTGGCGTCGATCCTGCAACCCGGGGAACAGCCGGTCACCGCGACCCGGGCGTTGGTCGGGAGTTTCTCGGCCGGTCGACTCGGAACGGTCGTCTCGCAAGGACTGATCACCGCGGGTGCCGGGGCGGTAGGCCACGCGCTGACGCGCACCAAGAAGCAGTTCGTCGTCCTCACCGACCGGCGGCTGATCTTCCTGCCGCAGACCTTCCTCGGCGGGCCCGGCACCGGTGTGCTCGGCGAGGTGCCTCGGGAGCAGGTCGCACTCGCCGAGGCGAAGATGGGCATCGTGAGCCTGCTGCGCATCGCCTTCGGCGCCGCGGGAGACGGCGTCACCCTGACCTTCCCCCGGGTGGACAAGAAGAACGCCGAGGCCCTCGCGGCGGCCCTGGTGCCGGTGCCGACCGCCTGACCGGCCCCGGCCCCACCCCGCCGCGCCACGACGAGGCCGCGCCACGACGAGGCCGCGCCGGGCCACGACGATCGACTCGCCTTCATGGAAGTCGGGGTGTCCGCAGGCTGCGGACACCCCGACTGCACCGAAACCGTGTTGATCAAACGGCGACCGGGGTCAGCCGCCGTTGACGACGAACTGTGAGCCCGGCTGGATGACGATGTTGCCGTCGGCCGAGTTGGTGATTGTCACGTTCGTCAGGTTGGCGTTGCCGCGCGCCCCGCTCATCGCGAGGATGCCGGCGCCGTTGTTGGATTTGTCGATCCGTACGTTGGTGATGGCGACGTTCGGCATGTTGCCGCCGCCGTTCTTGAACTGGATGCCGTCGTACGTGGAGTCGATGATGTCGGTGTCGCGGATCGTGACTCCGGTGATGTCCCTGGTGGAGGGGAAGAGCGTGATGGCGCCGAACTCCTGGTCCTCGTTCCAGAACGCGCCACCGGTGCGGTAGAGGCCGTTGTTGGCGATGAGCGTCGTGCCGGAGAACGGCAGCGGGTCGTGGTCGGTCGCCAGCATGATGCCCGGATAGTTCGCGGTGTCGTAGATCAGGTTGTTCTCGATCGAGTTGTCGTAGCCGCCGTAGATGGCGATGCCGTTGGCCCGCCAGGGCAGCTGGACGGTGTTGTTGACGAAGTGGTTGTCGTGCGCGATGTCGACGCTGCGGTCCTTGACGTACGGGTTGGCCCAGACGGCGAGCGCGTCGTCGCCAGTGGTGCGGAACGACGAGTTGAAGACCCGCGAGTTGCGCGTGCCGTTGCTGAAGTTGATGCCGTCGGCGTACGTGTCGCGGATCCGCATGCCGGTGAACTCCAGCCCGTCGGCCGGGCCCCACAGGTCGGGGATGTTGTCGTAGTCGCGACCCACCCAGACGCCCACGTTGGCGTGCTCGATCCACACATTGCTGATCTTGGTGCCGGTGCCGAAGCGACCGTTCAGACCGACGCCGCCCTCGGCGTTGCCGTCACCGCCGCGGATCCGGCCGGAGCCGAAGATGGCGATGTCCGAGATCTGGGTGTTCTTGTCGATGTCGAAGCCGAAGTTGCCCTCGTGCGGGTGGTTGATGCCGCCCACCACGTTCTGCGGCTCGGTGAGCGTGTAGAGCTGCGAGTACCACATGCCGGCGCCCCGGATGGTGACGTTGCTGATGCCGACCTGGTTCCACTGACCCCGGTTCAGCGGGTCGTCGGTCAGGATCTTCTGCTCCTGCCGCCACTGCCCGGCGGGGATCCAGACGCAGCCGATGACACCGTTCTGGTCGTCGGTCACGGCCCGCTGGATGGCGGCGGTGTCGTCGAGCCCGTCGTTCGGGATCGCGCCGTACGCGGTGATCGAGGTGCAGCCCGCCGGCTGGCTCGCCGCCGGTGCCACCTGCTCCAGGTCGATCATGTCGATGACGTAGAAGGAGGCGGTGTCACCCGAGTCGCGCTGCAACTTGAACCGGGTGCCGGCCGGGTACGACTGCGCCAGCAGCGCGTTCGACTCGTCGAAGAGCCGTCGGGCGTCGGCCTGCGGGGTGTTGGTCAGGGCCTCCGGCCCGTCGGTGTCGCCGTAGAGCCAGCTGTGCTTCGACGACAGCGTCAGCTTGCGGGAGAAGACGTCGTTGACGTAGAGGCTGATTGTCGCCTCGATGCCGCCGCCACCTGGCGCGTCCGGGATGGAGTTGCGCACCACTATGGAGTTGGCCTGGTTGGCCGAGGTGAACTCGACGAACTGCCCGGTGCTGGTGAGCCGTACCGACTTGCGGCCGGAGGACTCGCTGGCGAAGTTGGTGTGCCCGAACGTCCGCAGCGCATCGGGCTCCAGCAGCGTGCCCTGGTAACGGCCGGCCTCGGCCTCGTAGGAGACGTACGGGACGGCGGCCCCACGGCCGACCACTATCGCCTGGCTGAACGCGTTGTTGGACTCGTTGGTCTCGGCGACCACGTTCGTCGCGTCGGCGGTGGCGGTGATGGTGGCCCCGCCGCTGGTGGCGGTCCAGCTACCGCTGACGGCCACGGTGGCCGTCGCGCCGGCCGCGATCGAGGCGGTGCTGGTGTTGAGCGTGGTGCCGCCCACCGCCAGGCGGGTGACGGTGGTCGTGCCGGTCGCGGTGGTGCCCCGGTTGCGGACGGCCACGGTGAAGGTGACCGACGCCCCGACGGCCGGGTTCGGCGGGTTCGACGCGATGCTGAGCACCTGGAGGTCCGGCCCGGGGGCCTGCGTCACCACGAGCGGCGACGCCGCCGTGAGGCTGTTGTTGCCGTTGTTCTGCTCGACGATCGTGTTCGTCGGGTCGACCACCGCCGAGACGGCGTAGCTGCCCATCGGCCGCGTACCGGCGTTGAACGACACGGTGGTCGAGCCGCCCGCGGCGAGCGCGCCCACGGTGGCGCTGCCGACGACCGCGCCGGCCAGGCTGAAGTTGACTGTCGTCGCGGCGGCGGACGCCGAGCCGATGTTCTGCACGACTGCCGAGAGCGTGACCGCGCTGACCTCGCTGGGCGAGGTGGGTGACCAGGTCACCGAGCTGACGACCAGGTCCGGGTTGGGCGCCGGAGTGCCGCACACCTCCAGCTCGGCGACCTGGCCGGACGGGGCGCCGGTGTTGCCGGTGAAGCGCAACTGCACGTCAGCGGTGGTCGCGGTGACCGGGATGGTCACCGCGTTGGTGCCCTGGACGAACTGGTAGGCCGCCGCGGAGACCAGGCTGGTGTACGCGGACGACGCCTGGTCGCGGCCGAGGACCTGGATGGTCTGGGTACGGGTGCCCCACGACGAGTCCGGGTTGAGTCTCACTGTGACGCCGGAGATCGAGTGGTTGGCGCCCAGCGCCACGGTCAGGTTCTGCGGGTAGCTCGCCGCGCCCTCCCAGTAGGTGGCGAGTTGCCCGTCGTTGGCCTTGTCCGGGGTGAAGCTGAAGGTGGAGCCGCTCGCCGTCATGCTCTTGCCCTGCGCCACGTTGGTGCAGGCGGGCGGGTTGCTGCCGGTCCGGGTGACGGTGTTGCTGGTGCCGGACAGGTTGCCGGCGCCGTCGCGGGCGCGGACGTAGTAGGACACCGTCGCCGTGGCCGGCTGGGTGTCCTGGTAGGTGAGGACGGTGCCAAGCGTCGCGATCAGGCTGCCGCCCCGGTAGACGTTGTAGCCCGCGAGCCCGCTGCCGCCGGAGTCGGTGGAGGCCCCCCAGGTGAGCGTGATGGTGCTGCCCGACGTGCTCTGCGACAGCGTCCCCGGCACGCTCGGCGCGGTGGTGTCACCGCTTCCCGTACGGGTGACCGTGTTGCTGTTGCCGGAGAGGTTGCCGGCCGCGTCGCGGGCCCGGACGTAGTAGGACACCGTCGCCGTGGCCGGCTGGGTGTCGTTGAAGGTGGTCACGTTCCCGACGGACTGGAGGAACGCGCCGTTGCGGTAGACGTCGTAGCCGGCGATGCCGCTGCCGCCCGCGTTGTCGGTGGACGCGACCCAGGTGAGGCTGATGGTGGTGCCCGACTGGGTGTACGACAGGTTGCCCGGGACGCTCGGCGCGGTGGTGTCCGGGGTGGTGCCGCCGCTGCCGTACACCTCAAGCTCGGAGAGCTGCCCGGCCGGCCAGCCACTGTTGGCGGTGATGGTGATCCGGACGTAGCGGGTGGAGGCCGCGCTGACGTTGATCGTGACGGTGTTGCCGCTGGCCGGGTTGAAGGTGTACGTCTGCGACCCGACCAGGTCGGTGAACGACGAGCCGTCGGCGCTGCCTCGCACGCTCAACGTCTGCGTCCGGGTGCCCCAACCGGAGGTCGGCAGCTTCAGCACGACCTGGTTGACACTCTGCGACGAGCCGAGGTCGACCTGTACCCACTGGGGGAACGAGTTGTTGAGGCTCTCCCAGTAGCTGCCCGCGTTGCCGTCGACGACCTTCGACGAGTCGTACACGTCGGCGTGGCCGCTCTCCTGGGTGGGACGACCCTGGGCGAGGTTGGTGGCGGCCGCCGCGACGGCGCTGCCCGACGCGGCGGTCGTCTCGGCGGGGCGGGCGGCGGCAGGGGTCGCCGCGGCCGTCGCGCCTGCCGCGGCGATCATCGTGGCCGCGACTGTCGTCGCCACCATCCGGAACAGATTCGTTCGTCTCATGACTGTCCTGTCGTTGGGGGACGGCGCCGCGGGTGGCGGGACCACGGGGTGGAGCAGGTGGTGGGTGCGGGGGCACCACGAAAGCGGTTCACGGGGTTTTCCGAGCAGATGCAAGAAAGCAGACACGCCGTTGTCCAAATCTTGCATGACTTTGGCCAAAGGTTACTGACGTGCTACGGGAGCGTCAACACTTCGACAGCCGTGACTATCGGCGACCTTCGGTACGTGCGGCCCCGGTCCGCCGAGCGACCGGGGCCGTCGCCTCCGCGAGAACGCTCAGCCGTGCGGCGCCGTCAGGACGAACGTCTCCAGCAGCTCACCGCCGTACCAGTCGGTGCGTTGGCCCACGTGGGTCATGCCCAACCGCCGAGCGACAGCCATCGACGGATCGTTGCCCGGCGACACGACCGCGTAGATCTCCCGGGTACCGGTGGCGAACTCCCGTGCCATGAGCGCACGAGCGGCTTCGGTGGCGTACCCGTGACCCCACGAATCCGGGTGCAGGTGCCAACCCGTCTCGATGTCCCCGGTACGCACCGCCTCGTCCCGCCCCGGCAACGGCTTGAGCAGCGCCGTGCCGGCCACCCGGCCGGTGTCGCGCACCTCGATCGCCCAGGTGCCGTACCGTCCGTGATCGGCGGCGTGCCGCTCCCGCCACAGTCGCAACCGGTCGACGGCCCGCGCCGGGTCGGTCAGCGGCAGACCCGGCGAGGCGCCCAGCCAGCGGGTGATCTCGGGGCGGCGGTAGATGTCGTAGATCCGGGCCAGATCGGCCGGATCGTCGGTCCAGTCGCGCAGGATGAGGCGTTCGGTGGTGAGAACAGTCATGGGCGGCGATCTTAAGGAGTGACGGCCCCGACGGCGGGGAAGGAGGTCACGATGGGCAGCGGATGGCAGCGGGCGAAACGGATCACGAGTGCCGCGTTCCGTCCGGTGCGCGGGCGGGACCTGTCGCTGCACGCCGCCGCGATCACCTTCTACGGCGCTATCGCCGTGGTTCCGGTGGCGCTCCTGGCCCTCTGGCTCACCTCGCTGATCGCCGGCGCCGATCGGGTACGCCGACTCACGTCGTACGCCGTGGATGCCCTGCCGACGGCGATCGGGGCGCCCCGGGCGGTGGCCGCGCTCGTCGACGCCGGGGTGGAGTTGACCCCGGTGCTGGCCCTCGCCTCGCTACTGCCGGCGTCGCTGTACGGCGAGGGGCTGCGCCGCGCCTTCGTGTCGGTGGCGGCCCCACGCAGCGACGAGCACCTGGTCGGTTGGCGGGGTCGGCTGCTGCTGCTGCCGCTGCTCGCACCGGCGCCCGCGCTGCTGTTGTCGATCCTGCTGGCGCTCCCCGTCACCACCCACCTGGTCACCCAGGGCGGCTGGGTCGGCGCGCTGGGCGTGGTGCTGTCGTTCCTGGCCGTGTGGCTGGTGCTCACACCGGTGCTGGTGTGGGTGTTCCGGGTGGTGGGGCCCGCCTCACCGGACTGGCTCTCCACCCTCGGGATCGGGTCGTTCACCGCGGCGAACCTCTCCGGGTTCCTGCACGGCTTCGTGCTCTTCGCGTCCCTGCCGCTGGACCTGGGCGTGCCGTTCGGCGGCTTCGACGAGATCGGCGCCGGCGTGGCAGTGCTCCTGTGGCTGTACCTGTTCCACGTGATCGTCCTGGCCGGCTACTCGGCTACCCTCGCCCTCTCCCGCTGGCGTGCCCAACGGGCCGCCTCAGGGGGTGGCGAGGGCGTCGGTGGGAGTTAGGCGGGCGGCCCGGATCGACGGGTAGACACCGGCCGCCATGCCGACGAGCAGGGCGCCGCCGACGCCGCCGGCCACCGAGGTCACCGGGATCGTCGGTGGCCAGCCCTGGTAGCCCGCGTACCCGGCCGTCGCGAGCACACCGAGGGCCGCCCCGGCCGCGCCACCGAGCACGGACAGCAGCACCGACTCGGTGAGGAACTGCACCCGGATCTGGCCGCGGTTCGCGCCGAGCGCCCGACGCAGACCGATCTCCCGACGGCGCTCCAACACCGAGATGACCATCGTGTTGGCCACCCCGATCCCGCCGACCAGCAGGGCCACCGCGGCCAGCCCGAGGAACAGGGCGGAGAAGGTGCTCTCGGTGGCCCGTTTCGCGGCGAGCGCGTCGGAGGGGCGGCTCACCTGGACCATTCCCGGCAACTGCGGATTGAGGGTGGCCGGCAGCACCGCCCGGACGTCCTTCAACGCGTCCTCGCGGGCCCGCACGTACACGACTGTGGGATGGCCGTCGAAGCCGAGCAGGTCCCGAGCGGCCTCCCAGCCGACCAGCACCGACCGGTCGAGGTCCGGGGCGATGGGCAGCGGATCGAGCACGCCGATCACCGTGAACCAGCGCTCGCCGATGCGCACCTGGGGCGGCCGAGCCGGGTCCACGGCGGCGAATCCGAGCCGGCTCGCGGCCACGTAGCCGAGGACGGCGGTCGGGAGGCTCGCCGTGCCGGCGTCGAGGAACCGGCCGGTACGGACCCGGCCGTTGACAGTCTCCAGCAGGTCCGGCCGCACGGCCAACGTGGTGAGCCCCGACGTGTCGTACCTGTCCACCAGGTCGTTGCGCCGGACCGTGACGTGCGTGTTCGCCACGGCGCTCACCGTCTCGACCGGGCCGATCCGGTCCACCATCGCGACGGAGTCCTCCGGCAGCAGCACCGGCGGATCCCGATCCGGTACCGGCTCGGCGCGCAGCAGATTGGTGCCGAGAGCCGAGAGCTGGTTCATCAGGTCACGCTGGCTGGACGCCGGGATGCCCACCACGACGATCATCGTGGCGATGCCTATGGAGATGCCCAGGGCGGACAGGACCGCCCGCATCCGCCGGGTGGTGAGCCCGAGCAGACCGAGCCGGAGTACGTCGGTCGGGGCGAGCCGGGACGGCCGGCCACCGGGTGCCTGCTTCTGCGTGCTCATCCACGGCTCCTGTCAACGGTGTCGGACACGATCCGGCCGTCGCGGATCTCCACCTGTCGGGGCGTCCGGGCGGCGAGGTCCCGGTCATGGGTGATGACGGCGATGGTGGTGCCCTCCGCGTGCAACGCCAGCAGCAGTGCCAGGACCGCCTCCCCGTTGGCGGTGTCCAGGGCGCCGGTCGGCTCGTCGGCCAGGACCAGCGCCGGCTCGTTGACGAGCGCCCGCGCTATCGCCACCCGCTGCCGCTCCCCACCGGAGAGCTGGTGCGGCAGGTGGCCGACCCGGTGCGCCAGGCCGACCCGGGCCAACGCGTCGGCCGCCGCCTGCCGTCGACGTCGACGGGGTACGCCTGCGTAGAGCAGCCCGGTGGCGACGTTCTCGGCGGCGTCCAGCCCGCCGACGAGGTGGAACTGCTGGAACACGAAGCCGAGCCACCGGCCGCGCAGCGCCGAGAGCCGACGGTCGGACAGCTCGGTGACCTCCTGCCCGGCGACGCGTACCCGCCCGGTGGTGGGCAGGTCGAGGGTGCCCATGATGTTCAGCAGTGTCGACTTGCCGGACCCGGACGGTCCGACGATGGCGAGCAGCTCACCGGCGCGGACGCTGAGCGAGACGTCGTCAAGCGCGGTGACACCGCCCGGGTACGTCCGGCTCACCCGGTCGATGCTGAGGACCGGTTCCGCGTACGCCGCGATGACCTCGGTCGGCGCCTCCCGCGGGCGGATGGGGATCACGTTGCTCATGCGGCCGTGACCACCTCAAGGCCCTCGGTCACGTTGGTGCCGCTGACCTCGACGAGTCCCCGGGAGAACATGCCGGTCTCCACCGCCAGCAGCCCACCGTCGGGCAGTTGGAGGGCGTGACCGCCCTCGCGGAGCGCCACCAGCGCGCCGACCGGTACGGCAAGGACGTTCTTCCGGGTGCTCGTGGTGAAGGTGACCTGGACCGCCGCCGCGTCCAGCTTCGCCACGTCCGCCGCCTTCACAGGTGTGACGAGGACGTCGACCGTGGGCGGCCCGCTCTGTCCGGATCCCGCGTCCGGGCCGCCACCCTGGACGGCGTGGGAGATCGACGCGACCCGGCCCGGGATCTCGGTGGTGTCGGGCAGGGTGATCGCGACGGTGACGCCCACCCGGACGCTGCCGACCTCGGTCGCCTCCACCGCCACTGTCACCAGTTTGGTCTTCTCGGTGACGGCCAGCAGCTCGCCGGCGACGGAGTCACCGGGCACGGCCTTCACCGCGCTGACCCGGACCGGGCCGGTCAGCACCACGGCCTGCCCGACCTCGATGCGGCCGGTGGCTTCCAGGCCGAGCGCCTGCTGCCACTTCTTGATCGCGGCCACGAGGGTGTCGGTGAGCAGAGCGTGTCTCGCCGGGATCTTCGTGCCGTCCTTGGCCCGGCTCGGCTGCGAGCCGGTCTGGTAGCCGAGCGCCGCCAGATTGTCCGACACGATCCTGACGTCGCTGCCCACGAGACCGGGCTTGTCGAGCGTACGGAAGAGCGGGGTGTCGCCGAACAGCACAGGTACGGGACGGTCGTCGACCCAGTAGAGCGGCTTGCCTCGGGCCACCGTGTCGCCGACCTTCGGCAGTCGGGTGACGACGCCCTCGCCCGCCCCCTTGACCGTCCGCTCCGGACCGAAGCCGAGCGTCCCACCCAGCGACCGGCTGTCGGACAGGTCGGTACGGGTCACAGTCGTCGTCGTCAACGCCGGCGCGGCGCTCGCGGTGTCGTCCGCGCCATCGGGACGCAACGTCAGCACCGCGCCCCCGGCACCGACCGCGACCACCACTGTCACCAGCGCCACCAGGATCGCGGTCCGCCGGGTCGGCCTACTTCCCGCCATGGAACGCCTCCATCGTGCATTCCTTCTCGGCCTTGTCGTACGCGGCGCCCTTGAGACCGCCCGACGGGTCGGCGACCCCGTCGTCGTACGTCCAGCCGGAGCCGTCCGGCAGTGAGTGGATCTTCATGCCGCGTCCGCGCAGGCACTGTACGTAGTCGTTCCACTGACTCACGTAGTTCGGGTTCTTCTCCTCGTCCAGCTCCGGCGGCTGAAGCGGCAGCTTGTCGGCACACGCCACGTACGCCGCCTTCGGTTCGCCACTCTGGTCGAGGGAGATGATGCCGCTCCCCCTGGGGGCCCCAGCCGAACGTTCCTTGTTCTCCTTGACGCCGTGGTCGCGCAGGCAGTAGTCGTACGTGTTCCAGAGCCGCTGCTTGTCGTCCTCGTTCATGTCCAGGCGCAACTGCGGGCGGCCGGTCCCGGCAGCACCGGAGGCGGATACGCCCGGCGCGGCGGACGCCGTGGCGAGGGACGCGACGTCGGCCGTGCTGCCGGCCGTGCTGCCGGTGCCGGCGTCGGACGTCGCACCGCCGCAGCCGGCGAGGACGGCAGCGAGGAGGGTGAGCGCGGCGAGCCCGACGTGTCGTGGTGCGTTCGTCATGCCGGCAGCCTCACGCGCAGTTGTCAGAGACCTGTGAGGATCCGGTGCTCATCCGGTAGTCCCAGTTCAGCGGCACCGTCGACGGCGACTCGGCGACGTACAGTCGCTGCCGTGGGAGCGCTGGTGCTGATAGCGGAGGACGACGAGAAGCAGGCCGAGTTGGCACGCCGCTACCTCGAACGGGAGGGCCACGCCGTCATCGTCGTCGGCGACGGGCGGGCCGCCCTGGAGCAGGTCCGCCAACGCCCACCGGCGCTGCTGATCCTCGACGTGATGATGCCGAAGGTCGACGGCCTGGACGTCTGCCGCATCCTCCGCCGCGAATCCGACCTGCCGGTGCTCATGCTGACCGCCCGGTCGACCGAGGACGACCTGCTGCTCGGCCTCGACCTGGGCGCCGACGACTACATGACGAAGCCGTACAGCCCGCGCGAGCTGGTCGCCCGCGTGCGGACGCTGCTGCGCCGGGGGCAGCGGTCGGCGCCCGTGGTCGATCCGGTGCTGCGGGTCGGCGCGCTGCACGTCGACCCGGTCCGGCACGAGGTACGCGCCGACGGACGACGCGTCGACTGCACACCTGGCGAATTCCATCTGCTCCAGGCGATGGCCGCCCAGCCCGGACGCGCCTTCACCCGCGACCAACTCCTCGGCTACCTGCACGGGTTCGACAGGTACATCACCGGCCGGACCGTCGACGTCCACGTCATGAACCTGCGCCGGAAGATCGAGCCCAATCCGCGCAAGCCGACCCGCCTGGTGACCGTGTACGGCGTCGGCTACAAACTGGCCGAGGAGAGCCACCGTGCGGCGTGAGGTGCCGCTGCACCGCAGCCTGCTGCTCCGGCTGCTGACGCTTGCAGTCCTCATCGCCGTCGGCTCGATCGCGGCCACCGCCTGGCTGGCCGTCCGCACCACGACCGGGGCGATCCGGCAGGAACAGGGGCAGGCGCTCGCCGACGACGCCCGCATCTACGACACGCTCATCGCCTACGCGGCGACCCACCCGACCTGGGACGGCGTCGACACGACAGTGCGACCGCTCGCCGAGCAGGTCGGCCGGCGCATCACCCTGACCACCGAATCCGGCACGCCGGTCGCCGACTCGGCACCCGAGGCGGGTCCGCTGCCGGCGAAGCCCTCCGCGACCGTCGACGCGCTCTCCGTCGACACCGCGCTGACCCCCGGCATCGACGCGCTCGCCAGCGGCGACACGGGGAGCGCCCGCATCGATCCCCGCACCACAGGTCCGTACCTGCTCCCGCCCGACGAACGCCGGGCCCTGCGCGACCGGGCGACGCAGGCCGTCACCTGCCTCCAGGGGCGGGCGAAGATCGAGGCCGCCGTCGTGGACGGCCCCACCGGCCGACCCCGCATCGACACCCCCGGCACCGACCTGAGCGACACCATCGCCTGCCTCCAGGACCGATCGGACCTGGCGGACCCCACGGCCACCGAGCGCAAGGCGCTGGCGCAGCTCAACGCGCTTGTGAACACCTGCCTGGCCCGCCGCCAACTGCCTCCCGTGCGAGTCGAGCTGGACTGGACCTGGACGAGACAGCGCGCCGCCGCAACCGAAACCTCCCGGGCCGGCACCACGATCGACCAGGAGCACAGCCGCGCGGTCAATTCCTGCGTCGGCACCAGCCGACGGGAACAACTCCTCCCGTACGTGGCACCGGCGGCAACCCTGTTCGTCGCGGATCCGGGCGGTCGACCGACGAGCACCTTCGACCTGTCCCGGACCAACCAGGCCCGCATCGCCGCGGTAGCCGGTCTCGTGCTGCTGGTGACCGTCGGCGTCACCGTGCTCGCCGGCATCCGGCTGACCCGGCCGCTGCACGCCCTGACCGGAGCCGCGCAGCGGATGCGCGACGGCGACGGTTCCGCCCGCGTCCAGGTCAGCGGTCGGGACGAGATCGCCCGGCTGGCCGAGGCGTTCAACGACATGTCCGAGCGGCGCGAACGCCTGGAACACCTGCGCCGGGCCATGGTCAGCGACATCGCGCACGAGATGCGTACGCCTGTCACCAACATCCGGGGCTGGTTGGAGGCCGCCGAGGACGGCGTCGCCGCCCTGGACCGGAGACTGGTGTCGTCGCTGCTGGAGGAAGCCACGCTCCTCCAACATGTCATCGCCGACCTGCAGGACCTCGCCCAGGCCGACGCCGGCGCCCTGCGGCTGCACCCCGAACAGGTCTACCTCGCCGACCTGCTGGCCCAGGTGGCGGAGGCGCACCGTGTCCAGGCCGACAGTGCCGCCGTCGACCTCTCGGTGCGGGTCGACGCCGACCCACAGGTGTACGCCGACCCGGTGCGGCTGCGCCAGGCCGTCGGCAACCTCGTCACCAACGCCGTACGCCACACCCCCGCGGGTGGCAGCGTGACGATCAGCGCCCGGACGGCGAACGGCGGGGTGACAATCGCGGTCGCCGACACCGGCAGCGGCATCAGCGCCGAGGACCTGCCCCGCGTGTTCGACCGGTTCTGGCGGGCGGAGAAGTCGCGCAGTCGCCAGACCGGAGGCAGCGGCCTGGGCCTGGCAATCGTCCGCAAACTGGCCGAGGCCCACAACGGCACGGTAACCGCCACCAGCACCCCACCCCAGGGCACCACATTCACCCTCCACCTCCCCACCGACCCTCCCTCCTCCCCCGCCGGCCCTCCCTCCTCCCCCACCGGCCCTTGGTGATCAAGAGGTTTGCGTCATCCGGACGGCGCCTGCTGACGCAAACCTCTTGATCACCGCGGGCAGGGGTGGCACGGACTAGGCTGCGGCGGCATGAGCAGTGAACTTCCCGAGCGCGCTGATGTCGTGATCGTTGGTGCCGGGCACAACGGTCTGGTCTCCGCGATTCTGCTGGCCCGCGCCGGGCTGGACGTTCTCGTGCTTGAGGCGGCCGACGTGATCGGCGGCGCGACCCGCACCGAGAACCCGTTCCCGAAGGTGCCGGGGCTGCGCCACTCCACCGGGTCGTACCTGCTCGGGCTCATGCCACCGGAACTGCTCGCCACGCTCGACGTGCGGATACCGGTGCTGCGCCGCGACCCGCACTACTTCCTGCCCACGCCCGGCGGCCTCGGCTCGCCGTACCTGCTCTTCGGCAGCGACACCGCCGCCACCCGGGCGCAGCTCGCCGCGTTCTTCTCCCCCGCCGACGTGGCCGCCGACGACGCCATGCAGGCCGAGTTGGCCGCTCTGCGCGAGGACCTCGCACCGGCCTGGCTGGCCGAGCCGCTGACCGCCGAGGAGACCGCCGAGCGGCACGTCCGCCCGGCACTGCGGCAGGTCTTCGTCGACCTCGTCCGGGGCTCGGTCGCGGACTACCTGGCCCGGTTCGAGTTCCGCTCCGAGCTGCTGGTCAGCATGTACGCGGTCACCGACGGCCTGTCCGGCCTCAACGCCGGCCCGGACGACCCCGGGACCGGCCACAACTTCCTCGTGCACAACATGTGCCGGCTGCCCGGCTCCGGCGGCACCTGGATGATCGCCGAGGGCGGGATGGGCACCGTCTCCCGGACGTTCGCCGACGCCGCGCGCGCCGCCGGTGCGACGATCCTGACGGGTACGCCGGTCAGCGCGGTGACCCTGGACGGCGGCACGGCCAGCGGAGTCGTGCTGGCCGACGGTCGGGAGGTCGCCGCGAGGGTGGTGCTCGGCGCATGTGACCCGTACCGGCTGATGGACCTGTTGCCCGACGGCGCGCTCCCGGCGCGGCTCGGCGAACGGATGGCGGCGGTCCGCCGGCCCGGCACCACCCTCAAGCTCAACCTGGCGCTCAGCGGGCTGCCGCGCTTCTCCTGCCTGCCGGCCGGCACGCCGAGCCCGTTCGGCTCGACGATCCACCTGCTGCCCGGGTCCGCGTCGCTTGTCGGCGGCGACGCCACCTCCCCGATGACCGCTCTGCGCGCCATGTGGGCCGACGTGCAGGCCGGGCGGCTGCCGGCGGAGCCCACAATCGAGTGGTACCTGCACACCACTGTCGACCCGTCGCTCTCCGACGCCGCCGGGCACCACTCGTCGGCGCTGTTCGTCCAGTCGGTCCCCTACGAGCTGGCCGGCACCACCTGGGATGCGGCGCTGCCCGGGTACGTCGACCGGCTCGTCGGGATCGTCGAGCGGTACGCCCCCGGCACCGCCGACCTGATCGCCGACGCGGTGCCGCTGCCCCCGCCGGGCATCGAGGCGCACTTCGGCATCACCGGCGGGCACATCCACCACGTGGACAACACCGTCTCGTTCACCGACCGCATGCCCTACGCCACAGGCATCGACGGCGTGTACGCGGGCAGCGCCGGCTGCCACCCGGCCGGCAGCGTGATCGGCGCCGCCGGCCACAACGCCGCCCGCCGCATCCTCACGGACCTGGGCCACTGACGACGACACGCGTTGATCATGAAGTTATTGCCCGCCGCAGCGGCGTGTCGCGGCAATAACTCCATGATCGACGCGCCTGGAGCCGGGTCAGATCGTGGCTTCGCCTGCCGGGGCGGGGGTTTCTGCGTCTACGCGGTGGGCTCTTACCTTGTGGCCCACGCTTGTCAGGCAGCGGCCGCTGGGCAGGTCGAAGCGCCAGCCGTGCAGCTGGCAGGTGAGCTGGTCACCCTCGACGATGCCGAACCGGGTCAGGTCCGCCTTCAGGTGCGGGCACCGCCGCTGCACCACCCAGTCGCCAAGCGTGATGTCCTCGGCGTCGGTGCTGCGCTCGTGCTCGTCGTACCAGCCCTCGGCGTACTGGAGTCGCTCCTCGGAGAGGCACTTGAAGAACGCGTAGACGAACTCGTTGTACTGACCGATCCGGGCCGCCGAGAACCGGCAGGACAGGAAGAGCGAGTTGACCCAGTCCACCTCGTCGATGAAGAGCAGGTGCTCGATGAGCGACCGCTCGGTCCGGAAGCGGTAGCGGACCTTCTCGTCCGCGTACGGCCGGACCTCCTTGCCGGGGAAGTCCACCACGATCGACTCGACGCTCTCGCCGTCGTAGCCCACCAGATCGAAGCGCACCGGACCGCCCACGCCCTTGGCCAGGTAGATCGACTCGTCGAGCAGCGGCTCGATCCGGCTCTTCATCTGGCCCAGCACGTCCACCTCGGGGTGCCGCCAGGACGCCTTCTCCGCCTCGATGACCGGGCGCTTGCGCTCCCGCATCTCCTCCAGGTGGGCCACCTTGTTCGCGAAGAACTCCTCCACCGGCACCGGGTGGGTCGTGCTCGCGCCCTCGGTGGTGACCTCGGCGACGCTGCCCGGCAGCAGCACGATGCCGTTGGTGCCGCCGACCTTGGCGTACTCGCTCAGGAAGACCGACTGGTCCGGGAAGATGTTGCCCTCGTCGCCGTGGATGTCGTTGAACTGCCACAGCTCGTCGTCGAGGAAGCACGGCGGGCCGGCGATCGGAAAGACGTGGTCGGCCTTCAGGTCGTCGATGTAGCGCCACGTCCGGTCGAACTGCCTGTCGCGCTTCTGCTTGCCGAACGCGGTCTTCGCCGCCTGCGGCAGCTCGTAGACCATCGGGTACCAGATCGCGCCGGAGAACTGGAGCAGGTGCGCGTGCACGTGCCCCAGCTCGGCGAAGACGCTCAGGTCGGTGGGGCGGGCGTCGTTCTGGTTGAGCAGCCGCACACCCTCGTACTCGACCCAGAGCGAGGAGTCGCCGATCGGGCCGTCGGTGGGGCTGGTCAACGCCTGGATCATGATCTTCAGGCCGCCGTCCAGCTCCACGACCTGCTCGTTGGGGGCCTTCAGGAACTTCGTGAAGCCCAGCGCCCGGAACTCGTCCTCCATCTCCGAGGTGGGGAACTCGGGGAGCAGGACAGTGGCGTCCTTGGAGACGAAGTCCCGCAGATGCTTCGCGTCGAAGTGGTCCCGGTGCAGGTGGGAGACGTACAGGTAGTCGACCTGGCCCAGGGTCTCCCAGTCGAGCAGCGAATTGTCCGGGAAGGGAAACCAGGAGGCGAAGTAGGCCGGGTTGACCCACGGGTCGCACAGGATGCTGCCCGCGGCCGTGTCGATCCGCATGCTGGCGTGCCCGGTTCCGGTCACTCGCACCGCACAGTCCCCCTCAAACAGACAATCAGGTGTACGCCAAACGCTACCGGAGGGAGTCTGACCGCCACCCCGCGACGCCCGTAGTGCCGTCCGGCCTGGGCGGGCAGGGCCAGAAGGCGAGGAAACCCCCACCGCGCCGCCCCGGGCGGGAGGCGTGCCAGACTAACCAAAGATCCGATCGCGAGGGAAGGACCGACAGTGGCAGGAAGCGAGCCGGTAACGTCGCCGGACCAGCACAAGCCCGGGCACCGCAAGTCGGGGCGCATCGGCGCCGTGCTGTCCGCGCTGGCGCTGGTCGTCATGGCGTTCTGCGGCAACCACGAGGGCAGGGTCGAGGACATCTGGCTGGTCGGCCTGGCCGCGCTGCTGCTGGTCATCGTGATCGGCGACGCCGTGCTGCGGCGCAACGGCCTGCGCTCCTGACCCGACCGGCCGACGGACGACAGGCCGACAGACGCCGAGGGCCCGCCCCCACCCGGGGACGGGCCCTCGTTCGCGTACGCGTCGGGGTCAGCGCCCGAAGAGGATGTCCTGCACGTCCTTGAGCGCGGCGTCGACCTCGGCCTCGAAGTAGCCGCCAGGCACCAGGCCGAACCGGAGCGTGTCCAGATCCTTCGGGTCGACAGGCATCGGGTTGCGGCGCTGCATGCCGCCGAGCAGGGTCTCGAAGAATCGGTCCACCTGGTCCGGGTCGTACCCGCTGCCGAACCGGCGCACCTGGAAGCTGCGGCGGATCTGGTCGACCCGGTACAGGTCGCTGCCGGGCGGGCCGGCCATCGGCGGACCGACCATCGGAGGACCGGCCACGGCGGGCGGGCCAGCCATCGGCGGGCCACCCATGCCCTGCTGCGGCATCGGGGGCGGGCCGACCGGGCCACGGCGCAGGTCGCGCAGGTCCCGTTCGGGCATCCGGATCTCGGCGGTCATGTCCGCCCGGCCGTGCCGACCGGCCTCGAAGCCGTCGAAGCGGGGCTCCTCCGGCGGGTAACCGCCGCCGGGCCCACGCTGGTCATCGGGTGGACCGTAACCGCCAGGCCCACGCTTGTCGTCGGGCGGACCGAAGCCGCCGGGCATGCGCTGGTCGTCGGGCGGGCCGTACCCGCCAGGCCCACGCTGGTCGTCGGGCGGGCCGTACCCGCCGGGCCCACGCTGGTCATCGGGCGGGCCGTACCCGCCGGGCCCACGCTGGTCATCGGGCGGACCGTACCCGCCCGGACCGGCCGGCAGGCCGCGCGGCGGGACGCCGTGGCCACCCATCGGACCACCCGGCCCCATCGGAGGAGGGCCGCCGGGGCCGCGCTGCGCGTCGTAGCCGCCGCGGGGGGCGTCGTACCCGCCGGCGAAGGCGCCGGTGGGCTCGTCGTACCGGCCGTAGCGGTCGGCGGGCGGACCGGCCTGCGCGGGCATCGGCCGGGGCGGCATCGGCTGCGGAACCATGCCCCCACGGTCGTCACGCAGCGGCGGGCCCATCCGGTCCGGCGGACCCAACCGGTCAGCCATCCGAGGGTCACCACCGCGCCCGGCGCTCGTGCGCTCCTCCAGCTCGGCCAGCTGTCGCTCGACCCGGTCCAGGTGCAGGTCGACCTGCCACTCGTCGTAGCCGTTGAACCGGACCCGGAAGACGACGTCGTGGACCTCCTGGGAGGCCACCGGCGCACCCACCTGCCGGCCGTCGAGCGTCGCCTCCACCCGGTCGAGGAAGGCATCCACCTCGTCGACCTTGTATCCCCGGCGGAGCGCCTTGCGCCGGAAACGCTGACCCTGACTCGCCACTATGTCTCCTGGTCTCGTTCGCCACGCCCGGTCACGCCGGTGCCTCTCCGGCGCGGTCGGTGAAGGTGTCGGTGTCCTCGGCGGCGGCGAGCTGGCCACACGCGCCGTCGATCTCGCGGCCCCGGGTGTCCCGTACGGTGGTGGACACTCCCGCGTCACGCAAGCGCCGGACGAACTCCCGCTCGACCGGCTTCGGGCTCGCGTCCCAGCGGCTGCCCGGCGTCGGATTGAGCGGGATGAGGTTCACGTGCGCCAACTTGCCGGCCAACAGCCGCCCGAGCAGGTCAGCTCGCCACGGCTGGTCGTTCACGTCCTTGATCATTGCGTATTCGATCGACACACGACGACCCGTCCGGGCGGCGTAGTCCCACGCTGCGTCCAGCACCTCGGCTACCTTCCAGCGCTGGTTCACCGGCACGAGTTCGTCGCGCAGATCATCATCGGGCGCGTGCAACGACAACGCAAGGGTCACAGAGAGGTCTTCGCTGGCCAGTCGGCGGATGGCCGGAACCAGGCCGACAGTGGAGACGGTGATGTGCCGCTGGGACAGGCCCAGGCCCTCCGGAGCGGGGCTGACCAGCCGACGGATCGCCGCGATGACCCTGTTGTAGTTGGCCAGCGGCTCGCCCATGCCCATGAACACGACGTGCGACAGCCGCGGCGGTGAACCGGCGACCGCACCGGACGCCGCCACCCCGGCCAGGTAGACCGCCTGGTCGACGATCTCCGCCGTGGACAGGTTGCGGGTCAGCCCGGCCTGGCCGGTGGCGCAGAACGGGCAGGCCATGCCGCACCCCGCCTGGCTGGAGATGCAGACCGTGACCCGGTCCGGATAGCCCATCAGCACGCTCTCCACGAGCGCACCGTCGTGCAGCTTCCAGAGCGCCTTGCGGGTCGCGCCGTCGTCACAGGCCAGCTCACGCACCGGGTTGAGCAGCGTGGGCAGCAGCTGGTCGGCAAGCCGCTCACGCGTCGCCGCGGGAAGGTCGGTCATCGCCTGCGGGTCGCGAACCAGCCGCCCGAAGTAGTGGTTGGAGATCTGCTTGGCACGGAAGGCGGGCTCACCGAGCCCGGCGACAAGCGCCTGGCGGCCGGCCAGGTCCAGGTCGGCGAGGTGCTGCGGTGGCATGGAGGCCCGGCGTGCGGCGGGGGCGTCCGACAGGGCGGGGATCAACGGCAGGCTCGTCATGGCTGGTCCAGTGTGTCACGCCTCCGGCGCCGGGCACCCCTCCGGAGGCGTGGAACCGGCCCCGGCCGCCGGTCGGGAACGCTCGGGCCACGGTGATCCATGCCTCACCCCACCACCGGCACGAAGATCGCCAACAGCAGGTACGCGGTCGGCACCGCGAACAGGATCGAGTCCAGCCGGTCCATCAGGCCACCGTGCCCGGGCAGCAGGTTGCTCATGTCCTTGACCCCGAGGTCCCGCTTGATCATCGATTCGGCGAGATCGCCGAGGACCGCCGCGCAGGAGACCGCCACCCCGAAGACGGCACCCCACCAGGGAGCCACCTCGAACATCAGCCACAGCAGCAGGGCACTGCCCAGCGCCGCCGCGGTGACCGAGCCGGCGAAACCCTCCCAGGACTTCTTCGGGCTGATCGACGGTGCCATCGGGTGGCGGCCGAAGGAGACGCCTGCCGCATACCCGCCGGTGTCGGAGAGGACCACCGCGATCAGCGTGGCCAGGATGCGCAACCGGCCGTCGTCGGGGGCCGCCGCCAGCAACGCCGCGAAACCGCCGAGGAACGGCACGTAGACCGCGATCAGGGTGGCCGCGGTGAGATCCCGCTGGAAGCCGGCCGGGCCGTCGCCCAACCGCCAGATCATCGTGCCCAGGACGGTGACCAGCAGGCCCAGGCTGAGGGCGTCCGGGCCAGCGAACCACGCCAGCCCGATGGTCAGCACGCCACCGGCGAGCAGCGGCACCAGCGGCGGGTGGGCGCCGCTGCGGCGGACCGCCCGGGCCATCTCCCAGATGCCTACCGCGATGGCGGCGGCGATCACCGGCAGGAACGCAAGCGGGTAGAAGACCAGCGGAACCACGATCAGCGCGCCGAGGCCGAGCCCGACCCCGATCGCCGCCGGCAGGTTCCGGCCGGCCCGCCCGGTGCCCACCTGCTGGGTCGCCGGCCGGTCGAGGCTGGCCCGTCGCCGGCCCCTCGGCCGCCGTCCGGTCGGCGGCTCCGGCTCGGTCACCGGGTCATCGTCCGGCAGGATCTCGGCGCCGATGGGCGCGAGCTGCGCGGTCGGGTAACCGGCATCGTCGTCGAAGCGCGGCGGAACGTCACGGTCGTCGAAACGCGACGGCGCGTCACGGTCGTCGTAGCGCGGCGGAACGTCGCGGTCGTCGAAACGCGATGGCGCGTCACGGTCGTCGAAACGCGGCGGCGCGTCGCGGTCGTCGTAACGCTGGGCAGCGCCGGGGTCGGCGTAGTGCGCCGGGGCGTCGCCCGCTGGCGGGCGGTCGCCGTAGCGGCCGGGGCCACCACGGTCGTCGTACCGGTCGGGCTGGTTCCGATCGTCGTCGTAGCGGTCCCGGTCGGTGAAACGGTCGCGCCGGTCCCGGTCGTCCGGACGAACCGCCCGGCCACGCTCGTCGTACGGGTCTGCCGGGTACGGCTCCGCGTACGGGCGGGTGCGTGGCTCGGCGTACAACTCGGGCCCGACGGCCGGACGGCGGCTCCACTGGCCCGCCTCAAGCTCCTGCTCGGGCCAGGGCAGGGCGACCGGGCGCTCCGGCCGGTCCCAGCCGCGCGGTTCGTCGGTGTAGGGGTCGGGGTGGGACATCACGCACCGCGACGCGGCACGAGTACCACCACATGACGCAAGACCACAAGCATCCCCTACACGCGCGACTGTGTTCCTCCGGCTCGACCGCCCCGACGGTCGGTCGATTCCCGGTGCGCACCGCCCGGTGGCCGGGAATCCTGCCGAGCCTACTGCACCCGCCGCCGGGGCGAGGCGGACGATGGCGCCCCTGACCGTCGGGGCCCCGGCGGCGCACCGACGCCTATCCGACCGTGCATCCGGGCGAACAGGGGATGACCCGCGCTGCCCATCGATGGTCGGCTGTCGGTGTGCCGGCGTCCGCCGGCGGTTTCCGCACCACAGCGGGGAAGGAGCGTTCGTGCGCAGAATCAGCCTGGCGATGTTGACGATTGTCGCCCTCGTCCTGACGGCGGCCACACCGGCCACCGCGGCGACGCGGCACGCCAGCATCAGGATCGACCACCGCACCAGCGAGATCTACCTGTACGACGGAAGCCCCGACGGGACCGGGCCGGCGTACCCGGCCGCCATCGCCCGGGGGGAGGTGCGCAACTGCCCGACCGGCGTGTACTTCCTGTCGGCGTCGCTTATCCAGGACGGCCTGCCGACCTACTGGGCCACCGGCGGCCTCGGCGCCGGCGAGATCGTCTGCGACGGCGGCACCGCCAGCATCTCGATGGGCTTCTACCGGGGTGGCCCGGTGCTGCACCCGGGTCGGGCCACCGTGCGCTTCGAGCTGCACGACGCGTACGTCGGAACGACCCTGACCGAGACGACCCGTACCGTCCGGATCCCCCGCTGACGCTCGAACGGCACGAGGCCCGTCCCCGGATCGGGGGCGGGCCTCACGTCGGCTGCTGCGCACCCGGCGAACGCCGGGTGCGGCCTCAGACCTCCAACAGCTCGGTCTCCTTGTGCTTGACCAGGTCGTCGATGCTGGCGACGTAGCGCTGCGTCAGGTCGTCCAGCTCCTTCTCGGCGCGGCGGCCGTCGTCCTCGCCGGCCTCGCCGTCCTTGACGATCCGGTCCAGCTCCTCCTTGCCACGGCGGCGGACGTTGCGGATGGCCACCTTGGCCTCCTCGCCCTTGTTCCTGGCCACCTTGATCATGTCGCGGCGGCGCTCCTCGGTCATCTGCGGGAGCAGGATGCGCAGCTGGTTGCCCTCGTTGTTCGGGTTCACCCCGAGGTCCGAGTCGCGGATCGCCTTCTCCATCGCGTTGATCTGCGAGTTGTCGTACGGCTTGATGACGGCCATCCGCGGCTCGGGCACCGCGATCGACGCCATCTGGGTCAGCGGCGTGGGCGTGCCGTAGTAGTCGATGATGACCTTGGAGAACATGGCGGCGTTGGCGCGACCGGTACGGATGGCGCCGAACTCCTCCTTGGCGTGCTCAACCGCACGCTCCATCTTCTCCTCGGCCTCGAGGAGGGTGTCGTCGATCACCGGTCTCCTCGCCTCCTTCTGTGCTCGTCGTGGGCTCTGCTGAAAGTCGTCAGGACCGCCGCGGCCGTCGCCCGGGGCGGGGCGGGCTCAGGCGGTGATCAGGGTGCCGATCTTGTCGCCACCCACCGCGCGGATGATGGTGTCGTCACCCTGCGCGCCGAAGACCAACATCGGCAGGCCGTTCTCCATGCAGAGGCTGAACGCTGCGGCGTCGGCCACCCGCAGGTTGCGGCGCAGCACCTCGGAGAAGGTGATCGAGTCGAGCTTGCTGGCGGTGGGGTCGATCCGCGGATCGGCGGTGTAGACGCCGTCCACGCCGTTCTTGCTCATCAGCACCACGTCGGCCCGGATCTCCAGCGCCCGCTGGGCGGCCACGGTGTCGGTGGAGAAGTACGGCATGCCCGCGCCGGCGCCGAAGATGACCACACGGCCCTTCTCCAGGTGCCGGATCGCCCGCAGCGGGATGTACGGCTCGGCGACCTGGGCCATCGTGATGGCGCTCTGCACCCGGGTCTCGATGCCCTCCTTCTCCAGGAAGTCCTGCAGCGCGAGGCAGTTCATCACGGTGCCGAGCATGCCCATGTAGTCGGCGCGAGCGCGGTCCATCCCGCGCTTCTGCAGCTCCGCGCCACGGAAGAAGTTGCCCCCGCCGACCACCACGGAGACCTGCACGCCGCGGCGGACCACTGTGGCGATCTGCCGGGCGATGGCCTGCACGACGTCCGGATCGACGCCTATCGCGCCACCGCCGAACACCTCACCCGAGAGCTTCAGCACCACCCGGCGGGCCCGCCCCGGCGGCGGCGCCGTCGGATCGTCCACCGCCAGCGTCCGGTCACTCACAACCTGCGTCATCCGCCCCGCCTTCCCCCACGCGCACGCCCCGCGCGACGCGTTACCGCGAACCTGCCGCTGCCGACCCTATGTGACGAGGAGGCCGCGGTGCCTGTCACGTACACCGGCGGCCTCCTCGTCGACGTCTCCTGCCCACGGGCGCGCGGCGCCCGGTGGCGGCTCAGGCCTGGCCGACCTCGAACCGCACGAAGCGGGTGACCTCGATGCCGGCCTCGGCCAGCATCTGCTTCACAGTCTTCTTGTTGTCAGCCACGGACGCCTGCTCGACGAGGACGTAGTCCTTGAAGAAGGAGTTCACCCGACCGTCGACGATCTTCGGCAGGGCCGCCTCGGGCTTGTTCTCCTCGCGGGCGGTCTGCTCGGCGATGCGCCGCTCGGACTCGACGACCTCGGCCGGAACCTCGTCCCGGGTGAGGTACTTCGGCCGCATCGCGGCGATCTGCATGGCGACGCCACGGGCGTCGGCGTCGCCCGCCTCGTCGGACTTGCCGGTGTACGACACCAGCACGCCGACGGCAGGCGGCAGGTCCTGGGCCTTGCGGTGCAGGTAGACCGCTGTGGTGCCCTCGACCTTGGCGAACCGGTTGAGCACCAGCTTCTCGCCGATCTTGGCGGACTGCTCCTGGATCAGGTCCGCGACGACCTTGCCGTCGAGCTCGGAGGCGAGCAGCTCCTCGGCGCTGTTCACGCCGGAACGCTCGCCGTGCTCCACCAACTGCTGGGCCAGCGCGATGAACGACTCGGTCTTGGCGACGAAGTCGGTCTCGCAGTTGAGCTCGAGCAGCGCCTTGCCGGAGTGGGCGACCAGGCCGTTGGCGGCCGTACGGCCGGCCCGCTTGCCGACGTCCTTGGCGCCCTTGACGCGCAGGATCTCGATGGCCTTGTCGAAGTCGCCCTCGGCCTCGGTCAGCGCCTTCTTGCTGTCCATCATGCCGGCGCCGGTGAGGTCGCGGAGCTTCTTGACGTCCGCGGCGGTGATTTGGGACATGGCTCTCTCTTCGGTGTTGAGACGGCGTGTGGATGGTCAGAGGTGCCGGTTACCCGGATCCGGGCGGATCGTGCCCGGCGTACCGCCGCTGCCCGCCGTTCGCGAAAACGGACGGCGGGCAGCGGCGGTGCGGGTCACTCCGCGGTGGCGGCCGCCGGCTGCTCGGTGGCGGCCTGCGCCGGCTGCTCCGGGGTGGCGGGCTGCTCGGTGGCCGGCTGCTCGGTGGCGGGCTGCTCGGCGGCGGCAGCGGCCGGCTGCTCGGCCGGGGCGGCCGACTCGTCGGCCTTCTTCGGCTCCAGCAGCTCGCGCTCCCACTCGGTCAGCGGCTCGTCGCTCGCGACACCCTCGGGCTTCTCGTCGTTGCCCCGGCGACGGCCGGAACGCGCGATGAGACCGTCCGCGACGGCGGCCGCGACGACCTTGGTCAGCAGCTCGGCCGAGCGGATCGCGTCGTCGTTACCCGGGATCGGGAAGTCGACCTCGTCCGGGTCACAGTTGGTGTCGAGGACGGCGATCACCGGGATGCCCAGCTTGCGGGCCTCGTCGACGGCGATGTGCTCCTTCTTGGTGTCGACGATCCAGACCGCGGCCGGCAGCTTCTGCATGTCCCGCAGACCACCAAGCGTGCGGGTCAGCTTGATCTTCTCGCGGGAGAGCTGCAGGGTCTCCTTCTTGGTGTAACCGGCGGCGGTGCCGCTGAGGTCACCAAGACCCTCCAGCTCCTTCATCCGCTGGAGCCGCTTGTACACCGTCTGGAAGTTGGTCAGCATGCCACCGAGCCAGCGGTGGTTGACGTACGGCTGACCGACCCGGGTCGCCTGCTCGGCGATGGCCTCCTGGGCCTGCTTCTTGGTGCCGACGAAGAGGATGCTGCCACCCTCCGCGACGGTCCCACGCACGAACTCGTACGCCTTCTCGATGTAGTCGAGAGTCTGGCGCAGGTCGATGATGTAGATGCCGTTGCGCTCGGTCATGATGAAGCGCTTCATCTTCGGGTTCCAGCGCCGGGTCTGGTGCCCGAAGTGGACACCGCTCTCCAGCAGCTGACGCATGGTCACGACGGCCATGGGTGGGGTACTCCTCAAGATCCCTGGTTGTCACGCCCGGCCGGTGGCCGGGCGTCCTGGCGCCTGGTCGCCGGCCCATGGTGGGCCCGATCAAGATCGGGACCAGGGAGGCCGTCGCTCCACGACGATTCGTGAAGAGGGCGCGCGAGGTCGACCGCGCGAGGCGGTCGCCAGTTGGCCAGTGTACGCCCCTTCCCCGCCCCCCGACCTCCGGGTACGCGCGGGCGGGGTGGCGACGCGGGGATCAGCCGACCGGGTCGGCTGCGCTGGGTCTGCCGCGCGGGGATCAGCCGGCGGGTCGGCTGCGCGGGGATCAGCCGGCGGGTCGGCTGCGCGGGGATCAGCCGGCGGCGAGGGCGGCGGCGACGAAGAGCACCAGGCCGACGGTCAGGTACGCCGTCGGAGGGCGCAGCCAGCCCCGTCCGCTGTCGGAGAGCGCCAGTCCGCCGGTTCTGAGCCCGTACAGCCCCGATGCGAAGATCGGCAGCCCGGCGACCAGGCAGATGCCCACCACGACGTTACCGGCGTCCAGCGGGTCGCCGGTGACGCCCGCCAGCAGCACCCGCAGCGCCGGGACCTCGAAGATCAACGCCAGCAGGGCGAAGAGCGCGGCCAGCGCCGGGCGGCGGGTCCGGTAGACACCGTCGGCCGCCTGGGGGTACGCCGGCGGCTCGCCGACGGACAGGTCGGGACGGGGGCCGATCCCCGGCATCGGACCGGTCGGCATCTCCAGCGGGTGCGGCTGGTCCCCGCCACCCCGGGTCGGCTCGATGATCGGGTAGCCGGCGAGCGGGGCGGGCCGGGTCGGGTCGGCGAGCACCCCGGCCGCCGGCCCGGCGTCTGCGGTGGCCGCTGGCGGGGTGTCCCGGAGGGCCGCTGGCCCGGCGTCTCGGGCCGTTCCCGGCGTGGCCGTGCTCAGCGACTCTCGGGCGGCTCGGCGGCCGGGCAGCTCACCGGAGATCTCCGAAGGGTCCCGATCCGCCCTGCGCGAGCGGGTCGCCCGGTAACCGTCCCCTTCCGCACGCGCGTCACCCAGCGGGTCTACCGCGCCGAAGCGTCCCGAGTCGGGCTCGCTGCCGCCGAACCTCCCCACTGGGGCCTCGACGGCGCCGAACCGCCCGGAGTCCGGCTCGGGCCGGCCCACGTCCAGCGCGCTCAAACGGCCCGGGTCCGGCTCGGGCCGGCCCACGTCCAGCGCGCTGAGACGGCCCGAGTCCGGCTCGGGCGCACTGCCGAAGCGGCCCGCGTCGATCGCGCCGAAGCGGCCCGAGCCTGGCTCCGGCGTACCGCCGAATCGCCCCGGATCCGGCTCCCGGCGTCGGCCGACGCCGGTGTCCTCGACGGATCGGCCGTCGTCGCTCCCGCGCTGCTCGGGGATCTCGCCGTCCCGGTATCGCGGCTCACCCGCACCGCGCCACTCGGAATCGCCGTAACCGCGAGCCCGCTCGTCGGGGTACCAGCGCGACTCCTGATCTTCCGGAAAGCTCCGTCGTCCGTCCACGTCAGGCACCGTATGCGACAGGCCACGCCCGCGCCATTTCAGCCTGCCCGGCCGCCCGCCGACCGCCCGGAAGCGTGGAGCACGAGTTGCGCTCGGATAGCGCTGCGGCGCGGCGGTCCCTTGATCAGGTGATGAAAAGTAGGTCCGCAGCGGTCCTGACACCTGTTTCTCATCACCTGATCAAGACGGGCCCCATCTGGAGCGCGGCCAGCCCGTGCTGCCGGCCGCGGTCGGAGGCTCACGCGCACCTAGCACAGCGCGGGCTTGATCGTCCGGTTGTCCACAGGAGGCCCTTCGTCCACAGCCGGGCCGTCGCGGGGTCGCGACGCGCGCACCCGGACGGGCACCGTCGCGGCCATGACGAAGCGGAACCAGGCGGTCGGAGCGTACGGCGAGCGGTGTGCCGCCCAGCACCTGAGCGAGGCGGGGCTACGCCCGATCGTCCGGAACTGGCGCTGCCCGCAGGGCGAGATCGACATCATCGCCTGGGACGGGCCGGTCCTCGCGTTCTGCGAGGTGAAGACGCGCCGGGGCGACGTGTTCGGCACACCGGCCGAGGCCGTCGTACCGGCCAAGGCCCGTCGCCTGCGCGGGCTCGCCGCGCGCTGGCTCGCCGAGACCGGCACGAGCGCCGACGAGGTGCGGTTCGACGTGCTGTCGGTACGACTGCCCGACGCCGGTCCCGCGCAGGTCGACCACCTGAAGGGCGCGTTCTGAGATGCGCCGCCGACGGATCGGTGACTCCCCATGAGCTACGCGAAGGTGCTCTGCGTGGGGCTGGTCGGCGTCACCGGCCACCTCGTCGAGGTCGAGGCGGATCTGGCCGCCGGCCTGCCGGCCGTGGTGATCTCCGGTCTCCCGGACACCGCCCTGCACGAGGCCCGCGACCGGGTCCGGGCCGCCGTCGTCAACTCCGGCCAACGCTGGCCGAACCGGCGGATCACGCTGAACCTGCTGCCCGCGACGCTGCCGAAGTTCGGCTCGGCGTTCGACCTGGCCATCGCCGCCGCGCTGCTGGGCGGCTCGGGTGAGCTGCCGCTGCTTCCGCTGGACGGGGTCGTGGTCCTCGGCGAGCTGGGCCTGGACGGCACGGTCCGGCCGGTGCGCGGGGTGCTGCCCATGGTCGCCGCCGCGGCCAGGGCCGGCGTCGAGCGGGTCATCGTGCCGACCGGCAACGCCGCCGAGGCCGCGGTCATCCCCGGCGTACGGGTGCGGGCCGTGGACACGCTGCACCGGCTGGTCGCCTTCGTACGCGACGGCAGTCCGCTGATCGAACCACCGGCGGACGCCCCGGCACCGGCTCCCGTCGGCCCCGACCTCGCCGAGGTCGCCGGGCAGGCGCTGGGCCGGCGGGCGCTGGAGGTCGCCGCAGCGGGTGGGCATCACATCGCGCTGCTCGGCCCTCCGGGTGCCGGCAAGACGATGCTTGCCGAGCGGCTGCCGTCCCTCCTGCCCGAGCTGGACGACGACGCGGCGCTCGAGGTGACCGCGCTGCACTCGGTCGCCGGGCTGCTGCCGCCGGGCGGTCGACTGCTACGCCGCCCGCCGTTCCAGGCACCTCACCACACGGCGACAGTCCCGTCGCTCGTCGGCGGCGGTTCCGGGCTGGCCCGCCCCGGCGCGGTGTCCCTGGCCCACCGTGGGGTGCTCTTCCTGGACGAGGCGCCGGAGTTCAGCAAGGGCGCGCTTGAGGCGCTGCGCCAGCCACTGGAGCACGGTCGCATCCTGCTGAGCCGCAGCGGGGGCGGCACCGAGTACCCGGCCCGTACCCAACTGGTGCTGGCCGCCAATCCGTGCCCCTGCGCGAAGCCGTCCGGCGACGCGTACTGCGAGTGCTCACCGCTGGCCCGCCGCCGCTACCTGGGCCGGCTCTCCGGGCCGCTGCTCGACCGGATCGACGTGCAGGTGCGGCTGATGCCCGTGCGGGCGGCGGAGCTGATGGCGTCCGACGGCGACGCCGAGTCCTCGGCCACTGTCGCCGCCCGGGTCGCTGCGGCCCGCCGCGCGGCGGCCACCCGCTGGGCCGGCCTGGGGCGGCGACTCAACGCCGAGGTGGACGGCCCGCTCCTGCGCCGCCCGCCGTGGCGGCTACCGGCGCTGGTCACCGCCGAGCTGCGCGGCCGACTCGACTCCGGGTCGCTCTCGGCGCGGGGCTTCGACCGGGTGATCCGGATGGCCTGGACCATCGCGGACCTGGACGGCCGGGACCGGCCGGACCGCGAGGACGTACGAGAGGCGATCCAACTACGGACAGGGGAGGCGGCGTGAGCGCCAATGAGGAGAGCAGGCTGGCCCGGGTGGCGTTGACCTGGTTGGCCGAGCCGGGCACCCGGGCGGTGCACCAGTTGGTCGACCGACTGGGTCCGGTGGCGACACTGGATCTGTTGCTCGACGGCGGCAGCCCCGATGGCTGGCTGCACAGCACGGTGGCCGCCCGTTCGGCCGCCGGTGACGCGCGAGCGTTCGCCGCCGAGGCGTTGGCGAGGGCCGACCGGCTCGGCGCCCGCCTGGTCACCCCGGACGACGAGGAGTGGCCGGCCCGGGTGGCCGGCCTGAAGACGCTCCGGTTGCCGGACGCCACCCGCCGGGTAGACGTTGAGACCGCGCCCCCGCTCTGCTTCTGGGTACGCGGGGCCTGGCCGCTGGGCGAGGCGCTGGAGCGCTCGGTGGCGGTGGTCGGCGCGCGGGCGGCCACCGGTTACGGCCAGCACGTCGCGACTGACCTGGGGTACGGGCTGGCCGAGCGGGACTGGACAGTGGTCTCCGGCGGCGCGTTCGGCATCGACGCCGCAGCCCACCGGGGCGCCCTCAACGCGGGTGGGCTGACCGTCGCGGTGCTTGCCTGCGGGGTGGACCGGCCGTATCCCGTGGGCAACACCGCGCTCTTCGACCGGATCGCCGACACCGGGTTGCTGGTGAGCGAGTGGCCACCCGGCGCCGAGCCGCTACGCCCCCGGTTCCTGATCCGCAACCGGGTCATCGCCGGGGGCACCCTCGGCACCGTCGTGGTGGAGGCGTCGGCGCGCAGCGGCGCGACGCAGACCGCCCGACGGGCCATCCACACCGGGCGGGTCGCGATGGTCGTGCCCGGGCCGGTGACCTCGGCGATGTCCGTCGGCGCGCACGAGTTGCTACGCGAGTGCTCCAAGGCGCGGCTGGTCACCGGGGTGGCACACGTGCTCGAGGAGGTGGGCCGGATCGGCGCGGACCTGGCCCCGCTGGCCCGTGGCCCGCAACGGCCGACCGACGCGTTGGACGACGACGCCCGATCTGTGCTGGAGGCGTTGCCTCGCCGGGGCGTACGGGGTGTGGACGCGCTCGCCGCCCGCGCCGGCCTGAACGTGCGTACCGCGCTGCGCAAGCTGTCGTTGCTTGAGGAGCTGTCCATGGTGGTGCGCCGCGACGACGGTTACGCCCTCGCCCCGACCACCAAATCGAAGGGCGGCGCGTGAGCGGTCACGGGTGGCGACACCGATGCTGGCGTGGCCGGCGGTGCGAAGCTCTCGGCCGTACGCTGGTGCCGTGCCATCTGTCAGTGAGGGTGCAGCCACCACGACGCCGCCATCGGCGCGGCGGCCGTGAGCCGGTCCGGCCGGGGCACCCGGACGACCCACCAGGAGCTGCCGCCGGCGCTGCGGGACGCGGTCGACGACTTCGCCGAGCACCTCGCCCGGGTCCACAACCGGTCGGCGCACACCGTCCGCGCGTACGTCACCGATGTGGTCGCGTTGCTCGACCACGCCGTGCGGATGGGCTGCCTGGAGCTGGCCGAGCTGGACCTCTCGGTGCTGCGGAGCTGGCTGGCCCGGCAGCGGACGACGGGTGCCGCCCGTACGTCGCTCGCCCGTCGGGCCGCCTCGGCACGGGCGTTCAGCGCGTGGGCGCACCGCGCCGGGCTGCTCCCCGCCGACGTGGGCGCTGCACTGGCCAGCCCTCGTGCACACCGGGAGCTGCCAGGCGTCCTTCGCGCCGACCAGGCCGCCGCCCTGATGGAGGCACCGGCCCGACAACCGACGACCGACGACCGCACCACCGCGACGGAAACGGCCGCACACGACACCACCACGGCGGGTGCGGCCCCTGACGGGGCAGCGACGGGAGCCACCGTCGACGCGGCGGATGCGGCAGCCGCCGAGGCGGTGCTGTTGCGCGACCGGGTTCTGCTGGAGCTGCTCTATGCGACAGGTGTGCGGGTCAGCGAGGCGTGCGGGCTGGACGTCGGAGACGTCGACCACGGCCGCCGGGTGATCCGGGTGTTCGGCAAGGGCGGGCGGGAGCGTGCGGTGCCCTACGGGGTGCCCGCCCAGCGGGCGCTTGACGACTGGCTGCGCCGGGGCCGACGGGTGCTGTCCGGCGCCCGCTCCGGCGACGCGCTGCTGCTCGGGGCTCGCGGTGGCCGGCTCAACCCGACGACCGCGCGACAGATCGTCGGTGGGTACGCCGAGACGGCCGGCCTTCCCCGTACCAGCCCGCACGGGCTGCGCCACTCCGCCGCCACCCATCTGCTGGAGGGCGGCGCCGACCTGCGCGCCGTGCAGGAGCTGCTCGGCCACTCGTCGCTGGCCAGCACGCAGATCTACACCCACGTCTCGGTGGAACGGTTGCGCGCCGCCTACCGGCAGGCACACCCCCGCGCCTGATCGAGGGCCGAGAGGCCGGCCGGCTCGACGGTTACGATCATCAGGTGAGCGTCCCGCAGCCCCCCGAGCCGATCCCGGGCGCCCGCCTGCTCTTCTCCCTGGACCCGGCGGTCAGCCACCTCAACCACGGCTCGTTCGGCGCGGTGCCGATCGGCGTGCAGCGAGCCCAGCAGCGGCTGCGCGACGAGATGGAGGCCAACCCGCTGCGCTTCTTCACCCAGGGGCTCGTCGACCGGATCGCGCACACCCGCCGGCACCTCGCCGGCTTCCTGGGCGCCGACCCGGACGGCAGCGCGCTGATCGGCAACACCACCACGGGCGTCGCCGTGGTGCTCCAGTCGGTGGGTCTGCAACCCGGTGACGAGGTGCTCAGCACCGACCACGGGTACGGGGCGGTGAGCCTCGCCATCCAGCGGGAGTGCCGCCGCACCGGCGCGGTCAGCCGCGTCCTGCCCATCCCGCTGGCCGCCACCGACGAGCAGATCGTGCAGACCATCCGGGCCGGCCTGCGCCCGGGGCGGACGCGGCTGCTCGTCGTCGACCAGCTCACCTCCGCCACCGCCCGGCTCTTCCCGACCGCCGCCATCGTCGGGGTGGCCCACGAGAACGGCGTGCCCGTCCTGGTGGACGCGGCACACGCCCCGGGCATGCTGGCCACTCCGGTGAGCAGCATCGGCGCGGATTTCTGGGCGGGCAACCTGCACAAGTGGGGCTACGCCCCGCGGGGCACCGCGCTGCTGGCGGTGGCCCCACAGTGGCGGGAGCGAATCGAGCCGCTGGTGGTCTCGTGGGAGCAGGAATCCGGCTTCCCGGCCCGGGTCGAATGGCAGGCCACCCTCGACTACACCTCCTGGTTGGCCGCCCCGGCGGGCCTGTTCACGCTGCGCAGCCTCGGCGTCGACGTGGTGCGGGCGCACAACGCGGCGCTCGCGGCGTACGGCCAGCGGGTGGTGGGGGACGCTCTGGGCGTGGCACCCGCCGATCTGCCCGACCCGGGCGGGCCGGGGGTGGCTCTCCGTCTCATCCCGCTGCCGCCCGGCACGGGCACCACGATCGACGCGGCGCGGGCGTTGCAGGCGCGGATCGGTGAGCGGCTCGCCGCGGAGGTCGCGGTGATGAGCTGGAACGGCCGGGGGTGGCTGCGGCTCACCGGCCAGGTCTACAACGCCGCCGACGAGTACGAACGGCTGGCCGTGCGGCTGCCGGCGCTGCTCGCCCAACGCTGACCCGATCCCGCCGCACCGAGCGGGAGCAGGCGCACCGGGCCGAGGCCGAGCAGGGCCAGCGGGTCGAGGTACTCCTCCCCCCGCCGCAGGCCCCAGTGCAGGCACGCCTCGGCCGGGCAACCCGGATGCCCGGACAGCAGCTCGCCCAGCGGCGTGCCGGCGGTGACCGGCTGGCCGGGGCGTACGGCGGGTTGGACCGGCTCGTGGGTGGTCCGCAGCCCGTCGGCGTGCCCCACGGTGACGACCTGTCGACCGGCCACCAGGCCGGCGAAGAGCACGGTGCCCGGCCCGGCGCTGCGGACCACAGTTCCGGCCGGGGCGGCCAGGTCGACGCCACGGTGGCCCGGCAGCCACGGTAGGGGCGGCGGGTCGAACCGGCGCACCGGGCGAGGCGGCCCGTCGACCGGCCAGCGGAACCGCCCGGCGGACACGGGATCGGCGAGCACCTCGGCGAGCGGGACGGTCCGGGCCGCGACCGGGATGGTGGGCGTCGGTGGTTGGCCGGGCACCGCCGCGACCAGTACCGCCAGCCCGCAGAGCTGGACGGTGAGTGCCAGCGGGAGCGCGGCGCAGAGCAGCAGCGTGCGGCAGATCGAACGGACTGATGCTTGTCGCATGACGGCAGCCTCCGGCCGAGGCCGGGTGGTCCGCCAGCCCCACCGTCCGAGCTGTGGACAACCGGAGGTGCTGTGGACGACCACCCAACGGTCTCGGTGATCTGTTATGTGGGCGCTGTCCCCGGCCCGCCGCCCGCCGGAACAGCTCACCACCACCGGGCCGCCGTCCAGGGCCTAGGCTGGCCGGGTACGGCGGACGCCGCCGTCTGCGCCGGGGAGGCCACGCATGACCACTGTCGATGACCGGGGGCCGAGGGTGGCCGACGTGAGCGGCCCGTCGCGGCTCGCCGAGCCCGACGAGGCGATCAGCGCCGACGAGCTGCAGCTCGCCGCACGCAACCACGGCCTTCCGCTGGAGGCGCTGCGCTACGACGTCACCCCGGCCGGGCTGCACTACCTGCTGATCCACTACGACATTCCGGAGTTGGATCCGGGGGCCCACGCGTTGACAGTCGCCGGCGCGGTCGACCGACCGCTGACAGTCACCCTGGCCGACCTGCGCGAGCGCCCCCGGGTCAGCCACCGGGTCACCCTGGAGTGCGCCGGCAACGGCCGGGCTCTGCTGCACCCCCGGCCGGTGAGCCAGCCCTGGCTGGTCGAGGCGGTCGGCAACGCCGAGTGGACCGGTACCCCGCTGGCGCCACTGTTGCGCGAGGCGGGCCTGGGCGCGGACGCGGTCGACGTGGTCTTCACCGGCGCCGACCACGGCGTCGAGCGCGGTGTCGAGCAGGACTACCAGCGGGCGCTGCCGGTGGCTGACGCGCTGCGCGAGGAGGTGCTGCTGGCGTACGAGATGAACGGCGCTCCCCTGCTGCCGCAGCACGGCGCCCCGCTGCGGCTGATCGTGCCGGGCTGGTACGGCATGGCGCACGTGAAGTGGCTGCACTCGATCGAGATCCGGACGGAGCCGTTCGAGGGCTACCAGAACGCGGTGGCGTACCGGCTGCGTCGCGACGCCGACGACCCGGGCGTGGCTGTCACCCGGATCGAGCCGCGCGCGCTGGTCCGCCCGCCGGGCTTTCCCGACTTCATGACGCGCCGCCGGGTGCTGCCGCCGGGACCGTGCACTCTGGACGGCCGGGCCTGGTCGGGGCACGCGCCGGTGGTCGCGGTGGAGGTGAGCGTCGACGGTGGGGCGAGTTGGGCGCCGGCCGAGCTGGACCCGGCGACGGGCGGGGAGTTCGCCTGGCGGCGGTGGCGGCACGAGTGGACGGCGACGCCGGGCCGGTACGTGCTCAGCGCGCGGGCGACCGACGCGTCCGGGCGGACCCAGCCGGTCGAGCAGCCGTGGAACCGCGGCGGCTTCGCCAACAACCTGGTGCAGCGCGTCGAGGTCGTGGTGCCGGCCGAGTGACAGGTGTGGTGGGCCGCGCCACGGATGGGGGGGCCGTGGCGTGGTCGAGTGTCGTCAGCCGCCGAAGCCGGAGTCGGCGGGCAGCGAGATGTCGGGCTTCTCCAGCTCCTCGACGTTGACGTCCTTGAAGGTCATCACTCGGACGTTCTTCACGAAGCGGGCAGGACGATACATGTCCCACACCCAGGCGTCGTGCATCTCGACCTCGAAGTAGACCTCGCCGTCGGAGTTGCGCACGTGCAGGTCGACCTGGTTGGCCAGGTAGAACCGGCGCTCCGTCTCCACCACGTAGGAGAACTGGCGGACAATGTCGCGGTACTCCCGGTAGAGCTGCAGCTCCATCTCGGTCTCGTACTTCTCGAGATCTTCCGCGCTCATCGCACTCCGCCTTCCATGACCACATCTTCCCCCACCGGCGCCGGAGGCCGAGCCTGCTCGCCCAACGCCACGCCGACGGTACCCCCTGACGCCCAGGAGCGCTCCATCGGCTCGTCCGACGCCGTGCCGACGGGCCGTCGGGCGCGCGGCGGTCGGCCGTCGCGGCCGGAGACGGCGGCGACATTGACGTACGAGAAGCGGTGCTCCCGACACGGCCCGTGCTCCCGCAGCGCCGCGCTGTGCTCCGGGGTGATGTAGCCCTTGTGCTCGGCGAAGCCGTACGACGGGAACACCCCGTCCAGCTCCACCATGATCCGGTCCCGGGTGACCTTGGCGAGCACGCTTGCCGCCGCCACACACGCGGCCACCCGGTCGCCCTTCCACACCGCCAGCCCCGGCACGCCGAGACCGTCCACGCCGAAGCCGTCGGTGAGCACGTAGTCCGGTCGGGTGGTGAGCGAGGCGAGCGCCCGGCGCATCGCGGCCAGGTTGCACACGTGCAGCCCCCGGGCGTCGACCTCGTCGGCCGGGATGACCACCACGGCGTACGCCAGGGCGCGGTCCACGACCTCGGCGTACACCCGCTCCCGGCTGGCCGGGGTGAGCAGCTTGGAGTCGGCCAGCCCGTCGATCTCGCCGCGTCGCCCCTCCGGCAGCACCGCCGCGGCGGCGACGAGTGGGCCGGCGCACGCGCCCCGGCCGGCCTCGTCGGCGCCCGCCACGTGCCGGAAGCCGCGCCGTTGCAGCGCCCGTTCCAGCGCGTACAGGCCAGCCTCGCGGCGCACGACGGTGCGCGGCGGGGTCAGCACGACGCCTCGGCGGCCGGCGGCAGGTGCCGGGCCAGCAGGTCGGGCAGCTCCGCCGGGTAGTACCTGTCGCCGCTGGCGGCCAACTCGGCCGGCAGCCACCAGCGGTGACCGGCGATGCTGCGCTGCTCGACATCGGTGAAGCCGACGGTGTCGACCTGCCACGACGGCACCCGGAGCAGGAAGAAGTCCTGCTCCTGGCGGTACCAGCCGCCGTCGAACGGAAACTCGGTCGTGTCGGACCAGACGGGCTCGCCCAGGTCGGCGGGAGCGACCCGCAGCCCCGTCTCCTCGGCCAGCTCCCGTGCCGCGCCGGACGCCGGGGACTCCGCCTCGTCGAGCCCGCCGCCCGGAGTGAACCAGTAGCGGTGCTCGGGGCGGGCCGGGTCGAAGCCCCGGAACAGCAGGACCCGGCCGGCCGCGTCGACGAGCAGCACCCGGGCCGCGCGTCGAGGGGTGTAGACGGTCACCGCACCAGCCTGCCAGACGTGCGGCCGATCGCCCATGCCCCCGCCGGTTCTACGGCTTGGGAATGCCGTCGAACCCGTCGGGCACCGTCAGCCAGGTGGCCCGGTTGACGGGCCAGAAGACTGTGAACGCCCGCCCGACGACCTCGCCCTCGGGAATCGTGGCCTCGGTGATGTTCTGCCCGGACTGCTGCCAGTGCTCCAACGAGTCACCCGAGGCCGACCGGTGGTCACCCATCACCCACAGCCGACCCTTCGGCACGGTGATGTCGAACTCCTGGTCGGCAGGCTTGTCCTGGACCCCGTCCATCGAGAAGATGTACGGCTCGTCGAGCGACTTACCGTTGATCATCAGGCGTTCCTGCGCGTCGCAGCAGACCACGTGGTCGCCGCCGACACCGATCACCCGCTTGATGAAGTCCTCACCGTCGGGGTTGCCGCTCCACTCGGTGGGCGCCTTGAACACGACCACCTCGCCGCGGTGCGGCGACCGGAAGTCGTAGACCAGCTTGTTGACCAACACCCGGTCATCGATCTTGAGAGTGTTCTCCATGGACGGGGAGGGGATGAAGAAGGTCTGCAGCACGAAGGCGCGGACCAGCACCGCGACCAGGATCGCCACACCCAGCAGGATCGGCAGCTCCTTCCAGAAGGAGCTGCGCGGCTTGTCGGTCTGCTCGTCAATCACGCCAAGGAGCCTACGTTGCCGGACCGGACGGCACCGTCCGGAACGCGCGGGAACCCCTCAGCGCGACCACCAACGGGAGAATCAGCAGCACACCGCCCTGCGGGGACGGCCGGACCGGCGGCGCACCGGAGGAGGCCGTAGCCGGCGCGGCCACGTCGTCGAAGGTCGACGGCACCGACAGCGCGGCCCAACGCGACGACGGCCAGACCACCATGAACGCCCGGCCGACCACGTTGTCGATCGGCACCGGCCCCTGGCAGCGCGCGTCCTGGGAGACCTCACGGTGATCGCCCATCACGAAGATCTGACCCGGGGGTACGACCACCTCGTCGAACCGTCGGGAGCGGCACTCCTGCGGGTTCGGTGGCAGATCCAGTGGGGAGTCGCGCAGCACGTACGGCTCGTCGAGCGGGGTGCCGTTCACGGTGACCCGGCCCTGGGAGTCGCAGCACTTCACCCGGTCACCGGGCAGGCCGATCACCCGCTTGATGAAGTCCTTCTCACCGGGGCGGCTCACCCCGACCAGGTCCCCGACGGTACGGGCGACCTTGCCGGCGAACCCGGGCTCCGGCTGCTGGTCGACCTGCGGCGCCCAGCGGTCGGTGCCCCGGAACACCACCACCTCGCCGCGCACCGGGTCACGGACGTCGTAGACGACCTTGTTGACGAGCACCCGGTCGCCGATCAGGAGGGTGTCCTCCATCGAACCGGACGGGATGAAGAACGCCTGGAGCAGGAACGTGCGGATCAGCACCGCGAGGCAGAACGCCACCACCAGCAGCAGTGGAAGCTCCTGCCAGAGGGGCATCTGGCGGCGGCCACGGCGAACCCGCCGGCGCCACGGATCGACGGTGCCGTCCTCGTCAAGCGTCTGCACCACGCCACTCCCCGGTCCGCAGAAACACCACCGCCCGGGAGCCTCGTCGAGGCTCCACGGGCGGATGTGCACGGCTGCCCGCCACGTAGGCGGGGCCGCCGTCTGGCTGCGCCCGTACGACCAGGGTAGTGCGGTCTGGTCGGTACGGCATACGCGCAGCTCAGGCGGCGTGGCGAGCGGGAAGTCAGCTGGGCTGCTTCTCCCGCTTCTCCTTGATCTTGGCCTTCTTGCCGCGCAGCTCGCGCAGGTAGTAGAGCTTGGCGCGACGCACGTCACCGCGGGTCACGATCTCGATCCGGTCGATGCCCGGGCCGTTGAGCGGGTAGGTCCGCTCGACACCGACACCGAAGCTGACCTTGCGGACCGAGAAGGTCTCGCGCAGACCGTCACCCTGGCGGCGGATCACGACGCCCTGGAAGATCTGGACACGGGACCGGTTGCCCTCGACGACCCGCGCGTGCACCTTGACGGTGTCACCGGCACGGAAGTCGGGAAGGTCGGTCCGCTTCGACTGGGCGTCAAGGGCGTCCAGGATGTTCATCGCTGCGTCCTCGTAAGGCTCACGGCGCACCGTCACTCGGTGCGCGGGTGGGTGATTCTGATTCCCGGGTGGTGGTCGGCAGGCCGACCCCGGTCGGGGATCCTCGCAGCCGCCCGCGGGCGCGGACGGATGCGGCAACCCCCCTACTTTGCCACATCCCCCGGCGGCGGCTGAAATCCGGCCCGCTCCAGCGCCGCGATGTCCCGTTTGTCGAGCCGCTCGGGCGGCAGCGCGGCCAGCAGGTCCGGGCGCTGGGCCGCGGTCCGCAGCAGCCCCTCCTCGCGCCGCCAGCGCGCGATCTTGCCGTGGTCGCCGGAGCGGAGCACCTCCGGGACGTCGTGCCCCCGCCAGCTCGGCGGCTTCGTGTAGATCGGGGCCTCCAGCAGCCCGTGCGCGTGCGACTCCTCGTCCAGCGAGCCCGCGTTGCCCAGCACCCCGGGCAGCAGCCGGGTGACCGCCTCCAGGATGACCAGCACGGCGACCTCGCCGCCGAAGAGCACGTAGTCGCCGAGCGACACCTCGGTGACAGGCATCCGGGTGGCGGCGTGCGCCAACACCCGCTGGTCGATCCCCTCGTACCGGCCGCAGGCGAAGAGCAGGTGCGGCTCGGCGGCCAGCTCGTGCGCCATGGCCTGGGTGAACGGGACACCCGCCGGGGACGGCACGAGCAGCCGGGGCGGCGGGGCCTCGGCCGGCGCGAGCGCGTCCAGCGCCGCACCCCACGGCTCGGGGCGCATCACCATGCCCGGGCCGCCGCCGTAGGGCGTGTCGTCGACAGTGCGGTGCACGTCGTGGGTCCAGGACCGCAGGTCGTGCACGGCGAGCTGGAGTACGCCATTGGCCCGGGCACGACCGATCAGCGACAGGTCAAGCGGGGCGAAGTACTCCGGAAAGATCGACACGACGTCGACGCGCATGCGGGGTGGTCCTAAAGATCGAGCAGTCCGGCCGGCGGGTCGACGATCACGCGTCCACCGGCCAGGTCGACCTCCGGGACGATCGCCCGGACGAACGGGATCAGCGCGGTGCGCCCCTCGGGGCGCCGCAGCACCAACAGGTCGGACGACGGCGCGTGGTCGATGCGGGCGACCTCGCCCAACTGCTCGCCGGCCGGGGTGACCACGGCCAGACCCACCAACTGGTGGTCGTGGAACTCCTCCGGGTCGTCCGGGGGCGCCACGTCGACGCTGTCCACCACGAGCAGCGTCCCGCGCAGCGCCTCGGCGGTGTTGCGGTCCGGGATGCCCTCGAACGCGATAAGCACCCGACCCTGGTGGAAGCGGGCTTCCTCGATGGTCAGCGTCGCGGGAACCCGGAACGGCACCCCGGGCTCGTCGGTGGTGGGAGGGGGTGTCGCCCCCGGCTCGGTGCGCAGCACCGCACCGGGGGCGAACCGTGCTTCGGGTTCGTCGGTCCGCACTTCCACGGTGACCTCACCGCGGACACCGTGCGGCTTGCCGATCCTTCCGACGACGAGCTGCATCAGTACGAGTCGACGATGTCGACGCGTACTCCGCGCCCGCCGATGGAGCCGATCACCTGACGCAGCGCCTTGGCGGTCCGGCCGGACCGCCCGATCACCGTGCCGAGGTCCTCGGGGTGCACGCGGACTTCAAGCCGCTTGCCCCGACGGGAATCGACAAGCCGGACCCGGACGTCATCCGGGTGGTCGACGATGCCCTTGACCAGGTGCTCCAACGCCGGACGCAGAGGCATGTCAGGCCTGCTCACCGGCGTCGGCAGCGGGGGTCTCGGCCGGAGCCTCGGTCGCCGGAGCGGCCTCGGCCTTCGGGGCCTCGGCCGGAGCCTCGGCAGCCTTGGCGGCCTTCTTGGCCGGCTTGGCCGGGGTCTCCGGGGCGAGCCCGGCGGCGGCCTTCGCCTCGGCCTCGTACGCGGCCTTGCGGTCGACCCGCTCGGCCTTGACCTTCAGCGGCGGCGGGGCCGGCAGGCCCTTGTACTTCTGCCAGTCACCGGTCAGCTCCAGCAGCCGCTGCACCGCCTCGCTCGGCTGAGCGCCGACGGACAGCCAGTACTGGACCCGCTCCGACTTGACCTCGATGATCGAGGGGTCTTCCTTGGGCTGGTAAACCCCGACGAACTCGATCGCCCGGCCGTCGCGCTTGGTGCGCGAGTCGGCGACGACGATGCGGTACTGCGGGTTGCGGATCTTGCCCATCCGCAGGAGCCGGATCTTTACGGCCACAGTTGTTTCGCTCCTGTTGCGATCTCACCAGCCCGCTGTGGGCGGTGTGCGTGGGTGAGCGCCGACCGGACCCGTGGGGTTGGGCCGGAGACTACTCGGTGGACTAGCGACGTGCCCGGGTTAGAGGGCGCCGGACGCGCGCCGGATACCAGCGACCCATTCTGCCAGATCCGACGCCGATGTCTCGCATCGGACCCGGACACCGCGCCGCAGGTGACCCGGGACACCTCTCAGCGCACCGGCGGGCGGTCCCACCCGGGCGGAAGTTCGTCCGGTACGTCCCACTCCGCCGGCGGGGTGAAATCGCACCAGGTGCCGTCGAACGGGAACTCACCCGCCTCGGCGAGCGCGATCACCCGCTCCCCCTCGGCGCGGACCGCCTTCTCGTCGGTCACCCAGTAGTCCTCCGGAAAGGCGAGACGCTCGACGAACTCGTCCTCGTCCTTCCACTGCCAGGTGCGGTCCGGGGCGACCACCACGTCCAGGTCCTGGTCGACCACGTCGACGCCGGCCACCGGCCCGTCGTCCCAGCGGACGCCGGGCTCCTCCAGATTGACGTACCAGTGGCTGAACCGGCCCGCCGCGTCGCGGAACCACCAGACGGAGTGCGCGGCCCCGGTGGGCAGGAACTTCAGCAGCGGTGGGCCGTTCCAGCGCCCCTGCGCGAGCTGGTACGTCGGCGTGATCCAGTCGGCGAACGGCAGCCCTCGCATGGTCAGACCGACCCCGTTCACCTCGTGCGCCACCGGCGAACCCTCGGCGACCCAGAGCAGCAGCCCCCGATCGTCGTCGAGGACGACACGCGCCGGCCGGACCCACCCGATCCGCCCCCGCCGCACGTTCCGGTGCAGGATCAGCCGACCCGGCTCGAAGCGGTCGACAGTCACCTCAGTAGGCGCGGGCGAGGATGGCGACCAGGTCGGACTCGTCCTCCGAGTCCGGTACCGAGCCGTCGGCGCGCAGCAGGCAGCGCACCGTCACGCCCTGGCCGTTCGCCTCCGCCTCGCCGGCCACGCCGACAGCCGACCACGGCACCCGCGCCCAGCCGGTCGCGGCCGCCTCGATCGCCTCCGCGAGGGTGGCGACCTCCACCGTGCGCGACAACCGGTGGGCGAGCGCCTGGTCGTGCAGCACCTGCTGGTCGGCCTCCAGCGCCTCGAGCACCGCGCCGACCACGTCGGCCACCGGCGTCGGGGACTTCGACCCGTCGGTACGGCGGACCACAGTCGCGTTGCCCACGGCCAGGTCGCGGGGACCGACCTCGACGCGTACCGGATAGCCGCGCAGCTCGGCGTCGACGGCCCGGCGGCCGAACGCGGTGTCGGTCCGGTCGTCGAGCGCGACCCGGACACCGGCGTCGCGCAGGCCGTCGCGCAGCTTGGCCGCCGCCTCCGCGACGCCCTCGCCGTCCTTGACGATCATGATGTACGCCTGGATGGGGGCCAGCCTCGGCGGCACCCGCAGGCCGCTGTCGTCGCCGTGCGCCATGATCAGGCCGCCGAGCATCCGGGTCGACGTGCCCCAGGAGGTCGTCCACGCGTGCTCGCGGCCGCCCTCCTTGGCGGAGTAGCTGATGTCGAACGCCTTGGCGAAGTTCTGACCCAGCTCGTGGCTGGTGCCCAACTGCAGCGCCTTGCCGTCGCCCATCATGCCTTCGCAGGTGTACGTGGCAGTCGCCCCGGCGAAGCGCTCACGGGTCGTCTTCAGGCCCACCACCACCGGAATGCCGAGCACGTTGACCATCAGATCCTCGTACGCCTCGTGCAGGATCCGCCGCGCGTAGGCGCGGGCGTCCTCGCGGGTGGCGTGCGCGGTGTGCCCCTCCTGCCAGAGGAACTCGCTGGTCCGCAGGAAGATCCGCGGACGCAGCTCCCACCGGACCACGTTGGCCCACTGGTTGAGCAGCAGCGGCAGGTCCCGGTACGAGTCGATCCACTTGGCCATGAACTCGCCGATCACCGTCTCGCTGGTGGGTCGCACCACCACCGGCTCGGCGAGCTTCTTGCCGCCACCGTGGGTGACCACCGCCAACTCCGGCGAGAAGCCCTCGACGTGCTGGGCCTCACGCTTGAGGTAGCTCTCCGGGATGAACAGCGGGAAGTACGCGTTCTCCGCGCCGGCCGCCTTGATCCGGGCGTCCATCTCGAGCTGCATGCGCTCCCAGATGGCGTAGCCAGCCGGTCGGATGACCATGGTGCCGCGGACCGGGCCGTTGTCGGCCAGCTTCGCCTTGGCGATCAGGTCCTGGTACCAGCGGGGGAAGTCCTCCGCACGGGGAGTGAGCACGCGTGCCATGACCGCACATCCTATGCGCCACGCGGGGCGCCGCCGCGCCCGGGAGTCGCCACGCCGCGCGAAGCGCCCCCCGGGCAGCGGTCACACCAGCGCCGGGCGGGGCGGCGGCGCGTCCTGAGCGGGCCCGCCCAGGGCGCCCTGGACATGCGACGTGCGCTCGGCAGGCGGGCAGGCGGGCGACGTACTCTGAGCGCCGGCTCGCCAGTAGAATTCGACCATCATGACTGCGATGACGGGCTCACCGCGCCAGCGGCTGCGGGACACGATCGTGGACGCCGCCCGCGCGCGGACCATCGCCGCCGGATGGGACGCGGTCCGGATGGGCGGAGTGGCCGCCACGGCCGGGGTGAGCCGGCAGACCGTCTACAACGAGTTCGGCAGCAAGGCCGGGCTGGCCGAGGCGCTCGCCCGGGCCGAGGTCGACCGATTCGTCGGCGACGTGCGCGACGCGCTGCTTGCCCACGGCTCCGACGTGCGCGCCGGCGCGTACGCGGCCATCGCGCACACACTCGCCACGGCGGCGGACAACCCGCTGGTCAAGGCGATCCTGACCAGCGCGCGGGGCGGGTCGGACGAGCTGCTGCCGTACCTCACCACCCGCGCCGAGGTGGTCCTCACGGAGGCGTCCGGCGCGCTGATCGACTGGGCCGGCGACCACCTGCCCGGAGCGGACCAGGCCGCGCTGACCTTCGCCGCCGACACGATCGTCCGGCTGGTGGTCAGCCACATCGTGCTCCCCCGCGAACCGATCGAGCAGACCGCCACGGCACTGGCCAACCTGGCAGTCCACCTGTTCAGCGCCGCCACCCGCCCAACCCCCTGACCCCCTGACCCCCGAACCCCCGCACCCCCGAACCCCCGCACCAACGCGCCCCGCACCACGCGCCCCACGCCCCGCACCACGCGCCCCACGCCCCGCACCACGCGCCCCACGCCCGCACCACGCGCCCCACGCCCCGCACCACGCGCCCCACGCCCGCACCACGCGCCCCACGCCCCGCACCACGCGCCCCACGCCCGCACCACGCGCCCCACGCCCCGCACCACGCGCCCCACGCCCGCACCACGCGCCCCACGCCCCGCACCACGCGCCCCACGCCCGCACCACGCGCCCCACGCCCCGCACCACGCGCCCCACGCCCGCACCACGCGCCCCGCGCCAAGATCCACGCAACTTCCCGGATGTTGATGTATCGGGCACCCGGGAGGCAGCAACATCCCCGATGTTGCGCGGATCTTCCTGATTGCCCCGCCATTGATCTCGGCGCACGCCAAGATCGTGCTCGATCCTGGATGTAGTGGTATCTCCTCACCGCCGAGGCCACTACATCCAGGATCGAGCGCGCTCTTGCGCCGCATACGACGCGGATCGGCACGACGCACGGCCGGCACGACGCACGGCCGGCACGACGCGGCGCAGCACCGCCGGGGCGCAGCACCTGTGCGAGTCAGCGGATGACTCGGCCGCGCAGGATCGTGCGGGACGGGGCACGGACGACGCGTAGGTCGTGGCGGGGGTCCTCGGGGTAGACGGTCAGGTCGGCGAGGCCACCCTCGACCAGGCCGGGGAAGCCGAGCCACTCCCGGGCACCCCAGGAGGCGGCGGCGAGCACGTCGATCGGTGCCAGGCCGGCGCGCTCGTGCAGGAGCAGCATCTCCTCGGCGGCCAGCCCGTGGTCGATGCCCCCGCCGGCGTCGGTGCCCACGTAGATCGGCACGCCCGCCTCGTACGCGGCGCGTACCACCTCGGGGAACCCGTCGCGCAGCGCGAGCATGTGCTCGGCGTACCCGGGGAACTTGGTGCGCGCCTGCTCGGCGATACCCCCGAAGGTGGCAATGTTGATCATGGTGGGGACCAGCGCGGTGCCCTGCCGGGCCATCTCGTCGATCAGGTCGAGGCTCAGGCCGGTGCCGTGCTCCACCGAGTCCACCCCGGCGCGCACCATGATCTCGACGGCCGACTCGGAGAAGGTGTGCACGGCGGCGCGTACCCCGGCGTCGTGCGCGGCCCGCACGGCGGCGGTGAGGGTGTCGGCGTCCCAGGCCGGCGCGAGGTCGCCCACGCCCCGGTCGATCCAGTCGCCGACCAGCTTGACCCAGCCGTTGCCGGCCCGCGCCTGCGCGGCCACCGTGGCGGCCACCTCCGCCGCGCCGACCTCGACACCGATGTCGCGCAGGTAGCGCTTCGGGGGCGCGACGTGCCGACCCGCGCGGGCCAGGCGCGGCAGGTCCGGTTCGTCGTCCAACTCGGGGTACGGGTACGGCGAGCCGGCGTCACGGATCGCCAGCACACCGGCGTCCCTGTCGACGTGGGCCAGCTCGCGGGCCTGGTCGAGGGAGGTGATCGGGGCACCGCCGCGGGCGATGCCGATGTGGCAGTGCGCGTCGACGAGCCCCGGCAGGACGAACCCGCCGTCCACGACGGTCTCCGCGCCGGGCACCGGGGTGAAGGTCACCCGGTCGCCGACCAGCCAGAGGTCCCGGACCTCGTCGTCGGGGAGCAGCACGCCGCGCACATGAAGAGCCATGCGCACAGTCCTACCCGATCACTCCTCGTCGGGGGCGAGCAGGTCGTTCTTCCGGGAGGTCAGGGCCGGCAGGTCCACGGAGACCTTCCACGGCCGCTCGGTGACGAACAGGTCCTCGGTGTGGGCGACCTGCTCGTACTCGCGGTTGGCGCCGAAGGTGCACTCGGTGCGCGTGACGCGTTCCTGCAGCGGGTCCATTACCCAGTAGGACCGGACACCGGCGACGTCACCCTAAGAGGCGGCACCGGCCCGCCGTCACCGACACGCGTCAGCGCGGGCCCTTGTCGCCGCCCTTGCCGAGCTTGTTGAAGTCGATCTTCGGGAGCTTGAAGCCGGGCGGAAGGCCCTGGCCGCCGCCGGCGAGATCGTTCGGGTCCATTCCCGGCGGGAGCTGCGGCATGCCGCCCGGGAAACCGCCCGGGAGCCCGGCGCCAGCGCCCGTACGCGGACGACCGCCGCCCTTGGTGCCCTTGCGCTTGTTCTTGGGCGACTTGGTCGCCTTGCGCCGGCCACCGCCGGGCAGGCCCATCATGCCGCCCATCTGCTTCATCATCTTCTGCGCGTCGGCGAAGCGGTTGAGCAGTTGGTTGACGTCCATCACGGTGACCCCGGAGCCGTTGGCGATGCGCGCCCGGCGGGAACCGTTGATGATCTTCGGGTTGCTGCGCTCGCCAGGGGTCATCGACCTGATGATCGCGGTGACCCGGTCGAAGTGGCTGTCGTCCAGCTCGGCGAGCTGGTCCTTCATCTGCCCCATGCCCGGCATCATGGCCAGCACGTTGGCGATCGGGCCCATCCGCCGCACCGCGATGAGCTGGTCGAGGAAGTCGTCGAGCGTGAACTGCTCGCCGCCCATCAGCTTGGCGGTCATCTTCTCCTTCTGATCCGAGTCGAAGGCCTGCTCGGCCTGCTCGATCAGAGTGAGGACGTCGCCCATGCCGAGGATCCGGCTGGCCATCCGGTCGGGGTGGAAGACGTCGAAGTCCTCCAGCTTCTCGCCCGTGGACGCGAACAGGATCGGCTGCCCGGTCACCTCGCGCACCGACAGCGCGGCGCCACCACGGGCGTCGCCGTCGAGCTTGGAGAGCACCACGCCTGTGATGCCGACGCCGTCGCGGAACGCCTCGGCGGTGCGGACGGCGTCCTGACCGACCATCGCGTCGATGACGAAGATGACCTCGTCCGGCGAGACTGCGTCGCGGATGTCGGCGGCCTGCTGCATCATCTCGGCGTCGATGCCGAGGCGGCCGGCGGTGTCGACGATGACGATGTCGCGGGCGGCGCGCTTCGCGTGCTCGATCGAGGCGCGGGCCACCTGCACCGGGTCACCGGTGCCGTTGCCGGGCTCCGGGGCGTACACCTCGACGCCGGCCCGGCCACCGAGCACCTGGAGCTGCCCGACGGCGTTGGGGCGCTGGAGGTCGGCGGCGACCAGCAGCGGCTGGTGCCCCTGGCCCTTGAGCCAGCGGGCCAGCTTGCCGGCCAGGGTGGTCTTACCGGAACCCTGGAGGCCGGCCAGCATGATCACGGTCGGCGGCTGCTTGGCGAACTGGAGCCGTCGCCCCTCGCCGCCGAGCACGTTGATCAGCTCTTCGTTGACGATCTTGATGATCTGCTGGGCCGGGTTGAGCGCCTGGGAGACCTCGGAGCTGCGAGCCCGCTCCTTGACGGCCGCGATGAAGCCCTTGACCACCGGCAGCGCGACGTCCGCCTCCAGCAGCGCGAGGCGGATCTCGCGCGCGGTGGCGTCGATGTCGGCGTCGGTGAGCCGCCCCTTGCCGCGGAGCTTGGTGAAGATCCCGGACAGGCGGTCACTCAAGGTGTCAAACACGCGAACATCCCGTTTGTCAGTGTTCCGGCGGGCACAACGCGGCCGGCACTGCGGAGTCCGGCCACCGCTAGGGTAACCGCCCCGCCGCAGGGCCGCTCTCGCCCGGCCCGGCCCGCTTCCCGGGCCTCACCCCAGGACCAGACCCGACTGGTACGCGAAGACGACGAGCTGGGCCCGGTCCCGGGCTCCCAGCTTGCCCATCGCCCGGCTGACGTGGGTCCGCGCGGTCGCCGGGCTGAGCACCAACCGGGCGGCGATCTCCTCGTTGTTCAGCCCCTCACCGACCAGACCGACGACCTGACGCTCCCGATCGGTGAGGGCGCCCAACCGCGGGTGCGGCCGGGGTGCCCGTGACGGCCTGGTGGCGAACTCCCGCACCACCCGCCGGGTCACCGACGGCGACAGCAGCGCCTCCCCCTCGGCGACCAGCCGGATGGCGCGCAGCAGCTCCGGCGGCCTGGTGTCCTTGGTGAGGAACCCGCTCGCACCGTGCCGCAGCGCGTCGAAGACGTACTCGTCCAGCTCGAAGGTGGTGAGCACCACCACCCGCGTGCCGGTCAGGTCGGGATCGGCGACGATCCGGCGGGTCGCCTCGATCCCGTCGATTCCGGGCATCCGGATGTCCATCAGCACCACGTCCGGCCGGACCTCGCGGGCCAGCTCCACGGCCCGCAGCCCGTCGGCCGCCTCACCGGCGAGCGCCAGGTCGTCCTCGCTCTCCACAAGCGCGCGCAGCCCGAGGCGGACCAGGTCCTGGTCGTCGGCGATCAGCACCCGGATCACGCCTGCGGCTCCACGGGCAGCCGGGCCCAGACGCGGAACCCGCCGTCCGGGCGCGGTCCGATCGTCAGCCGCCCGCCCAGCGCGGCCACCCGCTCCCGCATACCGGCCAGGCCGTGCCCGCCGGTCTCCTCGTCGGCCGCGTCGAACGACCCGGCGGGGACCCCGACGCCCCGGTCGGTGACCTCGACTGTCACCTCGTCGACCCGGTAGCCGACGGTCACCTCCGCGCGAGCCACCCCGGCGTGCCGCAACACGTTGGTGAGCGCCTCCTGCACCACCCGGTACGCGGCCAGGTCCACCGCCGTCGGCAACTCCCGCGGCTCGCCGTCGCGGCGCAGGTCGACGGCGAGACCGGCGCCGGCCAGCCGTTCGCACAGCGCCGGGAGTCGGGCCAGTCCCGGGACCGGTTCGCGCTCCGCGCCCCGACGTACCGCGCCCAACGTGACCCGGAGCTCGTCGAGCGCCTCCCGGCTGGTGCGACCGATCGCGGTCAGCGCGACCTCCGCCTGCTCCGGCCGTTTCGGCAGCAGATGCAGGGCGATCTCCGCCTGCATGCTGATCGCGGCCAACCCGTGCCCCACCACGTCGTGCACCTCCTGAGCGATGCGCAGCCGCTCCTCGTCGGCCTGCCGCCGGGCCTGCGCGACACGATCACGTGCCTGCTCGGCGCGGCTGCGGGCGGCGGCCTCGCGGTTGACCCGCACCACCACACCCGCAGCGAAGGGTACGACCGCCCAGGCCGACGCGGGGAGCACTCCGGTCCAGCCCGGCGCCGGGCCCCGGGACCAGAAGACGTGCGCCAGCAGCACCACGAACGCGCCGACGGTGGCGAGCGCCGCCGGGCGCACCGGCAGCCGCAGGGCCACGGTGAACACCGCGAGCAGGAAGGTGAGCAGAATCGGCCCGTACGGGTAGCCGAGCACCAGGTACGTAGTGGTGGCCACGGTGACCACGGCGAGGACGGCGACCGGGGCACGCCGCCGACCGACGAGCGCCAGCGCGGCGACGGCAATCAGCACCCGGCAGACGGCGTCCACCGGGCTCGACCCGGGCTGGTTGGCCCCCGCGAGCCCGGTGGCGAGCTGCCCGAACCCGAGCAGCGCCAGGGCGAGCACGGCGTCAGCCAGCGCATCCGGCCACACCCGCCGCCCGTTCCATCGCATGGCCGTCATTCTGCCCGCGTGGACGCCCCGTGACGTGCGTCCACGAGCGGTACCGCCCCTACGCCCCAGGGCGTACCCGCTGCCCGCCGCCGGCCCGCGCCCGCCGCCGGCCCGCGCGGCGCTACCCGCCCCGGTCGGCGACGACGGTGTCGCGGGTGCGAGCGGCGGCCCAGACACGCGGTGCCGTGCGCGAGGAATGACCGCACGGGCTGCCGCACGAGGGCATGGCCGAGCCGCGAGGACAGGGGCGGATCCCCACGGACAGCGGCGAGGGGACGAGCGGGTCGCCCCGCAGCGAGCACCGCGCCCTGGTCACGGCACACGGCACACCGCGCACCGCGCACCGCGCACCGCCCACCGCCCACCGCGCACCGCGCACTGCAGCGGGCGGAGCTGACCTGGGTCAGACGGCGGCGAGGACGGCGGCCTCCAGGCGTTCCCGGGTGGCGTCGTCCGGCCAGCCACCCACCAGGTAGAAGGCGTCGACCACGTCGGCGCCGAGGGTGGAGATGCGCGCCGCGCGGACCAGGGCACCCGCCTCGTCGAGCGCGCAGGCGACCCGGTAGAGCAGCCCGGCGGCGTCGGCCGCGCGGAGTTCGAGAAGCACGGCGTCGGTGGCGGCCTCGCGGTGCCAGACGACCCGGGGGGCGGCGCCGCTGCCCCGGGCGGCGAGCGCGCGACCGCGTAGCCGCTGGGTGACGGACACGTCGCCGGCGACCGCGCGACGGAGGTCGGCGCGCAGCGGGACCGGATCGGCCGGCAGGCCGTAGCGGGGTTGCACGCGGCACTCGACCAGGGCCCGGCCGTCGACCACCGAGGCGTCCGCGGAGAGCACTTCCAGGCGGTGCAGGGCCAGGCAGCCGGCCACCGTGGCGAGCAGGCCCCGCCGGTCGGCGGCGGCCACCGCCACCCGGTCCCCGGTGAGGTGGACGACAGGCAACGGCCCGGCCAGCAGCGCCGGATCCGGAGCGGGTGGCTCGGGCAGCACGCCGGTGTCCAGGGCGGTACGGACGCGGGCTACCAGTTCGGCGACCAGCCGGCCCTTCCAGTCCGACCAGGCGGCCGGCCCGGTGGCTGCGGCGTCCGCGCGGACGAGCGCGTGCAGCAGGTCGAGGGTGCCGGTGTCCCCCACCGCCTCGGCGACCGACGCGATGGTGACCGGGTCGGCGAGGTCCCGGCGGGTGGCCACGTCGGGCAGGAGCAGGTGCAGCCGGACCAGCGTGCCGATCAGCTCGACCTCCGGGGCGGGCAGCCCGACCCGGGTGGCCACCGTCTCGGCGAGCGGCACCCCGACGGTGCTGTGGTCACCGGGCAGGCCCTTGCCGATGTCGTGCAGCAGAGCGCCGAGCAGCAGCAGGTCGGGGCGGTCCACCTCGCGGGTGTGCCGGCTGGCCTCGTGGGCGGCCTGCACCAGATGCCGGTCCAGGGTGTAGCGGTGCACCGGGTTGTGCTGGGGCAGGCTGCGCAGCCTGGTCCACTCGGGCAGCCAGCCGTCCACCAGCCCGTACCTGTCGCAGGTCTCCCAGGCCGGCACCAGGCCGGGACCGGCGCCCAGCAGCGTGGTCAGCGCGGCCCGGGCCTCGGCCGGCCAGGGCGCGGGCAGCGGGGGGCAGTACGCCGCCAGCCACTCGCAGGTGGCCCGCGCGATCGGCAGCCGGGTCGTGGCCGCCGCGGCGGCCACCCGCAGCGACAGGCTCGGGTCGGGGCGCGCGCCGATCGCCGTCCGGGCCAGCACCAGCTCCCCGTCGTGCTCGACCACGTCCCGGGCCACGGGCCGGCGCACGGGAGCACCGTTCCCGCCCCGGGAGCGGCCCGAGCGCAGCCGGTCGGCGGCGCGGAAGGCGTCGTCGAGGGCGTGGCTGACCGTGCGCGCGTCCCCGGCCACCCGACGGAGGAGGGCGTCGCCGTCCTCCACGCCGAGCAGCGCGGCGACACCCGCGCGTTCCTGGGCGACAAGCCGGTCGACCCGGCGACCGACCTGCTGGTGCAGGGCGTCGCGGGTGTCCAGCAGGCGCAGGTGGGCGGCGCGGACGGCGGGGCGCAGCGCGTCGGTGATCCCGGCTGCGGAGATCGCGCGCAGCAGTCCCACGTCGCGCAGCCCGCCGGCGGCCTCCTTCAGGTCACCTTCGAGGAGGAAGGCCAGCTCGCCGTGCGCCTGCCAGCGGGCGACGGTGACCTCCCGCAGGCCCGGCAGTTGGCGGACGGCGGTACGCCGCCAGTGATCGGCGGCGGTGCGGATCAGGGCGTCGGCGAGTCCCTGGTCGCCGACCACCAGGCGGGCGTCGAGCAGTCCGAGTGCGACCTTGACGTCGTCCTGGGCCACCGACAGAGCCTCGGAGACGGTCCGCACCGAGTGGTCCAGGCGCAGGCCGGCGTCCCAGATCGGATACCAGACCGAGGCCGCCAGGTCGTCCGTGCCGGGCACCCCGGCGTGCAGCAGTACCAGGTCGAGGTCGCCGTAGGGGGCGCACTGCCGCCGCCCCAACCCCCCGACGGCCATCAGCGCGACCCCGTCGCGTGCCGGCAGCAACCCGCGCAGAAAATCGTCGTACGCGGCCGCCCGCGCCCGCCGGGCGGCCTCCCCGATCCCCCCGGGTACGCCGACGACCTCGTTGATCAAGAAGTTCGCGTCGCCGTCACCGGCGTGCCCTGACGCGTCCTTCTTGATCAACGAGGTCATGTCGTCGTGGCCCGGATCAGAGGGCGTCGAGGCCGCGCTCGCCGGTACGCACCCGGACGACCTCCTCGACACCTGTGACCCACACCTTGCCGTCGCCGATCTTGCCCGTACGGGCGGCGCCGACGATGGCGTCCACGATCTTTTCCACGTCGATCTCGTCGGTGAGCACCTCGACCCGGATCTTGGGCAGGAACTCGACCGTGTACTCGGCACCCCGGTAGACCTCGGTGTGCCCCTTCTGCCGTCCGTACCCCTGGACCTCGCTGACGGTCAGCCCGGCGACGCCCAGGGCGTGCAGAGCCTCCTTCACCGCGTCCAGCTGGTACGGCTTGATGACCGCGGTCACCAGCTTCATGTCCAACCCCTCCATCCCAGGAACGTTAACCGGCGACCTTGGCGCTGACCGGCTCGGTGGACTCGGCCTCCGGCGTGGCACCGCTCGGCGTGCCGCCACCGGGGGTGCCGATGCCGGCCATCGCGAACGCGCCGCCCGTGCCGCCGCCGGCCGGGGACAGGTCGTAGCTGCTCTCGGCGTGCTCGGCGATGTCGATGCCCTCGACCTCGGCCTCACCCTTGACGCGGAAGCCGATCGTCTTCTCGATGACGAAGGCGAGCACCCAGGCGATGCCGAACGACCAGGCGGTGACGATCAGGCCGGCGAGGGCCTGCCGACCGAGCTGGGTCGCGCCGCCGCCGTAGAACAGGCCGTCGGAGGCGCCCACCACGTCGCTGATCGCGGCGTTGACCGAGTTGGTGGCGAACAGGCCCAGCCAGAGCGAGCCGATCCAGCCGCCGACGAAGTGCACGCCGACCACGTCGAGGGAGTCGTCGTAGCCGAACCGGTACTTGAGGCTTACCGCGAGCGCGCACACGACCCCGGCGACGATGCCGAGCAGCACGGACGCCCACGGGGCGATGAAACCACAGGCCGGGGTGATGGCGACCAGGCCGGCGATGGCACCGGACGAGGCGCCCACCATCGTCGGCTTGCGGTCCTTGACCCACTCGACCGCGATCCAGCCGAGCACCGCGGCCGCGGTGGCGAGCTGGGTGTTGATGAAGGCGAGGCCGGCGACCGAGTCGACGGTCAGCTCCGAACCGGCGTTGAACCCGAACCACCCGAACCACAGCAGACCGGCGCCGAGCGCGACGAGCGGGATGTTGTGCGGCTTCATGCCCTCGCGGGGCCAGCCGAGCCGCTTGCCGAGCACCAGCGCCACGGCCAGGGCCGCCGCACCGGCGTTGATGTGCACCGCGGTGCCGCCGGCGAAGTCCAGCGCGTGGAGGTCGGCGCCGATGAAGCCGCCGCCCCACACCCAGTGGGCGACAGGGAAGTAGACCAGGGTGGCCCAGCCGAACGCGAACAGCAGCCAGCCGGCGATCTTGGCCCGGTCGGCGATGGCGCCGCTGATCAGCGCGACGGTGATCACGGCGAAGACCATCTGGAAGGCCATGAACACGTAGAGCGGGATGCCGATGCCGCTGGGGTTTTCCGTCGTGGCGCCCCACAGGTCGGACTCGGCGAGGAACGTCTTGGTACCGAGGTACGTGCTCGGGTCACCGATGATGCCGCTCTGATCGGTGCCGAAGGCAACGCTGAAGCCGTAGAACCACCACAGAACAGAGATGAGCCCGATGGCCGTGAAGCTCATCATCATCATGTTGAGTACGCCCTTGGCCCGGTTGAGGCCGCCGTAGAACAGCGCCAGTCCGGGGGTCATGAGCAGCACGAGCGCGGTCGAAACCAGCAGCCACGTGGTATTGGCGCCGTCGATCGTCGGTGCTTCAGGCACGCTGGCCTCCTAAAGGTGAAGTCCTCCTTCGCGGCTTTCCGGGGCAGCGTCGCCCGTAGGCCGGTTGCGCGGAAGCTTCGCGGCCGGCTGTTTCACCAAGGGTCCCGTGCGGGTTTCCGTCTCGTGACCAGTTGTTTCGGACGTGTCACGAACTCCGCACAGTCAGCAGCATGGACGATTGTGGATCGACCGGACGGCGAACCTCGATGGCTGACCGGCCAGCGGCATCGACCGGTGCGCTTGACGAGCCCGACCGAGCATCGACCGGACGGCGCTCAGCGGAGGGCGTTCTCCAGCGCGTGCCGCTCGTAGTCGAGCAGCCGCAGATCACGCATCGGCCGCCGCAGGTGCCCCTTGTGCACGATCCGGACGAACGCCGGCTCACCGGCGGCGGCCATCCGGCGGATGCCCTCGACGTGGTCCACGATCCGCTTGCGGATGGTGCGGATCAGCCGGTGCCGGTCCCGCGGGATCAACCCGTACGCGTCGGCGAAGAGCCGTAGCCGGCGCGGCCGGTCCGGGTGCTTCCAGCCAAGCGTGATCGAGTCCCGGTCCGCGAAGATCGGCACCCACGTCCACGCGGCGTACGCCACGTCGTAGATCCGGGCGCCGGGCGAGGCGAGGTCGAAGTCGATCAGCCCGAGCGTGCCGTCGGGCCGCCAGATCACGTTGTGCGGCGCGGCGTCGTGGTGGCAGATCACCTCGGTGTCCGGCGGCGGAGGCCCGAACGAGCGCCAGACGGCGTTCGGCGGCGGGGCGAACCCGTACTGCGCGTCGTGGAACATCCGCAGCATGGTGGCGACGGTCACCAGCGCCTCGTCGGTCACCCAGTGCGGGGCGAGCGGGTACTCCCCGCACTCCCCCTCCAGGTACGACAGCACCTCCCGGTTGCGTTCGTCCATCCCGAGCGCCCGGGGTGCGCCGGTGAACCCGACGTACTCCAGGTGGCGCAGCAGGGCGTGCACGGACGGGGTCCACGGCCCGGCGTTGCGACGGACCGTGTCACCGACCCGGACCACGGTGCTCACGTTGCCGCCGTGCAGCGGGATCTCCTGCGAAGTCACGTACGGTCTCCCGAGGCGCTGCGAGGGGTGGCCGGGGTCGCGCCAGCCCGCGTACGCGCGATCGTCAGTGGTCACCCGAGACTACGCGTCCCGTCCGGCGGGTTCGGTGCCCAGCAGCGCGTCGACGAACTGCGCCGGGTCGAACGGAGCGAGATCGTCCTTGCCCTCACCGAGGCCGACGAGCTTCACCGGGATGCCGAGCTTGCGCTGCACGGCGATCACGATGCCGCCCTTCGCGGTGCCGTCGAGCTTGGTCAGTACCACGCCTGTCACGTTGACGACCTCGGTGAACACCCGGGCCTGCTCCAGACCGTTCTGACCGGTCGTGGCGTCGAGGATGAGCAGCGTCTCGTCGATGGGGCCCTGCTTCTCCACCACGCGCTTGACCTTGCCCAGCTCGTCCATGAGGCCGACCTTGTTCTGCAGGCGGCCTGCGGTGTCGATGAGCACGGTGTCCACGCCCGTGTCGACGCCACGGCGGACCGCGTCGAACGCGACGCTTGCCGGGTCGGCCGCCTCCGGGCCGCGGACGGTCTCCGCGCCGACCCGCTCGCCCCAGGTCTGCAACTGGTCCGCGGCGGCGGCCCGGAAGGTGTCGGCGGCCCCGAGCAGCACGGTCCGGCCGTCGGCGACAAGCACCCGGGCGATCTTGCCGCAGGTGGTGGTCTTGCCGGCGCCGTTGACGCCGACGACGAGCACCACCGCGGGCACGCCGTCCTTCGGGGCGGTCCGCAGCGAACGGTCCATGCCGGGGTCGAGGGCGTTGACCAGCTCGGCGGCGAGCAGCGCGCGCAGCTCACCTGCCGAGCGGGTGCCCAGCACCCGGGTCCGCTCGCGCAGCCGGTCGACGATGTCGCGGGTCGCCTCGACGCCGACGTCGGCGGTGATCAGGCTGTCCTCGATCTCCTCCCAGACGTCCTCGTCGAGGTGGTCGCGGGCGAGCAGGCCGAGCAGACCCTTGCCGAAGACGTTCTGCGACCGCGACAGCCGCGAGCGGAGCCGGACCAGGCGGCCGGCGGTCGGCTCGGGCACCTCCACGGTCGGGGCGGGCGCCTCGATGACAGGTGGCGGCTCGACCAGGACACCTGTGGACAGATCGGACTCCGGTGCCTCGACCGGCGGGCCGGCGAGATCCTCCTCGGCCCGGGTGTCGACCTCGGTGCGCGGAAGCGGGGGCTCGGGCCGCCGCCGCAGGCGCGGCACGACCAGCCCGACTGTGCCGGCGATCAGCACACCGAGCAGGACCAGAGCGAGGACGAGATATTCGGCCATGCCGGAATCCTGTCAGATGCCGGCGACGGCGTCCCAGCCACCGCACCCGGCCGGTCTCACGAACCGGCGGTAGGCTCGCCGCATGCCCGCCGCACACCTCTTGATCGGCCCACTTCTGCGGCGAGTGGTCGACACCCGGGCGACGATCTGGGTGGAGACCGCCGCGCCCGCCGTGGTCACCGTCCGCACCGCCCACGGCGCCACCGGCACCGCACCCACCTTCTCGGCGTACGAGCACCACTACGCCCTCGTCGTGGTGGAGGGGCTCACCCCGGACAGCGCGACGACCTACGAGGTGCTTGTCGACGACGAGGTGGTCTGGCCGGTCCGGAGCAGCGGCTTTCCGCCGAGCGTGATCCGCACCCGGGCGGCCGACGACCTGGACCAGCCGGTCAGCCTGATCTTCGGCTCCTGTCGGGAGACCACCCAGCACGCCACCACCCGCAAGCTGCCGCCGGACGCGCTTGACGCGTACGCCCGTCGGTTGATGGCCGACCCCGAGTCGAACGCGCTGCCCGACCTGCTGGTGCTGCTCGGTGACCAGGTCTACGCCGACGTCACCTCGCCGACCGTGCGGCGGCTGCTGCGTCGGCGTCGGCGGCGTCCCAAGGGCGCGCCGGCCGACCAGGTGGTGAGCTTCGACGAGTACACCAAGCTCTATCTGGAGTCGTGGCGCGATCCGGAGATCCGTTGGCTGCTCTCGACCGTGCCGAGCGTGATGATCTTCGACGATCACGAGATCATCGACGACTGGAACACCTCGGCGGCGTGGCGTGCCGAGATGCGTGAGCAGCCGTGGTGGGCCGAACGGATCGGCAGCGGGCTTGCCTCGTACTGGGTCTACCAGCACCTGGGCAACCTCTCCCCGGACGAGATCGCCGCCGACCCGATCTTCGCCAAGGTCGCCGTCGCGGAGGACGCCACGAGTGTGCTGCGCGAGTTCGGGCACCGGGTCGACCAGGAGTCCGACCTGGCACACGACACCGAACGCTGGCGCGCGGTGCAGTACCAGTGGAGTTACGCGCTCGACCTGGGGCGCACCCGGCTGGTCATGCTCGACAACCGGTGCAGCCGGGTGCTGGAGGCGGGCAGCCGCGCCATGCTGCCGCCGGGCGAGTGGTCGTGGTTCCTCGACCAGGCGCACGGCGTCTACGACCACCTGGTGGTCGGCGCCTCGCTGCCCTGGCTGCTGCCCCAGGGCATCCACCACATCGAGGCGTGGAACGAGAAGCTTGCCGACTCGCGCCGGCCGTGGGTGGCCCGGGGGGCCGAGAAGCTGCGCCGGGCCCTCGACCTGGAGCACTGGGCGGCGTTCCGGCGCTCGTTCGAGGCGCTCGGGGAGACCTTCGCCCGGATCGGCACCGGCACCCCGAGACAGTCCGGCGCCCGGGTCGGCGCCGGGCCGGCGTACGCCCCACCGGCGTCGATAAGCGTGCTCTCCGGGGACGTGCACCACTCGTACGTGGCCCGGGCCCGGTTCGCCGATCCCACGGTCGTCACACCTGTGCACCAGCTCACCTGTTCGCCGATCCACAACCAGGTGCCGGCAGGCATCCGCCCGCTGATGCGGTTGGGCTGGTCGTCCGGGCCGGCGGGCGCCACCCGGGCGCTGGCCCGCTCGGCGGGTGTCCGACGCCCGGGGGTGCGCTGGCGCAAGATGGCAGGCCCCTACTTCGGCAATGCCGTCGCCACGCTGACCCACCGGGGCCGGCAGGCCGAGGTGACAATCGAGGGCACCACGAGCGACGGGCACCTACGGCCGGTGATGAGTCGCCGCCTCTCCGGCGACGACTGAACACGCCCCGCCGTACTCTCTAGCGCGTGGACGAGCACCTGCCGGAGCCGATCCGGGCCGTCGAGCACGAGCTGACCGCCTTGCTGCGCCGGGGACGGGCGGTTTCCTGGGAAATCGCCCGAGAGGTGCACCCGAACCTCGAACCGAACACGTACGGGCTGCTGCTCTGGCTGCGGCGCAGCGGATCGATCCGGTTGACCGAGCTGGCGGCGCGGCTCGGTGTGGGCAAGGGGACGCTGAGCCGGCAGATCAACGGGCTGGAGGCCCTCGGTCTGGTGCACCGCGACCCCGATCCGAGTGATCGGCGGGCGGCCCAGATCAGCCTCACCGAGGAGGGCCAGCGCCGGTTCGACGTCGCCCGGTCCGCCCGCCTGGGCGAGTTCCTCCGCGCGCTCGACGACTGGCCGTCGCGGGACGTCGAGGAGTTCGCCCGGCTGCTCGGCCGGTTCAACGATTCCTGGAGATGACCTCCGCGGGTGGGGAATGTCCCACTCGCCCGTCTGGTTGTTGCTTGAGGCAACCAAAAACGTACGGTTGCTCCAGGCAACTCTCAGGCGGGACCCACGGTGCGGCCCGCCGCCCCACCACCTCTACTCCGCTCGGAGGCAGTACACGATGAGCCAGGCGACAGCGTCTCGGGCGCCCGCCGTCGACATGACCCACCGGCAGATCCTGGAGGCCCTCTCCGGCCTGCTGCTGGGCCTGTTCGTCGCGATCCTCTCGTCCACGGTCATCTCGAACGCGCTGCCGCGGATCATCACCGAGCTGCACGGCGGCCAGTCCGCGTACACCTGGGTGGTCACCTCGGCCCTGCTCGCGACCACCGCGACCACCCCCATCTGGGGCAAGCTCGCCGACCTGACCAGCAAGAAGACCCTGGTCCAGCTCGCCCTGGCGATCTACGTGCTGGGCTCGGTGCTGGCCGGCCTCGCTCAGGGCACCAGCGAGCTGATCGCGTGCCGGGTGGTCCAGGGCGTCGGCGCCGGCGGCCTCACGGCCCTCGCCCAGGTGATCATGGCGACGATGATCGCGCCGCGCGAGCGAGGCCGCTACAGCGGCTACCTCGGCGCCGTCATGGCCGTCGGCACCATCGGCGGACCGCTGATCGGCGGCGTGATCGTCGACACCTCGTGGCTCGGCTGGCGCTGGTGCTTCTACGTCGGCGTGCCGTTCGCCATCGCCGCGCTCGTCGTGCTCCAGAAGACCCTGCACCTGCCGGTCATCAAGCGCAAGGCGCAGATCGACTGGTGGGGGGCCACGCTGATCACCGCGGCCGTCTCGGTGCTGCTGATCTGGGTCTCCCTCGCCGGCGACCAGTTCGCCTGGGGCTCCTGGCAGACCGTCGCCATGGTCCTCGGCGCCCTGCTCCTCGGCGCGCTCGCCATCCGGGTGGAGACCCGGGCCGCCGAGCCGGTGATCCCGCCGCGGCTGTTCCGTAACCGCACGATCGCCCTCGCCGTCGTCGCCAGCATCGCGGTGGGCGTGGGCCTGTTCGGCGCGTCGATCTTCCTCGGCCAGTACTTCCAGATCAGCCGGGGCGAGTCCCCGACCATGGCCGGCCTGATGACCCTGCCGATGATCCTCGGCCTGCTGGTCGCCTCGACTGTCGGTGGACGGATCATCACGAGGACCGGCCGCTGGAAGCGGTTCCTGGTGCTCGGCTCGGCGCTGCTCACCGTCGGCTTCGCCCTCATGGGCACACTGCGCGCGGACACCAGCTTCACCCTGCTCAGCGTCTACATGGCGCTGATCGGCGTCGGCCTGGGCCTGACCATGCAGAACCTCGTCCTCGCCGTGCAGAACACCGTCGGCCCGCACGAACTGGGCGCCGCCAGCTCGGTGGTGGCGTTCTTCCGCAGTCTGGGCGGCGCGATCGGCGTCTCCGCCCTCGGCGCGGTGCTCGCCCACAAGGTCAAGGACTACACCGCCGACGGGCTGGCCCAGCTCGGCATCCCGGCATCCAGCTCGGGCAGCGGCGGCACCCTGCCCGACGTGCACACCCTGCCCGGTCCGCTGCGGATGGTGGTGGAGAGCGCGTACGGCCACGGCGCCGGTGACATCTTCCTGGCCGCCGCCCCCTTCGCGCTGATCGCGCTGATCGCGGTGAGCTTCATCAAGGAGGTGCCGCTGCGGCAGCACAGCGGCAACCCGGTTTCCGATGCGGGCGACGGGGAATCGAACCTCGTCTCCGGTGTGGTCCGGACCGGCGAGCAGAGGTGAGGTAGAGCCATGAGCGTGGGAGCGCCGGACCGCGAGGAGTACGGCCCTCGGATCAACCCGCTGCCCTTCGAACGGGGCACGGACGGTCCGCGGGTGGTCATGGCGGGCGTGGACGGCACCCGTACCTCCGCGCGGGCCGGCGCCTACGCCGCCGGGCTGGCCCGCCGGCAGGGCGCCACCCTTGTGGTGGTCTTCGTCGGCTCGTCGAGCGGGATCACCGCCCTCGTGCCCGGCATGGACGCCGGCGCGGTCCAGCGCACCCACGACGAGTTGGCCGACGAGCTGCGCCGGGAGTGCAGGCGTGCGGCCGAGCAGTTGGGCATTCCGGTGACCTTCCTGTGCCGCCGCGGCGACGCGTACGCCGAGCTGTGCGCGGCGGCCGACGAGTTCCAGGCCGACATGGTGGTGGTGGGCGCGTCCGAGCAGGCCGGTCACCGGCTGGTCGGCTCGGTCGCCACCCGGCTGGTCCGCAAGGGTCACTGGCCCGTCGTCGTGGTGCCCTGAAATCCGCTCGCGACTGTCGTACCCGAGCCGCAGGATGGCCCGATGACGACATGGCGAGCACCGGAGATCGACCGCACTCAGGAGCCCTTGGTCGCTGACGAGCGCACCATGCTGGAGGGCTGGCTCGACTACCACCGCGACACCCTGCTGCACAAGTGCGCCGGCCTGACCGCCGAGCAGTTGCGCTCGGCGAGCGTCGAGCCGTCCGGCCTGAGCCTGCTCGGACTGGTCCTGCACATGACAGATGTCGAGCGGTCCTGGTTCCGCACGCGTTTCGCCGGCCAGGACCTGCCCGACCTCTACGACTACGACACGGACAACGACGCCGACTTCCACGCCGCGGCCGGCGCCGACGCGGAGGCCGCCTTCGCCACCTTCCGAGCCGAGGTCGACGCGGCCCGCGCGGTGACCGAGGGACGGTCCCTGGACGAGACGTTCACGCTGCCCCGCAGGGACGGCACCCCCACCTTCAGCCTGCGCTGGGTGTACGTGCACATGATCGAGGAGTACGCCCGGCACAACGGCCACGCCGACCTGATCCGGGAGCGCATCGACGGCGTCACCGGCGACTGAGCGACCTCAGTAGGTGAGCGCCGCCCGCAGGTAGCGCAGGTCGGCGTGGCCGCCCCAGCGGTGCGCCGACAGCCCGGCGGACCGGGCGCCCCGTACGGCCCAGTCCTCGTCGTCGACGAAGAGCACCCGGGCCGGCGGGGTGGCCAGCGCCTGGCAGGCGGCCTGGAAGTACTCCGGCGTCGGCTTGTGCACCCCGAGCGTGGAGGAGTTGACCACCACGTCCAGCTCGCCGACCAGGCCGAGCGCGGCCAGGTCGGTGTCGAGCAGGTCGGTGGCGTTGGTGCCCAGCCCGACCCGGACGCCGGCCGCGCGGACCTCCCGGACGAACGCCAGCACCTCCTGGTCGACCTCTCCCCGGTAGCTCTGCCACTGCTCCACCGCGGCACGGGCCCGTTGCGGGCTGCCCACCGACTCGCTCAGGGCGTCCGCGACGCTGCTCATCCACTCGGCGTGGCTGACCTGACCGGTGAGCACCGGCTGGAGCCGCCCCCACTGCATGGCGATCTCGCCGAGCACCCCCTCGGAGAGGCCGTACTCCCGCTCGACAACGGCGGCCACCGTCGGGTCCCACCGGCGCAGCACGCCGTCGAAGTCCAGCAGGAGCGCCGTCGCGCGTTCCCGAGCCACTACCCGTTCTCCTCGCCGCGGCGGTGCCGCCTGTCGTCCTCGTCGGCCCGGTTGAGCCGTTGGCTGATCACCTGGGTGACCCCGCTGCGCATGGTCACCCCGTAGAGCGCGTCGGCGATCTCCATCGTCCGCTTCTGGTGCGTGATGACGATCAGCTGACTCTTCTCCCGCAACTGTGCCAGCAACGTGATCAGCCGGCCCAGGTTCACGTCGTCCAGGGCCGCCTCCACCTCGTCCATGATGTAGAACGGGCTCGGCCGGGCACGGAAGATCGCCACCAGCATGGCCACCGCGGTCAGCGACCGCTCGCCGCCGGAGAGCAGCGACAGCCGCTTGATCTTCTTACCCGGCGGGCGGGCCTCGACCTCGACGCCTGTGGTGAGCAGGTCCTCGGGGTCGGTGAGGATCAGCCGGCCCTCACCGCCGGGGAAGAGCACGGTGAACACCTGCTCGAACTCCCGGGCCGTGTCCTCGAACGCGCTGGCGAAGACCTCCAGGATCCGCTCGTCCACGTCCTTGACCACGGTGAGCAGGTCCCGCCGGGTCGCCTTGAGGTCCTCCAACTGCTCGGAGAGGAACTTGAAGCGCTCCTCCAGCGCGGCGAACTCCTCGAGCGCGAGCGGGTTGACCTTGCCGAGCAGGGCCAGTTCGCGTTCCGCCTTGGCGGCCCGCTTCTCCTGCACCGGCCGCTCGTAGCGGACCGGCTCGGGCACCGGCAGCCCGTCGCGCTCGGCCGCCGCCACGTCCGCCTGTGTCGGCGGAACGGGCTGGGTGGGGCCGTACTCGGCGACAAGCGTCTCCACGTCCAACCCGAAGTCCTCGGCGGCCTTCGCCTCCAACTGCTCGATCCGCAGGCGCTGCTCCGCGCGGGCCACCTCGTCGCGGTGCACCTGGCTGGTCAGCCGCTCCAGCTCCGCGCCGAGCCGCTTGGCCGCTCCGCGTACCTCCTGCAGCTCTGCCTCGCGGGCGGCGCGCTCCCGCGCGACGGCGTCGCGGTGCTCCTCGGCCGCGGCGATCGACGTGGTGAGTCGGGTGAGCGCCTCCCGGGCGCCGCCGGCGACGGCCCTGGCGATGCCCGCGCCACGGGTGCGCGCGGCCCGCCGGGCCGCGGCGCGTTCCCGGGCGGCCCGCTCCGCGGTGGCCTGCCGGGCCAGCGAGTCGGCCCGACCGGCGATCGAGGAGACCCGCTCCTCGGCGGTACGCACGGCGAGCCGGACCTCCATCTCGTTCTGCCGGGCCTGCGGCACCATCGCGGCGAGCTGGTCGCGCTCCTCGGTGGAGGGCTCGGCGTCGATCGGGGTGTCCTCGGCCAGCCGCAGTCGCTCCTCCAGCTCGTCGAGCGTGGCGAGGTCCCGCTGCCGGGCCGCCTCGGCACGGGCCCGCGACTCACCCAGCCGGTCCGTCTCGGCCCTCGCCGAGCGGGCAGCCGCGCCCAGCTCGGCGAGCCGGCGGGCGGCGGCGTTGCGGTGGCTCTCCGCCTCCCGCTTCTCGGCCGCGGCGTGCTGCACGGTCTCCTTCGCGGCGGCCACCTCGGCACGCGCCTCGACGAGCTGGTCGCGCAGCTCCGCGCCTGAGCGTTCCGCGGCGAGCCGGTTGGTACGGGCCTCCTCGACGGCCGCCTGCACCTCGATGTAGCTGGGGGCCTTGGCCGACCCGCCGGCCGCCGCGTACGCCCCGATCACGTCCCCGTCCGGGGTGACGGCCCGCAGCTCGGGATTGCCGGCGACCAGGTCGGCCGCCGCGGTGAGATCGTCGACGAGCGCCACGTCGCGCAGCGCCCGGTGCACCGCCGGACGAATGTCGGGCGTGCACTCGACCAGGTCGGGGGCCCAGCGGGCGCCGTCGGGCAGTTTCGGGCGCAGCGCGTCGGCCGAGCCGGTCATGCCCGGTCCCGCCGGGCTGCCGACCAACAGACCGGCCCGGCCGGCGTCGGAGATCTTCAGCAGCCGCATCGCCTCGACGGCCTCGTCGACCCCGCTGACGGCGACCGCGTCGGCGAGCCCGCCGAGCGCGGCGGCAAGCGCGGCCTCGTGCCCCGGGGCGACGGTGAGCAGCCCGGCCAGACTGCCGAGCAGGCCGGGTACGTCGCCGGCGCGGGCGAGCAGCGCTCCCGCGCCGTCCTTGCGCCGCAGCCCCAGGGCGAGCGCCTCCTCGCGGGCCTTCCAGGTGGCGGCGTCCTTCTCGGCGGCCCGCTCGGCGTCGGCAAGCGACCGGACGGTTGCCTGCGCCCGCTCCTGGACGGCGACCGCCTCGGCGTGCCGGGCGTCCAGGTCGGCGTTGTCCCGGTCCGCCTCGGTGGACTGCGCGGCCACCGCGTCCAGGTCGGCCTGCGCCTGCTCGGCGCGGCCCAACGCGTCGGCGTGCGCGACGGCGAGGCGCTCGATCTCCTCGCCGGCGCTCGTGGTCCGGGCGCGGGCCGAGTTGACCTGGCCGGTGAGCCGGGCCATGCCCTCACGCCTGTCGGCGATGGCCTTCGCGGCGGCGACCAGCCCCCGCTCGGCGGCGGCGAGCTGCCGTTCCAGCTCCTGGCGGTGCTCGACCGCCTCGGCGAGCCGGATCTGGTCGTCGGTGAGCGCCGCGCGCAGTTCCTCCTCCTGCTCGCGGACCCGCTCGGCCTCGGCCTCCAGTTGGTCGGGGTCGCGACCGGGCCGCTCGTCGTCGCCGGTGGCGCTGAGGTGCCGCAGTCGCTCCCGGGCGAGCTGCTCGATCGAGCGGAAGCGTTCCTGGAGTGCGGACAACCTGTACCAGGTGTCCTGGGCGGCCGCGAGCAGCGGAGCGTCCTCGGCGAGGGCGCCCTCCAACTCGCCGAGCCGCCCCTGCACCTCGGTGTGCTCGCCCTCGATCTGCTCACGCCGCTCCCGCAGCGCGGTCTCGTCGGCGATCTCCCGATCGAGGGTGGTCCGCAGGGTGGCCAGGTCGTCGGCGAGCAGTCGCAACCGGGCGTCGCGCAGGTTGGCCTGGATCGCGGCGGCGCGGCGGGCCACCTCCGCCTGCCGGCCCAGCGGCTTGAGCTGGCGGCGCAGCTCGGCCGTGAGGTCGGTGAGCCGGTTGAGGTTCACCTGCATGGCGTCGAGCTTCCGCAGCGCCTTTTCTTTGCGCTTGCGGTGCTTGAGGACGCCTGCCGCCTCCTCGATGAACGAGCGGCGGTCCTCCGGCTTGGCGTGCAGCATGCCGTCGAGCCGGCCCTGGCCGACGATGATGTGCATCTCCCGGCCGATGCCGGAGTCGGACAGCAGCTCCTGGATGTCGAGCAGGCGGCAGGAGTTGCCGTTGATCTCGTACTCGCTCTCGCCGGAGCGGAACATCCGGCGGGTGATGGAGACCTCGGTGTACTCGATGGGCAGCGCGCCGTCGGTGTTGTCGATGGTGAGGGTGACCTCGGCCCGGCCCAGCGGCGCACGGCCGGCGGTGCCGGCAAAGATGACGTCCTCCATCTTGCCGCCGCGCAGCGCCTTGGCGCCCTGCTCGCCGAGGACCCAGGCGATGGCGTCGACGACGTTGGACTTGCCGGAGCCGTTCGGGCCCACCACGCAGGTGATCCCGGGCTCCAGCTTCAACGTCGTGGCGGAGGCGAAGGATTTGAAGCCCTTCACCGTCAGGCTCTTGAGATACACCTACTCGATCCTCGTCCGGTGGCCGCCGTACCGTCGCCGGCTGCGGGGACCTGGGTGAACCCGCAGACTAACCCGCTGGCGGGACCGACCCGGCACGCGACCCGCCCCGGGGCCGTGTCGACGGCGAGCACGGGCCGAGCGCGCGGTGGTGGCGGCGACGACGAGAAAGACAAACTCCGTTCATGATCGGCGCGCCGGTCGGGGCGTTTCGGCGAAACCGTGGGTGCGGTTATCGCGGGGCCGGTCACAAGATCAGAAATGGTCGGGCGCGAAAGGCGCCGGACAGCGTTGCGCGCCGGCACAGAGGTGTCGGCGCGCATTTTTGCGGTGGTGCTGCGATTCAGTTTTCCGACCTGAAGATCAGGTCAGCGCCGGCTCGGCGAGACGGAGCAGGTCGTCCGCTTCCGCCGCAGCCGCCGCGAGCCGATCATTGTCGGCACGCAGACGCGTGATCTCGAACTCCAGTGCCTGAACCCTGGCACGCAGTCGGGTGACCTCGTCGAGCAGACGCCGGTCGGGCGCTGCACCTACGTGGCCGTAGAGGGCCTTCGCCATGCTGACTCCTTGATATGCGCTGCCGGAAAGGCCGGCCAAACGCGCGCCCAATTTTGTACGCGGCTGTCATTCCAGCTGTATCTGGGCATGACCGGGCGCGACTGGCGACACCTATATATTGAGCCGCAAACCCCTCCTTCGTCAAGTTCTCGCAGGCCGTAGATCATCTCTACGTCGACCTGTCCACTTGTCGGGGGGCTGCCGCAAGGCACGGACACTCTCTGTCCGGACACCTTTACTGTACGCCCGGATTCGGGGAAGTCAGCGCCTTGACGTCCGACTTCCTCTTAACTCTTCCTTAGCCACGTTGCCGCAGGTCGCGGGCGAGTCGTAGCGTCACCCCGGCCCGCAACCGACCCCGTGGAGGCAGAGGCGTGTACGGCTGGACCGACCCGATGGACCCGAACGGCGCCCAACGGCGCGCCGAGCGGCCGACCGACGAGCCGGACTGGCTGCGCGACCGCCCGGAGCCCCGCTCGGCCTACCTCTTCGGGGACGACCCCGACCAGCCTGGCGACGAGTGGCACCGCGCCGAGCCCACCGCCCGCTGGCAGCCCGCGTCCCCGGCCGCCCCGGTCGAGGCGCCTGATAGCGCCTGGCCGAGCCACGAACGGAGTGACGAGGCGACAGGCGGCTGGCGCGACGACACCCCGCGCACCGAGGCCGCGCAGACCACCGGCGGCTGGACCACCGAGGCCGCGCAGGCTACCGGCGGCTGGCGTACCGAGGCCGACGCGCAGGCCACCGGTGACCGGAGCGGCGGCGGTCGGCCCGGCGAGGGGCGGCACCGCTCGCCCCGGCGCTGGCGTCGCCCCGTGATGATCGGTGGCGCCGCCGCGGCAGCCACCCTCGTGGTGAGCGTCGGCGTCGGCGCGCTCGCGATGCCCCGTGGCGACGGCCCGGCCGACGAACCCACAGCCGTCGACGGCACCGTCGCCGCCGCGCCCGCGGTCCCGACCGACCAGCCGGGTGGTGACACCCTGGCCGCACCCTCTCCGACCAGCTCGCCCAGCCCGGCACGGCCGAGCCCGTCGCCGAGCAGGGTGGTCAGGCCCACCCCGGCCGCGTCGCGGACCACCGCCCCGTCACGGCGCACCGCCGAGCGCAGCAAGGCCCCGAGCACCAGCAGTGGCTCCGGGGGCGTGAGCGGCACCGTCGGCACCCAGGCCCAGCAGGTGGTGGACCTGGTCAACGCCGAGCGGGCCAAGGCCGGCTGCAAGGCGCTGAGCGTCGACGACAAGCTGATGACCGCCGCCCAGGGGCACAGCCAGGACCAGGCCGACCACCAGACGATGTCGCACACCGGCAGCGACGGCAGCGACACAGGCGTCCGGTTGGACCGCGTCGGCTACGCCTGGCGCACCTACGGCGAGAACGTGGCGTGGAACCAGAAGACGCCGGCCGCCGTGATGGACGCCTGGATGAACAGCTCCGGGCACCGGGCCAACATCCTCAACTGCGCGTTCACCGAGATCGGCGTCGGCATCGCCAGCAGCAACGGGCCGTACTGGACGCAGGTCTTCGCGGCGCCGCGCTGACGGCGCGTCGTCCGCGCTCCCGCGCTCGTTGGACCCGGTGAGGTACGCCGGACCGGACGTGGGGTCGACGTGCCGGTGTGGGCGGCGACCGGCCGCCCGTGACCCGGGAGCTGCCGATGCGGATCCGGCCGCGGCGACGTGCCGCCGTACGCCCGCTGCGCCGGATCGTGTCGGCCGGCGTCGCGCTCGTCCTGGTGCTGCCGGCGTACGGGTGCCGGCGCGAACTGACCCCGCCGGGCGCCCCCACCCCGTGGCCGGCCACGCAGGCTCGCCACTGGCGGTGGCAGTGGCAACTCGACGGCCCGGTCGACACGACCGTGGACGCCGACGTCTTCCTGCTCGACCCGGTGGCCACCACTGCCGCGCAGACTGCCGAACTGCGCTCGCGTGACCGGCGGTTGATCTGCCAGGTGCCCGTCGGCTCGGTGCGCTCGACCGACCCGGACGCCAGCCGGGTGCCCGCCGTCGTGCGGGGCGCGGCCGGCCCACAGCCGGGCAGCCGGTGGCTGGACGTGCGGCTGTGGGACGCGCTGGAGCCGGTGCTGGCCGACCGGTTGCGGCTGTGCCGGGGCAAGGGGTTCGGCGCGGTGGCGCTTGCCGACGCCGACGGGTACGCCCACCGCAGCGGCTTCCCCCTCGGCTTCGACGACCAACTGCTGTTCAACCGCCGGCTGGCCCAGTTGGCCCGCGCACTTGACCTCTCCCCCGGGCTGGTCAACGACGTGCCGCAGCTCGCGGCGCTGGCACCGGACTTCGACTTCGTGGTCAACGAGGAGTGCGTCCGGCTGGACCAGTGCGCCAAGCTGCTGCCGTTCGTGGACGCGGGCAAGCCGGTCTTCCACGTCGAGTACACCGGGTCGACCGAGGACTTCTGCGTCGCGACTGTCGGCTACGGCTTCGCCTCGATCCGCAAGGAGCGGACGTTGGACGCCTGGCGGGAACCGTGCGCGCTGCCGTGACCTGCGATCGCGCCCGGGTGCCGCCACAGCGTGCCCACCACGGCACGTGCCGGGCCGCGAGTCGCGGCCCGGCACGGACGACAGACGTTCGGCTCAGGACACCGGCACCAGCTCCGGCGCGGGGGCCGGCGGGTCGGTGGGGGCGGGCGCCGGGCGTCGCCGCAGGAACCGCGGGGCCCACCAGTTGGCGTCACCGAGCATTGTCATCAGGGCCGGCAGGACCACTCCCCGGATGATCGTGGCGTCCAGCAGGATCGCCGCCGCCAGGCCGATGCCGAGCTGCTTCATGTCGATGGTGCTCAGCGTGGCGAAGATCGAGAACACCCCGACCATGACGATCGCCGCGCTGGTCACCACCCCGGCCGACGAGGTGATGCCGTACGACACCGCGTCGCGGTTGGACATGCCGGCCCGGACCCCCTCGCGGATCCGGCTCACCACGAACACGTGGTAGTCCATCGAGAGGCCGAAGAGCACCACGAACAGGAACAACGGCAGCCAGGAGACGATCGCGCCCATCGACGTGAAGCCGAGCAGTCCCTCGGCCCACTCGCCCTGGAAGACCAGCACCAGCAGCCCGTACGCCGCGCCGGCGGAGAGCAGGTTCAGCGCGATCGAGCTGGCCGCCACCACCACCGAGCGGAACGTGAAGGCCATGACCAGGAACGTGAGCACCAGCACGAAGCCCATCACCAGCGGCAGCTTGTCGCGGACGTGCGACGCGTAGTCCTCGCTGTCGGCCACGCTCCCGCCGACCGCGTACTCGATCCCGGGGATCCCCCGCAGCTCGGCCGGCACCAGGTCGGCCCGCAACTTCTCCAGCGACTGCACCGACCGGTCGTCCCGGCTGGCGTACGGGGTGGCGACGTCAAGCACCGACACCCGCCTGTCGGCCGACACCTTGATCTTCGGGCCGTCCGCCTCGGTGGGGGCGAACAACGGATCTCCGCCGGCGCGGCCGGCCAGGTCGGTGAGCGCCGCGTTGACCCGATCGGCCTGCTCGGCAGGCGCCCGGACGGCCACCACATGGTTGGTGCCGGTGCTCGGGAAGGCCGCGGTGAGCCTGTCGTACGCCTGCATGGCAGGCGTGGTGCGCGGCAGGTCCTCCATCCCGGGGAACTTCAGCTTCATCCCGAGCGCCGGCGCGGCCAGCGCGAGCAGCAGACCGACCGAGATGACGAGCGTGACCACCGGGGCGCGCAGCGCCGGCCGGAGCAGCGCCGGCCAGAGCCGAGGCGTACGCGGCTCGCCGTGCCGGCCGGTGCGCGGCGCGGTCAGCCGCCAGAGCAGCGGCACCCGGGGCCTGTCGACCCAGCGGCCCAGCCTGGCCAGCAGGGCCGGCAGCACGGTCAGCGAGCCGGTCACCGCGACCGCGACCACCAGGATCGAGCCGACGGCCAGGGACGAGAAGACCACGTCGCCGGCGAGGAACAGCCCGGCCATCGCGATGATCACGGCGAAGCCGGAGACCACCACGGCGTGCCCGGAGGTCTCCGCTGCGATCTCCACCGCGTCCAGGCCGGAGCGGCCCTTGGCCCGCTCCTCCCGCTCCCGGCGGATGTAGAACAGCGAGTAGTCGACCCCCACCGCCATGCCGATCAGCAGGATCACCGGTGACGTCGTGTCGGTGGCCGGCACCAGGTGCGAGGCGAGAGTGGACAGGCCCATCGCGGCGGCGACCGAGGAGAGCGCCAGCAGCACCGGCACGCTGGCCGCGATCAACGCGCCGAACGCGATGATCAGGATGGCCAGGGTGACCGGCAGGCTCAGCAGCTCGGCGCGCTTGAAGTCCTTGCCCAGGGTGTCGTCGAGCGCCTGGCCGATCGACGCCCCGCCGACCTGCTCGACGCGGAGCTGCGGGTGCGCGCCCTGCACGGTGGCGGTGGCGTCGCGCAGCGGCTGCACCCGGTCCGACGCGGTCTCCGGGTCACCGGACATGGTGATCGGCAGCAGCAGCGCCGACCCGTCCCGCGCGGTGACCGGCGGGCCGATCTCGGCAACTCCGGTGACCGTACGCAGTCGGGTCGCCGCGTCGTCGGCGGCCGCCTTCGCCGCCGCCGGGTCCAGGGCGCCAGCGCGGGAGGTGATCAGGACGTTCTCGACCGCCGGGTCGTCGAAGGCCCCGTCGTCCACGATGAGGCTCGCCCGCCCGGCCTCGCCGATCGCCTGGTCCCCGCTTGTGGCCTCGGTGAGGCCGGCGGCGTTGCCGCCGACGAAACACACCGCCACGAACACGATCCACATCGCGATCGCCCGCCACGGATGCTCGGCGCTCCACCGCGCCATCCGCACCGTCACCGGTCTGTTGCCCATCTCGTGTCCCCCTGTCACGTCGACCCCCTGCCGACGCTGCTGACGTTAGGGGCGTGACGAGGCGGTCACATCGGGGAACGGCCCCCGTCCACCCCGGAGTCGGTGTGCGGAGGGCGGCGGGTCCGCCGGAGGGGCATCAACACGCGATTCGGGCGTACGCCCGGGTGTGGCCCGGAGGGTCCGGCCACGACCCGCCGGTGCCGACCCGGAGCCGACTCCGGGTCATCCCCGAAGGGCACCCCGAGGCCGGGGCTGGCAGCGCGGGCAGCTGTACGAGGAGCGGTTCATGAACGACTCGCGGCGGATCGGGGCTCCGCACCGCCGGCACGGCTCGCCCTCGCGGCCGTAGGCGTTCAGTGCCCGGTCGAAGTAGCCGCTCTCGCCGTTGACGTTGACGTAGAGGGCGTCGAAGCTGGTGCCGCCCTCCTTGATCGCCTCGGCGAGCACGTCGCGGACGTGGCCGAGCAGACGCTGCGCGGCCGGCCCGGTCAGCGCGTCGGTGGGGCGGGCGCCGTGCAGCCCCGCGCGCCAGAGCGCCTCGTCGGCGTAGATGTTGCCCACCCCGGAGATCAGCGTCTGGTCGAGCAGGGCCCGTTTCACCTCGGTCCGCCGGCGGCGCAGCGCGGCGACGAAGGCCGCGTCGGAGAACTCCGGGTCCATCGGGTCGCGGGCGATGTGCGCGATCTCTGCAGGCAGGTCCGCGCCGCCCTCGCTGACCGCGAGTCCGCCGAACGTGCGTTGGTCGACGAAGCGCAGCTCGGGCCCGTCGTCGGCGAACCGGAACCGGACCCGCAGGTGGGTCTCGTCGGGGGTGCCGGGCGGCTGGAGCAGCAACTGACCCGACATGCCGAGGTGCCCGACCACCGCGTCGCCGCTGTCAAGTGGGAGCCACAGGTACTTGCCGCGTCGGCGCACGTCCACGATCGTCCGGCCGGCGAGGACGTCGGCGAAGTGCACGCCGCCGGGGACGTGCCGCCTGACGGCGCGCGGGTGTCGGACCTCGACCGAGGCGATCCGCCGGCCGGTGACCCACTGGGCCAGCCCCTGCCGGACGGTCTCCACCTCGGGCAGCTCAGGCACGACGTACGCCCGTCTCGCGACCACCGGTCGGGGACGCGGCGTCGCGGGCCTCGCCGGTCCGGGCCTCGTCGTTGCCGGCCTCGCCGGTCCGGGCCGCACCGTCGCGATCGGCGGAGGGGCCGGCGCCGTTGGCGGACACCTGCCGCTCGGGCGGGGTCTGCTGGTCCGCCACGTCGGCAGGCATGACCTGCGCGAGGTGGTCGGCCTGCTCGGTCCGGGCCGCCTGCTCGGCGCTCTCCAGCGGCCCGAAGGAGTCGCCCTCGTCGGACCCGTCCGGCTGGTCCTGCTTGGCGTTCTGCTCGTGCTGGTCGGTGAGTATCCGCCAGGCCGCCTCGGCGGCCCGCTGCTCGGCCTCCTTCTTGCTGCGCCCCTCCGCGCCGCCGTACCGGTTGCCGGCCACCACGACCCAGGCGGTGAACGTCTTGAGGTGGTCCGGTCCGGTGCCCTCGATCCGGTACTCGGGCACGCCGAGACCGAGCGCGGCGGTCAACTCCTGGAGGCTGGTCTTCCAGTCCAGGGCGGCGCCCCGGCCGGCCGACTCGGCCATCAGCGGGTCGAACAGCCGGTGGATCACGATCCCGGCGGTGTCCAGCCCGTACTGGAGGTAGATCGCGCCGAGCAGCGCCTCCAGGGTGTCGGCGAGGATGCTCGCCTTGTCCCGGCCACCTGTGGTCTCCTCACCCTTGCCGAGCAGCAGGTACGCGCCGAGGCCGTCCGGGCCCAGGCCGCGGGCCACGTCGGCGAGCGCCCGCATGTTGACCACGCTGGCGCGCAGCTTGGCGAGCTGCCCCTCGGGCAGGTCCGGGTGGTTGTGGAACAACGCGGTGGTGATCACGACGCCGAGGACCGAGTCGCCGAGGAACTCCAGCCGCTCGTTCGTCGGCAGGCCGCCGTTCTCGTACGCGTACGAGCGGTGGGTCAACGCGCGTTCCAGCAGGTCCGGCTCCAGGCTGACGCCGAACGCCTCTTCCAGATGACCGACGGACGCCCGCCGCCGCTTGTCGTTGCTCATGATGTGCGTACCTCGGTGTCGGTGGAGCGGTCGGTGCGGTTCGTCGCGGCGTCGCCGTCGAGCAACGCGGAGACCAGTTCGGTGGCACGCCGTCGCCACAGGTGGGCGGCGAGAGCGATGCCGGAGGCGACGTCGTCGGCGCGAGCGGAGCCGTGACAGACGACGACAGTCCCGGCGACGCCGAGCAGGGCGGCTGCCCGGGGCGCGCCACCGCCGACGGGCGGGCCGCCGGCCATCGCGTACGCGCCCTCGATCGCCTTGAGCAGCACGTTACCGGTGAAGCCGTCGGTGACCACGACATCGGCGCGCGCGCCGAGGGACACGTCGTACCCCTCGACCAGGCCGACGTAGCGCGCCCCGCACGGCAGCGGCTCGACGGCGAGCAGGGGGTCGGTGGCGCGGCGTACCCGATCGCCCTTGCCGGCCTCGGTGCCGACCGAGAGCAGGCCGACCCGCGGCGCGGCGACCGAGTGGGCCACCGCGGCGTACGCGGCACCGAGCACGGCGTGTCGGGCCAGGGTGGCGGGGCGGGGCTCCAGGGAACCGCCGACGTCGAGCAGCACCACCGGCCCGGCGACCGCGGGCAGGGTGGCGACAAGGGCGGGTTGGCGGATCTCCGGCCAGCGCCCGAGCCCGAGCACGGCGGCGGTGACCGTGGCGCCTGTCGCGCCGGCCGAGACGAGGGCGTCGGCGGTGCCGTCGCGGACGGCGGTGACGGCGGCGCGGACGGTGCTCTCCGAGCGGGCGGCGCTGGGATGGTCGGCCATGCCGACTGCGGAGCGGACCGGCCGGACCGTGATCCGGGCCCGCTCGGCCGGGGCGAGGGCAGCGATCAGCGCGTCGGCGACCTCGGTCGGTCCGACGAGCAGCAGGTGCAGATCGGGATCGGCGCGCACGGCCCGCAGAGCGCCGTCAACCACGACGGCGGGAGCGTCGTCCCCGCCGAGGAGGTCAACGGCGATCCGCGCGGTGCCCGGCTCCACCGGAACACCGGCCGGGTTGGGCCGGCCGGTGTCGGAGGGAGCCGGGGCACCGGGCGAATGCCAGGGTGCGCGCGCCGCCCGACCTGGGGTCGGGGGCGTCACTCGGCGTCCAGGTCAGACCTCGAGAACCTGGCGGCCGTTGTAGGTGCCGCAGACGGAGCAGGCGGCGTGCGGCAGCTTCGGGGACTTGCACTGCGGGCACGCGACGGTCGCGACCACTGTCGCCTTCCAGTTCGCCCGGCGGGACCGGGTGTTGCTGCGCGACATCTTGCGCTTCGGGACGGCCACGGTTCTTACTCCTCTGTAACGGTCAGTTGCGACAGGCCCGCCCAACGCGGGTCGATCTGCTGGTGACTGTGGTCGGCCGGCAGATCGTCCCAGTGCGCCCCGCATTCGGGGCACAGTCCTGGGCAGTCCTCCCGGCAGAGCGGGTTGGTCGGCAGCGTGAGCACCAACGCGTCCCGCAGCGCCGGCTCCAGGTCGATCAGATCGCCCTGCATCCGGCCCACCTCGTCCTCGTCGGTCGTGGCGTCCGTGGTGCTGTTCTCGTACGCGTACAGCTCCTGGATCGTCACGGCCATCGATTCGTTGATCTCGCGTAGGCAACGCCCGCACTCGCCCCGGATGGGACCGGTGATGGTCCCGGAGACGAGCACACCCTCGGACACCGACTGCAACCTCAGATCGAGGTCGAGGTCCGCGCCCTCCGGCACGCCGATCAACTCCACGCCGAGGTCCGCCGGTGCCGGCACGACCCGCTGGACCTCACGCAACGCGCCAGGGCGACGCGGCAGGTCCCTCGTGTCGAGGACCAGCGGCGCCCTGGGGTCGAGTGTCGATGGCGAGTGCTTGGGCATAGTCAGACTCCGGCCGGTGAGAGGCCGACAAAAAAGGTTACCTGGGCGACCGCCGGACCGTCGAACCGGGGGGACGCCTGCGGTGAGAATGTCGGCTGGTGAGGTGCCGCTCAGAAGGGTAGCGGGCGTTCCGCCTCATCCCCACCGAAGGTACCGATCTCCCGCAGCGCGTGCATCTTGTCCCGGCCACGCTCTATCGAGGCGAGGGCCCGGGTGAGGAACTGCTCGAAGTTGGCCAGCGCGGTGTCGACGTAGTCGTCGACCTCCTCGCGCAGACGCTGCGCCTCGGCGCGCGCCTCGGAGATGATGCGGGCGCCCTCGTGCTCGGCCGACACGGTGATCTCGTTCACCGACACGAGGCGGGCGTGTTCTGCCTCACCCTCGCTGATGATCCGGTCCGCCTCGCGCTTACCGGCCTCCATGATCTTGTCCCGCTCGTCGAGGAGCGCGGCGGCCCGACGCAGGTCGGCGGGCAGGTCGGCGCGCATCTCGTCCAGGGCGGCGATCACCTCGCCCCGGTCGACCATGCAGTTGTTGCGCGACATCGGGACGGAGCGTGCCTGCTCCACCATGGCGATCAGTTCGTCGATGCGATCGAGCGGGTCCACCGGTACCTCACTCCTGTCGTTCGTCGGCCGACCTCCATGATGCGGGCCACGGCCGGGTTCGTGCTCGACCAATCATGTCGTGCCCGCCCCACCCACGCCCCACTCACCCCAACCCGGCGAGTCGCGACATGGTCACTCCCCGCCGACTGCGCACTTCTGGTCGCGCCAAACCACCCGGAAAGGGACGCCCGGGAGCGGGGGTCAGGGGCGGGGGCCCAGGCGTGCCTGGAGGGCCTCGCGGACCGGGTCCGGGACGTGGGCGGAGATGTCGCCGCCCCACTTGGCCACGTCCTTGACAAGGCTGGAGGAGAGGAACGAGTAGAGCGGGTTGGTCGGCATGAAGAGCGTCTCGACGCCGGCCAGTCCGATGTTCATCTGGGCCATCTGCAACTCGTAGTCGAAGTCGCTCACCGCCCGCAGACCCTTGATCAGCACGCTCGCCTGCTGGGCCCGGCAGAAGTCGACGAGGAGCCCACGGAACGACTCGACCCGTACGTTGCCGTACGAGGCGGTCACCTCGCGGAGCATCTCGATCCGCTCCTCGACCGTGAACAGGCCGCTCTTCGACTGGTTCACCAGCACGCCGACGATCACCTCGTCGAACAGCCGGCTGGCGCGACCGATGATGTCGAGGTGTCCGTTGGTGACCGGGTCGAACGAGCCGGGGCACACCGCACGTCTCATGATCGGCGACCGTACCAAAGGGTGGTCTCGCCGTACCGGCGACTGCGCTCGGGGGTGATCCCCTCCACCCACTCGAACTCCCTGGTGCGGCGCGACCGCTCCACCACCACCAACGCGTCGGGCGCCAGCCAGCCCCCGTCGACGAGCGTCGTCAGCAGCGCGGTGATCTCCTCGTCCGGCACGGCGTAGGGCGGGTCGGCGAAGACCACGTCGTAGCCGCCACCGTCCGGGCCGGCGGCCAGAACCGTCGCCACCTTGCCGGCCACCAGGCGTACGGCGGAACCGGCCCGCAGGGTCGCCACGTTCTCCCGGATCACGCGCGCCGCCCTTGGATCGGACTCGACAAGCAGGACGTGTCGGGCGCCCCGGGACAGCGCCTCCAGCCCGACCGCGCCGGAACCGGCGTACAGGTCGGCGAAGCGCGCCCCGTCCAGGTCGACCTCGGCCTCGACGGCACTGAACAGCGCCTCCCGGACCCGGTCGGAGGTGGGTCGGGTGCCGGCGCCGGGCGGCGCGGCGATCCGCCGTCCCCCGAGCGTCCCGGCCACGATCCGGGTCACCGTCTCCTCCTGCTCATGGCCCCGACGCTACGCGACTCGCCGGACCGGCCTGCCGACACGGTCGGTACCGCCACGCAGACGATGTGATCACTTCTCGTATATCAATGATCTCAAGTTCATAACATCCGTCTTAGCAAATCCTGAGCGCTGTATCACGCGCGGCGATCTCGCTAGGGTCTGCCGGGTGCCGGCGGCCAACCCACCGGCCCACGGCTCGGGAGGGCGCCTCTCCGATCGGACGTGCAGTGACCGTCCACTGTCGCTCCCGTGCCACACCCCTGACGCTTCAGCACTCCAGGAGTACCCCGTGATCCGTCCCAAGCTGTCGCTCCGGCGACCGCTGGCCATCCTGGGAGCCGCCCTCGTCGGCCTCACCGGGGTCGCCGCGGTAGCCACCCCAGCCAGCGCACACCACACCACGATCAACGCAACCGTCGGCTGCGACCGGCAGACCGGTGAGCGCCTGATCACGTGGTCGGTGCAGAACAGTCAGGCCGACAAGGACGCGACGCTCCAGAAGGTGACCGCCACTCCGGGGACTCCGGTGAACGCTCTCCTCGCGGACGCGAAGGAGTTGCCGCTGCAGGGCTACCTCCTCCCCCGAAGCGCGACCGTTGAGGCCGTTCAGCGGGTGCCGGGCAACACGACGACCGCCAGCCTCGAGGTGCACGCCGAGTGGTGGGTGGGGGACGTCAAGGCCGCCGAGGACACCCGGGCCAAGAGCATCACCCTCGCGGCCGACAAGTCCTGCACGCCGGCGCCGAAGTGCGTCGAGATCGACAAGGCGAAGTTCAGCCACACCTTCGACGGCCCGAAGGGCACCGCCACCGTCAAGCTCGACGGTGACCTGCCGCTCTGCGGCGACGGCAAGCAGTACTTCACGCTGGTGTCCTACTTCGCGCCGCGGCCGCAGTTCGCCACCCCGCAGTACGTGTACGGCACGCCGGACAGCGACTTCGTCAGCGCCAAGCAGACCGAGATCACGCTGAACGTGGAGATCCCGGACTGCCACACCCAGGTCGACCTCATCTGGGGCGACAAGGACCAGGTCATCAGCGAGATCGTCGACGGCGGCAAGCGCTACGACAACAAGAAGCTCGGCTCGCCGGGCGCTCCGGGCAACCGGTCCAAGGGCCCGCAGGGCTGGTACAACGGCGGCAGCAAGAGCTGCGTCACCCCGGCCTCGACGTTCGCGTCCAAGTGCGACGGTTCGGTCGCCGTGTCGCTGAGCAACGACGGCAAGATCAGCAAGTACGCCGTCGAGTTCGAGGTCAAGGGCGAGAACGGCTTCACCAAGAAGGTCTCCGTCGCGCCGGGTAAGGCCGACAGCAGCATCGTGGTGCCCGCCGCCGACGCCGGCAAGATCGAGGTGCTGGTCGACGGCAAGGTCATCGAGAACGGCACGTACTCCTGGGCGCGTCCCGAGGACTGCCCGCTGCCGGCCGTCACGACCAAGGCCGACTGCAAGGAGTTCGCCCTCACCGTCACCAACCCCGAGGGTGGCCTGCCGGTGAAGACCACGTTCACCTACGGCGACAAGACCGAGACCCGTACGGTCGCGGCCGGCGCGTCGGAGACGGTGACCTTCAAGGCCGGCAAGGACAAGACGGCGATCGTCGCCCTGCCGGACATGGACCTGGAGCTTGAGGCGATCTACACGCCGGAGGGCAACTGCGGCGGTAGCGGTGGCGGTGGCGGCGACGAGCCGGGCCTCCCGGTCACCGGTGCGGCGGCGGGCGGCATCGCCGCCGGCGCGGTCGCCCTGCTGATCGCGGGCGCGGTGCTGTTCGTCATCGCCCGTCGGCGTCGGGTGACCTTCACCGCCTGACCTGACCTGCGCTGAAGACCGAGGGCGCGTCGACCATGCGGTCGACGCGCCCTCGGTCTTTGTGCTGCGCGTGATCGACCCGGGTTCCGGGAAGCGGCGCTGTCCGGCAGGGATACCCCGGTTTCCTGGAACTGGTGTGGATCAGCGGTCCAGGTCGGACCGCCGGATGTCAGCCCTTCTCCAGGTACTCCGCGCGGTCCTCGTCGACCAGGGCCGCGACGGACGCCGCCAGCGCCGGACTGCGGACCAGCTCCGGGTCCTCCTCGATCAGGGTGATCGCCTCGCCGCGGGCGTCGCGGATCAGGTCGGCGTCGCGGCGCAGGGACAACAGGCGCAGGTGCGAGCGGTGCCCGGACTGGGTAGCGCCAGCACGTCGCCCTCACGGCGCTCGGCACCCGAGAAAACATTCAAGTAACTGACCGCAAACAATCACCGGCAATCAGACGGTGTCCTGAAATCGACCGATTATCGGGTCAATGCAGGGATAGTGCATTTCACAGGCGCGCGTCGGGCGATTAGTACGACGTCGAAGGCTTCGCGTCCTCGCTCGCCCACAAGGAGCCGGACATCATTCCTCCGAATTGAGCAACAATACTCCCACTACCACGTGGCCAACGCCTGGACCACCAAGAGTCACTCTGGCAGTCTGACCGTCAGACAGATGATCCAATCGGCCAGCGGGGCCAGTTATCATTTCAATCGTCAGAGCATCGGCGTTAGCGAGATTCAATAATCTTTGCCCCTCGCTCAGCACACCCCCCTCCGCTCGCCCAGTACACACCACAGAACCATCACGAACGTCACGTACGTCGAGAACGAGTAGACCCTCTCGGGCCGTCCTGAGAACTGGATCTATCGAAAGCGCCCTTTTGGCATCGGCGAAGGTGCTACGGACCTCATCCTCGGGCAGGTTAGGCACCGTGAAATTCGAAGCCTTCATATGGGCGTAGAAATCGTCAGGTAAGGCGAAGTCGTGCATGCCCACCAAGTCTGCCGCAATCAGAGGCCAAACCCAAACACCATCCGTCAGGACGCTTTCTCCGGCCGAGACTGTCCGGCCATCCGAAGTCAGGGGATCACCAATACTGCCGGGCACCACCACCAACGGCGAACCAGATCGAAGATACGCTACGACGGCGGACTTATCGCAGACCACGCGGCGCTCAGCGTCTCCGACTCTCACGCCTTTACCGATCGCATATCCGAGATCCTCGTAGAATCCGAAGTATCTCAATCGTCGAGAAGCCACGAATCACTCTCCATTTTATATCCCTGCCACTCCCCACCGCCCGCGAACGTCCCGTCAGGGTTGACGAAGAGCTTCTGGGTGTAGCCAGACACGTCGGCACGCATCTCCCGGAACATAGAGTAGGTCATGTTACCGCCGTAGCAGGTAATCAGGCAGACAGGCTGACCTCCGTGTAGCTCGGATTCGCTCGCACAGCAGCTGCGACAGTTCGGGCAGCAGTTCCGTCAGCGAATCCGTCGGCATTACCGTGGATCACCACGTTGTGGATGCCGGGAATGCGAGGCGCGAACCGCAGGGCGGCGGCGGTATTCGGATCATTGCCGATACCCGTGGCTCCGTTTTCGTGAGTCACGGTCGGCTTCCACTCGGCGGGATCGTAGTCCGCGGCCATGCTACTGGAGCGGCCCGCCGAGGCCCCTTGGGCAGCCTTCGTCGCAGACTTGGTGAAGGCGTTGCGCGTCAGGCCGTTGACTATCGCGCCGGCCTCTTTTTTCGCGGCCGCGCCGGCGGCTGCGGTCGAGGCCCGCGCGCCCGCTCCGGAGAGCATTGAGGACACTCCGGCCTTGAGGGCCTGACTACCTACCGAACCCAGGCCGCCCATGACACCGCCGACGACGGCGCCTATCGCGCCCTGGACGAGCATGCCGCCGAGGCTGACGTTGCCCTTGTGTTCGACCTTGGTCTCGATGGCGTACGTGACCATGTTGGCGGCGGCGCCGGCGAGGGCACCGCAGGCGACCGCACCGGCACCCGTCGCGCCGATCGCGAAACCGCAACCGACACCCACGGCCAAACCGACGGCGACTCCGGCGATGGCTGCCTTTGGGGTCGTCGACCCAGTTGGCAGTCGCGGTGAACGGCTTCTTGAACTTGCAGCCCCGACGCCCGCGTGTTCACCGACCTCACTCGCCACGGGCAGGCACATCTGAGAGCCGGCGAACATGCGGCGGCAGCGACGCTGCTGCATGACGCTCTCGCACTGTGGCGGGGCCCAGCGGGTGAGAACATCACCGCTACCGGCACCCTCACGCAACAACTCGCCGACCTCGACGAACAGCGCGTCATTGCCACCGAGGCCATCAACGGCCCCGCCGAGCACCAGCGCTCTGCGCTCCACACACACACACACACACACACACGCGCGCGCGCGCACACACACGCGCGCGCGCGCGCGCGCGCGCACACACACACACACACACACACACACACACACACACACACACACACACACACACACACACGCGCGCGCGCGCGCGCGCGGGGGGGGGGGGGGGGGGGGGGGGGGGGGGGGGGGGGGGGGGGGGGGGGGGGGGGGGGGGGGGGGGGGGGGGGGGGGGGGGGGGGGGGGGGGGGGGGGGGGGGGGGGGGGGGGGGGGGGGGGGGGGGGGGGGGGGGGGGGGGGGGGGGGGGGGCACACCAACATATATACACACACACACACACACACACACACACATGTGTGTGTATGTGTGTGTGTGTGTGTGTGTGTAAAAAAAAAAAAAAAAAAAAAAAAAAAAAAAAAAAAAAAAAAAAAAAAAAAAAAAAAAAAAAAAAAAAAAAAAAAAAAAGGGGGGGGGGGGGGGGGGGGGGGGGGGGGGGGGGGGGGGGGGGGGGGGGGGGGGGGGGGGGGGGGGGGGGGGGGGGGGGGGGGGGGGGGGGGGGGGGGGGGGGGGGGGGGGGGGGGGGGGGGGGGGGGGGGGAAAAAAACTTTCTCTGGCCCCCCCCAGCAGCCACGGGACAGGAACAATGTAGCCTTAGGTAATGACAGGTGCGAGCCCAGTTGCCCGGACTGGGTGGCGCCAAC